>CAZEKB010000124.1:0-21064 GCA_964512225.1 uncultured Rickettsiales bacterium | reverse complement strand
CACCCCCGTCCGAGAGGTCGCATGAGGCATCCGCTCAATGCGAGATCCAGACCCAAGCTGAACGCCGACCACACCGGGCTCGACGAGGTGAAGAAGCGCATCCTCGAGCACCTCGCCGTGCTGAAGATGGGCGGTCGCGCCAAGGCGACCATCCTCTGCCTCGCCGGTCCCCCCGGCACCGGCAAGACGTCGCTCGGCAAGTCGATCGCCGAGGCCACGGGTCGCCCGTTCGTGCGCATCGCCCTGGGCGGCGTGCGCGACGAGGCCGAGATCCGCGGCCACCGCCGGACGTACGTGGGGGCGCTGCCGGGGCGCATCCTGCACGGCATGAAGAAGGCGGGGGTCCGCAACCCGGTCATGCTCCTGGACGAGATCGACAAGCTCGGCAGCGGCTGGCAGGGCTCCCCCGAGTCGGCGCTGCTCGAGGTGCTCGACCCGGAGCAGAACGACTCCTTCACGGACCACTACCTCGAGCTGCCGTACGATCTGAGCGAGGTCCTCTTCCTCGTGACGGCCAACGACCTCTCCCGGGTCTCCCCCCCGCTCCGCGACCGCCTCGAGATCATCACGCTGTCGGGCTACACGCCGGACGAGAAGGCCGTGATCGCCCGCAAGCACCTGCTGCCGGACGAGCTCGAGGCCCACGCGATCGACGAGGACACACTCACCGTGTCGGACGAGGCGATCGACTCGATCGTCGAGGGCTGGACCCGCGAGGCGGGCGTCCGCCAGCTCAAGCGCGAGCTGCGTCGGTTGGTGCGGGGGACGGCCCTGCGCATCGCCCGCAGCGGGTCCGAGGAGAAGGACCCGCGCCTGGAGATCGGCGTCGACGACCTCGACGACCTGCTCGGCAAGCGGCGCTTCTTCCCCGAAGTGCAGGAGCGTACGTCGATCCCGGGCGTCGCGACGGGCCTCGCCTGGACGCCCGTGGGCGGCGACATCCTGTTCGTGGAGACGTCGCGCATGCCCGGCAAGGGGTCGCTCCAGACCACCGGCAAGCTCGGCGACGTGATGCAGGAGTCCGCCAAGGCCGCGCTCACCTACGTGCGCAGCCACGCCGCGGAGCTCGGGATCGACCCGCAGTTCCTCGACGCCCAGGACATCCACATCCACGTGCCCGCGGGGGCGACCCCGAAGGACGGGCCGTCGGCGGGGGTGACGATGTTCACCGCGCTGACGTCGTTGCTGACGGGGCGCTGCGTGCGGTCCGACACGGCGATGACCGGTGAGGCGAGCCTCCGCGGGCGTGTCCTCCCCGTGGGCGGCATCAAGGAGAAGGTCCTCGCCGCCCACCGCGCCGGGCTCACGCGGGTGATCCTGCCGTCCCGCAACGAGCGGGACCTCGTGGACATCCCCGACGCGGTCCAGGAGGCGATCGAGTTCGTCTTCGCCGAGGACATGAGCGAGGTGCTCGCGGCCGCGCTCGAGCCCGAGGCGATCGTCGATCTCCTCGACGACCTCGACCCCGCGTCCGGCACCACGGCTCAGCCGCCGGTCGACATGTAGCCACGTGCGATTCCGCGACGTCCGACCCGGTCCCGAGGGCCCCCCCGACCCCGGGGAGGTCCTCGAGCTCTGGTACCGGCCGCCGCTGTCGCTCGACCTGGTGAAGGACGGGCGGGACATCGCCGCGCCGAAGCGGAGGCCCTTCCGGCACCACTTCGGCCACGTCCGGTTCCGCGTCCGCCTGCCGGACCGGAGCGACGTGCTCGTGGAGTTCAACCCCGACGACGACGTCACCCGGGAGGTGACGAAGATCGAGAAGGAGCTCCGCGGGTCGATCCCCGGGACCCTCACCGCCCAGCGCTGGCAGACCGGCTACGCGGGCGGCGGGGACGACCGGAACCGCCGCGCCCCGCTCGCCCTGACCGCGCGGCAAGTCGACGTCCTCCTGGCGACGCTCGACGAGTGGTTCCCGGGCGGCCCCGACACCGAGGTCGAGGACTTCGCTCGCTATCACCTCCTGGCCTCGAACTGCGTGACGACGCTGGCGGACCTGTACCTCCGCGTGCTCGATCGCGGGGGCCCGCTGCTGCCCCGCCAGAAGCGCCTGCGCTGGGCTTTCGCCACCGCGAACAGCCCCGCTACCCTCTGGCCTCGGGTGCGGTCCACGCTGCGCCGGTGGAGCCGACCATGAAGCGCGCGCTGTTGCTCCTCCCGCTCCTCGTCGGCTGCCCCTCGGACGAGCCGGTGCCGGAGCCGACGCCGTTCGAGGACGTGCGCGAGCCCTGCGCCGCCACCAACCCCGAGCGCGACGTCTTCTGGGGGGACCTGCACGCTCACACGTCGTGGTCCTTCGACGCCTGGGTCTTCGACGTCCGCACGGACCCCACGCAGGCGTACGCCTTCGCCCGCGGCGAGGAGGTGCGGCTGCCCCCGCTCGACGCCCAGGGCCGCGGCACCCAGACCCTGCGCCTCGACCGCCCCCTCGACTTCGCGGCGGTCACCGACCACGGCGAGTACCTGGCCGAGGTGGCGGGCTGCACGAACCCCGAGTCGCCGATCTACAACGTGCCCACCTGCGAGCAGTACCGGACGGGGGGGAACCGCGCGGTGGCGGCCTTCGGGCTCAAGCTGACCGAGGCGTCGCCGGAGCGCTTCGAGGACATCTGCGGGGGGTTCGGCCTCGACTGCCTCGGGGAGGCGCGCACCCTGTGGCGTCGGGTCCAGGACGCCGCCGAGGCCGCCTACGATCGGTCCGCGTCGTGCGAATTCACGTCCTTCGTGGCGTACGAGTACACCGCCGCGACGGGTGTCTCGAACCTCCACCGCAACGTCATCTTCCGCAACGCGACCGTGCCCGCGCAGCCCGCGGCCTACTTCGAGCACGAGACCCCCGCGCAGCTCTGGGACGCCCTGCGCGCCGACTGCCTGGACGCGGACGGTCCCTGCGACGTCCTCGCGATCCCCCACAACTCCAACTGGAGCAACGGCCGGCTCTTCGCCGTGGAGTACGAGGGCGAGACCGTCGCCGAGCAGGCCGACGAAGCGGCCCGACGGGCGGAGCTCGAGCCCCTGGTCGAGATCTACCAGCACAAGGGCGACTCCGAGTGCAGCCCGGGGCTGTCCGGCATCCTCGGCGCGCCCGACGAGCTGTGCACCTTCGAGAAGCTGCGCACCCCACCGTTCGCGGACTGCGGCGACGGCACCGGCGCGGGCGCCATGGGGGGCGGCGGCTGCGTGAGTCGCGCCGACTTCGTGCGCGGGGCGCTGCTCCGGGGGCTCGAGGAGGAGGCGCGCATCGGCGAGAACCCGCTGCCGCTCGGGATCATCGCGTCCACCGACACCCACAACGGCATCCCCGGGGCCGTGGAAGAGGACGCGTACCTGGGCCACTGGGGCAACAACGAAGACCTGCCCGAGCGGCGCCTCGGGACCGGCGCCCTCACCCCCGGCGGGGTCATCTTCAGCTCCGGGGGGCTCGCCGCCGTCTGGGCCGAGTCCAACGACCGCGACGCGCTCTTCGACGCGATGCGTCGCCGCGAGGTGTACGGCACGAGCGGACCCCGCATCACCGTCCGACTCTTCGGCGGCGACGACCTGCCCGACGACCTCTGCTCGCGGCCCGACGCCATCGCCGTCGCCGACGAGTCGGGCGTGCCCATGGGCGCCGAGCTCGCCCCCGGCACCGCCGCCCCCCGCTTCTTCCTGTGGGCCGCCATGGACCCCGGGACCGACGCGCGCCCCGGCACGCCGCTGGAGCGGATCCAGATCGTGAAGGGGTGGTTGGACGCCGCGGGCGACCGGCACGTGGAGGTGTTCGACGCGGCCGGCGAGGTGGGGGACGCGGGCGTCGACGTCACGACCTGCGCGGCCACCGGGACGTCGGGCGCGACGGAGCTGTGCACCGTTTGGACGGACCCCGACTTCGACCCCGCCGAGCGCGCCTGGTACTACGCGCGGGTCGTGGAGAACCCGAGCTGCCGATGGTCCACCCACGCGTGCATCGCGCTCCCCGAGGGCGACCGTCCCCCCTCCTGCGACGACCCGGATGTCCCCGAGACGGTGCAAGAACGCGCGTGGACGTCACCGATCTTCCACCGCCCGGGGTAGGTTTCCCGCCCCATGCCGACCGCGTACTTCGACGTCGACGGGACCCTGGTGGACAGCAACCTGATCCACCCCACCGTCCACTACCTCCGCCACCAGTCCAATCCGCTGGAGGGGATGAAGCGGATCGGCAAGGCCCTGCTGTCCGCCCCGCTCCTGGCCGGGGCGGAGCTGCGAGACCGTCGCCTCTTCAACGAGATGCTGTTCGCGAACTACGCGGGCATGTCCGAGGACCGCTTGCGGGTGCTCTCGGCCGAGGTGTGGGAGGACGTCATGCGCCCGCGCCTGTTCGAGGGCTCCGCCGACCTCATCGGCAAGTGCCGGGAGGCGGGCCTGCGGGTCGTCCTCGTGACGGGCTCGCTCGACATCACCGTGGCGCCCCTGGCCGACGAGCTCGGGGCCGACGCGATGATCACGAACCGGCTGGAGATGAAGGACGGGCACGCCACCGGCAAGCTGCTGCGGCCCGTGGTGGCGGGTCCCACGAAGGCCCGGCTCATCGCCGACGACGCGCGGGCCGTGGGGCACGACCTCTCGGAGTGCCACGCCTACAGCGACTCGCACTCGGACGTGCCGATGTTGTCGGTGGTCGGCCACCCCTTCTGCATCCATCCGGACGCGAAGCTGCGGCGACTCGCGGTCGCCTACGACTGGCCGATTTTGAGTGTCTGAAGGGGTCTAGAAGAGCTCGACGTCGATGACCTCGAGGGTCATCGCGATGGGGAAGGTCATGCCCATCGACGCGAGGTTGTCGACGCACTCGCGCGACGGCTCCTCCGTCGGGGCGACCTCGCCGAACCAGCGGTCTTCGGTCTCGGTGGGCCACAGGTCGTGGTCGAGGCCCGCGGCGTTCATGTACAGCGAAGGCTCGTCGTCCCAGGTCAGGAACTTGTCGCCCCGGGCGTCGCCGCCGCGGCCCATGCAGGGGTAGAGCTCTTCGTAGGGGCCCGCGCCGATGCTCTCGATCTCGGTCCAGATGTCGCCGTCCTTCTCGAACGTCTTGGTGTGCGGGCCCTGGAGCAGGCCGCAGGTGATCACGACGGTGAGGAGGGAGCCGTCACCGGCCTCGGGGGGCAGCGCGTCCCAGCCGTCCACGGGGTCGTCGTCGCCGGGATCGTCGGTGGGGTCTTCGTCGTTGGCGGGGTCTTCGTCGTCGCGGGGGTCTTCGTCGTCGGCCGGATCGTCGTCGTCGTCGACCAGGTCGTCCTGGAGCTCGTCCTGCATCGTCGGACGGTCGGAGCCGTCGGGGACGGCGCAGCCGGCGACGAGGAGCGAGAGAGCAGCGGTAGCAACGAGAATGCGCATGAAGTCTCCGCGCCCGTTTGATGCAGGTTCCGTGCCCGGAACCCCGAACGCTGTGCTGGTCGGCGATCGCGCGCGCAGCCGGGGGTGGCACGGATCGTAGGTTTCGAATTGAGCGACTCAATATGAAACGAATGGGGACATTCGCACCGGGTTCCCACGTTCTGTTTCATCGGCCGTTTCAACTTGAACTTGAGGGTGACGAAAAGCGTCGTTCCCATCCCGTCGACCCGTTCGACGCGATCGGGCAACCTGCGCGGCATGCCCGGGCCCCACCCCTGCGTCGTCACCATCGATCACCGAAGCAAGCCGCGTGTCCTGTTCAGCGGCGACCAGCTCGTCGAGGTCGACCTCCCCGTCGGCACCCGGGTCATCTACCCGAAGCCGCCCATGGCCCCGCTCAAGGACGTGGACGCGGCGATCCGGTACGCCGTCGACCACCCCTGCCGGTCGGCCCCGCTGCACAGCAAGCTGCGGCCGGGCATGAAGGTGACGATCGCGATCGACGACATCTCGCTGCCCCTGCCTCCGATGAAGCGGCCGGACGTGCGGGAGCGGGTCCTGAACATCGTCCTGGGGCAGCTCGCCGACTACGGGGTGGAGGACATCCACCTGATCGTCGCGACCTGCCTGCATCGCCCCATGTCCGCCAAGGAGATCCGGCGCATGGTCGGCGATCGCACGTTCGATCGCTTCTACCCGGACCGCCTCTACAACCACGACGCCGAGAAGCCCGGCGGGCTCACCTACCTGGGCACCACGAAGCACGGCGAGGTGGTCGAGATCAATACGCGGGCCGCGACCTCGGACCTGGTCATCTACGTGAACCTCAACTTCGTCCCCATGGACGGCGGCCACAAGTCGGTGGCGGTGGGGCTGTGCGGGGTGAAGTCGCTCAAGCCGCACCACAACCCCGAGGCCATCCGGAAGTCGCACTCGTACATGGACCCGGCGAAGTCGGAGCTGAACACCCGCGTCGTGCGCATGGGCAAGCTGGTGAACGCCAAGCTCGACGTCTTCACGATCGAGACGACCATCAACAACCGGATGTTCGACACGCCGCTGGAGTTCCTGGCCAAGAACGAGGACGAGCTCAGCCCCCGCGAGGAGGTGGCGCTGCGGGCCCTGGTCAAGACGCTGCAGGTCCTGCCCCAGCCCGCTCGCCAGGAGATCTTCACCCGCGTCCCCGCGCCGTACGGCGTCACCGGGGTGTTCGCGGGGGAGACCGAGGCGGTGCACGAAGAGACGCTGCGCGTCTGCTACCGGCAGTACCTCGTGCCGGTGGAGGGGCAGGCGGACATCCTCGTGAGCGGGGTCCCGTACATCAGCCCCTACAACGTCGGCGCGTACCTGAACCCGCTGCTCGTGAGCACGCTGGTGCAGGGCTACATCTTCAACCTGTACCGGGGCATGCCGCTGGTGAAGAAGGGGGGGACGATGATCGTGTTCCACCCCTGCACCGACAAGTTCGACCGCGACCAACACCTCTCCTACGTCGAGTTCTTCCACAAGATCCTCGCGAAGGAGCGCGACGCGGAGGTCCTGCACCGCGAGCACGAGGACACCTTCGCGAAGAACCCCGCCCTCATTCAGCAGTACCGCACCGGCCTCGCCTACCACCCGGCCCACCCCTTCTTCATGTGGTACTGGGGCGAGAACGGCAGGCAGCACGTGGGGCGCGTGATCGTGGTGGGCGCCGACAACGAGTACGTCCCCAAGATCCTCGGGTACGAGACGGCCCCGACGTTCGCGGACGCCCTGCGGATGGCGAAGGAGGACGGCCCCGAGGATCCCGAGATCACGGCGCTGCACCTCTGCCCGCTGTTCATGGCGGAGGTCACCGAGAAGTCCTCCGGTCGCGTGCGACCCTTGGAGCTGGTCAAGCCCCTGCAGGCCCTCCCCGGGGGCGACTGACGTGCGGCTGCTCTACGGCGTGGTGGGCGAGGGGATGGGGCACGCCACCCGCAGCCGCGTCGTCCTCGATCACCTCCTGGAGCAGGGCCACCGGATCCGGGTGGTGGTGTCGGGGCGCGCCCACGACTTCCTGCACGAGACGTTCGACGACCGCGACGGCATCGACATCGTGGAGATCGAGGGGCTGAGCCTCGCGTTCGACGGTCCGTCGATCGACGTCCACGAGACGATCCTGTCGAACCTCGAGCTGTTCCCCGCGAAGCTCCGGGCCAACCTCAAGGCCTACTTCGGGCTCATGAGCGACGGCTTCGAGGCGGACGCCGTCATCTCGGACTTCGAGTCCTGGGCCTACTTCTACGCCCGGAACCACCTCATCCCCGTGATCAGCATCGACAACATGCAGGTCATCAATCGGTGCCGGCACCCGCCCGAGATCACCGACGGGGTGAAGCGCGACTTCCGCCTCAGCCGCGCGATCGTGAGCGCGAAGCTGCCGGGCGCCTACCACTACCTCGCGGCCACCTTCTTCGTGCCCGAGGTGCGCAAGAAGCGCACGACGCTCGTCCCGCCCATCCTGCGGCCCGAGGTGCTCGAGGCCGTCCGGGAGCGCGGAGATCACGTGCTCGTGTACCAGTCCGGGGCCTCGGACGACGCCCTGCTCGAGCTCCTCGCGACGCTGCCCGGGGAGTTCCGCGTCTACGGGTTCCACACGGACGAGCGGCGCGGGAACGTGGTCCTGCGGCCCTTCTCCGAGGACGGGTTCCTCGACGACCTGCGCACCGCGAAGGGCGCGATCGCGACCGGCGGGTTCTCGCTCATGTCCGAGTGCGTGCACCTCGGCGTGCCGCTGCTGGCGGTGCCCCTGGACGGTCAGTTCGAGCAGGAGCTCAACAGCCGGTGGCTGGCGCGGCTGGGGTACGGCAGCTGGACGCCCTCGCTGTCGGCGGATGTGATCGCGCGCTTCCTGGAGCGCACCGAGGACCACGAGCGGTCGCTGGCGGACTACCCCCGGCAGGGCAACGAGACGACCCTCGCGTGCGTCGACGAGCTGCTCGCCCGCATCGACAACGGCGAGATGCCGGGCCCGACCCGACTGATCGCCCCCGCGCTGGGCAAGTACGAGGGCTGATGCAGCCGCTCCGACTCCTCCTCGAGTTTCACCGGGGCCCGGACCTGGTCGGCGACGCGCGCCGCCGGGCGGGCCGGGTGCTCACGCAGGAGGAGCGGGAGACCTACCGGGTCCCGTCGGCGGACTGAGGTCAGCCGCCGCAGTCGATGCGCAGCGTGAACTCCCCGGCGTCGCCGTCGTAGCCGTCGACGACGATCAGGTACTGCTCGCCGCGGGTCGCGTCGAACTCCAGCGAGTTCGGCCCCCAGGCCACGGCGTGGTCGGCCGTGCAGACGCCGGTGGGGGTGTGCAGCACCACGATGTCCTGATCGACGACCGTGGGGGTCGGATCGACGAAGCGGAAGGTGACGGTCCCGCTCACGGGCGACCGGAACGCGAACGCGGCCTCGGGCCCGCTGTAGAGCCCGGGGTTGATCGGGTAGCCGCCGATCTTCGAGTCCCGCTCCTCGACCAGGCCGGCCGTGGTCGCCGTCACCTGGTCGCCGCACGAGATGTTGTCCCACACCTGGCACTCGGACCCGCAGAGCATCGAGTCGGCGCACTCGGAGTCCGCGCAGTCGACGAACCCGTCGGTGTCGTTGTCCACGCCGTCGACGCACTGCTCGGTGATGAGGGTCTCCGCGAGGTCCTCCGGCGTCTCCGGCCGGTCCGCGCCGCCGGACTCGTCCCCGTCGTCGACGGTGGTCACCGGCTCGTCCACCGGGCCCTCGTCGCCGCAGGCGGGGTCGATCTCGGCGTCGTACACGGGGAGCGTGCCCTCGGCGAGGCGCTTGTCCCAGGCGAACGTGGGGAAGTCCCAGTCGCCGCTGAAGCCGAGGATGTCGTAGCCCACCGAGGAGTCGAGGTCGACGCCGATGTCGACGTTCCAGTCGATGTTCCCGCAGGACGTGGCCGCGTCGCCCTGGATCCAGGGCTCGGCCGTGCCTTCGGCGGATACGGCGCTGTAGAGCGACACGGACGCGGTGACGCGGATGGAGGCGCGCACCGTGGCCGACCCCTCGAGCGTGAGCTCGGGGCCGATCAGGGAGTCGTTCCACTCGAAGCCGGAGGTGTTCAGCCAGTCGCCGTCCTCGTAGCGGCCCCCGAGCCCGACCTCGGCCTCGACGTTCGTGCCGACCCGCGCGTCGGCGGCGCCGGTGGCGGAGACGTGCCATACGAGATCGACGTCGAAGTCGACGGTGCCCGCCACCGGCACGGGGCCGACCTGGAAGGCGAACGCCTTGTCGAACGCGAACAGGTCGCGGGAGCCGTCGCGGGCGAAGCTGCCCTCGGCGTCGGCCTGGACCACGAGCTCGAGCGTCGCGCCCAGCCCCACCCCGAGGTCGGCCTTCTCCAGCTTCGGCCAGGGGCGGTTCCAGTCGAACCAGTCGATGTTCACGCCGAAGTCGAGGCTGGGATCCAGAGTGACCACCCCCGTCTCGATCGTCGCCGACGCGCTGCCGCCGCTGCCGGAGACCGCGAACAGCGGCGTGCCCGAGAAGTCGAACATCGACGGGTCGCGCAGGGGGCTCGGGGGCAGGTCCCCGGCCTCGAGCGTCAGGGGGATCCGCTCCGCCGCGAGGGCGTGGTAGACGACGTCGCTCAGCCTCGCCGGCGACGACTCGACCGCCGCGATGCCCCCGCTGGTGGCCACGGCCTCGACCCGCACGAGCAGGCCCGCGCCCATGCCGCTCACGAGCACGTCGCCCTCCCGCAGGCCCACGGCTCCGGCGTCGCCCGCGAAGTGCAGCCGCACGGCGTCGCCGTCGCGGGTGAACCCCTCGAAGCCCGGGAGGCCGTCGAGGATCACGGCGTCGTTGCTGACGAGCACGTCGCCGAACCAGGTCGCGTCCAGCACCTGCTCGGCCTCGTCTTCGTTCCAGTGGTTCGTATCCCGCTCGGAGGAGCCGCTCGATCCCGAGGTGAAGTCGGGCACGCCCGCGGGGGGGGCGTCGGCGACGCCGGGCAGGGAGCCGCAACCGGCGAGCAGCAGCGCGAGGATCAGCGGAGGAGCGAGGCGAAGCGACATGGACCATCCAGGCGGGAGATTGCGGGTCGCCGGGTCCTTTTGCAGCCCCTGTGCCGGCTCCTCGGATCGACGTACTGCGGCCCATCAATCGCGTCGACCGGCGCCCGAGCCGGTCACTGCAGCGACCAGTCACGCACGGTATTTGCGGCCTAGCTGGTCATTGCCGTGACCATCGAGGCCGGGACTACACTCGACGCATGACCGACGGCGGGATGAGCTGGAAGGAGCGCGGCCGGACGATCGACGTGTTCGGGGATCGGATCTTCGTCGTGGACACCGGCGGCGAGTTCGAGGCCCCGCCGCTGGTCGTCCTCCACGGCTTCCCGACCTGCAGCCACGACTTCGAGCGGGTCCTGGCGCGGCTGTCGGCGGGGCGTCGCGTCGTCGTGCACGACCACCTCGGCTTCGGCCTGTCGGACAAGCCGCTGGACCGCGCCTACAGCCTCGTGGAGCAGGCGGAGGTCGCGGTCGCGGTGTGGCGGGAGGTTGGGCTCGAGGGGCCGGTGGACCTCCTCGCTCACGACTACGGCACGAGCGTCGCCACGGAGCTCCTCGCTCGCCGGGAGCGCGCGCCCGCCGCCGCCCCCGCGCTGCGCTCCGTCACCCTCTGCAACGGCAGTGTGCACATCGACCTCGCGAAGCTGTCGTGGCCCCAGGTCGTGCTGCGACACGACTTCTGGGGCCCGGTGCTCGCGCGCCGGGGGAGCAAGGCGCTCATGGGGCGGCGGCTCCGCAAGACGCTGGCGCGGCCCGAGGCCTTCACCGACGCGGACATCGACTTCCTGTGGTCCTGCTACGACGGCCAGGACCGCGCGGTCCTGGCCGTGATCGCCCGCTATACGTTCGAGCGGAGCCGCTTCGCCCGTCGCTGGATCGGCGCGCTCGAGCGGCTGGACCTCCCCGCGCACGTGCTGTGGGGCCGCGAGGATCCGATCGCGGTGCCCGCCATCGCCGAGGCGCTCGCGGGGGAGATCCCCGGGGCGCGGCTCACCTGGCTCGACGGCCTCGCGCACTACCCGATGGTCGAAGACCCGGACGCGTGGGCGGACGCGGCCCTCGATTTCCTGGACGGGATCGACGCCCCCGGGTGAGAGAGGGCCGCCGCGGCGGCATTCGCGCGGCGCCGGCGCGCCCGGTAGCATCCGCGGATGCATCAGAAGCAGGTCGCGAAGCCGGTCGCCGAGAAGGGGGGATCGACCGTCCCCCTGGAGCCCCGGATCCTCGTCGTCGTGGGCGAGGAGGGGCCGCGGCTCGCCGAGCGTCTGGCGGCGCTCCTCGGCGACGCGGGGTGGGCCTGCACCGTCGCGGACCCGCCCTCGGCCCACTCGCTGCCCGCTCCGATCGCGGACTCCGTCGCCGCGGTCGTATCCCTCGATCCCCGCAACCTCGTGATCGGCGGCCTGCGCGTCGAGACCCCGTTCCTGGCGGCGGTGAACGAGGCTCCGGCGTCGCTCTCGTGGCAGTCGCCCGCGGGTCGCGACGTCCCGCTGTTCGCGTTCGACGAGATCCCGCGGGCGCTCGCCACCGCCCTGGCCCCGCCCCTCGAGGCCGACCGCCGGGTGCGGATCGCGGGCACGGTCGAGTCCCTCTCCAAGGGCAGCGAGGCCCTGCTCCGAGCGGCCGCCCGTGCCGTCGCGGGGGCCGACGCGGGGCTGGTCGCGGGTCGCCACACGGGCGTCGATCGCGTCGCCCGCCTCGCCTACTTCCGAGCCCGCGCGCTCGCCGGCAAGCCGATCGCGTGCGAGGTCCTCGGGGGGCTGGAGGACGGCGTGCTGTACCCCCTGCCCGGGGAGGTCGTGCGCCGGACGCTCGACGACTACGTGGAGCTCGGCGACGTCCTGTTCGTATTCCCCGGCGGTCGCGGGACCGAGGCGCTGTTCCAGGAGGCTCGCGCGGCGCGGGTGCCGGTCCTCGCCCTGGCCCGGGCGGGGGGCAAGGCGACGGAGGTGCACGCGGCGGTCCTCGCGGACTGGGAGACGCGCCCCGTCGCGGGCCTCACGAAGCCCGAGTACGAGCAGCTCGCGGGCGACGTGAACCCCGGGCGGCTCACCGAGATGCTCGGCTCCGTGCTCGACGCGGCGGTGCGGGGCTTCGCCCACAGCGCCCAGCGGGCCATCCTCGCCAACGACTTGTCGGCGGGCGAAGACCTCCTGGGGGTGGAGCGCCAGGCCCGGGTGTTCGCCGAGGTCATCGCGGCTCGGGACCTCAAGCCCCCGCTGGCGATCGGGCTGTTCGGCGAGTGGGGCGCGGGCAAGTCCTTCTTCATGGACCGGATCGCGGACGAGGTCGACAGCCTCGCGATCGACCAGGCGGACCCCCACTCCCTGTACTGCCACCGCGTATGCCAGGTGCGCTTCAACGCGTGGCACTACATGGACTCGCACCTGTGGGCATCGCTGGCGGGCCGCGTCTTCGACGGGCTCGCGCAGCACCTGGGGCCGGGCGATGCCGACCCCGCGGCGCGGCGCAAGGAGCTTCGGCGGCGGCTCGAGTCGTCCCGGGAGGAGTCGGAGCGGGCCACCGCCGTGCAGGAGGCGGCCGACAAGCAGCTGCGGGAAGCCCAGGGCACCGTCGCGCGCCTGGAGCTCCGCCGCGAGCAGGAGCTGCGCTCGTTCCGGGCGCTGTTCGACCGCCAGGTCCGCCGCATCGTGGTGGAGCAGCTCGAAGCCGAGGCCGCGGACGCCCCCGACTCTCCGGAGGCCCGCGCGCTGGCCGACGTCGGCGCGGCGATCGATACGCTCGCGATGCCGGGCGTGACCGCGGAGGTGCTCGCGGGGCGAGAGGAAGCCCGCGCGATCCTCGATCGAGCGCGGTCCCTGGCGGGCCGAGTGCACGGGCTGCTCAAGGCCGTCACGCCCGTCGGCGTGTGGTGGATCGTGCCGATCGTGCTCGTCGCGCTGCCGTTCCTCGTCGCCCCCCTGCTGGAGGTGGCGGTGGGCCTCGACCGGGCGTTCGCCCAGCGGATGCTCCCCGCGGGCGAGCTCCTGGCGTTCGGCTTCTGGGTGCTCAAGAAGGGCCGCGACCAGCTCGACGCGCTCGACCGGCTCGTGGTCGGCGCCGAGACCCTCGAGCGCCGCGCGGAGCGGACCCGGGCCGCGCTGCTCGCCGATCCGACGGCCGAGCAGAAGGAGGCCCTGCAGCTGCGGGCGGCCGCCGAGGCGGCGCTCGTCGACGCCCGCCGCCGGGCCGCCGACGCCGAGACGATGCTCTCGCGCACCGAGGCCCAGCTCGCGGAGCTGGAGGCGGGCAGGCTCGTATACGACTTCGTGGCCGATCGGGCCGGAAACGGCAGCGACTACCGTCGGCGGCAGGGGATCGTGTCCGTGGTCCGCCGCGACCTCGAGGAGCTCAAGGCGCTCCTCGACGGGTGGCGCGAAGAGCCCGGCTTCTCGGGACACGGCGTCGACCGCATCGTGCTGTACATCGACGATCTCGACCGCTGCCCCGCGGAGCAGGTCGTCGACGTGCTCCAGGCGGTGCACCTGCTCCTGGCGTTCGAGCTGTTCGTCGTGGTCGTGGGCGTGGACGCGCGGTGGCTCGAGCGCGCCCTGAAGGTCCGGTACCCGACCATGCTCGGGGGCCACGGCGACGGGCTGCACCACGAGGCCGCGTCGGCGCACGACTACCTCGAGAAGATCTTCCAGGTGCCCTACACCCTGCCCGACATGCAGCGGCCCGGGTTCGAGGACCTGCTGGGGGCCCTGCTCCCGGTCGAGGGGGAGATCGTCCTGCCGCCGCCGGAGGACCCGGGGGCGCTCGATACGCAGGAGCTGGTGATGGACCTCGATCTGGACGCGGAGGTCGCCCCCGCCCCCGACGACGACGTGGAGCTGCAGAGCGTGGACGAGCCGGGCCCGGCGATGCTCGAGCTCGAGCTGGACGCGGAGCCCGAACCCGACGACGTCGAGCTCGTCGAGGCGCCCCGGACCGTCGCCCTGGAGGCCCACGAGCAGATCGCCGCGCGGGCCCTGCACGGGTTCCTCCCCACCCCGCGCCTCACGAAGCGGTTCGCGAACATCTACCGGCTGCTGCGGGTCTCCGTGAGCGAGGCGGAGTACGCGTCGTTCATCCGCCCCGGCGACGGCGAGCACCGGGCCGTGCAGGTGCTGCTGGCCCTCAACTCCGGCTTCCCCCGCCTCGGCAGCGACCTCCTCCTGCGGCTCGCGAAGGGCGAGGACCTGGGCGCGCGCTGGAGCGACGCCGTGGACCGCATCGCCGAGGGCCCGGACCCGCACGGCGAGCGCGCTCACGCCGTCGAGCTGCTGCGCGCGGTCCCGGATCTCCCCCAGGACCTGGCGCCCTATCGTCGCTGGGCGGGCCGCGTGGGCCGATTCTCCTTCTACTGGCGCGGGTGACGTGCCCGGATCCGCGTGTCATCGTGCCGTCGTGAGACGGTTCCTGATCGGCCTGTCGCTCCTCGTCGCGGGCTGCGCTCCCCCGAGCGGCGCCGCCGACGACGACGCGGGCGGTGTGGACTGCACCTACCCCGAAGACCCCGTCCATCCGATGGCCATCGACGAGGTGCTGTTCCCCTACGAGTGGCCCACCGCCATCCACGTGGGCGACGGGCGCACGTCCCCCCTCGCCGTCGAGGACATGGCCTGCGCGACCTCGGACGACATCGACTGGAGCCCCTTCGACGTCCTCCTGTTCGTCTCCATCCCGGCCTGGTGACCCGCGTGCGTGGCGCACACCGGTTCGGTGGCCGAGGTTCAAGACGAGCTGCACGACGCGGGGGCGGAGATCGTGTGGGTGCTGGAGTTCAGCCGGACGTTCCAGCCCGGGGTTCCGGAGGACTGCGTGGAGTTCGTGCAGGACCAGGGGGCCGCGACCGGCTGGTGCGTGGGCGACGCCCAGACGCGGCCGGACTCGGGCACGTTCGACCAGTCGCCCTTCAGCGTGGGGCGCGGCTTCGACATCGTCGTGCCGCGGAGCACGATGGAGGTCGTGTACTCCACGAGCCACGGGACCCCGGACGGCAACGACAACCCCTCGGGGGAGGACGTGCTGGCGGAGGTCCGTGCGATCGTCGAGGCCCTCTGACCACGTCGCGCCGCGTCGCCCTCCTTCCGGTCGCGGGGCTGCTGCTCGCGGGCCCCGGCTGCCCGACGGACGTGCCCGACGAGGACCTCCCTCCCACGGCGCCGGAGATCGAGCTGAGGCCCGCCGCCCCGCTCGCGGCCGACTGGATCGACGTGGTGCTCCTGAATCCGTCGGTGGATCCCGAGGGCGAGGTCGTCGAGCACCGGGTGCGCTGGACCCGCGACGGCGACCCCGTCCCCGAGGCCGACGACCTCGCGGCGGTGTGGCCCGAGCTGACGCTGGCGGGGGAGGTCTGGGGCGTGTCCGTGAGCGGGGTCGTGCCCGGCGGACAGGAGGGCGACGCGGCCGTCGCGAGCGCCACGATCCAGGGGACGCCGCCCTCGATCTCGGGCGTCGCGCTGCTCCCCCGGGGCCCCACGGAGGTCGACACGCTCACGGCCGCGCCCCGGGACTGGGAGGACGCCGACGGGGACCCCCCCGCCTACCGATTCGAGTGGTTCGTGAACGACGCGTCCGGGGGCGAGGCCGAGTCGCTGTCGCCCGGGCAGTTCGCGGTCGGGGACGTCGTGCACGTGGTGGCGACGCCCTACGACGCCCTCGCGGACGGGGTGCCCGTGCCGTCGATGCCCGCGACCATCCGGGTGGAGGACGCCTGCGCGGCGCTGTCCTTCGACGGCGTCGACGATTGGGTCGACTTCGAGGGCTTCCTCCAGGACCTCGTCGACGACTTCACGATCGAGGCCTGGATCGCGCCGTCGGGGGCGGGGGACCGGGTCGTCGCGTCCACCGGCGGCTGGTCCGTCCTCGTGGACGCCGACGACCGCCTGGTCCTGGACGTGGACGGATCCCGGGTAGTGTCCGAGGAGCCGGTCCCGACCGACGGGGCCGTCCACCACGTCGCGGTCGTGCGGCGGGGCGCGGACGGACAGGTCGGCTTCTGGATCGACGGCGGGGCGAGCGGCGCGTTCGAGTTCGGCCCGGCCCTCGAGAACGGCGTGCTGCACCTCGGCCGCTTCGCCGACCGGGAAGAGGGCTGGTTCCAGGGCGTGATCGACGACCTGCACCTCGCCTCGCTGCCGCGCTACAGCAACCCGTTCACGCCCGACTCCTACTGGGCCCCCGACGGGTTCACCACCGGCCTGTGGCCCTTCCCGGAGGGGGCGGGGGAGGTCTCCGAGGATACGAGCGGGGGGCGCCGGACGGCGGCGCTGCACGGCCCCGCCTGGACGACCTCGCCCACCGCCTGCACGGAGACCGAGTGAGGGCGGGCCTCGCGGCGCTCTTGCTCCTCGCGGCGGGCTGCCCGACCGCGCCGGACGACGACAACGCCCTCGACGACGACGACGCGGCCGACGACGACGACGCGGCCCTCGACCCCTGGCCGTTCCTCACCTGGACGGCCTTCACCGTCCCCGGCGAGGGCGCGATCGAGCCCGTCGAGGGCGACGCGGACCCCGGTCGCCTGACCACGCTGGAGACGTACCCGCGGCGGGCCGGCTGTCGCGCGGTGCGCACCGGCCCCGAGGGCGTGACCGAGGAGGCCTACGACGCCGCGGGGCGGCTCACGACTCGCGTCGCGGCGGACGGGGCGCAGACGTGGAGCTTCGACCCCGACGGCAACCTCACCGAGTTCGCGTCCGCGGACTCGGCGGGGGCGCTCGTCGGCGAGGCGCGCTGGACCTTCGAGGCCGGGCACGCGGTCACGGAGACGATCACGGGGTTCGGCGGACCCGCGATGGAGAGCGTCCGCGGCTGGGACGGAGACCGCCTCGAGCAGCGCACGATCGACCTGGAGCGCGACGGGACCGTCGATCGGACGGAGCTGTACCGGTACGAGGGCGTCCGCCGCGTCGCGGACGTGATGCACCGCGACGACGACGGCGTGCCCGACGGGGGCCGGACCTACCGCTACGACCAGGCCGTCGATCGCCCGACGTACCAGGACCTGGACACCGACGGGGACGGCTCGCCCGAGCTGGCCTGGGGATGGACCTGGAACGCCGACGCGCTGTGGGTCGCCTACGACGATGGGGCGGACGGGAGCGTCGAGGAGCGGTGGACCTGGGACCCGCGGCGTCGGCTGATCGCGTTCCACGGGCCGGACGTGGACGCGATCTACACCTGGGGCGACGGGGCCGAGACCGACACCATGGAGATCGACGACGGAGACCCGCGGACGGTCGCCCACACCTGGGAGTCGGGGCTGCTCGTCCGCATCGAGACCCGGGACGGCACGGACGGCGGCGCCCTGCGCTCGACGGAGACGCGGAGCCACGAGGACGGACGCGTGACCTCGCGCGCGTTCGACACGGACGGCGACGGGTCCGTCGACGCCGAAGAGACCTGGGCCTGGGCCTGCGAGTAGGCCCCTAGAACAGGGTGTCGGCGAAGGCCGCGAGCGCCTGCTCGTAGTCGGCGGGGACGCACAGGGCGGGGTCGCCGGCGCTCGTGACCTGCACTCCCGAGTAGGTCCCCACGGCCCCGCAGGCGACCTGTTGGTACCGATCGATCGACGCCGCGGTCGAGCCGAAGGCGTTGCACGGCCCGCTCAGATCCAGCGGCGTCCCGTCGCAGTCGAGGGGGTCGTCGGGGTCGCGGTAGGTGGGGCCCACGACCGACAGCGTGACGTCGGACCCCAGCTCGTCGAGCGCGGTCACGTAGTCCGCGGCCGCGCTCGACGCGAGCCGGTCCGACGCGTCTCCTTCGTCGGTGACGATGAGGATCCCCACGTCGCCCCCGTCGAACAGGAAGCCGCGGTTGCAGGCGCGCTGGTCCTCGTCGATCGCCTCGCAGAAGACGCGGACGGGATCGCCGGCGGGGCGCTCGGGCAGGGCCTCCCAGAAGTCCTCGTCCTGGGCCTTGCACAGCGCCCACACCGCGGCGAGCAGGCCGACCTCCTCCCCGCTGCCCGCGGCCCCCACGTTCACGAGATCGCGGTACGCCAGGCCCGGGTTGTCGTCGATCGACGCGGCGTAGGCGGGATCGCAGCCGTCGCCGCCCACGGCGCTGCGGGACCGAATGCCTCCCCGTCGCCCGTTTCCGTCGTCCACGAAGTCCGTCGTCGTGACGCCGATCCGCCACGCCGCCCGGGCGTCGTCGAGGCCCGCGATCAGCACGCCGAACTGGTCCTGCAGGGCCTCGTGGACGGCGGACATGGAGTTGGAGTCGTCGAGGACGAGCAGAATGGCGACCGGGTCCGAGGACTCCTCGTCCTCCCCCCGCCGGTCCGTCGGGCAGCCCGCGACGAGGGTGACGACCAGGGCGACGACGAGGGGACGCATGCTTCTTGTCTCCGGGGCGAGCGTTCGACGGATCCAGGCCCTAGCCTGCATCGATGCTACCGATCGGCGACACCCCGAATCCGAGCAACTTCCGCCCCTGGGTCAACTGGGCGCTGATCGCCGTGAACGTCGCCGTCTTCTTCGCCGTGAGCCTGCCCCTGGGCGAGCAGTACGGCGTCTACGTCGTCGAGCACGGGTACAAGCCCGGGGCGCCGGAGGCGACCGACCTCCTCTACAGCATGTTCCTGCACGGAGGCCTCGCCCACCTGGGCGGGAACATGCTGTTCCTGTGGATCTACGGCGACAACGTGGAGCACCGGCTCGGTCGACTCACCTACCTGCTCGTCTACCTCGGGTGCGGCGTGGCGGCGACGCTGACCTTCGGGTTCTTCGCCGAAGGCTCGGTGGTGCCGCTCCTGGGGGCGTCGGGCGCCATCTCCGGGGTGCTCGGGCTCTACTTCCTCCTGTTCCCGCGCAACCAGGTGAAGGTGTTCCTGTTCTTCTTCCCGTTCGTGATGGGCGTGTACCTGATCCCCGCCCGCCTCGTGCTCGGGCTGTACGTCATCGTGGACAACTTCTTCCCGGCGCTGCTCGGCGCCTCCACGGGCGTGGCCTACGGCGCGCACCTCGGGGGGTTCTTCGCGGGCGTGCTCGCGGCGTTCGTGGGCGAGCGGCGGGATTGGCGACTGCGCGCCCCGGCGCAGCCCCCGCCGTCGGTGAGCCGAGCCCGGATCCGCCCGGTGCGCACGCTCTCCGAAGCGGACCTGGCGCGCCGCCACCTCGAGACGGGCCTGGAGCTGCTCCGCCGAGGCCAGCAGACGATGGCGTGGCAGCACCTGGCCCGCGTCCTGGAGCTGGACGCGCCCGCGGAGGTCAAGTCGATCGCCGTCGAAGCCCTGAGCTCGATCGACGCGCACCCCAAGCAGCAGCACTGAGGTCGATCACAGGCTGTTCAGGTACTCCACGAGGTCGGCCTTGTCGGCGTCGGGGAGGGCCGTGCCGAAGGCGTGGCCCCCGTTGCCCATCCCGGGGGCGATCGTGTCGACCGTGAAGCCCTCGCGCTCGAACGTGACGGGGCGCTCCTCCGGGGGTGTGAGCAGGGCCTCCAGGGTGGGGACCGAGCCGTTGTGCAGGTACGGCGCCGTGGCCCAGAGGCCGTGTAGGTCCGCCGTGACGTAACCCGACGTCCGGCCCACGTCGAGGTTGTTCTGGGCGATGAAGGCGATCAGCTCGAGCAGCCCCGGGCCCGGCCCGCCCTCGCCCGTCGCGTCGTCGGACAGCGAGTAGAAGTTGTAGTCCGTGCCGATCGAGCCGCGGGGGCGGTCGTTCTCGCCCGGGTGCGCCTCGTCCTCCTCGGCGAGGTCGATCCAGTCCGGCACGTCGTCGGCCATCAGGTCGTCGTTGTGGTGGCACTCACCGCACCGGGCGGCCTCGAAGACCGCCGCTCCCCGCTCCACGGCGGCGGCATCCCCCACCGGGGCGTCGGGCGTCGTCATCCAGGCCATGAACGGGTCGAAGAAGCGCGTGATCTGCACGTCCGGGAAGGGCACGCCGGTCTCGTCGCTGCCCGCGCCGAAGGTGAAGATCGACAGCCACACCTGGCTGCGCACGTCGCCGCCCGCGCCGGTGTAGCCGAGGTTGTCGCGCTCCCCGAGGTTCACGTACAGCGGGAAGTCGGTGGGCACGTACACGTCGGACGCGGACGACTCCGCGTTGGAGCTGCCCGGCTGCAGGACGGAGCCCATGTGGTCGATCGACTCGGGGCTCAGCAGCGGGTCGCCCCCCCCGGCCCTCCAGGCTTCGTCGATGGCGAGCCGGAATCGCGACCACTGGAGCTTCGTCGCGGGCATCCCGCCCCAGATCCGGCCGTCGGGCAGCACGTCCACGTGGCACGCCGCGCAGGTCTCGTGCACGAGCGCATTGTCCGTGGTGCCCCGCTTCAGCCCCACGGGGAGGTCGTCGCCGGGGTCCACGAGCCACCCGTAGTTGCTGAACTGCTCGCCCCAGGTCGCCTCGTCGTTCTGCCAGAGGTCGATCATCCAGTCGGCGGGGGGCCAGTCGCCCAGCACCTCGGTGCCGAAGGTCTCTTCGTAGTAGATCCGCTCGCCTTCGGCGTGCTCCTCGGGCGCGGGGTTGCTCAGAGTGGCCCGGAAGGCCTCGCTGTAGCCGGGCTCGGGGATCACGCGCTCGGGCGTGCAGCCGAGCACCAGGACGAGGGGGAGGAGGCGACGGATCACAGCGACTCCAGGTGACGCAGGACGAGCTCGAGGTCGGGGGGGCCGCGACAAGTGCGCATCTGCTACGAAGTCGGATGATCCCCATGAAGTCCGTTCTCCT
>CAZEKB010000123.1:0-21529 GCA_964512225.1 uncultured Rickettsiales bacterium | reverse complement strand
ACCCGACGTCCGCGCCCGCCCCGGCGGCGACGCCCGCGGCCGACGTGTGGGGCGCGTCGAACCCGACGCCCGCGCCCGCCCCGTCGGCGACGCCGGCGGCCGACGTGTGGGGCGCCTCGAACCCGACGCCCGCGCCCGCCCCGGCCCCCGCGACGGACGCGTGGGGCACGCCGACGAGCACCCCCGCCCCCGTCCCCGCCCCCGCTCCGGCAGCGACGCCCGCGGCCGACGTGTGGGGCGCCTCGAACCCGACGTCCGCGCCCGCCCCGGCGGCGACGCCCGCGGCCGACGTGTGGGGCGCCTCGAACCCGACGCCCGCGCCCGCCCCGGCCCCCGCGACGGACGCGTGGGGCACGCCGACGAGCACCCCCGCCCCCGTCCCCGCCCCCGCTCCGGCAGCGACGCCCGCGGCCGACGTGTGGGGCGCCTCGAACCCGACGTCCGCGCCCGCCCCGGCGGCGACGCCCGCGGCCGACGTGTGGGGCGCGTCGAACCCGACGCCCGCGCCCGCCCCGTCGGCGACGCCGGCGGCCGACGTGTGGGGCGCCTCGAACCCGACGCCCGCGCCCGCCCCCGAGCCCGCGCCCGCCCCCGCCGACGCGTGGGGCAGCGCCGCTCCCACGCCGACCCCCGGCTGGGGCAGCCCCGCTTCGTCTCCGCTCGCGTCCCCCGTCGTCGACGCGGGCATCGCCGGCTCGCTGCTGACGCGAGGCATGTTCCAGGGCGCCGTCCCCACGTTCATCACGGCCGCCGACGGCGGCTCCGAGTTCACGGGGATCGCCCGGCCGAGCACCTACAACGTGCTCGACGGCCACGGCACGCCGCTGAGCCCGCTGGGCTTCGCGAAGCTGACGGGGGACACGGCGCTGGTGGAGCAGATCGTCCTGGAGAAGCGCCTGTCCACCGGCGGGATGGTCGGCGGGACGATCGCGGGTGTCTCGATGCTGGTGGCGGGCGCGCTGGAGGTCCGCGGCGGCGACGCCCTGCTCTCGTCGCCCGCGACGGCGTCCGCGTCCGCGCTGGACGCCGGGTCCGATCGGGTGAGGGGCGGGACCGCGCTCCTGGTGACCGGGGGACTGGTCACGGTCTTCTCGCAGCTGCAGGCCGTCGTGGTGCGGATCAAGCAGTCGTACATGCCCACCTACTTCACCGGCTCCGAGCTGGACGCGCGGATCCGGGCCTACAACGCCCGGCTGCGGGCCGACTTCGGTCTACTGGATCAGGATGAAGCGACCGTTCTCGTTCCCCGCCCCCGCCCCACGGTGCGCCCGCGCCTCGGGATCGGGTTCTTCGGCCTCGACGGCTCCTTCTGAGGCGATGCGCTCCCTCCTCGTCGTCGCCCTCGTCGCCCTCGCGACGCCCGCCCTCGCGGCGCCCCCGGACAAGCTCCCTCCGCCCACCGAGGCGGTGATCTCGGACGTGGCGCTCAAGGTGGACACGGGCCCCCTCGTCGTCGACCCCATGAAGTACCAGAAGCCCTGGCCGATCCAGTTCGTCGAGGGTGACGACGGAGACCGCAGCGGCGGCCTCGGCAAGAAGACGGACGACCTGCCCGACCCGAAGGTCCAGGGCCGCCCCGGCACCGGCCCGTGGCGACTCTTCGAGGGCACGATCCCCGAGTCGCGCTGCCGCTCGCCGCGCCTGTCCCAGAACGGCGCCACGGCCATGGCGATCTGCGCGGGGCTCGACGTGGGTCGGCCCGAGGACGAGCACGTCGTGGCGATGCGCGGGGGCGTGGTGCTGCGCTACCACGAGCCGATCTTCCGGCTCGAGGGCCGCGGAGACGAAGCCGAGATGTCGCCCGACGGCCGCCGGATCGCGGTGCTCGCGGGCGTCGGCGGGGGGCGCGCGGTCCACCTGCTGGACCTCGACGAGCGCACCGATACGCGCATCACGGGGGGCTGGACCCAGCCGATGGCACCGTCCGTCGACGCCGACGTGGCTGCGGTCGCCTTCACGGCGACGGTGAAGGGGAAGCCCGCGGCGGTGATCGTCGACGTGGAGGCGTCCACGGCCAAGACCTGGAAGTCGGCCAAGGCGATCGACGTCCGGGGGCTCGGCTTCCGGGGGGCGCGCGCGCTCGTGATCGCGAAGCCCGTCGACATCGCGCAGGCGATGCTCGTGGACGTGTCCACCGCCGAGCTCTACGACCTGAGCGAGCGCAAGGGCGACGTGAGCTCCGCGCGCATGCTCCCGAGCGGCGCCTCGGCGACGTTCACGACCCGGGTCGGCGGCGCGTGCGTCGTGTACCAGGCCGAGATCTTCCGGCGTCTGCGGCGGGAGATCGGCGCGTCGGTGGACTGGTGCTTCGACCGCATCTTCCCCGAGGAGAACTCCCGCTTCTTGCTGTGGGACCGCGTCTACACCGACGGCTCGGCGAAGGTCACGCTCTTCGATCGCAAGAAGAAGCGCATCCACTGGGAGCTTTACGACAGCTGCGACCGGGCCACCATGAGCCCCGACGGGCGCATCGTGGCGGCCCAGTGCGGCAACCGGAAGCTGCCCCCGGCGGTGTACCTGTTCCTCGTCCCCGCCAAGCCTACCGTGGACACGGAGGACGAATGAGAGCTCGCGACGCCGCCCTGCTGCTCGGGCTGATGCTGGCCGCCCCGGCCGTGGACGCTCCCGTCGCGTCGGCCGCTCGGGTGCGGAGCGCGCAGCAGAAGGTCGCCACGCCCGAGGCTCGTCGCATCGCCGCCGGGACCCACGACGGCGACCTGTTCACCCCGAAGATCAGCCCCGACGCCCAGTGGGTCGCCTACGGGATCCAGGAGCAGATCGGGGAGCGCACCAAGCTCAGCTGGTTCCGGCGCGAGCTGGACGGGGGTCTGTTCAAGTCGGTCTGGCCCAACCAGCATCCGTCGCTGCGGGAAGGGGAGGGGACCGCGTCCTTCTCGGACCTGGTGCAGTTCGAGTGGCACCCCACGGAGAACCAGCACGCGATGGTGGCGCGCCACAAGCAGGACGCCAACGAGGTGATGCTCGAGTTCATCGACGTGCGGTTCGGGGGTCCCGGCAATCAGCACCACCCCTGCTTCTCCCCGGACGGCCTGCAGCTGATCGTGGCGGGCAAGAGCGAGCGCAGCGACGAGCTGTTCCTCGCGGACTCGAGCCACGGCGCCGAGGTCCAGCGCCTGACCTGGACCCGGGACTTCGAGCAGAACCCGTCCTGGCATCCGAACAAGCCGAAGATCCTCCACGAGATCCGGGCGAACAAGAAGTCGGACCTGTTCATCATCGACATCGAGACGTTCCGCCACGAGGCGATCGTCCGCCTCACGAAGTCGGACGAGGTCCACCCGATCTGGTCGCCCGCGGGCGACGACCGCTACGCGTTCCTCACCAACAAGAACTACGCCGACCGCGGCAGCTACGACCTGTATGTCGGCGAGCTGGGGCAGATGAAGTCGACGCTCGTCATCCCCGGCGTGCGCAAGAGCAAGCACGGCGCCGGGTACGCCTGGGATCCCGAGGGTCGGTTCCTCATCGCCGTGCAGGAGGACGGGGACGACACCGACCTCGTCATCGCCCCCGCGGACGCGTCCCAGGACCCGGTGTCGCTGGGGTTCAAGACCAAGGACAACGCGGACCCGGCGCTGCTCCGTCACGAAGGCATCTTCCGCCTCGCGTGGGTCGCGGCGGACAGCCGTCGGTCGCGCAACAAGCCCGCGTACCGCATCGTCTGGACGGCCGACTGGAACGCGATGGAGCTGCCGAAGCTGGCGGGGATCGAGCCCACGCCCGAGGGCCTCAAGGAGCCCGAGACCCCGGCCGAGTAGGGGGCAGCTCGACGCGCGCCGGGGAGCCCGGGAGCACGCAGGGCTCCTCGAGGCAGACCATCAGGCGACGGGAGAAGAACGGTCGCCCGTCCTCCAGGAACAGCAGGTCGTGGGCTCCGAGGCCGTGGATGGGGATCACGCCGTCCGCGCCCGGGACGACCCGCCGGCCCGACGCGCGCACCTCGACCCCGGTGAGATCCCCCACGATCTCGACCCGGACCGGGCGGTACTCCAGGGAGACGTCGAGTCGGAGCCGGGCCCGGGGCGGCACGACGATGCGCTCCCGCCAGGGGGCGTGGAACGTCGACTGCAGCTCCACCACGTGCTCGCCGGGGGTCACGTCCGTGGCCAGGGGCGTCCAGCCCTGCTCTTCGCCGTCGATCGTGACGGTCGCCCAGCCGTCGAGGACCGCGACGTGCAGCGTCGGGGGCTCGTCGGCGGCGGCGGTCGAGACGACCAGACCCGCGAGGACGATGAGGACGGCGGCGCGCATTACCGGGCACCGGAGTGCACGGACCACGCCACGGGGGCGGGCGTCAGCGGGTCGTGCGCAGGACCCGAACGACGGACCACACGACGACGAGCAACAGACCGCCGAGCTCGCGCGCGGCCTCCGTCCGGGGCCGGTCGGGGCTCATCGCCGCCACGACGTCGCCCATCCCGGTCACGGCCATGGCCTCGGGGAGGACGAAGAGACACCAGACGGTGGCGACGATGCCCGCGGTCGCGGTCAGGCCCAGGGCGAGCCGCGAGCCCGGAGGCCACGCCGCCGCCACGACCGCGAGCAGGTACATGGCGATCCACCGCAGGGGGTCGGGATCGTTGTACTGCACCACCGCGGAGAGGAGGAACGCCGCTCCGAAGAGGCCGTCGACGACGCGGCCGGCGATCACGGAGAGGGCGCCGCGCCCGGGGGCTCTTCGGCCCGGGGTTCGGACGCGAACACCACCTCGATGGTGGGGGGATCGTCCTTGGTCTCGGGGGCGGCCTCGAGGAGGTGCTCTTCGGCGAAGTCCGCCAGGGAGCTCCGCACGTTCTCGCGCGCGGTCGACCAGAAGGCCTCCGAGCGCACGTTGTTCTCGGTGAGGTCGGTGACCCGGGAGACCAGGGCCTGGGCGTTCTTGTCTTCGACGCGGGAGCTGAGCAGCGCGGCGCCGTCCACGGTCACGATCATCGTCTCGGTGCGGATCGCGGGCGTCCGCGAGGTCGGGTCGGGGACGTGCCACCGACAGACGTCCCCGTCCTCGTCGCAGCGGACCTCGAACGCGCCGGGGTCCATGTTGCGGAGGTCGATCCCGAGGTCGACCGTGAAGTCCCACTCCACGCGCGCGCGGGTCGTCCCCAGGGGGATGCCCAGCACCGTCTTGAGGGTCTGATCCGAGGTCGCGTCGAGGTGCCCTCCCTGGGTGTGGGCCACGAGGAAGGCCTCCTGCCGGCCCGCGAGGACGGCGAGGTTGGTGCGCAGGACCGTCTCGATCCGCGGGGCCAGCGAGTCGTCCACGAGGGTCATCCCCCGCAGCGCGAGCACGGTGCCCGCCACGAGGATCCCCAGCACCACCACCGCCCACGCCACGTGGAACGCGGGGCTGCGCCCCTTACCCATCGGCCTCCTCCCAGGGCGGCAGGCCGATCCGTTCGCGGTCGACGTCCCGCAGCGCGCGGACCAGGTCGAGGATGTCCTCGGCGAGCGCCGTGGAGTCCAGCGTGCGATCGAAGTCGCCCGCGCGCACGGGGGGGCCGAAGTTGTAGCGGATGCCGTGCCCCGTGTTCTTGCCGGTGAAGTTCGACGTCACGTGCTTCACGAAGGCGTTGGTGAGGCCCCCCACGAAGAACGGGACCACGAGCATGTCCGGGTGGCAGCGCTTGACGAGCTCGCCGACGCCGCGGCGCGCGGGCTGGATGTAGTGCGGGTCGGGTCCCTTGCCCCGGGTCCCTTCGGGGTGCATGCCCAGGATCGTGCCGGGTCGGTCCGCCACCCAGGCCATCTGCTCCAGCCCGATCGGGTTGAGCTCCGCCTTGCGCTCGTCGCGGAACACCGGCGGCCACATCGAGCCCCCCGCCATCGTCCAGTTCACGACGATCCCCGCGAAGGACTCGTAGAAGAACCTCGAGCGCACGGGGAAGTAGATCCGCTTCACCAGGCCGGTGGTCCACCACAGGATGGTGCTCGCCACGAACATGTCGAAGAAGCTGCGGTGGTTGCCGACGAGGAGGATGCCGCGCGTCGGGCCGTTCGCTTCGATCTCGCGGAGGTGCTCGATCCCGCTGTGGTTCCACAGGCGGTACGTCGCCAAGCGCATCCAGATGCGCGACGTCCACCACAGCCACGTCATGGCCAGCCACTTCGGCGCGGTGGCGGTGTTGCCCCACCGCCACAGCGGCTCCGCCAGTCGCTCCCAGCCACGCAGCCGCGCCTTGGGGAAGCGCGGACAGGGGGCGTCGGCGCGGCGGGTCTCGGGGAGGTCCAAGGTGTGGGAGGAGGAGGGCGGCACGCGGGCAGCTTGCCACGTGCGGGCCCGACCTTCAGTCCTCGAGAATCTCGGTGAAGCGAGACCGCACCTGGTGGACGTGCTCGTCGATGCGGTCCGCGGTCCAGTCGTCCGTGGGGATCGGGGGCAGGATCGTCACCCGCACCACCCCCGACGTGAGCTGCAGGGACGGGTGCGGCCACAGCTCCCAGGCGTTGTGGAGCACGATCGGCACCACCGGGATGCCGGCGCTGATCGCGATGTGCGCGAAGCCCTTCTTGAAGGGCCCCAGGCGCCCGTCGCGGCTGCGGGTGCCCTCGGGGGCCATGAGGGTGCTCAGGCCGCGCCGCTGCATGGTCGCGGTCATGCGCTGCATCGACGCGATGGCCCGCGCGCGGTCGGCGCGGTCGATGAACAGGTTCCCCATGAGCAGGAACGCGAGGCCGAAGCCCGGGACCCAGAGCAGCGACTTCTTGCCGATGGCGACCGCGTGCGGCGGCCAGATCGCCATGCCCGCGATCGTATCGATCACCGAGCTGTGGTTGATCGCGTACAGCGCGGGGCGCTCCGCGGTGATGTGTTCGCGGCCGGAGACCTCGAGCGTCCAGCCCAGCACGCGGAGCAGCACGGGGCCCATCCACCGCGCGTAGCGTCCGCCCAGCCACACCCGCTTGCGGTGCCAGGGCAGCAAGGGCACGCACGCCACGGTGAGGCCGGTCGCCGTGACGACGAACAGGGTCGTCGCGACGAGCAACCGCGCGACGGTCTCGGGGCGCCCGTAGAGGCGGGGGGACTCGCTCGTCGGCACGGGGCCAGCCTATCCTCCCCGCGTGCGCGCGGTCCTCCTCCCGTTGTCCTGCCTCTGTCTGTCCTCGGGCTGCGTCGAGTTCGTCCCCGCGGAGTTCCCCGCTCCGGACGCCTGGGGGCCGCTCTCGGGCCCCGGCGGCCCGGCCACGAGCTTCACCGACGCCGATCTCACGTCTCACTGCGCCTACCTCCAGGGCGGCGAGCAGGACGCCGAGCACCACAACCTCGTGGCCATGCACGACGGTCGGCTCGTGATGCCCTGGTCCCCCGAGGACGGGGGCGGCGGCCTCTCCTTCTTCGACTTCGACGACCCCTGCGCCCCCACGCTGGTGGGCGAGGCGTGGCACCCCGAGATGCGCGAGTCCCACACCCTGTCCTTCGCCCACCGCGACGGCCGGGACTGGGTGGCGGTGGACGCGATCACGCACGACGACGCCGGGGAGGTGACCGGCGGGGGCATCGGCATCTGGGACATCACGGACCCGACGGCCCCGCGCTGGGCCTCGACCCTCGCGCTGCCCGGGTTCGAGTATCCCGACGCGTACCTCCGGGTGACGCTGTCGACCTTCTGGATGGGAGACCTGCTGTACGTCGCCGGGGCCCTCAACGGCATCTTCATCGTCGACGTGTCCGACCCCGAGGACCCCGTGCACGTGGGCACCCATGCGTTCACCCCGGGCCTGCTGGTCGGCACGGTCCATGCGATCGGTCCCGTCGCGCTCGTCAGCGCCGCGGGGGACGGCAAGACCGCCCTGCTCGACCTCTCGGACCCCGCGACTCCGCGCGCGATCCCCGGCGGGGAGTGGCACGCCACGGACGCGACGGGCGCGCCGACCCTCTACTACTTCGCCAACGTCGCGGGCCCGTACGGGCTGTTCGCCCGCAAGGAGGACGGCGGCGGCGTCCTCGTATTCGACATCTCCACGCCGTCGCGGCCCCGGATCGTGGGCTCCCACCTCACCGACGACGGCAACGGGGGCTACGTGTTCGGCCACGAGGACCGGCTCTTCCTGGGCGACTCCAACTTCGCCACCGTCTACGACTTCACGGACCCCTCGGCGCCGACCCCGCTGCAGCGGATCGACCTGCAGGGGGACCTGGACACCCTCACGCCGGTGGGGAACGTCGCGGTCGCGGCGGTCGACTCCGGCGCCGCGACCGGGCAGTCGAGCGCGGTGGTGCCCTGGCGCACGACGCCGGACGACCGCGGGCCTCGCGTGGGCCTCCACTTCCCCCCGGACGGGGCGGAGTTCGTGGCCGTCACGTCCCCGATCGGGCTCAGCTTCGACGAGATGATCGAGCCCCGTTCGGTCTTCGAGGGGTCCTTCCGGGTGTGGCTCGAAGGAGAGGTCGCGGGCACGCCCGTCCCGGGTGTTTTCAACGCCCAGGAGAACGTCGTGGTGTTCGCCCCCACCGACCCGCTGCCCGCCGACGCGACGGTCGTGGTCGAGGTCCCGGCGGGCGGGATCACCGATACCTCCGGCAACCCCGTGGACGTCCCCCTCACGTTCCGCTTCCGGACCTGAGCCCGGGGGTGCCTCGGCGATGCCCGGACGTCTCCCCGTCGAGGCGGCTAGGATCGACGCATGACTGCGACGCGCTTCCTCCTCGCCGGTTCCCTCGTCCTCGCCGCCTGTTCGAGCTCCGCCATCCTCGGTGACCCCACGCCCTCCCCCGGGGGAGACGACGACGACGCGGTGGCCGACGACGACGACGCCGTGAACAACGACGCGGACGGCGACGGCGACCCGGCCGAGACCGACTGCGACGACGACGATCCCGAGGTCGCCTCGACCTTCGACGAGGTCTGCGGGGACGGCAAGGACAACGACTGCGACGAAGAGACGCGCTGCTACTCGCTGCGCCGGGACGACGCCGTGCACTGGATCGAGCCCGTGGCGGGCGCTGAGGACGCCGACGAGTGGTACGGCTACGGCGAGAGCGCGGGCGGCTCCCACGGCTTCGACATCGCCAACACCCTGGTGACCCTGCTGTACCGCGACGGGTTCGACGACCTGTGGCTGGTCGTGAGCGTCGACGGCTGGGACGACGACAGCGGCGGGTCCGTGGCGGTCGACGTGGGCGACGTGGGGGACGCCGACATCGAGGTGTCGGACGACGAAGGGGAGGTCTACTGGGTGGGCGAGGAGATCTGGCTCGACTTCCGGTGGGCCGGCTGCTGCGTCGACGGGGCGGTCATCGGACCCCTCGACGACGACTTCTGCCTGGTGATGGACGTGCTCAGCGGTCACTCGGGCCTCGGGGGCGGGCTCGTCGCCTTCGACGGCACCTCGCCGATCGACGTCGGCCGCGCGGAGGGGCGAGCCGAGCTGTGCGTCGAAGACTGATCCTCGCCCTCGTCGTCGTCTTGGCCGCCGGGTGCGACCTCGACGGCGACGGACACTCCACCGCCGACTGCGACGACTCGGATCCCGCCGTGCACCCCGAAGCCGTCGAGGTGTGCAACGGCGTGGACGACGACTGCGACGGCTTCGTCGACGACGGGCTCGTCTTCACGTCGTTCCGCCCGGACGCCGACCGCGACCTCTTCGGCGACGTGGACGCCCCCGAGACGAGGGCCTGCGCGACGCCCGAGGGGATGGTCGCCGACGCCGGCGACTGCGACGACTCCGACCCTTCGGCCCACCCCGGGGCCAGCGAGATCTGCGACGGCGTGGACAACGACTGCGACTTCGACGTGGACGAGGATCTCGCCGTCTCCGAGTACCGCCGCGACGGGGACGAGGACGGCTGGGGCGACGAGGCGGGCCAGGTGCTCGCCTCCTGCGCCCCGATCGACGGTCTGGTGGATACGCGGGGCGACTGCGACGACGAGGACCCCGAGGTGCACCCGGGCGCGACGGAGACCTGCAACGACGTCGACGACGACTGCAACGGGGGCATCGACGACGGCCTGCCCTTCGAGACGTGGTACCCGGACGTCGACGGCGACGGCTTCGGGGACGCGGACGCCGATCCGTTCCTCGCGTGCGACGTCCCCGAAGACGCCGCGCTCGACGACGCGACGGACTGCGACGACTCCGATCCCGACGTCCGCCCCGACCAGATCGATCCCTGCCGGGACTGCGACGCCGGCAACGACGCCGGCTGCGCGCGTTGAAGGGGGGTCTCGCGCGGGCGACGCCGCGGATCCGCTGATATCCTCCCGCGCCATGGGAGACGGCAGTTACAAGTTCATCTTCGAGTCCGGCGTCGTGCGCTTCGACGCCTCGGGCAACCTCTTCGTCCACATGCGTCACAGCAAGACGGACGCGCACCCGCTGACCATCGACGACGGCGTCGTCGCGGGGCTGCCCGAGACGGAGCGGCGCGGCCGGTTCCTCGGCTCCGGCTCCGGGGGCGCGTCGGGCGCGTTCAAGACCACGGACGACCTGATCCGCGGCTTCACGATCGAGGTGAAGGGGTACACGGCGGCCGCGATCAACGGCGACGGGCACCTCGAGGTCGACGTCGCGGGCGTGGTGGACGCGCCGTCCTGGGCGAGCGGAGCGACCCTCCGGCTCGGCCGCGACGGCGACGCGCTGCGCCTGTGGTCGAAGTCGAGCTTCCCCGACGGCGTGACCGAGGGCGACGGGTCCGCGCCGCCCCCCCGGCCGAGGGCGAAGAAGGGCAAGGGTCCCGGCCCCAAGAAGCCGCCCGCCGAGCCCGCGAAGACCTTCAGCGGCCCCGAGAAGACCGAGGCCGCCGAGGCGCCGAAGAAGAAGAAGGCTGCTCCGAAGAAGAAGGCCGCTCCGAAGAAGAAGGCCGCTTCGAAGAAGAAGGCCGCTCCGAAGAAGAAGGCCGCTCCGAAGAAGAAGGCCGCTCCCGAGAAGGAGGCTGCTCCCAAGAAGGAGGCCGCCGCGAAGCCCGTGGAGGCCGCCGCCGAGCCCGCGACCGAGGCGAAGCCGAAGACCGAGTCGATGGCTCGCGCCCGGGGGGACAAGCTCCCGGGCAAGCAGGTCGGCGCCACGGGCGTGAAGGCCGAGGGCGGCAAGTCCAAGACCACGGTGGAGACCACGCCGCGCACGGCGGGCTCGAAGTCCTGGGACCCGGGCGGCAAGAAGAAGGCGGGCGAAGGCGGCGGCGGCTGCGCCCTGATGGGGGGCGTCCTGCTCCTGACGATCTTGGCCGCGGCGGGTTCGCTGGCGGCTATCCTCTGAGTCGCGTCGCGAAGGAGAACCCATGACCCGAACGTCCTACATCGTGTCCATCGCCGCCTCCGCGGCGCTGCTGATCGGTCCCGGCTGCGCGCCCCCGTCGGACGGCGGCGACGGCGGCGACGAAGAGGTGGAGCAGCCCCCTCCCAGCTCCTACATGGACAACGGCTACCCGACGATCCTCGAAGAGAACGAGGACTACACCGGGGACGGCTCCACGCGCCGGGAGTTCATCCACACGTTCGAGATGGTGGACCAGCACGGGAACAGCGTCGACTTCCGCCAGTTCCTCGGTTTCGCCGTGATCCTCGACGTCTCCGCCGAGTGGTGCCCGCCCTGTCGCGCCGCGGCGGAGACGGCCCAGGAGGTCTCGGAAGAGATCCAGGCGCTCGGGCCCGCCTACTACGTGCAGGTGATCTCGCAGGACGCCGAGGGCGCGTCCGCGACCCAGCAGACCGCGGTGGACTGGTCGGAGGACTTCGGCCTCGATCTGCCCGTCCTCGCCGACGAGGGCGAGGTCTTCAAGGAGCTGATCGGGCTGGAGGCGTTCCCCACCTTCTTCGTCGTCCGCCCCGACGGCGAGATCGACCTTCGCCAGGGCGGCGCCCTGGGCGACGATCAGATCGTCGCGTACACCGAGTACATCCTGCGCAACGAGGACGGCAACTTCCGGGAGATCCCCGGCTGGCCCGACCCCGACGCCGAGTTCGACGAGTAGGTCCGCATGACGATCCGAGGTTTCCTCGCGGGCGCGCTCGTCGCGCTCGCCCTCCCCGCCGCGGCGTGCCTCGACATGGCCCCGCCCCAGGCGACCGTGTACGTGTTCAACAGCGAGCCGACGGCCGTCGTCGTGCGGGTCACCGACAACGAGACCTGCCAGCTCGGGCTCACCGCGGACCTCGGTCAGAACACCCGCACCACCTACGACGTGGACGCCGCCAAGGGCGGCTTCGTCTGCATCGGCAAGGACGCCAAGAAGGGCTTCCCGGTGAAGCCGGGCGGCCACTACATGGTCAAGGGCGACACCCTCGTGGACGACCCGAACCCCGACGCGGCCGGTGGCGGCGGCGGGGGCCTGCTCGAGACGCTCGAGGCCGCCGGGCGCGACGCCCAGGGCGGCTGACCCCCCCGTGTCCGAGGACCCGACGGTCGCCGACATCGAAGCGGCGGCCGCCCTCCTGGAGTCCGTCATCGAGGACCGCGGTCGGCTGGCCGCGGCGGACGAGGAGCTGCGCAAGCGCTTCCTGATCGCGGCGGGTCGCGTCGCGACGCCCCTGGGCCACGAGCGCAAGCTCCTCGCGCGCGAGCTGCGGCGGCGGCGCAAGCGCGAGATGTCGGCCCGGGACGAGGAGCGCCGACGGTCCACCGGCATCCGCCAGGCCCGCGCCCACCCCGTCTTCCGCACCCCCGAGGCGGGCGCCCCCCGCACGCCGCGGGGCGACGATCCCCTCCCCGGACCGGAGCTCGAGCGCAGCAAGCACTGCTACGTGTGCAAGACGCAGTACACGCGCCTCCACCACTTCTACGACCAGCTCTGCGTGCCCTGCGGGGACTTCAACTTCGGCAAGCGCACCCCCGTCGCGGACCTGGCGGGGCGCACGGCGCTCGTCACCGGGGCCCGCGTGAAGATCGGCTACCAGGCCGCGATCATGCTGCTGCGGGCGGGCGCGCACGTGATCGTGCTGACACGGTTCCCCCGGGACGCGGCGGCCCGATACGCCGCCGAGACCGACTTCGAGGACTGGCACGACCGCCTGGAGATCCACGGGATCGACCTGCGCCACACGCCCTCGGTGGAGGCGCTCTGCGCGGAGCTGAACACCGGCCACGACCGCCTCGACTTCCTCATCAACAACGCGTGCCAGACCGTCCGACGGCCGTCGGGCTTCTACGGTCACCTGCTCGAAGGCGAGCTGCGTCCGGCCCGATCGCTGCCGCGGCGGGAGCGCGACCTCGTGGCGGGCGACCACGGCCCCCGCACCCGCCACGTGCTGCCGGAGTCCCTCGACGAGGAGGGCGCCCGGTCGGCGCTCCTCTCCCAGGTCGAGCTCACGGACGAGGACCGCAACGCGGGCGGCGACCTCTTCCCCAGCGGCCGCCTCGACGCGGACCTCCAGCAGGTCGACCTCCGCGAGGTGAACTCCTGGCGCCTGATGCTCGACCAGGTCTCGGCCGTCGAGCTGCTCGAGGTCCACCTCGTGAACGCCGTCGCGCCGTTCCTCCTCAACGGGCGGCTGCGGGGCCTGATGCGGGCCGTGCCCACGCGGGACAAGCACATCGTCAACGTGTCGGCGATGGAGGGGCAGTTCTACCGGGCGCTCAAGACGGCGCGGCACCCGCACACGAACATGGCCAAGGCGTCGCTCAACATGATGACCCGCACCGCGGCCGCCGACTACATCGAAGACGGCATCCACATGAACGCCGTGGACACCGGCTGGGTCACGGACGAGGACCCCGCCCTGCACGCCGCCCGCAAGGTGGTCGAGCACGCGTTCAGCCCGCCCCTGGACATCGTCGACGGGGCCGCGCGCATCGTGGATCCGATCTTCGACGGCATCGCCCGCGGGGAGCACGTCTGGGGGTTGTTCCTCAAGGACTACAAGCAGACGCCCTGGTAGCGACCGCCCGCGCTGATACCTTGGGGACGTGTCGATCCCCGTCCTGTTGCTGGCCCCCGCCCTCGTGCTCGGAGCGCCGGTGTTCAGCGTCGAGCGCGGCCTGAAGGACGCGCCCTTCACGCTCACGATCGAAGCCGAGGACGGCGGCGACCTCCTGTACAGCGTCGACGGCTCCGTGCCGACCCTGCCCTGGCCCGGTGGCCTGGAGATCACGGGGACCACGTCCGTGCGCGCGTCCGAGAGCGTGGTGCAGGGCGACCCGGACGTCGTCACGCACACCTACATCTTCCTCGCGGACGTCCTCCAGCAGCCCACCCTCGACCCCGCGATCGTCGGCGACCCGGTGCTGGGCGCGGTCGTCGAGGACACCCTGCGGACCATGCCCACGGTATCGCTCGTCAACCCCACCGGGCTGGGCGAAGACGAGCGCCCCGTCTCCTTCGAGTGGATCCCCCCCGACGGCGAGACGCTGCAGGAGGACTGCGGCGCGGCGAAGGTCGGGGGCGCGAGCATCCGCTACGCCAAGAACAACATCCGCCTGTACTTCCGCTCGCAGTACGGGGTCGGCCGCCTCCACGCCGACCTGTACGAGGGGTACGAGTCGGGGCTGGAGCCCGTCGTCCGGCACGACTCGCTGAACCTGCGGGGGGGCAGCCACGACTCCGTGTTCTGGCTCGAGGAGCAGGGGCAGTACCTGCGCAACCGGTGGATGGACGAGTCGCAGCTCGCGATGGGCCACATCGCCCCCCACGGGCGGTACGCGCACATGTACCTCAACGGGCAGTACCGGGGCCTGCACCAGGTCCGCGAGCGCTTCGGGGCGGCCTTCCTGTCCGAGTACATGGGGGGCGAGGAGGAGGACTACGAGGCGGTCAACCACGGCCGGACGATGGACGGCTCGGGGGCGGCGTGGCAGCAGGTGATCGTGGAGGCGCGGCGCTGGGAGGAGGTCCAGCGGTGGCTGAACGTCGAGAACTTCATCGACTACATGCTGCTGCAGTTCTACGCCGGGAACGACTGGGACTGGCGCCACAACCACAACTGGATGGCCGCGGGGCCCGCGACGCCCGACCGGGGCGGCTACGTCTTCCACTCGTCCGACTCGGACGTCTGCCTCGTCTACGACTACACGGTGAACATCCTGTCGAACTCGGGGCCGTCGCACGTGTTCGAGAGCCTCCTCTCGGCCGCTCACCCCGACTTCATGACGATGCTCGCGGACCGCATCCAGGTCCTGCTCGTGGACGAGGGCGGCCCCCTCACCGCGGCCGCCTGCGGGGACCGCTACCAGGCGGCGTCGGAGCAGGTGGAGGACGCGATCGTCGCCGAATACGCCCGCTGGGGAGGGGGCGCCTTCGACCGCGACGTCGACTGGGTGGGCGAGCGCGCCCGGCTCCTGAACGACTTCTTCCCCCTGCGCACGGACGAGCTCCTGCGCCAGGTGCGCGAGGTGGGGTGGTTCCCCCTGGAGGCGCCCACGGTGGACCGCGCGGGGGGGACGCTGCCGGAGGCCGCGACCGTCACCGTGACTGCGCCGACCGACGCGGACGTGCTGTGGGTGCGGGTGGACGGGGGCGACCCGCGGGAGCCGGGGGGCGGGATCTCGCCGTCCGCGGTCTCGGCGGTCGGGTCCCAGGACGTGGACGTGGAGTACACCACCCGGCTGCGCGCCCGCGCTCGCCTCGGCGACGCCTGGGGGGCGGCGCTGGACGTCGAGTACCTGGTCCCGACCCCGGCGCCGATCGTGCTCAACGAGTGGAACGCGGTGGGTGAAGAGGGGGTGCTCGCGGACGGCGACCCGGCGCTGGGCGCGGTGCCCGGCAACGGCGGCGACTGGCTCGAGCTCGTGGTCGTGGAGGACCACCTGGATCTGCGCGGGTGGAGCCTGCAGGCGCAGGACCGCGAGGGCCCCGCGGGCACGCTGCGCTTCCGCAACGACGACCGCTTCGCCGACCTGCGGCGGGGCACGATCATCACGATCGCCGAGGACCTCCCCGAAGACCCCGGCTACGACCCCGTCCGCGGGGACTGGCGGCTTCACCTGCGGGCGAGCGAGGCCCCCGACGCGCTCCTGCAGGGCACGTTCGACACGACCCACCGAGGCTGGACCCTGCGCGTCTCCGACGCCGAGGGCCGCACCCGCTTCGGGCCCGCGGGGGAGGACGGGGGCATCTCGAGCGTCGAGGTGGGGATGCTCGCCGCGCAGCCGGGCATCGGCACGGGGGCCGACTCGGACTACCGCGACGCGGACGGGTCCACGTTCGCCGCGCCCAACCGGTGGCCCGGGGGCGCTCAGAACTTCGCGGCCCTGCGCCCGGACGTCGCGCCCCCGCCCCCCGTGGACGTCCCCCCGGGCGCGAGCTGCGGCGGCGAGTCGGGGGTGCTCGTCGGGTTCCTCCTGCTCCTGCCGCTCGCCCGCCGCCGCCCGGAGCTGCTCCTGTGCGCGGTCGTGCCCCTGACGCTCACGGCGTGCCCGTCGGCCGACGGGGAGGCGCCGTCCGACTGCCCCGACGCCGAGGTCTGCGACGGCCTCGACAACGACTGCGACGGCCTGATCGACGACGCGGACCCCGACCTCGTGGACGGGCTCCCGTTCTTCGTCGACCGGGACGGGGACGGCTGGGGCGGCGGGGACGTGGCGACGGCCTGCGCGGCCGGGGACCACGCCCTGCGCGGGGGCGACTGCGACGACGACGACCCGGCGATGAACCCCGGCGCCCAGGAGCAGTGCGACGGCGTGGACCGCGACTGCGACGGCTCCGCGGGCGACGCCGTGGGGCTCACCGAGAACTGCGCGGCGTCGTCGTGCCTGGAGATCCTCACGGCGGAGCGCACGTCGGAGGACGGCGCCTACTGGATCGCCCTGCGCGACTCCGCGGCCCCGGTGTGGTGCGACATGGCCCGCGGCGGCTGGATGCTCGGGTTCGTGCGCAACTCGGTGGACGTCGGCGACCAGGGCACGTTCGGGGCGGGGGAGGTCGCGATCGACCACCTGCGGGACTCGCCGGGGCAGGCCGCCAACGCGTCGTTCCCGCGCCGGGGGTGGCTCGATCTCAACCTCATGGAGTGGACCGAGCTGCGGGTGGGCGCCTACTACGTCAACAACGAGACCTACCTGAGCTCCGCGATCCCCCGCGAGCTGCTGCGGATCGAGTTCGGCGAGCCCGGGTACTTCCTGTACGGCGAGGCCGGCTACTACTGGTGCGGGGGCCCGGCGAGCTACACCGACGCCGGCGTCGGCGCGGTGAACAACCCCCCGGGCGCGCCCGCCGACTGCCGAGGCCACGGCTCGCTGGGGTCGGGGTGGGACTTCTCGGAGGTCGGCGGCGCGAACCAGGGCCTGACCCTGTGCGGGGGCGACGCGTCGGCGTGGCTCTACGCCGCCTGGGCGGACCAGCGCGTGTACTACGGCAACCCGGGGGGCGCGCAGGCGATCTGGGTCCGCTGAGACGGGGATCGCGACTCGAGACGAATCGTCTCGTTTTGCGGGGACATCCCGAGGTTGGGAGCCGGAAACGAGACTTTTCGTCTCGCGGCCCCGTACATTTTCACGCGGATGAAGCTGCGCGACCTCCTCAAGGCCGTCCCCGCCTTCCTCGCGGAGCAGGACGAGCCCACCGCCACGATCCCGCCCAGCCCCACCGGCGTGCTCAAAGGGCTGGGGATCACGATCGAGGACGCGCGCCTCGAGGAGCCGAGCGCGGGGTCGGCCGCCGTGCCGCCGACGCTGCACATCGACGATCCCCGCGCCCACGCCGATCTCGACGCGACGATCTCGGACGCCCCCCGCGGCGCCGACACCGCCCCCCGCCGCACGCCCGCGCCGGTGCCGCCCGAGGAGGACCCGAACCTCGGGCGGTACGAGCTCGGCGAGGAGCTCGGCCGCGGCGGCATGGGGCGGGTCGTGGAGGCGGCGGACCCGGAGATCGGACGCACCGTCGCGATCAAGGTCCTGCTCGACCCCCACCGGGTGAGCGACGAGACGCTCGCTCGCTTCGTCGCCGAGGCGCGGATCACGGGGCAGCTGCAGCACCCGAACATCGTCCCCGTGTACGAGATGGGGGTGACCGGTGAGGGCCGCTTCTATTTCGTGATGAAGCGGGTGGAGGGTCGCTCGCTGCTCGACGTGCTGCGGGACCTCCGCAAGGGGAACCCCGACGTGACCGCGGAGTGGACGCGCCACCGGCTCCTCACCGCGTTCGTCCAGGTCTGCAACGCCGTCGCCTACGCCCACGACCGCCGCCTGCTGCACCGCGATCTCAAGCCCGACAACATCATGCTCGGCCGCTACGGCGAGGTGCTCGTGATGGACTGGGGCATCGCCCGCGTCATGGGCCCGTCGACCTCCAAGGGCGCGCCGCCCCCGCGCGCCACGTTCGACTCCCGCGTGATCCCCCCCGAGACGCCCCCCGGGGAGTCGCCGCCCGTGCACCCCGCGGTGGAGGTGCGGACCCAGGCGGGCGCGACGTTCGGCACCCCGGGCTACATGAGCCCCGAGCAGTCCCGGGGGAAGATGGACGAGCTCGACGGCCGGTCCGACGTGTGGTCGCTCGGCGCGATCCTCTTCCAGCTCCTCACGTTCAGCCGCGCGTTCGGCCACCGCGACCCGATCAAGTTGATGCGCATCGCCGCCACGAAGCCCCCGCCGGACCCCCGCGCGCGGGGCCTCTTCGTGGCCGACGAGATCGCCGAGATCTGCATCCGGGCGATGGCGAAGGACCCGGCGGATCGGCACGCGACGGCGGACGAGCTGGGCCGGGCCGTGCGGGGCTTCCTCGACGGCTCGCTGGCCAAGGAGAAGGCCGAGACGTACCTCGACGAGGCCCAGCGGGCGTGGACCCGCTACCTCGACCAGCAGACGTCGGCGCAGGACCTGCGGCGTCGGGAGATCGCGCTCGAGGCCTCGACCGCGGCGTGGGCGCCGCTCGCCGACAAGCAGGACCTGTTCGCCGTGCGCATCCGTCGCGCCGCGGAGGAGCCGATGCTGATGGAGGCCTTCGGGGACGTGGTCGCCGCGTCGGAGCAGGCCATGGCCCTGGACCCGCGCAACCCCGACGCCCGGGACCTGCTCGCCCGGGCCTTCTGGACGCGGTTCCAGGAGGCCGAGGAGGAGGGCGACGCCGCGGCGATGCGCTACAACCGCGCGCGCCTGCTCGCCTTCGACGACGGCCGCTACGAGAAGGCCCTGTACCAGGGCGGGCGCATCACCCTCCACACCGACCCGCCGGGGGCCGCCGCCTACGCCGCGCGCATCGATCGGCGCGAGGTGACCTGGACCCCCGCGGAGGAGGAGTACCTCGGGCTGACCCCGCTGGAGGGCCTGCCGCTCCCCGTGGGCAGCTACCGGATCCGCCTCGTGCACGGCGGCAAGCGGGACACGGTGTACCCCGCCCGGATCCGTCGCGGCGGCCACTGGACGTCCGGGGATCGCCCGATCCCGCTGTTCGCCGACGAGACGATCGGCGAGGGCTTCGTGTACGTGCCCCGGGGCCCCACGGAGTACGGCGGCGAGGGGCCCGCGGGCAGCACGGGATCGCGCGGGCTCCGGGCGGTCGACGGGTTCTTCGCGTCGGTGCACCCGGTCACCGTCGCCGAGTACGCGGTCTTCCTCACGGCCCTGCACCGCCGGGATCCGGACGTCGCCTGGAAGCGCGTGCCGCGCCAGGAGTCGGGCTTCCGCACCGCGGGCGGGCAGTACTGGCCGCGCCCCCCCGACGGGGCGGCCTACTACCTGCCCGACGCGGACCGGGACGGCGACGTGTGGGACGCGACCTGGCCGGTCGTCGCGGTGTCCTGGGAGGACGCCGTCGCCTACGCCGCCTGGGCGTCCGAGCTCGACGGGGCGGAGTACACGCTGCCCACCGAAGCCCAGTGGGAGAAGGCCACCCGGGGCGTCGACGGCCGCCTGCACCCCTGGGGCGACGCCTTCGACCCGGCCCTGTGCAAGATGCGCGACTCCCAACCGGGGCGCCCGTTCCCCGAGCCGATCGGCACCTTCCCCACCGACATCTCGATCTACGGGATCCGCGACCTCGGGGGCTCCGCCCGCGACTGGTGCGCCGACCCCGCCTACAACGGCGATCCGGAGCGGCGGCCCGTGCGCGGGGGCGGCTGGGACTCGGGCGCGGCGCAGGCGCGGGCCACCTACCGGACGGGCTACCACCAGTGGCGCGTCGTCTCCGACGTGGGCTTTCGGCTCGTCAAACCGGTGCCCCGGTAGCGCCGGGCGCGCTCGCGGTATCCTCCCGCGGCCATGGGGAGCAAAGACACACCGTTCGTCATCCTCGTCCTCCAGGGAGGCGGGGCTCGCGGGGCGTACCAGATCGGGGTGCGGCGCGCGCTGGCGGAGGCGGGCCTGGAGCCGAACTGGGTCTGCGGCATCTCTTCGGGGGCGCTCAACGCGGCCGTCGTCGCCACGAACGAACCGGGGGACCGCGACGCCGCCCTGCTGTCGATGTGGCGGGCGATCGGGCCGGTGGTGCCCCCGCCCACGGGTCTGCCCGAGCCCCTCCAGACCCGGGTCCGCTCCCTGTCGTCCCTGGCGAACCTGAGCGGCCAGCGGGGGTTCTTCGCGCGCCGCCCCGGGCTCCCGGCCCTCCACCCGCCCGGGTCGCCCGGGGCCACGAGCCTGTTCTCCAACGCGCCCCTCGTCCGCACCCTGAACCGCTTCTGCCCGTTCGACGCCTACAACGCCCGCCCGGTGGGCGAGCGCACGCGACTCTCGCTGGGCGCCACCGACGTGGAGGCCGGCCGGCTCGTCTTCTTCGACTCGATGGCGACGGACCTGACCGCCGAGCACGTCACCGCGAGCGGCTCGCTGCCCCCGGGATCGGCGGCCGTGCCCCTGGGCGGTCGGCTGTACTGGGACGGCGGGGTGGCGGCCAACAGCCCGCTCAACCACGTCCTGGAGGTCCTCGAGAGCGACCTCTCGCTGCGCGGTCGGCCGATCCTGGTGATCAACGTCGACCTCTGGTCGGCCGAGGGGAGCGCGCCGCAGGACCTCGCTTCGGCGTACTGGCGTCAGCAGCAGATCCAGTTCAGCTCGCGCAGCTACATGGCGCTGGAGCGGTTCCAGAGGGACCTCGAGCGCATGGCGCTGCAGGCCCTGGTGGACGCGGGCGGCGGCCTCGTATCGGGGACCCCGAACGACTACCTCCCCAGCGTGACCGTGCTGCACCTCGAGCACGGGCGGAGCTTCGACCTGCTGCCCCTGGGGCCTCTGGACTTCTCGCCCCAGGCGGTCGACCGACGCATCCGTCAGGGCGCCGACGAGACGGCCGAGGTGCTGCGGATCTCCGACTGGGCCGCGTGCCTCGAGGCCGGCGGCGTGGTCGTCAAGCTGTTCCGGGAGGGCTCGCGCCTGGGCCGGGAGCGCAACCTCGTGCCGGTGGCGGCCGCCATCGCGTCGTCCCTGGCGGCGGCGCAGATCGCCGTCGATCGGGCCCGAGACATCGTGGACGCGGCCGCCCCTCCGCCCCCTCCGCTGACCCCGGAGCAGGTGACGGGCCGGTACGTGGTCGACCACGGCGAGGGGACCTTCCCCGTGGACGTGGGGGCTCCCCTGTCCGAGGCGTGGATGTTCCGGGTGTCCTCCCCGGGCCCCGGCCCCGTCGACCTCCCGGGGGCCCCCGGCCCCCCCGGCGCCGCCCCCCCCCCCCGGGGGGGGGGGGGGGGGGGGGGGGGGGGGGGGGGGGGGG
>CAZEKB010000122.1:0-21756 GCA_964512225.1 uncultured Rickettsiales bacterium | reverse complement strand
GCGTGGGCTTCGGCCTGCAGAGGGTGTAGGTCGGCGCGCGCGGCCGTGACTTCGGCCTCGAGTGCGGTGATGCGCGCGGCCCGGGCCGGCTGCTCGGCGGCCGGCGCCGCCGCGGCGGCGCTCGCGTCGGCCTGCAGCTTCGCGACCAGGGCGGCCTGCTCGGCGGTCGCGGTCTGCTCCGCGGCCAGCGCCGCGGTCAGCTCGCCGATCTTCCCTTCGAGCTCGGTCAGCGCCTCGGCCGGGGCTCGCCCGCCCGCGGACTCGGGCTCGGACAGCACGGTGAGGAGCGCCAGCGGGAGGCCCCCCTCGCCGTCGAGGCGGACCTGCTGGAAGCCGACGATCCGGCTGCCGCCGTCCGCCTGCTCGAGCTCCAGCTCGCCGGTGAAGCGACCGTCGGCCTCGATCGCCCGCTCCACGGAGCGGGCGATGATCGCGCGCTCGGCGCGGAGATAGAGGTCCGACAGCGAGCGGCCCTGCATCCCCGACTCCTCGTGCCCGAGGAGCCGATGCGCGCCTTCGCTCCAGGCCAGGATGTGGCCGGAAGGATCGGTGAGCACCACGCCCTCGGTGAGGTGCTGGAGCGAGCGCTGCAGGAGGCTTACCCACTGCTCGAGGCTGCGCCGCGTGGTGACGTCCACGCCCATCGCGATGTAGCCGCTGGACGATCGCCGGCCGACCTTCAGCCGCGACGTGGACCAGGAGATCGTGCGCTGGCTGCCGTCCTTGCACTGAACGACGAGCTCGGTGCCGCGGATGTGCTCGTTCTTGGCCCACCCGTCGTGGATGCCCTGGACGATCGAGCGATACCCCGGGTCGGGATAGAAACGCTCGAGGAGCGCGTGCACGTTGGGGCAGGCCGCGGTGTCGTACCCCGTGGCTTCGCGCGCGGCCCGGTTGAAGAGCACGACCTTGTAGTTGAGGTCCGTGATGTAGATGAGGAGGCTGCTCTTCTCGAGCAGGACGCGAGCGATCGCTTCGGGGTCGGTCGGGTCCGGGGCGCCGCCTCCCGTCGAGGGGCTCAAAAGGACGTTGGCCACGATGCACACCTGTCGTTCGCGGGACCGACGGCCCCCATTGGAATGGAGAGATGAGGGCGCAGCACGCCGATTCCGAGCCGAGCAAACGAGGTTATGCGGGGGTCCCTCCGGCGTCAAGGAGGCCCGCCCCGTCGGCGTCTCGGCCCGCCCCGTCCCGGGCGGCGACCACCCGGGCGATCCCGTCCGCCGACGCGGGTACCACCCCGAACTCGGTGATGATCCCGTCCACGAGATCGGCCGGGGTGACGTCGAAGGCCGGGTTTCGCGCCGACGACGCGGCGGGGGTCGTGCGCACGCGGCGGAAGAGCCCGTCGTCGTCCCGCCCCCAGGTGTAGTGGACCTCGTCCGCGGAGCGTTCTTCGATCGGGATCTCCGCCCCGGACGGGCACGCCGCGTCGATCGTGGTCGAGGGCAGCGCGACGTAGAAGGGGATGCCCAGGCGCCGCGCGATCACCGCCCGCCCGAACGTGCCGATCTTGTTGGCGACGTCGCCGTTCGCGGCCACGCGGTCCGACCCCACGATCACGGCCTGGATCGCCCCGTGCGACGCGAAGTGGGCGAACGCGTTGTCGGCGATCACGTCGTGCGGGACGCCCTCGCCCGCCAGCTCCCACGCCGTGAGGCGCGCGCCCTGCCCGCGGGGGCGGGTCTCGTCCACGAACACGGAGAGGTCCTTGCCGTCCCGTCGCGCTCGGTACACCGGGGACAGGGCCGAGCCCCAGTCGACGAACGCGAGCCAGCCCGCGTTGCAGTGCGTCGCGATCCGCCACCCGTCCTCCAGGAGCGCCGCGCCGTGGCGACCGATCGACTCGCAGGCCGCGGCGTCTTCGTCGGCGTACTCCCGGGCGGCGGCCAGGGCGGCGTCGCGGGCCGCGTCGGGGTCGCTCCCGCCGCCCGCGGCGTCGATGGCCGCCTGGACCCGATCGAGGCCCGCGAACAAGTTCTGGGCCGTCGGACGCGTATCGGCGAGGGTCGCGCGCGCGGCCCGCACGTACTCCCGGAAGCTCGCGTCCGGCGCCTGCCTGCAGGCGAGGGCGAGACCGAAGGCGCCCGTTGCGCCGATCGCGCCCGCGCCGCGGACGACCATCGTGGTGATGGCCACGGCGACGTCGCGGTGGTCCGTGAGGCGCCGCAGGGCGAAGGTGTGGGGGAGCCGCGGCTGGTCGATGAGGACGACGGCGCCGTCCTCCCACGCCACGGTGCGGTGCGGGGTCCCGTTCACGAGCATGGCGCGGAGCATAGAGCCTGCGCGAGGCTTCGTTGCGCCCGCGTGCGCATTACTCCAGGAGGTCGAAGTCGACCCGCAGGACGCGCTCGGCGTCCATGTCCACGAGGAGCACCCCGTCGCAGTCGAAGGCGATCCGGTACTCGAGCAGCTGGCGGCGCGTGTCGGGCGCGGTGGGGCGGGCCGCGGGGCCGGTCTTGACCTCGGCGACGAAGACGCGCCCGCGGCGCTCGACCAGCAGATCGGCGCGCAGCCCCGCCTCCACGGGCCGCCCGTCCACCGCCATCGGCCAGGCCGCCGAGACCTGGCGGTCCAGGATGCTGTAACCGCGGCGCTCCAGGATGCCCTCGGCCGCGATCTCGGCCCGACGCCCACGAACGGCTGCCCTCCGGCCTCGGCGAGCCCGCCGCCGCCGACCGAGACGCACCACGATCGCGGCCGTGATGAGGACGGCGAGGACCAGGAGCCAGGGCGGGATCGGAGGCAGAGACACGCGCGCGATTCTGCCGGGGGGGCGGGACGAAGATCGTCCCGCCTTGCCTCAGCCGGGGTCGGTGGGGGCGGGCGTGTCCGAGACCGTCGATACGCGGCCGACGCCCAGCGCCTGCGGCTCCCCCGCCTCCGCGAGGGCCCAGGACGGAGGCCGCACCCCGGCGCGAAGGCCCTCCTCGCCGCACCGGAACTTGAGGTAGCCGAGGTACTGGTCGTGGAACCAGTCCTCGTAGGTCCAGTCCTCGCGCGTCCCGAAGAGGTGACGGTAGTTCTCGTCCGCGAACGCTCGCCCGCTGATCCAGTCGCGCAGGGCGAAGCGGCGGCCGTCCCAGATGCCGTACTGCGAGTTGCCGAAGGACCACGATCCGAGGTTGATGTAGCGCTTGTCGTCGCCCGTCTCGACCACGCCCGGCAGGTGGCTGTGGCCGCACACGATCGTGTCGAAGCGCGGGTTCACCTCGAGCTCCTCGAGCACGCGGTGGGTCAAGCCCATGGGATCGCCGAGGGCGCCGCGTCCCCAGAAGCGGGCCCAGGCGACCAGCCCGGCCCCGAGCGTCGGTCGGTCGAGCCGGCGACCGAGCCACTCGCACAGCGTCGCCGCGCGGCTGACCCAATACAGCAGGTAGTGGGCGAAGCGGTTGGACAGCGTGTAGTACTCGCGCAGCGGGATCCGGATCCAGGTCTTGAAGGCCCGCTCGTAGGTATTGAGCAGCCGCGACCACACCACCGCCTCGTCGTGGCTGCCGCCCCCGACGTAGGCGTCGAACTCGTAGCCGTGCACCGCGAGCAGGCGGTCGTCGACCACGACCTTGTCGCACAGCTCCCACTTGAGGATGTCGCGGAAGAGGACGATGTCGGGGTCGTGGTTGCCGTAGACGTAGACGACGCGGATGCGCTCGGCGAGCTGCGTGAGGCGGGAGATGACCGCGCCATGGCCGCGCACGATGCGGCTGAAGTACCAGGCTTGGTCGAAGTCGAGCGCGTCCCCCACGATGACGAGCGTCTTGGCGTTGGCCTCCACCTCGTCGAGGAACGCGAGGAAGTGCTCGTCCTTCGCCTGGAAGATGTCCGTGTGGCTGCCGTCGCCCAGGTGCAGGTCCGAGACGAAGTAGACGAGCTCGCCGCCCGCCCGCTTCAGGTTCATCGTGTGGATGCCGTCGCCTTCGCCGGGGTCGAGCACGCTCGCGGGCCGGAAGGTGAGGGCCGAGTCGCTTTCCGGGGGGGTGCTCACGCCCCTCATAGGTAGCACCGGCAGCGGTCCCGGGCCACCCGGGCGCGGCCCTTTGCACCGCGTCGCGCTTCTGCGACCATGCGCCGATGGCCCGGCTCCGCCTCGCGATCGCGACCCTGTCCACCGGCCTCCTGGTCGTGGGGTGCGCGGTCGTGAACCCCGACAACGCGCCCTACCAGCTCTGGGAGCAACCCGACGACGACGACGTCGTGGACGACGACGACTCCACCGTGGACGACGACGACTCGACGGTGGACGACGACGACGTGGTCGGCCCCTGCGACGACTCCTTCCTCGAGGTGTCGGCCGAGCCGGTGTCCTTCAGCGGCGCGATCATCCCGATGTTCGAGGAGCGCTGTCAGCCCTGTCACACCATCCAGACCCGCGGGAACATGTCCCTCACCGAGTTCGAGGCGTACGCGCAGCTCGTGGGGGTCCTGAACACCCTGCAGCACGACGGCCTCGACCGCGTCGAGCCCGGCGACCCCGTCGCCAGCTACCTCATGCACAAGGTCATGCCGTGCGAGGCCACCGACGAGACGTGGGGCTATCAGCAGGGCTCCATGCCGCCGCCGTTCCCGGGGGTGAAGCCGCTCACGGAAGCGGAGATCAACCTCATCTACTCGTGGATCTCGCAGGGTGCCGAGGACAACTGACATCGCGGCGATCGTGGCCGTGGCCGCGGTCCTGGGGTGGGTCCCGGCGTTCGGCGCCGCGCCCCCCGGGCACGCGGTCTCCGTCGGCGTCGTGGGGCCGGGCACCCCGGTGGCGCCGTCGGCGTGGGCGGTGGGCGACGGCAAGGGCCTCGTCGTCGACGGGTCCGTACGCCTCGACTACCGGTATCGCCCCTTCCGCACGAGCCTCGACCAGGTCTCGCTGTACCACCCGCTGCGGCAGTCGTTCCGGTTCTCCATCCGCAACGACGGCCCCCGGGCCCGCGTGGCGTTCGAGACGTCGCTGCGGGGCGGCCTCGATCTCTGGAACGGCGGGTTCACCGCCGAAGTGCTGTACGCGTACGTCGACGTCGCCCCCCTGAAGCGCGACGGGTTCGTGCGGATCGGCCGGCAGCTGTCGCCCCGAGCGGGCGCGGCGGGGCTGCTGCGGTTCGACGGAGTGCGGGCGCGGGTGGCGGTGTGGCGGCTCGGGTTCGAGGCGTTCGGGGGCGTGCCCCTGCGGTCGCGGGTCTTCTGGGGGGACGAGGCGAGCGGCTGGACCGTCCCGATCGAGTGGGGCAAGGACTGGACCTACGGCTTCGGGATCTTCCTCGCGGGCCACCGGTCCACGCAGCTGCGGCTCGGCTTCCACGACCGGTTCAAGGTCGCCAGGCTCGCCCGGCGGCACCTCACGCTCGACTTCCACCAGGGGGTGCTCGGCCGCCTCAACCTGCGCGCGAACTTCGCCGTGGACCTGCTTCAGCGTCGCTTCTCCGAGGTGCTCGCCGGGGTCGAGGGCCGCCCCGTGCGGTGGATGCGGGCCGTGTTCGAGTACGAGCACCTGCAGCCCAGCTTCGACGCCGACGAGATCTGGAGCGTCTTCAACACCGACCCGTTCGACGCCGTGCGGGGCCGGGTGGTGCTGAGGCCGCTCCCGCAGATCGCGGTCGAGGCGGGCGGGGGCGTGCAGGTCATGCCCGAGGCGATCTCCCGGGACGACGTGCCCAGCGACATCGGCCGGGTGTCCGGCACCGAGCGCGTCACGGTGACGATCCGCCCGATCCCCCTGCTCTCCGTGCGCCTGTCCGAGCGCCTGCTGCACGGCGCGGGCGGGATGAAGTTCACGGCCACTGCGTCGGCTCGCGTGCGGCCCTTCGACGGGCGCCTCGAGGTCGGCGTGCGGGGCGACTACCAGCGGTACGACTACGAGCTGCAGCCCGGCCTCACGGGCGACTACGGCGACTTCGCCGTCGACGTGGTCCTGCGTCCGATGCCCTGGGTCCGGGCCGCCGTCTCCACCGACGTCGTGTTCTCGCCGTGGCTCACCGACCACGTCCAGATCACGGCGTCGCTGTCGTTCCTGCTCGGGGTGCGCGCGCGCAGGGAGGGCACGTCCCGCCGAGACCCGTCGGCGCGCCTGAGCGACTGGGAGCCCGCCTTGATGGCCGTCTCCCGGGACTTCGGAGCCGCGCCCTGGGACCACGCCTTCGCGGGGCTGACCACCACGGGGGACCGATGAGAGCCCTCCTGCTCACGCTCGCCGCGGGCCTGCTCGTCGCGCTCGCCGTGCCCGCGGTCGGGGACGACACGCCCGCCCCGCCCCGCTCCTACGCCGTGTACCCGGACCAGGCGATCCCGCTCACGTTCAGCCATACGCAGCACCTGCAGTCGGGCGTGTCCTGCGTCGTGTGCCACGGCAGCGTCCAGGGCAGCGAGCAGACCGCCGACGACAACCTGCCGGACCACAAGGTGTGCGGGCTCTGCCACCGGATGGAGCAGGCGACGGCCGCCGAGATGTACCCGAAGGCGGCGTGCGCGACCTGTCACGAGGGGTTCACCGAGGGCACCCCCGAGCACGTCGGGCCCGCTCCCCTGTTCGCGCCCGTGGACGGGGCCCCGCGTCCCGCCCCGGTGAGCGTCGAGCCCGCGCGACTCCGGTTCTCCCACAAGACGCACATCGACGACGGGGTGGAGTGCACCACCTGTCACGTCGGCATCGAGCAGGCGACGAAGGCCACGCGCGACCACCTCCCCGAGATGGGGACGTGCCTCGGCTGTCACAACGGACGGGAGGCGCCGGACTCCTGCACGACGTGCCACCTCCAGGGGGAACAGGGCCGCGTCCGCACCGACCTCGACCACGCCTGGGAGGCGCTGAAGCCGAGCGGTCGGTTCCGACCCGACGACCACTTCCAGGACCAGTGGCTGCGCCACCACGAGGCCGCCGCCCGGGCCGACGAAGAGTCGTGCAACGCGTGCCACACCGCGCAGACCTGCCTCGACTGCCACGACGGCGTGGCGAAGGTGCGCGAGCTCCACCCGGCCGACTGGGTGATGACCCACGGGCTCGAGGCGATGCGCACCTCGCTGCAGTGTCGGGCGTGCCACGACGTGCAGACCTTCTGCTCCGACTGCCACACGAAGGCGGGCGTGAGGCCGGGAGCGTTCCCGGGCCGTCGGTCGGACCCGCCCGGGCAGCTCGAGTTCCACCCCGCGGGGTGGGGAGGGGTGGCGGGCGAGATCCCGGGCCCCGAGCACCACAGCCACCAGGCCCGGCGCTCGCTGGAGTCCTGCGTGGCCTGCCACGCCCAGGACGACTGCCTCACCTGCCACGTCTTCGTGAACCCGCACCCCCGGAGCTGGACCGAGGCGCCCGAGGACTTCCGCTACGGGCAGGGCGACGGCGCCGTGTGCCTCACCTGCCACCAGCCCGGCGATCCGAACCTCGAGCGCGTCGGGCGCTGAGCGTGGCCAAGAAGAAGAAGACCGGCGGCGGCGGGGTCCGGTTCATCAAGTCGGCGTTCAAGCGCGAGCACTGGCCCCCGTCGGACCTGCCCGAGGTGGCGTTCGTCGGCCGGAGCAACGTCGGCAAGTCGTCCTGCCTCAACACCCTCGTGGGCGGCAAGGCGATCGCGCGGGTGAGCAAGACCCCCGGGCGGACGCAGGCCATCAACTTCTTCGAGCTGCAGCGAGCGGGCATGGACATCCGCTTCGCGGACCTCCCCGGATACGGGTTCGCCAAGGTGCCCAAGGCCGTGAAGGCGTCCTGGGAGCGGATGATCGGGGACTACCTCGCGAAGCGCGGAAAGCTGGCCCTGGTCGTCGTCCTGGTGGACCTCCGTCGCGACCCCACCGAGCTCGACTCGAACATGGTCGAGTGGCTCGAGCACACCGGTCGGCGGGGGCTGCTCGTCCTCACCAAGGCGGACAAGATCAGCAAGAACAAGCGACTGCACCGCATGGCCCTCATCACGAAGGGCCTCGGGGTGCCCCGGGAGGCGGCGATGCTCTTCAGCAGCACCGAGAAGATCGGGCGCGGCGAGCTCTGGTCGCGGATCGAAGAGGCGTGCCGCGAGGAGCTGCGCGAGGCGCCGGGGCCGGCCTGACGTGGCTAAGCGGCGACCCAACTACCGGGGCGACGAGGCGCGCTCGAAGCGCGCTCGCAAGGAGGGGTTCGCTGCGCGGTCCGTCTACAAGCTCGAGGAGCTCGACGCGCGGTTCAAGCTGCTGCGGCGCGGCGCCGCGGTCCTGGATCTCGGGGCGGCGCCGGGGTCCTGGTCGCAGTACGCCCTGAAGAAGGTCGGTCGCGGGGGGATCGTCGTGGCGGTGGACCGCAAGCCGATCGACCCGCGGGCGGTCGATGGGGCCGTCGTGATCCAGGGCTCGGCGTTTCAGCTCACCGAGGACGAGATCCGGGACGCGGGCGCCGGAGATCGGGCCCCTCCGTTCGACGCGGTGGTCTCGGACATGGCCCCGAACACCACCGGCGTGCCCTTCTCGGACCACATCGCCTCGGTGGAGCTGTGCGATCGCGCCCTCGAGGCCGCGATCGACTGGCTGCGGCCGGGGGGCGCGTTCGTCTGCAAGGTGTTTCAGGGCGTCGACGAGCCCGCGCTGCGCAAGCGCATCAAGGAGCGCTTCGGCCTCGTGAAGGCCGTGCGCCCGAAGGGGACCCGAGCGTCTTCGGTGGAGATCTTCATCGTCGCCACCGGCTTCCACCGGCGCGGCCTCGACCCCGCCGGCTGACGATCAGCTCGCGGCGAGGCCGCTGAGCCACTCCGTGAGCAGGCGCACGCCGAAGCCCGTGGCGCCGTACTGCTGGCCGGTGAGGGGCTTGTCGACGAAGCAGGGGCCCGCGATGTCGAGGTGAGCCCACGGGATGCCCTCGGGGACGAACTCCTTGAGGAACATCCCCGCGGTGATGGCCCCGCCCCAGCGCCCGCCGAGGTTGCTCATGTCGGCCACCTTGCTGCTGAGGAGCTCGCGGTAGTGCGCGGGCATGGGCAGCTCCCAGACGGGCTCGCCGGTGGCGTCGCCCGCCGCGCGGAGGTCGCGCATGAGGCCGCGGCCGGTGCCCATGAGGCCCGCGACGTCCGGGCCGAGGGCCACGAGGCAGGCGCCGGTGAGCGTCGCCAGGTCGACGATGGCCTCGGGCTCCAAGCCCGCGGCGTAGTGCAGCGCGTCCGCGAGGGTGAGGCGGCCCTCGGCGTCGGTGTTCAGGACCTCGATCGTCTTGCCGTTGCTCGCCGTGAGCACGTCCCCGGTGCGGTAGGCGGCCTCGCCGGTCATGTTCTCGGTGGCCGCGCAGATCCCGTGCACCTCGATGGGGAGGTTCAGGGCGGCCACGGCGGCCATGGTGCCGATGACGGCGGCGGAGCCCCCCATGTCCATCTTCATCGTGGCCTGCCCCGCGGCGGGCTTGAGGCAGATGCCGCCGGAGTCGAAGGTCAGCGCCTTGCCCACGATCGCCACCCGCCGGGTCGCGCCCTCGGGCTTGTGGATCATGTGGATGAACTGCGGCGGGAAGCGGGTGCCGAAGGAGACCGCGAGGAAGGCGCCCATGCCGAGCTCTTCGCACTCCTCCCGGCCGAGCACGGTGATGTCGAGGTCCGTGGACGCGGCGAGGTCCGCGCAGTACTCGGCGAGGCTCACCGGGTTGATGATGTTGGCGGGCTCGTTGACGAGGTTGCGCGCCCGCGCCTGGGCCGCGCCGATGGCGAACCCGCGCTCGATCGCGGCGGTCAGGGCGGGGCGGTCCTTGCGGCCCTCGAAGTAGACGAAGACGTCCGTGAGGTCGGCCCCCTCCGACTTCTTGGTCAGGTGGGCGTCGAAGGCGTAGGCGCCGAAGGACCAGCCGGTCCCGACGGCCGTCGCCAGCGACGCGTCGAGCTCGGCTCGGTCGTCCAGGGCCGGGTCGAGGTGCACGGCGATCTTCGTCGCCTTCGCGGGGCGGGCGGCCACGGACGCGGAGTTCATCAAGCGGTGGAGCGAGGCGGCGCTCACGTCCCCCCGATCGCCCAGGGAGCCGACGATCAGGAGCCGGGCCCGCAGGCCCCGGGGCGCGGGGATCGCGGCGATCTCGCCGGCCTTGCCGGTCCAGCCCGTGAGCTCGAGCAGCGATCCCAGGCCGCCGCCGATCGCCGCGTTCACGGCCCGGAAGACCGGGGAACGGCGGCCGCCCTTGCCGTAGACGGCGGCCACGAGGACGTCCGTGCTGAGGTTTCCGACCTTCGTGGAACCGACCGTGATCTTCATGTGCTCGAGCCCTGACAGTACGTTGAATCGTCGCGGACCCCCCGTCGGCGAACGACCCCTCCGACGACGTGCGCCGGGAGCGGGGACGGAAAGGTATCGGACCCGTTCGGCTCAGGTCAACGCACGATGTCGAGACGCGGACGGGGCCGCAATCTCCGCGGCTACGGGAGGTGTGTGCGCAGCCAGTCGAGACGCGCGGTCGCCTCGGCGAGATCACGGTTCGACGGGGCGTGGCCGGGGACGCCCCAATCCACGACGACGTGGTCGTTCAGATCGTAGTGGGTCGAGATCGCCCCCTGGGCGGGCTGGGCCGCCGCGGGGTCGATGCGCTCGTCGTAGGCCGACCAGGCGTAGAAGATCGGGGTGCGCCAGCCGTTCTCCACGACCGTCACCAGGGAGTCGCGCTCCAGGGCGTCCCGGAGCTCGTTCTGCCGCAGCTGGGCGTCGCCGTCGTCCGTCAGCTCGGCCTCGTACAGGCGGGCGAGGCCGGTCAGGTAGTCCGCGTTGGTGGCCGGGGACGCGACCAGTCCGGCGAGCCAGTCCGGCGACGAGTCCACCGCCACGGCCGCGGGCGCGACGATCGAGGAGCCGTCCACGCCGTACGCGAGCTCGGTGATCCCCCGGCCGCCTTCGCCGAGCCCCACGACGACCGTGGAGGCCGCGTCGATGTCCTCGCGGGCCTGGGCCCAGGCGATCGCGTCGTCCACGAAGTAGGCGCCCTGGCGCAAGAAACCCTCGCCGCTCCAGTCCCCGTCGCCGGTCCCGTGCCAGAGGTCGCCCCAGCAGTTCGCCGGGACCACGACCGAGAACCCGGCGAGCAGGAACGCCCCGGTCCAGGCGCCCTCGACGTCCGGCCCCGCGCCCGGCTGGACGAGGCCGAGCACGACCTCCGCTTCGGCGTTGGCCCAGCCCGCGGCGAGGCGGTTCTCCGGAGCGTAGTGGTCGCGCCGGCCCCCCTCGGTGACGTAGTCGAAGTTCCCGCCGTGCAGCACCACGCCCAGCGGGCGCGGCCCCGGCACCCCGACCGGCTCCACGTAGTAGACGCGGGCGGCCGCCCCGTCCGGGCAGACGTACCCGTCGAGCAGCACGATCTCCATCGTCGCCTGGTCCCGGGAGATGTGGGCGTTTGCGAAGGGGGAGACGTCCAGGTCGTACTCCCCGCCCGGCTGCTCGGTGAAGCAGGCCGCGAGGAGGAGGGCGGAGGAGACGGCGAGGAGCGTGCGCACGGAGGGCATCATCGCCGCCTGCGCCCCAGCGCCGCAAGGCCCGCCAGCAAGGCGGCCCAGCCCGCCCCCGGCGCGGCGGACGCGGCGGCGACGTGGGCCCCGCACCCTCCCTCGTCTTCGGGGGGCTCGAGGAGCTCGGCCGTCTCGGCGACGAGGGCCGTCACCAGCGCGGTCACCTCGAAGTGGAACGCCGGGTCCACGACGTCGAGGTCGTCCCCCACCGTGTGGTACGTCGGCGGCTGGGGGAAGGAGGCGATGTGCAGCGCCGGGTGCCCGGCCTCCCAGAACGGGAAGTGGTCCGAGCGCGCGTCCCCCCCGATGAGGTCGGCGTCGATCGTGGTCACGGTCAAACGCCCCCCCTGCGCGGCCGCGAGCGCCTCGGAGCGGTCGGCGGGCTCGGGCCAGCGCTCGTCGTGCACGACCCAGACCGCGCTGCTCCCCCCTGGGTCGTAGCCGATCGGATCGAGGGACAGCATGAGCTCGACCTCCTCCCGAAGCTCCCGGAGCGAGGCGACGTGGTACCGCGATCCCAGGAGGCCGTACTCCTCGGCGGAGAAGGCCACGAAGGCGACGGTGCGGCGGGTCCCTCCGGGGTGGGCGGCGAGGACGCGCGCCACCTCCAGGAGCGCGGCCACACCCGACGCGTCGTCGTCGGCCCCCGGCGCGGGGTCCGTCGCCTCGTCCCACCCCTCGGTCGCCGACGCGATGCTGTCGTAGTGGGCCCCCACCACGACGATGGGCAGGGCCGGGTCGTCGCCCACGAGGCGGGCCACGACGTTGAAGGTGTCGTCGGTCGTGGGCGTGATGAACAGCTCCCGGTTCACGCTCATGCCCGGGATCGCGGCGAACCGGGCCGCGATCCACGCCCCCGCCACGGCGTGGTTGGGGTGGTGGATGTTGCGCGTGCGGAGCAGGACCTCATCGTCGCCGTCGGTCACGGGGTCGTGGCCGGTGAGGGCGCGCAGGTGGCTCCGGAGTCGGTCGGCGTCCACGGCGTCGCGCAGCTCGAGGGGCCCGGGGACGTCCGCGCGCGCGGTCGGGCCCACCAGGAGGAGCACGAGGAGGAGGGAGGCGACGCGCCCGGGCATGGCGCCCATGGTACGCGCTACCCTCGGCCCATGATCGGGCCCCTGGGTGCGCTCCTGCTCATCGCGTCACCGACGGTCGGGGTCGACTTCCCTCCGCCCGACCTGGTGCCCCTCGACTGCGGTCGGGGCCACGCGGACGGCGGCGAAGCCCGCGGCGGGGCGCGCCCCCTGTTGTCCGGCGAGGTCTTCACGGTCGACTCCGAGGACGGGTTCTTCCGGGTCCACTGGACGACCGACGGCGAGGACCGCGTGGCCGAGGCCGACCAGGACGGAAACGACGTCCCGGACTACGTGGACCGGACGCTCGCGGGCCTCGAGGAGGGGCGCGCGCTCTTCGGGGGCCTGGGCTACCGGGGCCTGCTGCCGGACGAGGGCCTGGGCGGGTCCACCGGGCTCGACGCCTACGTGCGGGACATCGACGCGTTCGGCTACGCCCACCCGGTGGAGACGGGCGTGGAGCTGCCGGCCCACTCGTGCTTCATGGAGATCGACAACGCGATCGACGGGCAGGGGGACGGCGTGCTCACGTCCGTGGCCGTCCACGAGCTGCACCACTGCATCCAGTACACGTACACGCCGTTCACGTCGGACTGGCTGTACGAGGCGACGGCGACGTTCGAGCAGTACCGGGATCGCTCGTCGGGCGCCCTCGACGCCGCGCTCGAGTTCCTGTGGGTCTTCCGCCTGCGCGACCACGACCGACCGCTGGCGGCGACGGGGGACCGGTACGAGTACGCGGGGTTCCTCTTTCTCAAGTTCTGGGAGGAGCTGGGGCACGACGTCCGCCCGAGCTCGGATACACGCCGGGTGCCGGATCTGTGGGAGGCCGTGGCCTTGCAGCCCCGGTGGGAGGAGGCGTTGAACACCGAGTCGCGGTCCGTGTTCGACCAGGGCTTCGATCGCACCTTCCGGGACTTCGCCACCTGGAACCTGTTCGCGTGCTCCCGCGCGGACGGCCTGCACTACGACGGCGCCACCTACCCGTGCACCCTGCCGAACACGTCCGTGCCGGTCGAGCCCCTCCCGATCGACGCCCCGCTGTCGATCGATCACGAGGAGGCGGCGTTCACGGCCACGTTCTACGAGGCCGCGGCGGACGGGGACGACCGGCCCCTCGAGCTCACCTGCGAGGGGCCCGGGGACGACGCCCAGCTCCGGCTGCGGCTGCTCGCCCTGGACGCGGCGGGGGTGCGCGGCGAGCACGCCGACCTGACGATCGAGGACGACGAGGGCGGGACGGTGCGGCTCGAGGGCGCGATCGATCCGGGCGGGGCCGTGGCCCTCGTGGCGGCGTCGACCGGGGAAGCGCCCCCGCAAGCGGTGTGCAGCGCGGCGCGGGTCGACGCGATCGGCGAAGGGGAGGGGTGCGAATGCAGCAGCGGCGGCACCCCCCGAGGGAGCGCCGCCGCGCTGGGTTGGTTCGTGCTGCTCGGGCTCAGAGCACGGAGTCGAGCATCGCGCGCATCTTCTTCTCGTTGACGGCGCCGACGACCTGGTTCACGGCCCGGCCGCCCTTGAAGACGATCAGCGTGGGGACGGCCCGGACGTGGAACTTCGCGGGCGTCTTCGGGTTGTGATCGATGTCGAGCTTGCCGACCGCGACTCGGCCCTCGTACTCGCCGGCGAGCTTCGCGACGGTGGGCGCGATCGCCTTGCAGGGCCCGCACCACACGGCGGTGAAGTCCACGAGGACGGGCAGGTCGCCGCCCAGGGTGTCGTCGATGTTCGCGTCGGTCAGGTCAAGAACGTTGTCGGCCATTCGGTCCTCCGGGGCGGGGGCCCCCGTGATGTGGAGGGGCATTATGGGTTCGCCTCCCTGCGCGTCAAGGGGCCTCTGCGGGGACCGGGAGAGGGCGCCCGCGGAGGCGAGAGTCCGTCGATTTGAGGCATGATGTTCGTTCCCCGAGGACCGACCCTCGGGGGTTTTCACAGTCCTGCGCTCGATTTGGAGGATCGGTTGGCTTCAGGGTCGACGAGCGGCGCGGCCGGGGATGCACCCTCGGCCCCGCGCATCCTCGTGCTCGACACCTCGTCCCGCAACCTGCGGGTGATCGAGCGGTGCCTGCGCGCGCTCGGCTACTCGGTGACGTCCGTGGCCGAGGGCGAGCGCCTGAAGCTCGAGCTCCGCGCGGCGCCGGCCGAGGCGATCGTGGCGTCGGTCGACGTGTCGTCCGGGACCGGCCTCGACATCGTCCGCGACCTCTACCCCCAGGCGACGCGTCCGCTCCCGGTGATCGCGGTGTCGGCGCGGCGTCGGTCGGAGGAGGTCCTCCTCAACGCGCCCGTCGAGCTGCTCATGGGGGCCGCTCTGAACGCGCCCCTCGACCCCGCGGAGCTGGCCCGGGCCGTCACGAAGGTGGTCGCCCCTCCGGATCGGGCGAAGGCCGCGGGGATCCTCGACGACCTCGTCAAGGACCTCGGCCAGGTCGGCGCCCGGCTCGACCCGCCCGTGGGCGATCTGCGCATCGAGAAGACCTCCGTCGCGGTGCTGCTGTGGTCGGTCGATTTCAACGACTGGACCGGCGTCCTTCACATCCGCGACACGCCCGGCGGCGGCATCAAGCTGTGGTGCGAGTTCGGCCAGCTCGTCTTCGCCCAGAGCGGCGACGGGGGCGACGTCCTGGAGACGGCGGTCCAGCAGAAGCGGGTGGACCGCAAGGCGGTTCCGGACGTGCCCCTGCGCAACCTCCAGGACGAGACCGGCCTGCTGATGGCCCTGCGCGCCATCGGCATGCACGAGGTCGACGCGATCGTGAACGACACGGTGATGCGGCTCGTGCGGGAGGCGCTCGCCCTGCCCGCGGGGCGCGTGGAGGCGATCGAGGGCGAGACGGCGTCGGAGGAGCTCGAGAACCCGCTGTCGATCCCCCCGCTGATGGTCGAGGCGCTCGCGTCGGAGACCCCGAAGTCGCTCGAGTTCCATCGCAACTCGTCGGTCGTGGGGCGCCTCCCGCCGTCGCAGGTCGTCGACGGATGGGGGTTCACGGGCCACTCGGCCAAGGTCCTCGAAGCGCTGCGCGCGGCCGCCGGCGAGGAGACGACGCTGCACGCGTTCCTCACGCGGTGCGCGGGTCTGGACCACGATCTGCGCGTCCGGACCGGAGCGCTCCTCGACCTGCTGATGGAGAGCGGGTTCGTCCACATCCAGGGGCGCGCGTTCGACGTCGAGACCGAGCAGCAGCTGAGCGAGCTCGTGAGGCTCATCCACCGGGCGAACCGAGGCAACAAGTTCGAGGCTCTCGGGCTCGCGACGACGGCCACGGAGAAGCAGATCCGGGAGGCGGGCCGGGACCTGGCGAAGCGCTATCACCCCGACAACTACTTCGAGGCGCCCCCGCGGGTCCAGGAGACGGTCAATACGCTGTTCGCGATCTTCCAGGAGGCGTACACGACGCTCAAGAACAAGGAGACGCGGGAGGACTACCGGGTGAGCCTGGGGGGGACGAGCCAGGAGACGGCGCCGGTCAAGGGCGATCCCGCGCTCAGCAAGGTGTCCGTGCACAAGGGGCGGCGACTCCTGGGCAAGAAGCGGTACCTGGAGGCCGTCAAGCGCTTCCGCGACGCCACCCTGCACGACCCCACGAACGCCGAGGCGCAGATCATGTTCGGCTGGGCGCGGTACCTCGAGACGCGCGACGCGATGATCGGGACGACCGAGCTCGAGAAGGCCCTGCGCCTCGACGCCCGCTCGGCCGACGCCTGGTACTACCTCGGGCGCATCGCGTTCCTGCAGAAGGACACCGTCCGCGCCGCCAAGCGCTACCGAAAGGCCCTGTCGTTCCAGGAGACGCACACCGAAGCGCAGCGGGAGCTGCGACTGCTCGAGCGGCGCGAAGAGGAGGCGGGGAAGTCGGCGCGCGAGTCCGGCGGCTGGGGCCGGGGCCTGCTGCGGCGGCTCGCGGGCAAAGACGAGGGCTGATCCCGTGGAATCGGTGATCGCCGGCCTGTTCCTCACGGGCTTGGCCGTGTGCGCGCTGGCCTCCGTCCTCTACATGGTGGGCCTGTCGTCGGCGCGGCCTCGGTGGGTGCGCGGCGGCTTCACGGCGCTCGGCACGGGGTTCGTCGCGTGGACGGTCGCGCTGCTGCTGCACACCGGCGCGGTGGGTCGCTTGCCCCTGGGAGGACCGGACGGTGGGCCCTGGGACCACCCCATGACGGCGACGGGCTGGGCGCTCCTGGCGGGGGTCGTCGCGGTCGGCATCAGGCGCCCCGCGACCCGCGTCATGGGCGCGTTCATCGCACCGCTCGCGCTGTGCTTGGCGGCGGGGGCGGTCGTGCTCGAGGAGGCGGGCTCCGTGCACGCGCTGATGCCCGACGCGGTCGCGAGCTCGTGGTTCCCCGTGCACATCGGCTCCATCTACCTGTCCATCTCGATGTTCGCGATCGCCTTCGGGGCGTCGGTCGTCTACCTGATGCAGCACCGTCGCCTGAAGTCGAAGCGCCTCGCCCGGGAAGGGGCCCTCCCGCTGCCCTCCCTGGAGGCGGCGGACCGGGTGGCGCAGCGCGCGTTCGTGGGGGGCCTGGTGGCCCTGACGGTGGGGATCCTGGCGGGCGTCCTCTGGTACGCCGGCGATCGGCAGTTGGGGCTCGACCTGCGCGGCAAGGTCCTGGTGACGGTCGGGGTGTGGTTCGTCTACCTCGTCGGCTGGCAGGCCCGGGGGCTGCTGGGCTGGACGCAGCGCCGGACCGCCTGGATCGCGGTCGTGGGGTTCATCGTGCTGCTCGTATCGGCGGCCGGAGTACGCCACGTATGAGGCTGCGGCTGCTCGGCACATCGTTCCGACGCGCGCCCGTGGAGCTGCGTGAGCGCCTCACGTCGGGGGCGCCCGACGGCGCGGCCGCGCGGATCGTGGACCTCCCGGGGGTGGCCGAGGGCGTCGTGATCTCGACCTGCAACCGGTTCGAGGTGGTGCTCGTGGAGAGCGCGCGCGAGGGCGCCGAGGATCCGGTCCTGGAGGCGCTGGCGGCCTGGGCGGGGCTCGACATACCCGAGCTCGACTCGGTCGCCTACGACCTACGCGACGACGCCGCGGCGGAGCACCTGTTCCGCGTCACCGCGTCGCTCGACTCGATGATCCTCGGGGAGAGCCAGATAACGGGGCAGGTGAAGGACGCCTACCGCGTCGCGACGGAGGTGGGGGCGTGCGGTCGGCTGCTCCACAAGGTGTTCCAGAAGGCGTTCGCCGTGGCGAAGCGGGTGCGGACGGAGACGGAGCTCGGGGCGGCGACGGTGTCGGTGGCCGGGGCGGCCGTCGATCTGACCCGTCGGATCTACGACGACCTCTCGCGGCACAGCGTCCTGCTGCTGGGGGCGGGGGAGATGGCCGAGGTGGCGCTGCGGACGTTCGCGGCGCGGGGTGCGGGGGACCTCTGGGTGGCGAACCGGACGCTGAGGCGGGCGGCCGAGCTGGCGGAGACGGTCGGCGCGGGGGTGTTGCCCTGGGAGCGGCGCAACGAGTTCCTGGCCCAGGCGGACATCGTGCTCGCGGCGACGGGGGCCACCGCGCCCGTCATCCAGCGTCGGCACGTGACCTCGGTGCGTCGGGCGCGGCGGGGTCGCCCGCTCGTGCTCATCGACATCTCGGTTCCCCGCAACCTCGACGCGGCGCTGCACGAAGAGGCGGGGGTCTATCTCTACGACATCGACGACCTCGGGCGTTCGGCCGACCTGGGCCGGGCCAAGCGCGAAGCGGAGGCGTCTCGCGCCGAGGCGATCGTCGCGCGGGAGGTCGAGGGGCTGGCTCGCGTGCTGGCGCAGGTCCACGTCGCGCCCCTGGTGAGGCGGATGCACGGCAAGGTGGCGGGGGAGGTCGATCGGGAGGTGGCGCGGACGATGTCGGCGCTGTCGACGACGCTGCAGACCCTGGACTCGGGCGCCCGGGCCGACGTGGAGTCGGCGCTCCGGCGCATGGCCGCCACGCTCGGCAAGCGGTTCCTGCACGACCCGATCCGCAAGGTGAAGGCGCTGGGCGCGGACGGCGAGCTCGACCGCCTCGCGGACGCCGCCGATCTGCTCGGGGTGGAGTCGACGCTGCTCACGGTCCGCAGCGGGGGGAAGGCGGCCCCTGCGGAGGCGGACGACGCGGCGGACGGGACCGACGGATGAGGCTGATCATCGGGTCGAGGGGCAGCGCGCTCGCCCTCTGGCAGTCGAACCACGTCGCCGACGTGCTGCGGGCCTCCGCGCCCGGGCTCGACGTATCGATCGAGGTGGTGAGCACGCGGGGCGACCGGATCCAGGACCGCCCGCTCCCCGAGGTGGGGGGCAAGGGCCTGTTCACGGCCGAGCTCGAGTCGGGGCTGCGTTCGGGCGACATCGACCTCGCGGTGCACTCGCTCAAGGACCTGCCCACGGAGGACCCGGACGGCATCGTCCTCGGGGCGGTGCCGAGGCGGGCGGACCCCCGGGACGCGCTCGTGATTCGCGCCGATCACCTCGCGGCGTTCGGGGAGCGGCTCCGGGAGGATCCCGGGGGGGCGGTGAGCGGGGGGCAGTTCGCGGCGCTGCCCGAGGGCGCGGTCCTGGGGACGAGCAGCGTGCGGCGGCGGGCGCAGGCGCTCCGGGCGAGGCCGGACCTCGTGCTGAAGGACGTCCGGGGCAACGTCGATACGCGCCTGCGCAAGCTGGACGAGGGCCGGTACGACGCGCTGATCCTCGCCTGCGCGGGCCTCGATCGGCTGGGGTGGAGCGAGCGCGTCGCGGCGCGGCTCGGCGCGCCCTGGTTGGGCGCCGCGGCGCAGGGCGCGCTGGGGATCCAGGCCCGAGCGGGCGACTACGAGACCCTGGTGGCGCTCCAGGCGCTCGAGCACAAGCCCACGCGGCTCGAGGTGGAGGCCGAGCGGGCGGTCCTGGCGGCGCTGCAGGGCGGCTGCTCGGTGCCGCTCGCGGCCCAGGCGACGGTGGACGGCGCGCGGGTGACGCTCACGGGCCGGGTGCTCGCGGCGGACGGGAGCGAAGAGGCGACGTCGACGCGGCGCGGCGAGGCCACCCGGGAGGGGGCGGGCAGGCTCGGCCGGCAGGTGGCTCGGGAGCTGGTCGACCGGGGCGCGGCGCGGATCCTCGGCCGCTGATGCGCATCGGGGTGACGCGGGCACGCGACCGGGCCCACAGCCTCGCCGAGGCGCTGCGCACCCGCGGCGCGGACCCGGTCCTCATGCCCACGATCGAAGGAGCGCCGCCCGAAGACTGGGGCCCGCTGGACGCGGGGCTGCGGTCGCGGCCGGAGGGGGTCGCGTTCGCTTCGTCGCGGGCGGTGGAGGCCTGTGGATCGCGGGCGGACCTGGCGGAGGTGCTGGCGGGGGCGACGGTCGCGGCGGTCGGATCGGCGACGGCGGAGGCGTTGGCGGCGCGGGGGGTCGCGGTGGACGTGGTGCCGGCGCGGTTCACGGCCGAGGCGCTCTGCGGGGCGCTGCGGGACCGTCTCGGGGCCGGGTTGTCGGGGATGCGTTGGTTGATCCCGCGCGCCCGGGAGGGGCGACGGGTACTGGAGGAGGGGCTGCGCGAGGCGGGCGCGGTCGTGGAGGCGGTGGTGGCCTACCGGACGGTGGTGCCGCCCGCGGGGCCGGTGAGGGCCGCGGTGGGGGAGGTCGACGCGATCAGCCTGGCTTCGGGGTCGGCGGCGCGGAACCTGGCGTCGATGGTGGGGGTCGAGGCGCTGCGGGGCGTGCCCTTGGCGACGATCGGGCCGGTGACGACGTCGGCGTGTCGCGAGCTGGGGTTGGCGGTGGCGGCGGAGGCGTCGGTGGCGCGGATGGCGGGCCTCGCGGACGCGGCCGTGGCGGCGGCGCGCGGCGATCGACGATGATGGCGCGGATGTCCACAGATCCCGTCGCCGACCTGCTGCACGAAGCGCTGACCGCGGTCCTGCCGGTGTGGCGTCGGGGGGCGAGCTGGATGCGCGACAAGGCCGCGCCGGACGGCGGGACGGGGCCGGACGGTCGCCCCGAGGCGAACCCTCGCGGGGTCGACCTCGTGACAGAGGGCGACCTCCTGGTGGACGGGATCGTGCGAGAGGGGCTCCAGCGGCTCTTCCCGGGGGTGGAGTTGGTGTCCGAGGAGCGGGACCCGCGCATCGACGGGCGGGCTCCGCCGTCGGACTGCTTCGTGCTGGACCCGATCGACGGGACGAGCAACTTCGCGGCGGGGCTCGATCTGTGGGCGATCACGCTGGCGCGGGTGCAGGACGGCATCCCCCTGGAGGGGTGGCTGCTCGAGGGCCCGTCGCAGGTGATGACGAAGGCGCGGCCCGGGGAGGGCGCGACCCGGGCCGGGAGCCCGCTCCGGGTCACCGACGCGGCGCCGCACATGGGTCTCCTGTCCGTCGCGCTGTCGCCGAAGATCGTCCCCCTTCTGCTCGCGAGCAATCGCTTCCTGGGGGTTCGATGCCTCGGCAGCCACGCCACCTCGTTGGCGTGGGCGGCCGCAGGTCTCCTCGGGGTCCACGTGGGCCGCGGCCACCCCTGGGACGTCGCCGCCGGCTACCTCTTCCTCGAGCGCGCGGGCGGCAAGGTCACGACCCTGGACGGCTCCGCCCGCCCCTTCTGGTCGAGGGACCACGCCATCGCCGGGGCCCCCAGGTTCGTCGACCTCTGCCTGGAGATCCTCGAGCACTCGGATGCCCTCATCCGGAGCTGAGCCCGCTCGGAAGTCGCGGACATGCGGGATCTGGTCGACTTCTGGGCGCCTCGGCGCTCGGAAGTCGCGCAGATGTTGGATGTGGTCGAGTTCTGGGCGCTTCAGCGCTCAGAAGTCGCGTACATGCTGGATGTGTCCGAGTTGTGGGCGCATCCGCGCTCAGAAGTCGCGTACATGCTGGATGTGTCCGAGTTGTGGGCGCATCCGCGCTCAGAAGTCGCGTACATGCTGGATGTGGTCAAGTTCCGAGCGCCTCCGCGCTCAGAAGTCGGGTAGATGCCTGATGTGGTCAAGTTCCGAGCGCCTCCGCGCTCAGAGGTCGCCTAGATGCCGGATGTGTCCGAGTTCTGGGCGCATTGGCGCTCAGAAGTCGGGTAGATGCTGGATGTGTCCGAGTTCTGGGCGCTTCCGCGCTCAGAAGTCGCGCAGATGCTGGATGTGGTCGAGTTCTGGGCGCATTGGCGCTCAGAAGTCGGGGTAGATGCTGGATGTGTCCGAGTTCTGGGCGCATTGGCGCTCAGAAGTCGCGTACATGCTGGATGTGGCGTAGTTCCGAGCGGTTTCGCGCTCGGAAGTCGCCTAGATGCCGGATGTGGCCGAGTTCCGAGCGGCCTTGCGCTCGGAAGTCGCCTAG
>CAZEKB010000121.1:0-21780 GCA_964512225.1 uncultured Rickettsiales bacterium | reverse complement strand
CCGACGTCGGGCCGGGCGATGAGTTGTCGAGTTGTCAGTCTCGGAGTTACACCCTATCGAATGGCAGGACCGGCGCGCGCCCTGTTCGGGGTCGACGCGACGATTCGCTGCGCGAGGTCGGTCCCATCCGCAGCCCCGGGGCCACAGGGTGTCGCCCGCGGCCTCGACCTCGGCGTTCCACGTCGCGGCCCAGTCGTTGGCGCGCTCCACGAAGTCCAGGACGTCGCGATCGGCGACCATCGCCTCGGCCATCGCGTCACCGTCGAGGTCGATCAGTCCCTGCCCGTTCCCCAACCCCGGGACGCGGGAGGACAGCCGGACGCTCTCCCCCTCCGCCCACCTGTCCGCGGGGTCGGCCATGGGCAAGTACTCGGGGAGGTCGGACCAGGCCTCGATCCAGGTGATCTCGCCCGCGTCGTTGAAGGTGAACTCTTCGTAGATGGGACACCCGCGGCCCTCGTGAGCCTCGTCCTCGTAGAACAAGGTGACGAAGCAGCGCCCGAAGGGGTGGGTGTCGAAGCCGCGGCAGTCGCGGATGGGGATCGTGCTGGGGTACAGCCGCAGGAGGCGGTCCGCGCCGAGGATGTTCTCGTAGCCGAACGCCGTGAGCTTGAGCCAGGGCGGCCACTCCCAGCGGGCGACCAATTCGCTGTACGGAGGGACGATGTCGCGGTCCGCGGCGGTGTCCATCGTGTCGAAGTAGCCGCTGCTGTGCTGCGCGTAGTACTCCATCGTCTGCGTGGGCTGCAGGCACGTGGCGAGGGCGTCCTCCCCCGCCTCCGCGCAGACGTCGACGGGGGTGCAGGCGACGAGCAGGGTGAGTAGGAGTGCGACTCTTCCGTGGTCCATCAACGGACGATTGGCATGCCCCCCCGCGGGGCGGCGGCCGCGGAGCCCCCGGCTGGTCGGACCTACCCCTTGCCGCGGAGCCCCTCGAGCTCCTCCCGCGTGATGATCGGGAAGTTCGGCGAGTAGGGTTGCTTGCACTCGCGGCAGAGGTTGAGGCCCCCGAAGTCCTCGCGGAGGACCTGGCGACGGATCTGCTGCATGCGGGTGGACGTCCACCACTGGTCGCCCAGGGGGCCGGACGTGACCTCGCCGACCTTCATGGTCTGCTGCACGTCCACGGGGCAGAGCATGATCTTGCCGTCCCAGCTGATGGTCGGGGTCTTCCAGTAGCCCGCACAGGTGCGGCGCTTGCTGTCGTCGGGAGCGCCCGCGACGGGGTCCAGGCCGAGCTCGGTGAGGGCGGCGATGTAGGTCGCCTTGGCACCGCGGATACCCTCGAGGTCGCCCGGATCGGGGCGACGGAAGTGCAGCCAGTGACCCTGCTCGGTGGGGACGCCCTGGGTGGCGATCCGGGGGACGATCCCGTAGCTGCCGAGGTGGTTCGTCCAGAAGTCCCGGAAGCGCGCGACGTCGCCCGCGGTGGCCTCGGTGATGGTGTCCTGGACGACCAAGCGGAGCCGCGTGGGCTGTTTCTGCTGAATCTCGTGAAGCAGGTAGTTCACGTTGTCGAGGACGCGGTCCCAGAGCTGCTCGTCGTGGTTCTGGAGGTAGGAGTCCTTGTCGTGCGCGTCCGCCTGGATGACCCACGTGAAGGGCACGTCGCCCGCGCCCGCGGTGATCTTGCAGTAGTTGTGGTTGAGCAGCGCGCCGGCGGTGACGATCTCGATGGAGCCGCAGAAGGGCTTCTCGCGGTAGGCGTCCGCGAGCCAGCGGAGGATGTCTTCGACCTGGGGGTGGAGCAGGGGGTCGCCCTGCCAGGTGAGGCGCACGACGCCGTAGCGCGTGCCCGACCTCTGGGCGTCGCCGATCACCTCCTTGAGGATGTCGAAGTCGAGGAATCCGCGGCTGAAGTTGAGGTAGCCGCGATTCCGGAAGTCGTAGAACCGGAATGGGTCCTCGCGCACCGCCTCCCACGGCTCGGGGCTGTCCTTGATCAGGGCCTCGAAACGCTCCCGAGGTACGGGGTTGTGAGACGTCTGGACGTCGCCCGTGTCGGAGAGCTGGAAGGTGAGGACGGAGTCCGGGAAGTCGGGCGCCGTGGTGGGAGCCGACGTCGTGTACCGCTTCTTGAGCTCGGCGTACACGAGGCGGCTGACCCCGCGGGCGATTCGAATCGCGCTGTCGCTGCGTCGTCGCAAGTAACAATCCTGGAGGCAGGGGGTGGTGCAGTTCTTGACGTTCTGCCGGAGCTTCTCGATCTCCGGGCTACGCCACATCTCTCGAATGGTCTGGGCTCGAATGTCGCCGAAGGAGCCGTTGAGGAAGTCGAGCTTGCCGTCGCACATGATCGCCGTGCCGTCGGCGTTGATGTACAGCTCCTTCCAGCCGGAGTAGCACTTGCCGTCGAGCGGCTCGAGCCGGCCTCGGTAGTACTTCTTGATGTTCTCGAGGTCGCCCACCGAGTTGGCCAGGCGGAAGGCATCCGTGGCCTCGTGCTGCTGGAACCCGATGAGGAAGTCGACGAAGTCGTCGAGCTGGCCGAGCTTCTCGTCCGCGATCCAAAGCGACTGGATGTCCGGATCGACCCGGTTGCCGTGGCGGAACAGGTTGAGGAACTGGACGCCCTGGGCGCCGAGCTCGTCGCGGCACCAGAAGAGGAAGTCGGGGAGGTCGTCCAGGTTCTCGTTGTTGATGATGCAGTTGATGGTGACCTTGCGCACGGCGTTGCCCGCGGCGGCGTCGGCCTCCCTCAGGTTCCGGTAGCCCCATACGCACTTGTCGAAGTTGCCCTGGCCGCGGCCTCGGTCGTGCCAGGGGTTGGGGCCGTCGATGCTGAAGTTGAAGTGCAGCCGGTTGTGCGGAATCTTCGCGATGCGGGCGGCTCGCTTGGGGCTGATGAGCGTGCCGTTGGTCGTGAGCGTGATGTAGAAGTCCTTGGCGCAGGCGTACGCGAGGATCTCCTCCAGGTCCGGCCGCACGAACGGCTCGCCCCCGATGGGGTTGAAGCGCTTCACGCCCCACAGCCACGTCTGGTCGATGATGTCCTTGATCTCGCGGGTGGTGAGCTCTTCGCGGACCGGGTAGCAGGTCTTGCAGAAGCTGCAGGACAGGTTGCACTTGAGCGTGAGGTTGACGCTCACCCAGTCCGGCTTGCTCCAGCCCTTGTTCATGCCGCGCGAGAGCCAGACGAGGGCGTCGTCGCGGTAGTCGTCCAGCGTTCGGGATTGCAGGGCCACGGAGGGACAGACTAGCCGCCTGCGGGGGCGATCGCAGCGGGGTCACCGACGGCGGCGACGCCGGAGGAGGCGGTGGTCTGCCCGGGGGAGTCGGCGCCGTTCGGCGACCCGTGGGCGTCGAGACGATCACCACGCGCCGAAACGAGCCGTTTCGCCCACCCGTGAGCGTCGAGACGATCACCACGCGCCGAAACGAGCCGTTTCGCCCAGTCGTGAGCGTCATCGACCAGCTCGGCGAGCTACAGCAGGTTCCCGGGAAACAGCGACTTCATGACCGCCCGGTCGGCGCCGTACTCGGGGAACTTCTCGGGGTCGCCGTAGAGCTTCTGCATGAGGCTCAGCATCACCGTCATGAACCCCGGGAACACGGCGTTGACGATCCAGCGGCGGGTCGTGTGCCCGTCCTTGACGTGCGCGCGCCGGCGCACCACCGCCTCGACGATCCAGTCGGCCGCCCGCTCCGGCGTCATCGCTCGGGTGTCCGCGAACCGCTCCCCCATCATGTCCGTGCGGACCCAGGGCAGGTGGATGCCGCTGAACCGCACCCCGTCCTCGAGCAGCTCGGCCGCCAGCGTGTCCGTGAGATGCGACAGGGCGGCCTTCGACGACGCGTACGCCGCGAACCCCGGCGTCGGCAGCGCCACCCCCGCCGTAAGGACGTTCACGACGTGCCCGTCGCCGCGCTCCCGCATCGCCGGCAGCAACCCGCGCATCAGCCGCAGCGGCGCGAAGTAGTTGAGCCGCATCACCCGCTCGAAGTCGTGGAACCGCTCGATGCTCTCCGCCCCCGGCCGGTGGATCGACCGCGCCGCGTTGTTCACGAGCACATCCACCGGGCCGTGCTCCGCCAGCACCCTCTCCACCAGCCCGTCGACCGCTTCGAAGTCGTTCAGTTCCACCACGTACCAGGACGCCGACCCCGCGGGCAGCTGCGCCGCCACCTCCCTCAGCCGGTCCTCCCGCCGCGCCACCAGGATCACCCGCGCGCCCACCTCTCCGAGCCGCAGCGCGAGAGCCCGACCCACTCCCGACGACGCCCCCGTGACGAGCACCGTGCGTCCCTCGAACCGCGCTCGCGCCGGACCGTCCGGGTCCAACTCCGGGTCCAGTCGACGCGCCCAGAAGTCCCACAGCGCCGCCACGTACGACGACTGGGCAGGGCACACGACCCCGAGCTCTTCGAGGATCGCCGCCGTCGCCGCGCCCCCGTACGTCACGTCGCGGTTGAACGCCGCGACGACCGACGCCGGCACGCCCAGCTTCTGGTACGCGTGGGACCGCAGGAACCCGACGCTCGTGGACGACCCCAACAGGTCGACCATCCCCGGCACCAACCGCCGGACCGTACCCCCCATCCGCCGCGACTTCGGGGCCCCCGCCGCTTCCGCGAGCAGGTCGAACGTCTCCCGGAACGTCGGCGGGCGCGGGTCCACGAGGTGGAACGTCGCGGGGCCGTCCTCCGGCAGCTCCGCCCCCGCCAGCGCGTCGATCGCCGCCGCCACGAAGTCGACGGGGACCATGTTCACCGGCGCCGTGAGCTGGATCGGAACACTCACGCCGCTCGGGAGCAGCCGCCGCAGGTTCTTGAGGACGGGGAAGAGCGCGTACGGACCGTCCGCCCGAAGCGTCGCGCCCGTCTGCGAGTGCCCCACGACCGCCGAAGGCCGGTGGATCCGGTGGACGAACCCCGAGGCGCGGACCAGCCGCTCCGCCTCGAACTTCGTGCGGTGATAGGCGTGAAGCGCGCCCTGCCCCTCGTCGAAGAGCCCCTCGTGGAAGTCCCCCTGGAAGTCCCCCGCCACCGCGATCGAGCTCACGTGGTGCAGCGTCCCGCGGAAGCCCTGCAACACCGCCAACAGCCGCGCGGTGCCGTCGACGTTGACCGCCTGAAGCAGCTCCTCGTCCGCCTCGAGGCGGTACACCGCGGCGAGGTGGAAGACCTGGTCGATCGTCGCCGGGTCCACGCGCAGGGCGAGGTCCGGATCCGTGAGATCGGCGCGCTGCACCGAGACCTCCGCGCTGCGCCTGCGCCACCCGTCCAGCAGCTCGCGGTGACGGTCGGGATCGCGCACCAGCAGGTGCATCGCGTGGCCGCGATCCAGCAGGAGGGGGACGAGGTGGCGGCCGATGAGGCCCGTGCTTCCGGTGACGAGGACGTGGGACATGGCGACTCCGTGCGACGCGCCCAAGCTGCATCGCCGCAAAGAAACAGTCAAGCCTGAATGTTTCTTGACGAGAGCCCTCGATTCGACGATCGTGCCGCCATGCGCCGCACCCAGGAAGAACGAAGCGCCGAGACCCGCGGACGCCTGAAGGAGGCGACGATCGAGGCCCTCGCCACTCTCGGGTACCGGGGCGCCTCCACCACCGTGATCTGCCGGCTCGCGGGCGTCTCCCGGGGCGCCCAGCTGCACCACTACCCCACCAAGGCCGAGCTGATGGCCGCCGCCGTCGACCACCTCTTCGAACGTCGACACGGCCTCCTGCGGGACGCCCTCGAGGCCGCCCCGCCCGGGAAGGATCGCGTCGGCCTCGGCCTCGACATGCTCTGGAGCATCTTCTCCACCGACGCCCACGCCGCCTGGATGGAGCTCGTCGTGGCGGGTCGCACCGACCCCGAGCTGGCGGCCCAGCTCCTGAGGGTGGAGAACAAGATGGTCGAGGCCGGGCGACTCACCTGCGCCCGCCTGCTGGACGGCGACCCCGACGATCCCCGCATCGCCGCCGTCACGCGCATGGTCCTCGCGCTCTTCGAGGGGCTGGCCCTCAACCAGGCCCTCGGCGGCCCCGACTCCGACCGCACCGAGGCCCTCACCGCGTTCGCCCGACTCGTCCGCGCCTCCGCCCAGGGTCGAGACCGCGACCCCCCCCCGGCCGCCGCCCGCACGGGTCCCGCCTAGAACGGATCCACCAGCAGCTTGCTGCGCACGGACGACGCGCACCCCGCGCGCGTCCCTCCCCCGCAGAAGTCCTGGTCGGTCCACGCGTCGTCCCCCGGGAACCCGATCGGCCCCAGCGCCGAGATGCGCCGGAAGGCGTCCTCGCCCGCGTTCACGATCGGGGGCAGCCGGTCGAACGAGGCCGGGTCCGCGACGCCGTCGGGCGCGCAGTCCTCGTCGAGGCAAGGCACCACCTCGGCGTCCTCGCAGCCCTGGATCGTCGGGTACGTCGCGTGCTTCCCGTCGGACGCGAACACCCGCCAGCGCGGCTCTCCGGTGAACGGATCGAGCGGGAAGTCGGCGTCCGCGAGGGCGGGCCCGGTCAGCAGCGTTCCGTGGTCCGTGACGGTGCCCTCGTGGGCCGCCGTGTAGAGCCCGACGACCTCCACGTCCCCCGGCTCTCCCCCCACGGGGGCGAGGTCGAGCACCACCCGCTCGGAGTCCCCGGGGTGCGCGCTCACTCCGCACCGGCCGTAGTCCTCGCTGTAGCCGATCATCACGAAGGCGCGGATCCCCTCGCCGGCCTCCGCGGGAGCCACGCGGCCCACCGCGAACAGGACCGCGTCGGCGTCCAGGAACAGGGGCTCCGCCTCGTCGAACGTCACCGACGGTCGCAGGCGCTCGAGCACGAGGTCCTCCCAGGCGTCCACGAGACCGTCGCCGTCCACGTCGTCGCACGGCGCGTCCGGGAGCCCCTCGCACGCGGCGGGGTCCCGGGGCAGGTTCGTGCGCAGCGCCACCGCGTCGCCGCGCCGCTCGGTCCAGGCGGTGAGCGCGAACGGCTCCGTGGCCTCCCCGGGCGCCGCGGGCTCGAACGTGAACTCCGTCCCCGGGTCCGGGCGCCAGTAGCGGCCCTCCGCCTCCACCCCGTCCACGAGGACCGACGCCTCGGCGCCGCTCAGGAGCGCCTCGGCCGCGACGTCGAACTCCGCGGGGTCGGCGTGGAAGGGGATCGGGACCGGCGGCTCGGACTGGGGCTGGAAGAAGTCCTCCCAGTGGATCCCGAGCGCGTACCGCGGCGCCAGGTTCCGCAGCGCCTCGGCGGGGTGGTCGCGCACCGCGTCCCAGCTGCCGACGTTGAGGACCGCGACGTCGATCGCCTTGTCTGCCGTCAGGTGGGGGTGCACCAGCCCGTCCGGCCCGCTGGTCGGGGCGTCCTGGTAGTAGACGCGATGGACCGGCCGACCGTCGGCGTCGAGGAAGTCGATGAGCCACGCGAGCGTCGCGCCCTCGAGCCAGTCGGCCGCGTCGGTCGGAGGCGCCGGAGCGTCCGCCGCGACGCACCCCTCGCCGAAGTGCACGATCCCCAGGAACTGGGCGGGGTGGGTCGAGCACAGCGCACGCACCCGAGCCCGCGTCCCCGGGACGTCCACCCACGCCCCCGCGAGACCCGCGGCCACCCCCGTGCACGGGTCCGGCGTCGCGCACATGCGGCGGTCCACCCACGGGCTCGCGGGGTCGTTGAAGGCGCGCAGGCGATCCGTGGCCCCCGAGTCCAGTCCGGCCAGCAGCCGGTCGACCGAGACGTTGCCGTAGATCAGCGTCTCCGGCCCCGCCAGCTCCTGCACGCGGGGCACGTCCAGCAGGTGGTCGTAGTGGGCGTGTCCCACCAGGATCGCGCCCGCCCCCTCCACGAAGCCGGCGGGCAGCAGCGCGTCCACCAGCTGCGGATCCGATCGGGTCTCCCCGAGGGTGACCGTCGCGAGATCCGGGTTGGTCAGCATCGGCGCCGTGACGACCAGGTCGCCGCCGCGCCGGAGCGCCACCCCGCCCACGCCCAGCGAGCGGATCTCCAGGGGGAGGGGCGCCGCGTCGTCGTCGTCCGCCCCGTCGTCGTCGTCCGCCGTGTCGTCGTCGTCCGCCCCGTCGTCGTCGTCCGCCGCGTCGTCGTCGCCGGGGTCGTCGTCGTCCGGAGGCGGCCCCGGCGTCGACGGGCACGCCGCGAGCAGCAGACCGAGGCCCAGAGCGGTCGGCAGAGAGGAGGCGAGGGGGACGGACGTGGCGGACACGGGACCTCCGACGGACCCGGTCGACGATAGCTCAGGGCGTGAGGGACTCCTCGAAGAGCGGAGGCAGGGCCTGCAAGACCGCGCGGGCCCGGTCCGCGAGCTCGGGGTCCTCGATCACGCTCGCGATGTGCGCGCGGGCCCCGGGCATGTCCCCCATCCCCGCGAGCACGATCGCGAGGTTGAGGCGGCCCCCCGCGAAGGCCGGATCGCGCTCGAGGTGGGCTCGGTAGGCCACCGCCGCCGCGTCCGGTCGCCCCCCGGCCACCAGGGCCGTCGCGTGGTGCGCGGTCGCCTCCCGGTACGACGCCAGCAGCCGCGCCACCCCCGGCGCTCGCTCGACCAACGGCGCGAGCAACGCCACCGCCCCGCCCGACCGACCCGCGTCGACCGCCACGTTCGCGCGCGCCAGGCCCGCGGCCACCTCCCCCGATCGCACGACGGCGGGGAGCGGCGCCGCGGGGGCATCCCGGAAGGACCCGAGCGGGTCGCGGGTCGCGGACAGGAGCGCGTCGACGTTCGCCGGGAAGTGCCTGCCCTGCATCGTCCGCGGCGCCTCGAACTCCATGAACGGGCGGTCGTCGGTGAGCCGGAGCGCGTCCCCCACGAACGCCTGCATGTCCTCCGGCCCCACCACCACCGTCGACAGGATCGAGGCCACGTCGCCGTAGTCGATCGACTCCAGCTCGTCCCCCACCCCGGGGGCGGCGAACGCGCGGTCCCAGCCCGCCAGGTCCACCGGCGCGTCGTCCTTCGATCCCACGAGCCACAGGTCGAAGTTGTCGAGGTAGAGCCAAGTCCGCGGGAAGACGTCCGCGAACGTGCCCACCACCGAGCGCATCATCCCCGGCGTCACGTCGTCCAGCGGGAGCCACTGCGTCAGCGTCCCGCGAGGCTTCAGGGCGGCGTGGGCCGCCTCGTAGAACTCCCGCGTGTAGAGGTTCACGGCGCCCGCGTACCACGGCTGCAGCGGCTCCATCAGGACCGCGTCGTACACCCCGCGGGACCGCCCCAGGAAGGAGCGACCGTCCTGCACGTAGACGTGCGTGCCCGGCTGGGCGAGGAGGTCGTGGTTCCAGGCCTTGAACCACTCGCCCCCGAGCTCGACCATCCCCCGGTCGAGGTCCACGCAGTCGAGCCGCTTCAGCCCGTGAGCCAGCGCCGATCCGAAGGACTGCCCCGTGCCGAACGCGATGCCGACCGCCCGATCCCGCCCGTCGCCGTGGAGCATCGACAGGTGGCCGAGCATCTTGTGCGTCCCGCCCGTGCCCGCGACCCAACAGGACTGGATCCAGATCCTGCGGACGCGCGGCTCGCTGTGGTCGGCGACCATGACCGTGGAGGTGGCCGTCTCCTCGATGGCGAGGATCGTCGAGCCCTCGGGGAGACGGGCGCGATACACCGTCTCCAGGTCGAGGCCCCCGGACCCGGCGGCGAAGAGCCCGACGGCCACCACCGACCCGGCCGCCCAGCCCCCGAGCGCGCGACCCCGCCCCGGCCACCCCGCCGCGATGCCGAGCGCGATGTTGCCCCCGGCGAGCACGGTCAGGCCGCCGAACACCCCCAGCGTCGGCAGGAGGACGAACCCGCTCGCGACCGACCCCAGGATGCCCCCCACGGTGTTGACGCTGTACAGATCGGCGACGCGGCGACCGACCGACGCGCCCCGAGTCACCGCCTTCGCGAGCAGCGGGTAGCCCGCCCCCATCGCGAGGCTCGACGGCAACAGCAGCAGCACGCAGACCCCGAGAGACACCAGCTGGGCCCGCGCGAACGGGAGCGCGTGGGCGTCCAGCAGCCACGTCTGCTGCGCGACGATCACGTCGAGCAGCCGAGCCATCCCGACCGCGCCCAGGCCCACCGCGATCTGGGTCAGGCCGAAGACACGATCGGGGCGGTCCGTGCGGTCCGCGGCCCACGCGCCGATGAGCGAGCCCGCGCCGATGCCGAAGATGACCGTCGCGAGGATGGCCGTGAAGGCGTAGGTGGTGTTGAGCAGCACGAGCCCGAGCAGCCGGGTCCACGCGACCTCGTGACCCAGCGCGAAGAGCCCCGAGCCGAAGCCGAGCGCGAGCAGCACGGCGATCGGAGGGCCTCCCGCGGGCTCGACCGCCGGGCCGTCGTCCTCCCCGGGCGCGGCCACGGCGGAGCGGCCCGCGAGCCTCCACGCCATCCACGCCACGAGGATGTTCGTGGCCGCCGCGCCCGCGTTCGTGATCCGGATCCCCAGGAACTCCACCGCGAGGAACCCCGCGAACAGCGTCCCGAGGCAGGCGCCGAGCGTATTGACCGCGTAGAGGCGGCCGAGGTCCCGCCCGCGCGTCGCGAACGCTCCGGAGACCCAACGGGACAGGATCGGCAGCGTGGCCCCCATGCACGTCGTGGGGACGACGAGGATGGCGAAGCAGACGACGAACTGGACGGCGAGGGAGGTGCCGGGCGACGCCTCGGGGGACAGCGCCGCCTGCACCAGCCGTTCGGCCGCCGTGAGCGCGGGGAGCACCGCGAGCGCGGAGACGGCCACGCCCACCTCGAGGCGCGCGTAGGCCTTCAGCGGGGACGGGACGCGGTCCGCCCGAGTCCGCGCGAGGGCGCTCCCCAGGGCCAGCCCCCCCATGAACACGGCCAGGACCGTGGCCATGGCGTACGTCGTGGCGCCGAAGATCAGGGTGAGCCGACGGACCCAGAGGACCTGGTACACGAGGCCGCAGCCCCCCGAGAGGAGGAAGAGCAGGAACAGGGTCCTGCGCGCGGCGGCATCGGACGGAGCGGCGCTCGGCACGGCGGGGAGTGTAGAGGTCCCGGCCCGCGCGATGGTCGACCCGACTATCTTTGGCGCGGAGGCTCCATGTCCCGCACCGCGCTCCTGCTCCCCCTCGTCCTGGTCCCCCTGGCGGCCTGCCCGCCGGACCGCGGCGGCCCCCTCCCGGGTGTCGACGACGACGACGCGACCGACGACGACGACGCGACCGACGCCCGCTGCGAGCTCCGGGGCCCCGGCAGCGTCGGGTTCGACGCGTCCTCGGGCTCCGAGGAGGGCACCACGATCGAGGGCGAGATCGGGTGGGACGGCGAGAACATCACGGTGGGTCCCGACTTCGGCCCGGCCTTCGCGCGGCCCCGCCGCACCGCCGGCGCGGACCTCCACACCCGCTGCGCGGGGGGCGGCGGAGGGGGCCCCCACACGATCTACACGACCGGATGGGGCGCGTGGACCGCCAACGGGGTCGCGGTCGTGCAGGTGGGCGGGCTCGTCGTCGCGATCGGCTCGAACAGCGGCACGCCCGGACCGCTCCGGACCGACCTCGGCGTGGTGGAGGTGACGGCCGAGCCCGACGTGTGCACCGAGCCCGCCTTCGACGTGGACGGGTGCGGGGACGGAGCCGCCATGCCGGTCCTGTTCGGCGATCCGCTCACCGGCGAGGGCGCGCGGCTGTGGCCCGGCGAGGGGATGGCGTCGCCGGGCTGGACGGCGGAGCTCTACCACTCCTGGCAGATCTTCCTGCTCACCTGCGACGACTTCGACTCGCGGGGCTGGAGCTGGTCGGTTCGCGTGCGGGGCGACGTCGACGGCGGCGAGACGCCGGAGTGAGCCTCAACGCCAGTCGCGCCGCCGGAGCTCGCGCTGGTGGTCGCGGTGGCGGCGGTACCGCCACGCGCGGCGACCGTCCGGCTCGTCCTCCAGCCAGGGGTCCCCCGGAGGCGTGAGGAGGAAGGCGTCGTCGTCCTTGCCGTCGTAGTGCTGCTTCCGCCGCCGGCTGAGCACGGGGTAGAGGGAGTAGTCCCGCACGTCGTCCGGCCCCCGGACGCTCGGCTCGAGGGCGGCGGGCAGGAGCCAGACCTCGCCGTCGCCCTCGACGTCGGCGGTCCCGAGCACGTGGCGCCCCGCCGCCAGCTCCCGGGTCTCCCCCTCGGCGACGGGCCCGTCGTCCACCGCGACCGCCCCGCTCCAGTCGCCCGCGAACCACACCCGGTATGTGCCCCCGTCGAGCAGCTCGAACTTCGACGACGACGACCGCCCTCCCCGCGCCTGCGCCCGTCCCCCGCGCACGTACAGGTTGGGCCTCCAGGGCACGTAGTTGCGGCGGAGCCACCGGCGCTCGGACCCGGTGAGGAACCGGTCCCGCGTCATGTAGTTGCGGACGTAGAAGCGCGGCTCGCCCTCGGCGGCGAGGTCCCGGTACAGCGTCCGGCCGTGCCTCTCCCTCAGGACGCTCCGGTTGCGAGCGGTGCCGAAGAAGGTCGTCTCCGGGTACCCGGGCACCAGCCCCACCGAGTCCCAATACGGCACGGGCTCGGGGAACGCCTCCGCGACGTCCCGGAGCAGCTGCGTCTGCTCGGCGTCGTCGGTCGCGAGCATCCGCTGGTACGGGGGCGCCGCCAGCGCCGCCGCGACGAGCAGGGCCGTCGGCACCAGGACCCTGGGGGCGAGCCGACGGTGCACGCGCCCCAGGCCGAGCAGCCCCGCCGCGGCCAGGGGCGCGCCCCAGGGCTCGAAGGAGGCGATGAAGTACAAGAAGAAGCCGCGGTGCACGAAGATCGTGGCGGCGAGCGTCGCGAGGGCCGCCGCCGACGCCGCCAGGAGGGCCGTCTTCGGGGCATCTCGACGAGACTCGATCCCGTCGAGCAGCTCGGCGAGGCCGAGCGGGACGGCCCCGTAGAGGATCGCGGCCATGGACGCCGCCGAGCCCCACGCGCGGAGGTTCGTACGCAACGCCCGGCGGCGATCGAAGGCGTTCGCCGCCGCGTCCCCCAGGTGCCCGCCGACGTCGCCCCCGTGGAGCACCGCGACGGCCCCGTACCAGAGCCCGACGGTCGCGATCGCCGCCACCGCGGCCACGAGGAGCGCACGGAGCGCCGCCCGGTCCCGGAGCAACCCGGCGACGGCGACGCACCCCGCCGCGACCGCGACCGCGTTGTAGAGCGACTTCTGGGAGACCAGCCCCGCCGCTCCGAGGAGCAGGCCCGCGCCCACGGCCGCGCGCAGCGACGGCGAGCGGCGCCACAGCAGGAGCGCCGCGCCGAGCGCGAGGGGCGCGGCGTAGGTGTCGGTCCGCACCTCGATCGCGTGGCCCGTCCAGGACATCGACGTGACGAGCAGCAGGACCGTGACGGGGGCCGCCGCGGGGCCGGAGGCCCGGGCCGCGATCCGACCAGCGAGGAAGAGCGTCGCCAGGGAGGCGGCGACGGCGGTGAGGCGGGCCGCGGCCACGACCGCGACGGGATCGTCGAGCGCGAGGAGCGGCGTGAGCGCCAGCCAGAGCAGGCCCGGTCGCCCCGGGTCCGACCAGTCGCCGCGGCCGAAGTCGGTCACGTGGCGGAGGACGTTGGCCTCGTCGCAGTGCAGCGCGCCGGTCAGCGCGAGCGGGACCAATGCGGCGGCGGCGAACAACAGGGACGCGGCGAACCACGGCCTTCGGGCACCCTCCGCCGACATCGCGCGAGTGTACCCTCGGCCCCATGAGAGCCGTCGCAGCCGCCGCGTCGTGGGCCTTCGCCGCGGTCGCGATCCTGGCCCGCCCCGCCGGGGCCGTGGAGCCCCACCGGTCCTTCTTCGACCTGCCCTCGTCCAACGGCTGGGGAGCCGTGGTGGTGGACTTCGAGCAGGGCAAGGCGCACCACTGGCGCGATCACCTCTACGCCACCGAGGAGCCGCGGGTCGACGACACCGGCGCCGAGGTGTGGACCGACGGGTCCCCCGCCTTCCCCGAGGTCGTGTCGAGCCGAGACCTGCTCTTCGACGCCTACTTCGGGGTGGCGGTCGACGGCGTCGCGCGCTGGCTGCCGAGCGTACCGGTGGACCTCGACACGTCCGGCTGGGAGGACGGGACGTCGATCGTGCGCATGGTCCAGATCGTCGACGACGTCCGCGTGACCACGTACGCGTGGGCGCCGTGGGGCATCGAGCGCGCGGCGGCGGCCCTCGTCGTGGAGGCGGAGAACCTCGGGGCCTCGACCCGGGAGGTCGAGATCCTGGGCCTGCAGAACCTCCACCTCGGGGAGGGGCGGCCCGGACCCACGGAGGAGATCGGGACCGAGAACGAGACGATCGTCCTGCACGACGAAGCGGTGGAGGAGCGGGGCTTCGCGGGGGTCGTCGTCACGCGTCCGCTCGGCGGCGTCAAGTCGAGGGCGGTGCACTGGGCCGCCGCGGGGAGCCCCACGCCCCACGAGACCGTGGCCGGGGGCAGCGTCGGCATCCCCCCGAACGAACCCGGGGTCTACGGGCCGCACGACGACAACGTCGCCTACTACCTGTGGGGGACGGCGACGCTCGCCCTCGGAGAGTCGACGTTCGCGGGGGTGGTGTTCGCGCACGACGGCGACCCCTTCGCGTTCGACGCCGTGGACGGCGACCTCACCGACTGGATGCAGGGCGGCGGGGCGGACGAGGTCCTGGCCCGCGAGCGCGAGGAGTGGGCCGCGTTCCAGGCCGGCTTGACCGTGCCCGCGGGACTCTCCGGCGACGAAGCGCGGCTGTGGCGCCGGTCGGCGGTCGTGCTCCGGATGGCCCAGGTGCGCGAGACCACGACGTTCGTCCGCGAGTGGCTCACCCGGGACGGCGAACCCCGGTTCTCGAGCCTCGGCCGCCCCCCGGCGCGGATGGAGCACGCGGGCGCGGGGGCCGTCCTGGCGTCGCTGCCCCCCGGGCGCTGGGGGTACGCGTGGCCCCGGGACTCCGCCTACGCCGTGGTCGGCATGGTCCACGCGGGCATGTACGAGGAGGCGAGGGCCGCCCTGGAGTTCCAGCTGCGGGCGGAGACCGACCGGTACCGCGAGTACGCCGAGCTGTCGGACCTGCCGATCGTCCCCTACGCGGTCTCGCTGTGCCGCCACCACGGCTTCGGCATCGAGGAGTCCGACACGCTCGGCGACGGGGACTTCAACTTCGAGTTCGACGGCGCCGGCCTGTACCTGTGGGCGCTCGGCGAGTACGTCCGGGCGTCGGAGGACGAAGGGTTCCTGGAGGACCACCGCGACGCGCTGCTCGACCGCGTCGTCGCCTTCCTGCCCCCCCTGGTCGAGCCCCGCGCCGAGGGGGGCGGGCTCATCGCCGCGGACTCGTCGATCTGGGAGACCCACTGGTTCGGCAAGGAGCGCCACTGGACCTACACCTCCATCACGGCGGCGCGAGGCCTGTGCGACGCGGCGGAGATCGCCGACCAGCTGGGGGAGACTGCCGCCGCGACCGAGCTCCGGGACGTCGCCGAGACGCTCCGGCTCGGGCTCTCGACGGCCGCGACCGACGCGTCGGGGGCGCTCGCCTCGAACGTCGAGGAGCGGGTCGAGGCCGGCGTCCGGGGCACGGACCGGGGGTACGCGGACGCCGCCGTGACCGAGGCGGTCGCCATGGGCCTCTTCGACCCCCAGGGCAGCCTCGCGACGAGCACGCTCGCGCTCCTGGAGGCGCAGCTCACGACGGTCGACGGACCCGGGCTCATCCGCAACGACGACGAGACGGACGAGCTGGGTCTGTCTCCCTGGGGGAGCGGGTACGACTCGTCGGAGTGGGTCGTGATCGACCTGCGCACGGCGATCGCGGCGCGGGAGGCGGGCGACCCGGAGCGGGCCGACGCGTTGCTCGCCTGGGTCCGCGATCAGTCCCTGGCCAACTACGGCGCCGTCGGTGAGACCTACGACCCATCCACGGGCGACTACACCAACAACGCGCCCATGGTCGGCTTCGGCGCGGGCGCCTGGATCGCGGCCCTCGCGCATCGGGAGGGGGCGCCGGTTGGCCCCGCGTGCGGCGTCTACGGGCCCGAGCCCCCGGGGGCGGGCGACGACGACGACTCCGGCGACGACGACGACTCCGCCCCGGACGACGACGACGACGACTCCGCCCCGGACGGCGACGGGGGCGACGACCTCGGCTGCGCGTGCCGCTCGTCGTTCGGAGCCGAGCCCGGCGCGCCCCTCGTCGCGCTCCTCCTGATCGGCATCGCAGCCCTTCGGGCAAACCGGCGCCCGGGCGCGGATTCGTCCATCGACAAGCCGCGTCGACGCCTCTAAGGTCCGCCGCCATGAGCCCCGCCAGACCTTCCTTCGCCGCGGCCCTCGTCGCCCTGCTCTTCACGCTCCCGACCGGCGCCGACGCGATGGACGAGCACTCCGTCCTGACCCAGCTCTCGGACGACGGGCTCGACCTCATCGACGCGGACCTGGCGGAGGGCCTCATCACCCCCGCCGAGGCCACCGTCCAGCGGTTCTATCGGTTCCTCCGCCCCGAAGACGGCGATCCGCGCTACCGGCTCGGCGCCATGACGGGCGACCCGGTCTGCGGCACGCCGCTCATGAACGCGCTGCGCCGCCACTTCGACGAGCTGACGCCACTGCAGCGCCACCACGTGGCCGAGACCACCGATCCGACGTACGTCGCCTGGCTGAACCAGGGCGGGATCTCCTGGACAGAGGGCGACGTCGACGCGGCCCGGGCGCAGCAGCGCGCGCCCTGCTTCACCCCCGAGAGCCTCCGCAACTTCGGCGCGTACCAGAACCAGACCCGGTCCCCCGACGACTGGTTCGAGATCCACTGGAACCCCCAGGGGATGGTGAACCAGCAGCGGGTCGACTGGATGGCGGGGTGGTTCGACACCGCCTTCGAGGTCGAGGTCGAGGAGCTCGGCTTCTTCGCGCCGTCGGGGATCACCAGCAACCAGCTGCTGGTGATCGTCGAGCGCTTGGGCAACGGGGTGTACGGCTACACGAGCCTCGCCCAGTGCGGCTTCAGCGGGTACATGCCCTTCATCGTCATGAACTCCGCGTACGTCGACGACGACGTGAGCTTGCGACCCACCGCCGCGCACGAGCTCTTCCACGCGATCCAGCAGGTCTACGGCTTCGAGGAGTTCTATCTCAGCGAGGGCACGGGCAATCGGTGGTGGCTGGAGGCGTCGGCCGTGTACGCGGCCACCGTCACGAACCCGTTCGACGCGAACCGCCACGCGCTGCACGCGGTGCGATGGGCCACCGAGCACTACAAGTCGATGACCGTGCACGACGACGCCGGGCACCAGTACGGGATGGTCGTGTGGCCCCTGAGCCTCGCGGACTCCCTCGGGGACCACGTCTGGCACCGGGACTTCTGGGAGCAGCTCCGCGACCGCACGGGGTTCGACCTCCGGGAGGAGTTCGACGACTTCCTGAGCGGGCGCGGCAGCTCCTTCGACGAGGAGTATCGGAAGTTCATGCGGGACGCGGTGGTGGGGGCCCAGTCGCAGTTCGCGGTCGGGATCCAGCTCGCCGAGGAGCTGTACGGCATCCGCCTGCTGGCGGGCGAGCACGACGACGGCGACTACCCCGTGGAGGAGACGGTCGACGGGGACCACCGGGCGGATCGGCCGCAGTACCTCGGCCAGAACTACGTCTGGTTCGACTCGGACGACGTCGGTCGCGACGCGGCCGTCCTGCTCGAGTTCTGGGGCGACGGAGAGAAGAGCGACGACGCGGTCGAGTGGTTCGTGGAGCTGATCGCGATCGACGACGACGAGGTCGTGGACACGCACTCGCTGCAGCTCACCGGCAGCGACGAGAACAGCGACGGGATCCCCCGAGAGTGGGCCGGCTCCATCCAACTCAACGACTTCCAGGCCGGCTACGAGGGCGTCTTCCTGGGGGTCTCGCCGATCACGGACTTCGGCTCGGGGGGCGCGTCCTGGGGCTACACCGCCACGATCGTCGACTCCGAGCTCGACGCGGGGTTCAGCGAGCCGCCCGTGGAGGACGAGGACGACGGCGACGGCGGCGACGCCTGCGCGGGCTGCGGGGCGTCCACCTCCTCGCGCGCGCGCGCTCCCGGCGCGCTCGTCCTCCTGATCGCCTTGGCCGCCATCCGGCGCGGCGCCCGCAGGTCGGCTATATAGGACGCAAGCCGATCCGGCGGTCGTGAAGACCGCCCCAACCCCGTGAGCAGCAGTTGAAGGTTCTCGTCGTTCTCCACGGAATGCCCCCCCAAGCGGGCCGGTCGGCGGTCGGCTCGGGGCAGCGCGCGTTCGCCAACGGCGAAGGCCTGCGGATGCGCGGGCACCACGTCTACTACTGCACGCGCACCGAGGATCTTCCCGGTGGGCTGCGGGAGAAGGCGGAGGAGCGTCGGGCCCGCGACCCGGTGCGCCTCACCCCGGCGGACGACGAGCCTCCCCCGGGCGACGTCCCCCGCCCCCGCATGCCGCTGGACATCGCCATCGGGGCCTCCCCGGAGGAGGGGCGCAGCGACAACCCGCTCAGCAGCATCGACTGGTCCGAGCAGTGGGGCGACGGCAGCGAGACGACGGGCATGGTCCGTCGATCGAGCTGGACGCCGGACGTCGGCCTCGCCTCGGCAGGCGGACCCCCGGGCGCTCCGGGCAACCCGTTCAGCTTCACCGAGACGCACGAGCTGCACGACGTCGTGGCCAAGGTCGACCCCGACGTGGTCCTTGTCGAGGCGATCGAGGAGGCACGGCGACTCCCCGACGGGCGCTTCGCGGTGGTGCTGGACGCCTTCGCTCCCCGCGTCCTCGAGCAGCAGTTCCAGAACGGCGCGGACGAGCGCGAGGCCGTGCGGGTGCTCGACGCGCTGCAGCGCGCGGACCACTTCATCTACAGCAACGAGCGGCAGAAGTACTTCCACCTGCCCCTGCTCGCGCTCGCGGGCGTCGACTGCACCCGCGAAGCGGGCGACGTCGTGCGGATCTCCTGCCCCCCGGACCAGCCCCCGTTCCTGAAGCCGCGGGACCCGGTGTTCGTCGCGGGCGGCGTCTTCTGGCCGTGGGCGGACCTGTCCGGCGGCCTCGGGTCCCTGCTGTCGATCCTCGACGCCCGGGAGCGCGGGCGCATCGACCTCTACGGCGGCGAGTACGCCCTGCGGTCCGACACCACCAACTACACCGACCCGCGCGAGGCGCTGCCCCGCGACCACCCCCGGCTGAAGTTCCGGGGGATGGTGCCGGTGGACCAGCTCTGGGACCAGTACCGCCGCGCGACGGTCGCGTTCGACCTCATGTCGCCCAACCCCGAGCGAGAGATCAATCTGTCCTTCCGGCAGGTCGACTACCTCCGCTGCGGGCTGCCGATCATCACCGCCCCCCGCCAGGTCATCGCACCCGACCTGCTGGAGTACCGCGCGGGCTGGACCGTCGAGCCCGGCGATACGAAGGCGCTGCGGGCCCTCGTCGACCGACTGCTCGCGCATCCCGAGGAGGTCGCCGCGGCCTCGGCCGCCGCCCAGCGGCTCGCCCGGGAGCGGTACAGCTGGGACGTCACGACCGCCCCGCTGCACGACTTCGTGCGCAACCCCCGTCGGCGGGAGCCGCGGGAGACGATGGTCGCGCGGATCGCCCGGACCCAGGCCGATCTGTGGGACGAGCACACCGCCGCGAAGCGGCTGCGGGAGAAGGTCCTCGACCTCCAGGACGAGCTCGAGAAGAAGAGCGACGAGGTCGGCGAGGTCAACGCGCGGATGCGCGAGCTGATCACGTCGGTCGACCGCCTCTCGGGGTCGCTCGAGGAGGTCTCGCGCTTCAAGAGCGACACGCTGCGTTACCTCCACGAGGAGCAGGACGTCACGCTCAAGGACGTGGCCGAGGCCGAGCGGGAGCTCGAGCGTCGGGCCCTCGATCTGCGCAAGAAGCAGGACGCGCTCGACAAGGCGCACTCGGAGATCGACAAGCTCAAGGCCTCGCTGGGAGAGCTGCGGACCGACAACGAGGGCATCGAGGCGCGGTTCATCGCTCGGGACCGGGCCGCGTCGGAGCTGGAGGCGGAGCGGCGCGAGCTCTCCCGGACCATCAGCAACCTCCGGCGCGAGTCGGCGGACCACAAACGCGAGGCCGTCTCGAAGGCGGCCGCGCTCACGGAGCTGCGGTCCGCCCTGCAGCGCCTCGAGGCTCGGTACGTGGACCGCCTGGGCGAGGCCGAAGGGTCCGCCCGCGAGCTGCTGAACCAAGCCAAGGAGCGCGTCTCCGAGGCCGTGATCGCCCGCGGGCGCGCCACCTCCGAGCTCGCCGAGCTGCGCAGGCGGCTCATCACGGCCGAGGGCGACCTCAAGAAGAAGACCGCCGAGCTCGAGGACTTCCAGGAGCGGTCCCGGGAGGCGGCAGCGAAGCACGAGACCCTGCTGCACGAGCAGGAGGCGGCGCGGGCGCGCATCGCCGAGCTCCAAGCCGAGCTGGCGGGCGCGCGGGGGGAGTCGGAGAAGCGGCGCGCCGAGGTCGAGGCGGCCCGTACCCGCATGCGGCTGCAGGCCAAGGAGGCCCAGACCGCGCTCGAAGCGACCGAGGCCCGGTGGCTCGAGAAGATCGAGCGCGCCGAGTCCGAGGCGCGGCAGGTCCTGGGCGAAGCCGTGAAGCGCGCGGGCTCCGCCGAGGCCACCCGCAGCCGCATCCAGTCGAAGCTCACGGAGGTGCGGGAGCGCCTCGCCATGGCCACCGGCGAGCTGGACAAGAAGGCGGCCGAGCTCACGGAGCAGCAGGTCCGGGCCCGGGAGGAGCTGGCCCGGGTGGTCGCCGAGCAGGCCGCGGAGAGCGTGCGCTCGCTGGCGAAGCACAACGCCGAAGTCGACCTCCAGCGGGCGACGCACCGGGACGAGATCGCCCGCCTCCGGACCGAGCTCACGAACGAGACCGCCCGGGTCGCGGCGCAGAAGACGGACGAGGCGGAGGCGATCAAGACCGCCCACCGCACCGAGCTGGCGCGCGTCCGCGACGAGCTGACGAGCGAGACCGCCCGCGTCGTGGCCGAGAAGACCGAGGAGGCCGAGGTCCTCAAGGCGTCGCACCGCGCCGAGCTCGCGCGCGTCCGCGAGGAGCTCACCAAGGAGACGTCGCGCGTCGTCGCCGAGAAGACCGACGAAGCCGAGGTCCTCAAGGCGACGCACCGCAGCGAGCTGGCGCGCGTCCGCGACGAGCTCACCAAGGAGACGTCGCGCGTCGTCGCCGAGAAGACCGACGAAGCCGAGGTCCTCAAGGCGACGCACCGCAGCGAGCTGGCGCGCGTCCGCGACGAGCTCACCAAGGAGACGTCGCGCGTCGTCGCCGAGAAGACCGACGAAGCCGAGGTCCTCAAGTCCGCCCACCGCGCCGAGCTCGCCCGCGTCCGCGAGGAACTCACCGGGGAGACGACGCGGGTTCTCACCGAGAAGACCGAGGAGCTCGAGCTCCTCAAGACCGCCCACCGCACCGAGCTGGCGCGCGTCCGCGACGAGCTCACCGGCGAGTCGGCCCGGGCGCTCGCGTCGAAGACGGACGAGGCCGAGGTCCTCAAGGCGTCGCACCGCGCCGAGCTGGCGCGCGTCCGCGACGAGCTCACCAAGGAGACGGCCCGCATCGTCGCCGAGAAGACCGACGAAGCCGAGCTCCTGAAGTCGGACCACCGCGCCGAGCTCGCCCGCGTCCGCGACGAGCTCACCAAGGAGACCTCCCGCGTCCTCGCCGAGAAGACCGACGAAGCCGAGCTCCTGAAGTCGGACCACCGCGCCGAGCTCGCCCGCGTCCGCGACGAGCTCACCAAGGAGACCTCCCGCGTCCTCGCCGAGAAGACCGACGAGCTCGAGCTCCTCAAGACCGCCCACCGCTCCGAGGTCGTCCGCATCCGCGACGAGCTCACCAAGGAGTCGGCCCGCGTCCTCGCCGAGAAGACCGACGAGATCGAGGTCCTCAAGACCGCCCACCG
>CAZEKB010000120.1:0-21840 GCA_964512225.1 uncultured Rickettsiales bacterium | reverse complement strand
GGGGGGGGGGGGGGGGGGGGGGGGGGGGGGGGGGGGGGGGGGGGGCGGGCCCGGGCCCCGGGGGGGGGGGGGGGGGGGGGGGGGGGGGGCGGCCCCCCCCGCCACGGGGTCCCCGGCGTCCCGGAGCCCGGAGAAGCGGACGCCCTTCACGACCCGCCCGGCGCGGACGTCGAGGCACGGGATCAGGCGACGAAACGGCACGACGCGCCCTCCACGTTCAGCCAGCGGCCGATGAGGTCCCCGCCCCAGGGCCCGCTCAGCTCGGGGTGGAACTGGCAGGCGAGGACGGCGCCCCGCTGCAGCGCGGCCACGAACCGGCCGCCGTGGTCGGCCCAGCTCGGGATCCAGCCGCCGGGCGCCTCCTCGAACCGGTAGGAGTGGGCGAACCAGGCGGCGCCGGGGCGCACGAGGTCGCCGCCGGCCACGGGGCTCCAGCCGAGGTGCGGGCAGCGCAGATCGCCCGACGGGAACCGGCCGGCGACGCCGTCGAAGGCCCCGAGGCCGGGGCGGCCGGGGGACTCCGCGCTCCCGACCCCGAGCAGCTGCAGGCCGAGGCAGATCGCCAGCGTCGGGCGACCGTCGGCGATCCGGGCGCGGAGGACGTCGGTGAGCCCGAGCGCGTCGAGCCGATCGGCCGCCGCCGCGAAGGCGCCGACGCCGGGCAGCACGAGCCGCTCCGCGCGGGCGACGGCGGCCGGGTCGGAGGCGAGGACGGGGGCGGCGCCCGCGCGGCGCAGGGCCGCCACCACGGCCGCGGTGTTGGCGACGCCGGTCTCGACGACGAGGACGCTCATCCCAGGACTCCCTTCGTGCTGGGGACGTCGTCCCCGTCGCGGGCCACGGCGGCCCGGAGCGCGCGCGCGACGGCCTTGAACGCCGCCTCGGCCTTGTGGTGGTCGTTGCGTCCGCGGATCACGTCCACGTGCAGGTTCATGCGGGCCGACATCGCCAGGGACACGAGGACGTGCTCGACGTTCTCGCAGGCCAGCCCGCCGAGCGCCTCGCGCCGCAGCTGGAGGTCGATCTGCGGCCAGGGGCGGCCGCTCAGGTCCACCACGGCCCTCGCCAGGGCCTCGTCCAGGGGGACGTGCGCGTCGCCGAAGCGCGCGATGCCTCGCCGCTCGCCCAGCGCGGCGTCCAGCGCGGCGCCGAGCGCGAGGGCGCAGTCCTCGGCGGTGTGGTGGTCGTCGATGTGCAGGTCGCCCTCGGCGCGCAGCCGGAGGTCGAACCGGGCGTGCCTCGCCAGCGCCGTGAGGAGGTGGTCGAGGAAGCCGACGCCGGTGGCGACGTCGGTGGTCCCCTCGCCGTCCAGGTCCAGCGTGACCGCGACCCGCACTTCGGAGGTGGCCCGCTCGAGCGTCGCGCGCCTCATCGCTCGGCCTCGATCGCGGCCAGCAGCCTCGCGAACGAGTCGGCGTCGCCGGGGCAGGCGACCCGGACCGCGCGCTCCAGCCCCGGGCGTCCGGGGAACCGACGCACGGCGATCCCGCGGCGGGCGAGGCCGAGCTGGAGGCACGCCGCGTCCGCGCCCCGGGCGAAGACGAAGTTCGCCTGGGACGGCACGACGTCGAAGCCCGACGCCGCGAGGGCCGCGGACAGGGCGGCCCGCTCCCGCCGCACGACCGCCACGAAGCGCCGCATGGCGTCGCCCTGCTCGAGGCGCGCGGCGGCGAGCGCGAGGGACAGCGAACCGACGGGGTACGGCGAGCCCGCGCAGCGCAGAGCGCGCACCACCCCCGGGGGCCCCAGGGCGAAGCCGACGCGCAGGCCCGCCAGGCCCCAGGCCTTGCTCAGGGTGCGGACCACCACGACGTTGGGGCGCGTGAGGACGGCGCGGGTCGGGTCCTCGTCCGCGAACTCGACGTACGCGGCGTCCAGCAGGATCAGGGCGTCGGGGCGGGCGTCGGCGAGGCGGAGGATGTCGGCGACGGACACGACCGCGCCGGTGGGGTTGTTCGGGGAGGTCACCGCGACCAGCGAGGGCCGCGGCGCGGCGAGCACCGCGTCGCACGGGAAGGGGCCGTCGGGCCAGGGGGGCGCGGTCACGTCCGCCCCCGCGAGCGCGGCGTACCGATCGAGCATCTCGAATCCCGGCGCGGGGAGCACCGCCCTGCGTCCGGGGGCCAGGAAGGCCCGGCAGAGCCGGTCGAGGACCTCGTCGGCGCCCGCCGCCACGAAGACCCGGTCGGGCTCCACGTCGAACCGGCGCCCGAGGCGGGCCTCGAGCGGTCGGGCGTCGGGGTAGGCCCGCAGGACCGCGGGGTCCGGGACGAGGACGTCGAAGAGCGTCGGATCGGGGCGACTCCCCTCGTTTCCGTCGAGCCGCAGGTCGATCGGAAGGCCCGGGGAGGGCACGGAGTAGGGGCGGGTCGCGAGGCCGGGGCGGGGGGCGATCACGGGACGATCCCTTCGGGGGCCGAGACCACGATGTCCGACGCGCCCCGGGCCTTGAGCAGGGGGATCAGCACCGGGAGCTCGGACCGCGGGACGGCGGCCTTCACGGCGTAGCCGGCGCCGCCGTAGAGCGTCGCCACCGTCGGCTCGCGCATGCACGGCAGCACCGCCACCACCGCCTCGAAGGCGTCGGGGCTCACGTTGACCTCGACCAACGCCCGGGAGCGGGCGGCGATCACGGAGCGGAGCAGCAGCACGAGGTCCTGGAGCGCGCGTCGGCGGGCGGGATCGGCCCAGGCGGCGGCGGACGCGTAGACCTTGGTGGAGGACCGGAGCAGCTCGTCGACGACCACGAGGCCCTGGGCCGCCAGTGTGGCCCCGGTGGCGGTGTTGTCCACGATCAGGTCGGCGTCTTCGGGGGGGAAGACCTCGGTCGCGCCGAAGGTCCGCAGGATGGAGCAGTCGACGCCCCGCGCGTCCGCCCACGCCCGGGTCAGGGCCGGGTACTCGGTGGCCACCACCAGCGGCCGGCGCGGCAGTCGGCCGGCCTCGAGGAGCGCGGCGGGCGCGGCGGCGACGATGCGGACGGGGTCCAGCCCCGTGTCCAGCAGCTCCACCACGGATGCGTCGGCGCCGAGCTCCGCCACGAGGTCCGAGCCGCAGAAGCCCACGTCGCGGGTCCCCGCCGCCAGCATGGGCACGACGTTCTTGGGCTTCAGGAGCTTCGCCGTCGCCCCCGCCAGGGGGATCGACGGACGGTAGCCGCGCTCGCTGCCCGCGACGGGGAGCCCGGCGTCGGCGAGGAGGCGCTCGATCCCGCCCTGCATGCGGCCCTTGGGCAGGGCGAACCGCAGGCCGCGGGCGGCCGCCGCGGGGAGGGGGGAGGAAAGGGCGAGGGACATGTCCGGCTCTCTTCTGAGCCGACCCCGGGGGGAGACCGTCGCGCGCAGAACCGCCCGCGCCGGCCTCGATCCCGGGGCCGGCGCGGTGGCGTTGTTCGTTCGGCGGGTTCGCCTACACCACTACACAGCCCCGTCGGGGTGGTGGTGATGATGGTGCAGGCAGGTGCGCGTCACGGTTCGAACACCATGACCCCTCTCACGGGCCTGGTCAACCCCCGCCGTGTGGCAGGCTCCGCTCATGACGCACTTCGACTGGATCATCGTGGGCTCGGGCTTCGGGGGGAGCGTGTCGGCGCTCCGGCTCGCCGAGAAAGGGCACCGGGTCCTGGTGCTGGAGAAGGGCCGACGCTTCACCAAGGACGACTTCGCGAAGTCGAACTGGGACCTGCGCAACTGGATGTGGAAGCCCGGGCTGGGGATGCGCGGGATCTTCCAGATGTCGTTCTTCCGCCACATCACGATCCTGCACGGGGTGGGCGTCGGCGGCGGCTCGCTGACGTACGCGAACACGCTCCCCACGCCGAAGGACGACTTCTTCGCCGCGGAGTCCTGGGCCCACCTCGGCGACTGGAAGGCCGAGCTGGCGCCCCACTACGAGACGGCGCTGCGCATGCTCGGGGCCGCGACCTACCCCCGCCGCACGATCGGCGACGACGTCCTCGAGGGCATCGCGAAGGACGTGGGCCGGGGGGACCGCTTCGAGCCCGCGCGGCTCGGCGTCTTCTTCGGCGAGCCGGACGCGGAGGTCCCCGACCCGTACTTCGACGGCAAGGGCCCGGCCCGCACGGGCTGCAACGACTGCGGCGGCTGCATGACGGGCTGCCGGGTGGGCGCGAAGAACACCCTCGACCGGAACTACCTGCACCTCGCCGAGGCCCTCGGCGTCACCGTGCGCTCGGGCACCGAGGTCGTGGCCCTGCGAGCCGCCGACGGGGGCGGCTACCGCGTGGAGACGCGCGCCGCCTACGGCCCCCGCGACGAGCAGGCCTTCACCGCCGACCGCGTGATCCTCGCGGCCGGGGTCATGGGCACGCTGCCGCTGCTCCTGCGCATGAAGGAGGACCCCCGGGGCCTGCCGCGCCTGTCCGACAAGCTCGGCCGCGACGTGCGCACCAACAGCGAGGCGCTGTTCGGGATCGTCGCCCCGGACCCGGAGCTCGACTTCAGCCGCGGCCCCGCCATCACCTCGATCCTGCACACGGACGAGCACAGCCACATCGAGCCGGTGCGGTACGCCGCGGGGTCCGGCTTCTTCCGCACGATGGCGCTGCCGCTGTCCCCCGGATCGAACGCCGTGACGCGCGTGGCGGGGGCGGCGGGGATGCTCCTGCGACGCCCCGGCATGTGGTCCCGCGCCCTCACGGTCGGGGACTGGGCCAAGCAGAGCCAGGTCCTGCTCTACATGCGGACGCTCGAGGGGACCCTCACCCTCCGCCTCGGCCGCGACGTCTTCACCGGGTTCCGTCGCGGGCTGGTGACGGAGCTCGACGATCCCGACAACCCGCCCCGGGCGTTCATGCCCGAAGCGATGGACCTCGGCGAGCGGTTCGCCGCCAAGGTCGGCGGAGTGCTCATGACGCTCGCGCCGGAGACGCTGCTCGGCAACCCGACCACGGCCCACATCCTGGGCGGCTGCTGCATGGGGACGTCCGCCGACGACGGAGTGATCGACGCTCAGCACGCGGCCTTCGGGTACGACGGCCTCTACGTGATCGACGGCTCGGCCGTGTCGGCCAACCCCGGGGTCAACCCGGCGCTGACCATCACCGCCCTGGCCGAGCGCGCGATGACCGCGATCGCCTGAACGACCCGGCCCCGCGGCACGAATCGTGAAGACGGGGGGCACATGCCTGCCCGATCGCTCGTCGCCCTCGCCCTGCTGACCGCCACGCTGCTGCTCGCGGGCACGTCCGGGGCCGCCGAGACCGAGTACGAGTGGCGGCGGGTGGTCACCACCGCGGGCGAGGTCTACGACGGCGTCCTGCTCGAGCGCGAGCGCGACTTCATCCTCCTCGGGCTCGAAGACGGCCGCGTCATCGAGTTCCTCGCCGCCCAGCTCCTCCGCATGGAGGTGATCCCCGCGAAGCCCGAGGACCGGCCGCCGCCCCCCGTGGTCGAGTACGAGCCCGACGAGGGCGCCCGCATCCCCAGCCACCTCCAAGGCCTGTCGCGCAGCGAGCTCACGCACCGCTACGCGATGGCCGACGAGGCCCACGTCGCGGCGGTCGCGCCCACGATCCCGATGCTCACGATCGGCATGACGATCATGTTCGGGTCGCTGCCCTTCCTGTACGACGGCTCCCCCGCCTATCCCGCGTACTTCGCGGGGAGCGGGCTGCTCATCGGCTCCTTCGGGGCCGCCGCCGGGGGCGCCATGCGGGCGCTCGACGCCGAGGGGTGGTCCGAGGCCAACGACCCGATGAAGTTCGGGTTCGTGTTCGGGCTGAGCGGCGCCGCGATGATGATCATCGGCCTGCCGCTCTTCCAGGTGACGTACGGCAGCGGCCCCGACTTCTTCATCACCGGGTCGGGGATGGGGATGGCGATCGCCGGGGCGTCGGTCGTGATGGCCGAAGCGAAGTACGCCCGGGACCGCCTCAAGCGCGCCCGACGGCGGGTGATCCGCAGGCGAGCCTCCGCGCTCCCCGGGCCCCGCCTCCGCCTGGTCGGGTTCGGGGCCGCGCCCACCCGCGAGGGCGGCTCCGTGTCCCTGTCGTTCGTGTTCTGAGCCCCCCGCGCTACCGTGGAGGCATGAGCCTCCGTCCCCTTCGCCTCCTCCTGCCGCTGCTGGCGCTCGCCCTGCCGGGCTGTCCCCCCCAGACCGACGACGACGACGCCGTGGACGACGACGACGCCGCGGACGACGACGACGCCGCGGACGACGACGACGCCGCGGACGACGACGACGGCGACGCCCCGATCCCGGTCCCGGATCCGGGCGACGACCCGTCCCCCGGCGACTGGACGATCGACGGCGACCACAGCACCCCCGATCGCGCCGCCCCCATGGGCATCTTCCCGGAGGGCGTCCGCGAGCCGTACCTGCAGGACAACAACACGGCCGCCGAGGACTCGTTCTGGGTCTTCGAGACGAGCTACGACGGGACCTTCGGCGCCGGGATCTACGGGGCGTCGAACCCGATCCAGGCGTTCGATCTGCACGCCGCGTCCGACGGGTTCTTCGGCGACGTGGTGCAGCCGAGCTTCGAAGAGGAGGGCGACCGGGGCCCGTTCAAGGAGTGGCCGGTGGAGACCGGCGCCGTCTACGTCCTGCACGTCTCGCTGCAGGGCGGCGGCTTCTTCTGATGACGGCTCGCCCCGCGGTTCGCGGGGCCAGAGCGACCCCCCTCAGTCCATCAACCCGGCAGCCTGCAGCTGCCCGATGAGGACGTCCGTCCGGAACGGGAAGAACTCCTCGGTGAGCCGCCGACGCTCCTCGGCCCACTCCACGTCGCGGGTGTACGGGACCGCGCGGTCGGCGTCCCCCCAGCGCGCCGACTCGCCGAGCACGGCCGTGTAGATCTCCTCGGCGCGGGCCTCGTAGCGGGCGAGCGCGAGGTCCGCGGACAGGGCGCCCCCGGGGCCCAGGTGCAGCGCCGCGCGCTCGGCGTAGCGGGCTCGGAACTCGGGGACGGCGCGCAGCCGCGCGTAGACGTGGCTGATGCTGCCCGCGACGTCCACGTCGATGTTGATGTGGTCCTCGGCGTACCAGAGCGAGTACTCCATGTCCCAGACGAACCACCGGAACAGCCCGTCGGGGCGGCGCCGCACGCCCCGCATGTTGTTGTGGTTGAACCGCTCGGGGCCGTCGCGGTTGGCCGTGTACTGGTGGATCAGCATGTAGTCGATCAGGTCGTCCAGATCGAGCATCGCCTCCACCGCGGCGAGGCCCTCGGGGGTGTCGACGGGGCCGTCCGCGAGCGCGAGCAGCTGGTAGTAGGCGTCGAGGGTGCCGTCGATCGCCTCGTTGGTGGTGGTGCGCCGATTGATCGCGTCGTAGTCGTCGGCGACGCCCCCGAAGTACTCCGCGCCGAAGTCCGCGTCCGGGCGCTCCACCGGGTTGTAGAGGCCCCAGTAGAGCCCGTTGAGATACAGGTGCACGTAGGTCGCGTGGCCGTCGACCTTCCCCATGGCCGCCGCGGTGTCCCGGGCGAAGGAGTCGCGGATGTACTGCGACTGCTCCGGGTCCCGGAAGTCCTGCCAGCCGCGGCTGCCCTGGCAGCGCAGGACGATCGAGTCGAAGCGGTCCACCGGCGCGTCCTCGAAGAGCGGGTACTCGAGCTTCGTGGGCCCGTACCGCGAGCGGAACTCGAGGCGCAGCGCGTGCTTGCGCGTATTGCTGTGGGGCCGCCACCCGTAGCCGTGGATGCGGACGCCCGCGAGCGTCGCGACGCCGGTGCTGCCGTCGGGCTCGAGGATCTCCACCGACGCCGCCCGCTCCCAGGCCGCGCCCCGCTGCTGGGAGTGGACGTAGATGCCCTCGTCGCCGAAGAGGTCTTCGCGGGGCATCACGATCGACATCGTGCGGATCGACGTGAGCCCGGCGAGCAGCTCGGCCGCCGTGTCCGGGTCGTTCACGACGTCGGGATCCATGCCGTAGTCCGCCGCCGCGGGGGGCTGGGAGAGGCCGTCCCAGGCGGCCGGGAACCCCTCCGGGTCGTCGGGCTGCAGGAGCACGTCGGCGGGGAAGATCCAGGTGTGGGTCACGACCTCGGACGGCTCCCAGCCCTCGCGGAAGGCGGCGGCGCGGAGGATCCCGGTGGTCGCCACCGGCAGGTCGACGATCGGGCCGTCCCCCCCGCCGGGGACCTGAACCCCGTTGTCCAGCGTCGGCACGGAGCCGTCCAGGGTGTAGACGAGCAACGCTTCGGGCGTGGACGAGCCCACCGCCGCGTCGAACGGCGCCCCGAAGAAGCCGCGGGGCGGATCGACCTCCGGCGGCGCGACGAAGCCCGCGAAGCCGGTCCCGTTGGGGGCCCCCGGAGTGGGCACGGCGAACCAGGCCTCCCCGTCGCGCTCCGTGACGATGTCCTCCGCGACGAGCTCGACCGACGCGAAGAAGTCCACGTCGTCCGCCGCGACGTTCACCACCTCCACGCTCAGCGCGTCGGGCACGCGCGTGCCGAGCACGATCTCCCCGGTGCGCAGGGGCTCGGCGGGCCCCTCGACCGTCCCGTCGTCGCCCAGGCCCCCGGACACCACCCCGGCGGGCGCCTCGACGCGCCAGGCGTCGTCGGCCTCCACCGTCAGCACCCAGCGCACGGTCCCCTCCCCCTCGACGGGCTCCGGCGCAGGCACTTGAATCCACACGCGGTCCTCCGCGGGCCGCACCTCGGTCGCGAGCCGGTCGGCGAAGGGGGCGGCGGGCGCGCCCGTGACCTCCACCTCCGCCAGCGACATCCACTCGCTGCTCCCGGAGCCCCCGACCGCCGTCTTCTCCACGCGGAGGAACCGCCCGACGGTCGGGTCGAGCTCGAAGACGTGCTCGGGGCCCGGGTCCACGGGGGTGTCCGCGGTGGGGTTGAACCGGTCCCAGGCCCACACGACCTCGCCCGCGGCGTCGAGCAGGGAGACGTCGAGGTTGTACAGCCGGTGAGGGCAGCAGCCGATGCGGTTGAAGATGCGCACCTCGGCGACGCGCGCGGAGGTGCCGAGGTCGACCTCCCACCACGACTCGAGGTCGCCGTCGCCGGTGTGGCTGAACGTCGACAGGTCGCCGTCCACCGCCTGGGCGCCGGTGCGGCCGTACCCGTTGGACGACTGCGTGGTCTCCCGACCGAGCGCGAGGTTGCCCACGGGACCCCCGCCGTCGTCGTACCCGACCGGGAGGATCGCCTCGATCGGGTCGAGGTCCGCGCCGGGCACCACGTCGGCCGCGTCGCCCGGGCCCAGCACCGTGCTGCGCGCGACCGGCTGGGGGCGACCGAAGGACACGTCCTCCACCTGGGGCCCGAAGACCAGGGCGTCGATGACGCGGCCGTCCGGCGCGGTGAGGTGGATCTCCTCGCCCCCGGGGTCGAGGCCGAAGGGCGCGCCCCCCTCGCCGTCCGCCCCCACGGCCGGGACGACCAGGAAGGCGGCGGGACCGAGCGAGCCCGAGAGGACGTGGCGACGGGGCTCGTCGGGGTCGTCGGAGAGGCCCCAGCCCGCGAGGTCCACGGCTTCGTCGCCGGGGTTGAAGAGCTCGATCCAGTCCGGGCCCTCGTGGATCTCGGTGACCAGGACCTCGGGCCAGTCCGGGGCGGGGGTCCGGTCGGGCGGGGGATCGCCGGGGTCGAGGATCGGGCCGGCCGTGGGGGTGCAGCCCAGGAGGATCAGGACGGGGAGGGCGCGACGCACCTCTCCAACCTACTCCTCGGGGACGGGGACGACGGCCCGGTACTTGATCGGCTGGTGGTCGCCCTCGGAGACGACGATGTAGCCGGCGCCGTCCGTGGAGAAGGCGATGGACTCCCCCTGCTGCTCACTGGGGGCGTCGCCGTCGCACGGCTCGCGCTGGAACGTGGTGACCAGGTCCTCGGTGACGTCCCGACGGAAGAGCCACACGTCCGAGTAGGTGCGCACCGCGATGAGGTGGCCGTCGGGGTGGATGTCCGCCGCCGTCGTGGACCGGCTGCCGCGGAACGGGGCCTGGGAGAAGTCGATGTCGACGACGTGGTCGAGGTCGCCCTCCCACCCGTCCGTGTGGGGCGCGTCCTTCTTGTAGACGGACGAGTCGCCGGTCGAGTTCTTGGTGATCAGGAGGAGCGCGCCGGTGATGGGGTCGATGAGGATCGACTCGCAGTTGTGGGCGCCGTCGGGGTACGTGAGGGTCATCAGACCGAAGTCGGTGACCGTCTCCTCCACGTCCTCCTCGCCGAGGTTCACCACGGGCTCCGGGACGATGTAGATCTTGATGTCGTCCCGCGCGGTGTTGTTGTCGCCCACGTCGCCGACGTACAGCGCCTGGGCGTTGAGCTCGAGGTTGAAGCCCGTGGCCAGGTCCTCCCAGTCCCGGGAGTCGTCCTCCAGGGTCCACGTGCCGAGGTTCGCCCCGTCCTCGCCCACCGCGAACAGCTCGGAGTCGGAGCCCGAGTCGTTGTGGGTCCACAGGACGCCCGGGTTCAGGAAGCTGTGCGCGAGCCCCGACGCCTCCACGACGCGGCCCGAGTCCACGTTGCCCCACTCCTCGACGTCGCCGAGCGTGGGGCAGACCTGGGGGGTGACCTCGAAGGTCAGCTCGTCGGCCGAGATGGCGCCGGTGGCGTCTTCGATGTCGACGCGGACGGTGTGCGTCCCCTCGGAGAGGTAGCTGACGATGTGCGCGGGCTCGGTGATGGGGTCGCTGCCGTCGCCGAGGTCCCACGCCACGGAGACCAGCTCGTCGAAGATGCACTCCTGGTCGAGGGAGAAGCTCACGTCCACGGGCGCGGAGCCGCCGGGCGGCGTGGCGACGATGTGCGCCTCGAGCGTGAGGCACGGCTGCTCGGGCGGCTCGACGCGCGTGAAGTGGATCGGCTGGTGCGTCTCCTCGCTCACGGTGAAGAAGCCGTCGCCGTCCACCGAGAAGGCCAGCCCCTCGCCGCGGATCTCTTCGGGCAGCACGACCGAGCACGGCTCCGCGAAGAGGTTCTCCACGAACTCCTTGCTCCGGTCCCGGACCCAGATGTAGGCGGTGGCGCCGGTGCGCACGACGATCAGGTGGCCGTCGGGGGCGAAGTCGCCGCCCGTCGCCTTGCCGTCGAGGTTCAGGTTCGCGACCCGCTCCGCGGTGCTGCGGGAGCCCGGCTCGTGGGGAGCGGCCTTGCGGTAGAGGTCGACGTCGCCTGCGTCGGACTCGGCCACGAGGTAGAGGTCGCCGGTCACGGGGTCGAAGAGCAGGGTCTCCGAGTCCAGGGAGGCGCCGTCCGGGTAGTCGATCTCGATCGTCGTGTACTCCTCGATCGTCGCGCTCTGGTCGCCGCCCGCGGGGTCGAGGTCCGGCTCGTCGACGATGTGCACGAGGACGGTCTCGCGGGAGTGGGCGTTGTCCCCCACGTCGCCGATGTACAGCCGCGTCTCGCCGGTGGTGGGATCGACGCCGATCGTCGAGTCCTCCCAGTCCCCCTCGACCGCGTCCTCGAGCTCGAACGTGCCGAGGTGCTCGCCTTCGGTGGACATGGCGAAGAGCCGGGGGCTGTCCCCGGAGTCGTTGTGCGTCCAGAGGATCCCGGAGTCCTTGCGGCTGTGGGCGAGCCCCGACGCTTCGTCGAGCTCGTCGGACGCGGTGGCGCCGAGGACGACGCTGTCGCCCACGCGCGGGCAGTCCGGCCGGCCGACCTCGATCGTCGCGGCGAGGTCGACGGTGACGCCCCCGGACGTCGCCACGGCGGTCAGCTCGTACTCCCCCGAGCCGATGTACACGTGGTCCAGCACGGGCCCCGCGGCGGTCGTGCCGTCGCCCGCGGCCCAGGCGACTTCGAAGTCGTCGCCGGCGCAGGTGGCCACGACCTCGGCGTGCATCGGCATCGGGAACACCCCGCGGGGACGGTCGACCTCGAGGGTCGCCGCGAGCGTGCAGGGCTCGGGCGTGGGCTCGACGTTCTCCGGGGGCGTGGGCTCGGCGACTCCGTCCACGCCTTCGCAGCCGCCCAGCAGGACGACGAGGGGGACGAGCAGGGAGACGAAGCGACGCATGGAGACCCGGAGAAGCACGATAGGACGAGGTGGGACCGTCGGCCCGTATATCAAGTTCTACGCCCTACGGGGCGAGTTCGACCAGACAGATGTTGGTCATGTGGCCGCCGCCCGCGGGGTGATCGTGGGACCCGAACCACAGGTACCCGCCCGACCACGGCCCGAGATCGAGCGCGAGCACCTCCCCGGCGGTGTCGCACAGGAGCTGATCGACGTAGTCGAGGTGATCCCACGCGTCCTGGCCCGCGTCCTCCCACCCCTGGCAGCGGTGCATGCCGTCGGACTGGGCGGGGCCGGTGTTCGTGGCGACGTAGCCGATCCCGCCGTTGGGCCCGACGCACTCGACGCCGTAGGTGACGCCCGGATCGATCCCGAACACCTCGTCGTCGCAGATCTCGGAGCCGTTGCGGGCGCAGGCCACCTGGACCCACGCCTGGGCGCTGCACTCCACCTCCACCATCGCCGCCTCCACCTGCCCGAACCAGCGCACGGCCTCGTGGACCATGCGCCAGTCGGTGATGTAGGAGCCCGCCTCGTCGGGGGCGGTCATGTCGAGCGTGAACGTCCACGTCGCCCCGGGGGGGACCGAGTCGCCGTCGCCCAGCCACACGCGGGGATCGGGCCCGACGAAGGGGTCGGAGTCGTCGACCGCGCCGAGCTTGAAGCCCGACGCGCGCGTCCACACGGCCGTGCCGACGTTGCGAACGGTGACCGTGGCGGTCGTGCTCTCTCCGCAAGCGAGCGTCGACGGCAGGGTGCTGCGCACGATCTCCGCGTCGTCGACGGGAGGGGCCGCGTCGTCGTCGTCCGGCGCGTCGTCGTCGTCGGTCGCGTCGTCGTCGTCGACCGCGGGCTCGTCGGGATCGGGATCGGCGAGGGGCGGCGTCGCCGGGCCCCCGATGGGCTCGGCGTAGCAGCCCGCGCAGAGGACGGCGGAGAGGGCGAAGGCGAAGGCTGGGCGAGTCATGGCGACGGGAGTCGACGCCCTTGAGGTTGTGGAGATGTTGCGAGAGCATGGAATATCTCGCCTGGTCACTGCGGTGACCGATTCGCTCGGCGCCGAGAGCTCCTCCTACTCGCCGAGCGGGACCATCTCCCCCCGCACGGCGAGCCGGAACCCGGCGCCGCGCACGCGCTGGGCCGCCGCCGACGCGGGATCGAGGGCGGGGTTGGTGTGGTTGAGGTGGACGAACCGCACCTTGGCGCGCTCGTCGTCGGGCAGGGGCGCCATGCGCTCCAGGGTCTCGGCGATGAACGGGTGCGGGATCTCCGCCATCGGGCGGGCGATCTCCCCGTCCGCGAAGAAGGTCCCGTCGACGTACGCGACGTCCACCGACGCCACGACCTCCTCGATCGGCCGCTCCCAACGCTCCCACTTGTCGATGTCGGGCAGCCACAGGACCGACCGACGGGGACCCCGCACCACGAACGCGACCGTCTCCGAGAACTCGTCGCGGTGGGGCACCTCCAGCGCCTCGACCGTCAGCTCGGGCGCGAGCTCGGTCGGCGTCGCGGGATCGAGCGGGCGCAGGGCCACGTTGCGGAGAGCCACCAGCTGGGACCACGGGCCGTTCGCTTCGAGGAACGACGCGAGCCGGGGCATGACGTGCACCGGGACGGCGTCCGCGCCCATGGCCTCGCGGCCGAGGTGCACGAGGCCGGTGTAGTGCCCGATGTGGGCGTGGGTCAGAAGGATGCCCGTGGGCACGTCGGTGGGCGCGGACGGGGCGGCCTCCGCGAGCGCTTGGAGCTGGGCGGGGAGGTCGGGCGTCGCCTCGACGAGCCACCGCGATCCGCTGCGGGGGTCGACGATCCCGAGCGACGCGACCCGGCGACGGAGCGACGGGTCGGCCCGCACGGCGCGGCAGCAGTCCTTGCGGCAGGCGGCCTGGGGTCGGCCCGCGTCCTGGGCCGTGCCCAGCACGACGACGTACGGATCGGTGGGCGTCGCGGGCGAAGGAGCCGGGGGCGCGGTCGGGGACGGCGACTCGGCGGCCTGCGGGGGCGGACCCGACGAGCAGCCGAGCAGGGTCGCGGCCACCGCGCCGAGGACGAAGCGACGCCCGATCACGAGGCGAGCGCCTCGGCGGGGGTGCGCACGAGCACCTCCTTGAAGTCCTCGCGGCGGGTGCGGTGGGTCACGCGCAGCCGCATCGCGTCGAGCCCGCCGACCCGCTCGAGCCAGGGGTCGGCGGCCCCGTCGGCCGCGGCGTGGACGTCCAGCGCGCGCTGCAGCATCCACTGGCTGAAGGTGATCAGCCGACGCGTCCCCGCGCACCCGCCGAAGACGAACTCCTGGTCGCCCAGGACGCGGGGCAGGCGCGTCGCGTCGGGGTGCTCGGCCGCCCACGCGTCGATCACCCGGACCAGGTCCGCGAGGTAGGCCCACTGCTCCTCGAACATCGTGCGGTACACGGCGTCGAGCGTCTCCGGCACGGCGTCGGCGGCCGGCCACGCCCCCGGCTCACCCGGCGACTGCATCCGGTCGAGCCAGGCGACGACGGCGGGGGCCTCGTCGAACCACGCCCGCGTCCCCGGATCCCGCCACACGTGCGCCCACAGCGGCCCGAACAGCGCGAAGTCGCCGAGGCAGGGCCGCTCCCCCAGCAGGTGGTCGTGCGCCGCGAAGTGCACCTCGAGCCGCGCGATCAGCTCCTTCGTATAGGCCTCGATCCCCGGCACGGTCGCCTCGGAGATGCCCAGCTTCGGACGGTACGCGGCCATCTTGTCGGCCATGGGCTTGATCAGCCGCCGGGCCACGAACCGGGGCCACCCCGGCAGGCCCTCCCGGGCGAACTCGTCGATGGCGAACGCGGTGCTGTCCGGGTAGTTCCAGCGGGTGTGCATGATCACGGTCGGCAGCCACTCGTCGGCGTGCAGCTCCATCAGGTAGGACGCGAGGCGCTGGGTCGGCCCGGGGGGGTGGATCGAAGGCTCCGGCCGGCGGGCCTCGAGCGCGTCGATGATGTCCGACGTGTCCTGCATCCACGATCCGCCGCCCGGCCCCGGCTCGTGGATCGTCGGCATGACGGGCTTGCCCACGGCCTTCGCGATCGTGCGCAGCAGCGTCCGGGCGGTGGGGTGCCGATCCTCGTGGGGGATGCCCTTGAACCGCAGGTACGTGCGCGTCTTCGCGGAGTAGGGGGACACGTCCCAGCCGTAGTGAATCAGCGTCATGGCCGGAGCCTACCCGGCCCCGCGGTCGGCTCATCCGCGCCCCGGAAGACGCCTGGGGATCTGATCGCGGTACCATCCCCGACCCGTGCGCACGTCCGCCCCCGTCCTGCTCGCGCTCGCCCTGCTCGGGTGCCCGTCCACCGAGACGGCGGCTCCCGGCGCCGGGGGCCCGCCCGAGCGCCCGCCCGCCCCGGTCGAGGTCGTCGCCGCGGCCCCCCCGAGCCTCGATCGCACCTTCGAGATCCTGGGTGAGGTCCGCACCCGCCACCACGCCGAGCTCGCCCTCGGCGCCGACGGCCCGATCGTTCAGCTCGACGCGCTCGAGGGGGAGCGGGTCCCCGCCGGCCGCACGCTCGTGCGCATCGACGACAGCGTCGCCCGGGCCGAGCTCGCCGCCGCCGAAGCCGCCGTGGTGGAGACCCGGGTCGAGCTCCTGCGGGCCGAGGCCGACCTCACCCGCTACGAGCAGATCGACGCGTCGCTGCTGGCGGGCGCGGAGCTCGACGCCGTGCGCGCCGAGGTCGGCCGCCTGCACGCCCGGCTCGCGAGCCTGGAGGCCCGGGTCTCCCTCTCCCTGGCGGTGCTCCGACGCCACACGATCGTCGCCCCGTTCAACGGCATCGTGACCCGCCGCCACGTCGACCCGGGCGATTGGGTCGTGCCCGGCCGCGTCCTCCTGGAGCTCGCGAGCACCACGTCGCTCGACGTGCTCGTCGACGTGGACGCCTCGTTGGTGTGGATGCTCGCCGAGGGGACCCCCGTCCGCATCAAGCGCCCGCGCAAGGGCGAGGCCCCGGGCACCATCGCCGCCATCGTCCCCGTCCTCGACCCCACGACGCGGACCGCGCGCCTCCGGATCTCCCCGTCCGCGGAGGCGGCCGACGGCCTGGTGCCGGGGGCGCCGGTGACCGTCCTGCTGGACGTCCAGACCGCGAGCGTCGAGGGGGCGATGGTGCCGCGCGACGCCGTCCTCAGCGGCCCCCGGGGCGCCCGAGTCTTCCGCGTCGTCGACGGCAAGGCAGTGGCGACGCCGGTCACGGTGTCGTTCAAGTCGCCCACCGAGATGGTCGTGCGCGGGGTCGAGCCCGGCGCCTCCGTGGTCGTGCGCGGGAACGAGCGGCTCCGCCCCGACCAGGCCGTGCGCGTGCTCGGCGACCCCGCGGCCCCCTGATGGGAAGCCTCATCGAAGAGGCGATCCGGCGCCCCGTGGCCGTGCTGTCGGGCCTCGCGTTCGTGCTGCTGTTCGGCGTGCTGAGCATCACCGGGCTGCCGATCCAGCTCACCCCGGACGTGCTGTTGCCCGTGCTCTCGGTGAACACCTCCTGGCCCGGGGCGTCCCCCCCGGAGATCGAGCGCGAGATCATCCAGGAGCAGGAGGACGTGCTGAAGGGCCTGCGCGGCCTGGTGCGCATGAACGCCGAGGCGAACATGGGCCGGGGGTCGGTGGACCTCGAGTTCGAGGTGGGCACCGACATCGACGACGCCCTGGTCCGCGTGACGAACCGCCTCGTCCAGATCCCCGGGTACCCCGAGTCGGCGCGGGAGCCGGTGGTCTCCACCGCCGACGCGAGCGGTCCGCCCCTGGCCGTCGTGCTCGTTCAGCGCCCGGACAAGGGCCCCGTGGCGGAGTACCGCACCTGGATCGAAGACGCCGTGCTCCCCCGCCTCGAGCGCATCCCCGGGGTCGCGCGGATCGACTTCTTCGGGGGTCGGGACACCGAGGTGGTGGTCTCGTACCGACCGGAGGCCCTCGCCGCCCGCGGCGTCCCCCTCACGCGGCTCATCCGCTCGGTGCAGGCCGAGCTCGTGGACAGCTCCGGGGGGGATCTGGACCTCGGCAAGCGTCGCTACGCCGTGCGCACCCTGGCGACGCCCGCCGATCTCGGCGGGTTCGAGGCGCTCGTGCTCAAGCCCGGGGGCGCGGGGCTCGCCCCCGTCCGCCTGGGGGACGTCGCGAGCGTCACCACCGGCCTGCGCAAGGCCGGCGCGAAGGTGTTCGGGGGCGATCACGAGTCCATGGCGATGCTGTTCCGGCGCGAGGTCGGATCGAACGTCCTCGAGGTGACCGGGAAGATCCGGGACGCGGTCGCGGCCGTGCAGGTGGAGCAGATGGAGCCGAAGGGCCTCGACATCTACATGGCCGGCGACCAGACGGGCTACATCAACGGCGCGCTCGGCCTCGTGCGCCAGAACCTCCTCATCGGCGGCAGCCTCGCCGCGCTCGTGCTCCTGCTCTTCCTGGGCTCGGTGCGATCGGCCGCCCTCGTCTCGCTCACGATCCCCGTGTGCGTCGTCGGCACCGCCCTGGGGATGTCGCTGCTGGGGCGCACCCTCAACGTGGTGTCCCTCGCCGGGATGGCGTTCGCGGTGGGCATGGTCGTGGACAACGCGATCGTGGTGCTCGAGAGCATCGACCTCGCCCGGAGCCGGACGGCGAGCGCGGCCGACGCGGCCCTGCGCGGCACGAAGGAGGTCTGGGGGGCGATCGTCGCGTCGACGCTCACGACCGTCGCCGTGTTCCTGCCCGTGATCGCGTGGGAGGACAAGGTCGGCCACCTGCTGCGGGACATCGCGGTGGCGGTGTCCCTGGCGGTCTCGTTGTCGCTGGTCGCCTCCGTGATCGTCATCCCGAGCTTCGCGGGCCGCGTACTGTCGGTGCGTCGGCGAGCCGACGGCGACGACGACGAAGCGGAGCGCGGGCGGTCGCGGGTGCGGCGGGGCGCGGCCCGGCTCGGGGCGGTCGTGGAGCGCATGACGCGGTCGACGCCCCTGTCGGCGGTCGTCGCGTTCGGCGCCCCGGCGGCGATGGCGGCGGTCGCGCTCGCCCTGCTCCCCCCCATGGAGTACCTCCCCCAGGGCAACCGGAACTTCCTGTTCGGGGTGCTGATGCCCCCGGCGTCCTACTCCGTGGCGGAGATGACGACGATCGGCCAGGCGTTCCAGGACCGGATGGAGCGGCACCGCGGCGTCGAGATCGACGGCGCGCCCGCGGTGGGACGCAGCTTCTTCGTGGCGCGCGCGGGGTTCGCGTTCATGGGCGCCGAGGCCGACGACCCCGCCCGGATCGGCGACCTCGTGAACTTCTACCGCCGGGCGCAGTCGGAGATCCCCGGCGTGTTCGGCTTCGCCTCCCAGGCGAGCCTGTTCGGGCGCGGGCTCGCGAGCTCCCGGGGGGTCGACGTGGACGTCACCGGCGCCGACCTCGGGGCGATCGCGGCCACGGGCGGGCGGCTCATGGGGGCGGCCTCGGAGGCCATCCCGGGCGCCCAGGTGCGGCCGATCCCGGGCCTCGATCTCGGGTCGCCGGAGTTCCACGTGGCGCCCCGCCGCGACGAGCTCGCCAAGCACGGCATGAGCGGGGCGGAGCTCGGGGCGGCCGTGGACGCGCTGATCGACGGACGCATCGTCGGCGAGCTGGCCCGGGACGGGCGCCCCAAGCTCGACGTCGTGGTGCGGCCCGAGGGGGGCGGCCTGACCTCGAACGAAGCGCTCGCGACCGCCGCCATCGCCACGCCCGCGGGCACGGTCGTCCCGCTCGCGGCGCTGGCCGACGTGCAGGAGCGCGCGGGCCCCACCCAGATCCGTCGGATCGAGCGACGTCGCGGGATCACCATCCGGGTGTCGCCGCCCGAGTCGATGGCCTTGGAGGACGCCGTGGCGGCGATCCGCGGCGACCTGATCGACCCCATGCGCGACTCGCTGCCCCCGGGCGTCGAGCTGTCGCTGTCCGGGGCCGCGGACGACCTCGCCCAGGCGCAGGGCCGCCTCGGCCGCGTCCTGCTGCTCGCGGTGATCATCAGCTTCCTGCTGCTCGCGGCGCTCTTCGAAGACCTCCTGGCCCCGCTCGTCGTCCTCGTCACCGTCCCCCTCGCCGCCGCGGGCGGCATCGGCGGCCTCCGGCTCGTGGACGCGACGCTGTCCGATCAGCCGCTGGACATGATGTCGGCGATGGGGTTCATCATCCTCATCGGGGTGGTCGTCAACAACGCGATCCTCGTGGTGGACGGGGCCCTCGCGCGCCTCCGGGAGGGAGCCGAGCTGTCCGCGGCGCTGGGGCGCGCCGTCGAGCGTCGGACCCGCCCGATCGTGATGTCGGCCCTCACCTCCCTCGCGGGGCTCGCTCCGCTCGTGCTCCTGCCCGGGTCCGGCTCGGAGCTGTACCGGGGCGTCGGCGCGATCGTGCTCGGGGGGCTCACGCTGTCGACCGTCCTCACCCTGTTCGTGGTGCCCGCCGTGTTCACCGTCCTCTGGCGCGGGGCCCGACGGGCATGAGGCGCGCGCTGCTCGCCGCCGCGCTCAGCGGGCTCCTCGCGGGCCCCGCCGCCGCGGATCCGCTCACCCTGGACGTGGCGCGCACGCGCGCGACGGCCGAGGCGCTGGAGGTCAGCCTCGCGCGCTGGGACGCCGTGGCCGCCACGGGCACGCTGCAGCGGTCGGTCGGGGCGGCGCTGCCCTCGATCGCCGGGTTCGTGGCCGGGAGCGCGGGGGCCGGCTTCACGTCGTTCGGCTTCGAGCGCCCCACGGCCGCCCAGGTGGGGGTCGGAGTCACCGGGCGGTTCGTGATCGTGGATCCGTCGACGTGGGCCGCGGCCACGGCGGCGCGTCGCACCTGGGAGGGGCGGGAGGCCACCGTAGGCTGGGTGCGGGTGGAGGCCCGGCGGCGGGCGACGTCCCTGTTCGCGACGGCCCGGGCAGAGCAGCGGGTGGCGGAGGCGCTGGAGAAGGCCGCCTTGGACGCGGGCGAGGAGGCGGCCGCGATGGCGGCGCTCGTGGAGGCGGGGCTGCGACCGGCCGCGGACGCGGAGCGCGGACGGGCGCAGCAGCTCGACTTCGCGGCGCGCGCCTCGGAGGCCCGGGGCCGCGCCGTGGCCGCCTGCGCCGCCCTCCAGGAGCTGATGAACGTCGACATCGACGGTCGCTGCACGATCGAGGCCCTGCCCGTGGCCCCGGCGCCCGCCGAGGGGCCCGACGAGCACCCCGCGATCCGGGCCGCCCGAGCGGCCGTGGCGGCGAGCACCGCGAGCCGCTCCGCGACCCTGGCGGGCCTGCTGCCGACCGTCGCGGTCGACGGGACGGCGGCCCACTACACGGTGCCGGGCCGGGTCGGGGGCTTCGGGTGGGGCATCGGGTTCAGCGTCGACATCCCCCTGCGGATCGTGCGGGAGGGGCGGGGCGAGCTGACCGAGGCGGCGGCCGCGAAGGGCCGCGCCGAGCGGTCGCTCGAGGGGCGCCGCCGCGAGCTGCGAGCGGCGGCGGTGAGCGCGGACGCGCAGTGGGAGGCCGCGCGCGCCGCCGTCGCTGCCCGGCGAGGGAGCCTGTCGGCCGCCGACGCCGCCCTGCGCCTCGTCCAGGAGCGCTACCGCACGGGGCTCACGCCGGTGACCGATCTCCTCGACGCACGCGCCGCCCGCGCCGACGCCGCGGTGGGCCTCCACCGCGCCGAGGCCACGCTGTGGGCGGCCCTCGCCGCGGTCGAAGCGGCCCGCGGGGTCGAGTGAACCCGGTCGTCGGCTTCACGCTCGACGCCCTCTCCGAGATCGGCGTGGACGGGGGGGCCCTCGCCCGCGATCACGGCTTCGATCCCTCGTCCGAGAGCATGCCCCGCCTGCTCGCGCTCGCCGCCCGCGAGGACCCCGCCGTGGGCCTCCGAGCGGGCGCCGCGGCGACCTTCCGGGCGACCAACCCCGTCGTGTACCTGATGATGAGCGCGCCCACGCTCAGCACCGCGTTCGCCGGGCTCGGGCGGTTCGCGTCGGTGCTGTTCGGGCGGGACTCGCGGCTCGACGCGGGTCGCCGGGGGCCGGGCATCTCGCTCGGGTGGTCGGCGCCCCCCGGCCCCTGGACGGACTTCACCGCCGCCGTCCTCCCGGCCCTGTGCGGCTGGGTCGTGGGTCGGCCGGTCGTGCCCGTCGAGGTCCGCCTGACCGGACCTCTGCCCCAGGACACCACCCCGTACCGCGCGGCGCTCGGCGTCGTGCCCGCCTTCGGCCAGCCCGCCAACGCGGTGGTGATCGCCTCCGACGACTGGGCGAGCCCGTCCGCGCACAACGATCCCGCCCTGTACGAGCTGCACCGCGACTTCCTCGAGACCCGGCGCCGCCGCCTCGCCGACGAGGCCCTCGTGGTGCGCGCCCGGGAGGCCGTCGCCCAGCGCCTCGGGGCGCGGTCCGTGGACCTCGATCTCGTGGCGAAGGACCTCGCGACCAGCCCCCGGACGCTGCAGCGCAGGCTCCGGGAGCACGGCACGAAGTTCGGGGAGGTGGTGGACGGCGTGCGGCGCGACCAGGTCCTCCTGCTGCTCCGCTCGTCGGACGCGTCCCTCCCGGCGGTGGCCGCGTGCGCGGGGTTCGCCGACGTCCGCGCGCTCCGCCGAGCGTTCAAGCGATGGACGGGGACGACCCCCTCCGCCTGGCGGGGCCGGCGCCCGCCGACAGGTCCCGTCATGTCCTGCAAGCCCCCGTAAGGTCGAAAGTTTCGGCCTCACGAGCTCCCGCTGTTAGGGTCCCGCGCCTCGCCTCGGAGACCCACCTCATGCGCCTCTTCAAGCACCTCCTCATCCTCCTCCTCGCCTTCGGCCTGGCCGCGGCCTGCGTGAACCGCAACACCGGCCGCGGGGGCGGCGGCGGCGGCAACAGCGACGACGACGACTCGGCCGCGGACGACGACGACGCCACAGACCCCCTGTTCCCGTGCCCGGGCACGCCCATGCAGA
>CAZEKB010000119.1:0-21975 GCA_964512225.1 uncultured Rickettsiales bacterium | reverse complement strand
CCCCCCCCCCCCCCCCCCCCCCGCGCCCGCCCCCCCCCCCCCCGCGCCGCCCCGGGGCCCCCCGGGGCCGCCCCCCCCCCCCCCCCCCCCCCCCCCCCACGCGACCGGGGGTCTCCAGGATCGAAGATCCGCGGTTCAGATGCGGCGCACGCCCTGCTTGGAGACGTTGCTCTTCCACACCTTGTCGCCGAGCCAGCTCGGGCCACCGGACGGGGCCGCGACCTGCTTGCGCTCGCCCGTGAAGACGTGAACGCGGTTGGTGCCGCGCTCGCGCAGGCGGATGTCCGTGTGACCGCGCGTGGCCGCCTTGAGGGCGGCGCCGCGGGGCTGTCGCGACTGGAACACGGTGGCCGTGTCCTTGTCGTTCCCATCGAGCAGCACGAAGTTCTTCTTGTCAGCCATGTTTCCTCCTTGGATCTGTCGGCGAGTGATTGCCGTTGCGGGCGATTGTAATACGCAATCGACGGCCGTCGGAGCCTTGTTGCGCAGAAAAGCGCGCGAGGGCCCTCTCGCGGGGGGTGCTCGACCCCCCGAAATCGGCCAATTTCGCCGAAAATGGCCCAAAACGACGACGGGAACCCCATCGCCCGAAAGTCGTGATTTTCTTCGATTGGGGGGTCCAATCAGGCGGAAATCGCCCTGATCGGGCCCCTCATCGGCGGTCGACGGGAGGTCCAAGCCCCCGGAGCGCAAGCCCCCCGCAGGAGCTCCTCGCCAAGCTCTCCCCCAACCCTTGGCTCTATACTCCCGGGCGCATGACCTACGAGGTCCACATCACCCGGCGAGAGTCCTGGGCCGACGCAGACGGTCCCAAGGTGACCCGTGAGGAATGGCTCCGCTTCGTGGAGGGTGACGACACCTTCACCCTCTCCGCGGGAGGCGGCCCGTCCGCCATCTGGGGGGGACACCCCGACCACCTGGCCGGTCGCGACCGGGAGGGCGTGCTGTTCCTGTTCTCCGATTGGAGCGGTTGGCTCTCGGTGGACCAGCCCGACGAAGTCACGATCGAGAAGATGGTCGAGGTCGCCGAGGGGCTCGCCGCGAAGGTCCGGGGCGACGACGGCGAGGTCTACGAGCGCGACGGCGACCGGATCGTCACGCTCCACCTCGGGGCGCCGGTCCGCTTCGCCCCCGGAGAGGCGGCCCCCGCAGTCGGGCAGGCGGACGGCCCCCTGCACCGGGAGGCCCGCCGGGGAGACCCGGACGCGCCGAAGAAGAAGCGCGGGCTGCTGCGCCGGGCCGCGGGAAGGGTCGCCGACCGCGTGACCCGGAAGATCCTGGGTTGAGCGCGCGCGTGAGCGAAGAAGCCGGCCGGCCCGCCGCGGACGCCCTAGATCACGTGCGTTCGAGGCCCGGCGCAGGCCATTTTCGAGGCCGGACGACGGCTCGGACCGATCTAATCGGCCCAAACGGTCGTAAAGGGACTAGGGTTCCTGCCGCTTTCGCCGATGAAACGGGGCGAACGCGAGTCGGGCCGATGGCGAGGACGCCGACAGCCGACGGTCGGCGATGAAGGAGACGCGCAGATGAACACGGCACCCCGCCCCGTCGGCCCCCGCCCGGTGCAGCTCGCCCCGGCGCCGACCATGGTCCCCGACCAGCTGCCGAGCTTCGCGGACTACTGGCGCCCCGTCCGACGTCGGTGGTGGATCGTCGCGCTGTGCGTCGTGGCCGCGGGGGCGCTCGCGGGCGGCCTCACGGTCGTGCAGCCGAAGGAGTTCGAGGCCCGGGCTTCGATCCTGCTCGGCATGGAGGCGCCGCGCTTCCTCGGCGACCTCGAGGAGGACTACCGCGTCAACCGCTCCCCCCGGGGCCGATACCAGCACCAGCACTACCTCAAGACGCAGCTCCAGGTCATCCGCAGCCGCCCCGTGATGGAGCGGGTGGTCGACAAGATGGGCCTCGCCCGGGACGACGACTTCCTCGGGGCGACCCTCGAGGAGCTCGCAGAGATGACCGCGATCGACCGCCGGGACCGGGCCATCAAGGTCCTCACGGCGCGCACGCGGGTCGTGCCCCTCGAAGGCAGCGAGATGGTCTCCGTGGTGGAGTGGGACTACGACGCCGACAAGGCCGCCGAGCTCGCGAACACCGTCGTGGACCGGTACATCGACTACAGCCTCGACCTGCAGGCCGAGGCGAGCCGAGGCGCCCTCACGTGGCTCGACGATCAGCACGACGGCCTCCGCAAGAGCGTCGAGGACGCCGAGAAGGCGCTGTACGACTTCCGCAGCGAGCACCAGCTGCTGACCACGCCCCTCGAGGACCGCCTCAACACGGTGACCCAGCGCGTCGAGGACCTCGGCGCCGAGCTCACGAAGGCGGAGGTCCGACGCATCGGGCTCGCCGCCGAGTGGAAGGAGAGCAGCTCCCTCGCCGAGGGCGGCGACATCGAGGCCTCGCCCCGCCTGTTCGCCGACCTGACGATCCAGCGCCTGAAGTCCCACGTGATCGAGCTCGAGCAGCGCCTCGCGGAGTTCGGCGCCACGAAGGGCAGCAAGCTCCCCGAGATGGTGAAGCTCAACGCCGAGGTCGACTACGCCCGCGAGCGGCTGAGCCTCGAGGTCCAGCGCGTCCTCGACGCCCTGCGCACCGAGATGAAGTCGGCGATGGAGGCCGAAGCCCGCCTGCGCGACCGGTTGGACGATCAGACCCGCCGCGCGGTCGAGGTCAGCAAGCTCGAGATCGAGTACACGACCCTCGCCCGCGAGCTCGAGAACAGCCGTCGCCTCTACGAGCTGGTGCTCGAGCGCAGCAAGACGATCAAGCTCGCGAGCCTGCTCGAGACCACCAACATCCGACGCCACGAAGAGGCCGTCGTCCCCAAGCTCCCCACGCGGCCGCGCGTGCCCTTGAACGTCGCGTTCGGGCTGCTGCTCGGGCTCTTCGCGGGCGTCGGCGCCGCCATCGGCCTCGACCGCCTCAACCACACGGTGCGGGACGAGCGCGAGCTCGAGGAGACCCTGGGTCTGCGCGTCCTCGGCGAGGTCCCCGCCATCGCGAGCAAGGACCAGAACCCGGATCCCACGGTCGCGGGCGCCGACCGGATCGTATCCCGCTCCCCGCGCGGGGCGGTCGCCGAGGCCTACCGCACCCTGCGCACGAACCTGCTCTTCACGCGCCACTCGGCGGAGCTGAAGACGATGGTCGTGACCAGCGCGGGCGTCGCCGAAGGCAAGACCAGCGTGTCCACGAACCTGGCGCTCGTGCTCGCCGCCGCGGGCAAGCGCGTGTGCGTCATCGACACCGACATGCGGCGCCCCCGCGTCCACAAGGTCTTCGAGCTCGACAACAAGAACGGCCTGACGATGGTGCTCATCGGCGAGGCGACGCTGGACGAGGCGATCATCAACCTCGAGGAGCGGCTCGACATCCTGCGGTGCGGCCCCATCCCGCCCAACCCGTCGGAGCTGCTCGCGTCGTCGGCGTTCGCGAACATCGTGGCCGAGCTGCGGCGACGCTACGACGCCCTGATCTTCGACTCGCCGCCCGCGGGGGTCGTGTCCGACGCCTCGATCCTGAGCCAGCGCACGGACGGCGTCCTGCTCGTGGTCCGCGCCGAGAAGACGCACCGCGCCCTGCTCGACAAGGCGGTGCGGAACCTGCGGGCGGTCGGCGCCGAGATGCTGGGCGCCGTCGTCAACGGCAAGAGCCGCGCGCGAGCCGGGTACGGGTACGGGTACGGGTACTACTCGACCTACTACACCTACGGCGCGGACCCCGAAGAGGAAGGGCTCGACGCCTGATCGCGCCGGGGGCCCTCAGCCGAGGTCGTCCACCTGGTCGCGGGTCTGGCCCACGGCCACCCCGCTGCCCGTGAGCACCATCGGGATCGTCTTCAGCACGATGTAGAGGTCGAAGACCGGGCCCGCGCGGTCCACGTACTCGACGTCGTACTTGATCCGCTCGGACCACGGCAGCGTGTTCCGCCCGTGCAGCTGGGCCCAGCCCGCGACGCCGGGGCGGACCTCCAGCCTGCGGGCCTGCTCCGGCGTGTAGCGCTCCGTCTGGTCCCGCAGCGTCGGACGGGGGCCCACGAACGACATGTCGCCGGCGAGGATGTTCAGCAGCTGCGGCAGCTCGTCGAGGCTGGTCTTGCGCAGCAGCTTGCCCATGGGCGTGATGAGGTCGTCGGTGAAGTAGCCCTTCCCGCGCTCCATCGCGTCGGGGACCATCGTGCGGAACTTCCAGATGTGGAACGAGCGCCCGCCCTGGCCGACCCGCTCCTGCTTGAAGAAGATCTCGCCCCCGTCGTCGAGCTTGATCGCGAGCGCGATGCCCGCGAAGAGCGGCCCGATCGCACAGAGCATCGCGCCCGCGCCGACGCGGTCGGCGGCGTGCTTCACGCGCATCCTCAGCGCTCGACGGAGCCCCATCAGGCCCGCGCCACCACCGACTCGAGCAGCGACTCCAGCTCCGCCGCCAGGCGCTGACGGTCGAACTCGCGCTCCCCGAGCTCCCGGCCGCGGCGTCCCTTCTCGGCCAGGGCCTCGCGATCGTCGGCCCAGGCCCGGAGGAGGGCGGCGGCCGCCGACGGATCCGTCGCGTCGACCCCGGCCCCGCACCCATTCTCTTCGACGATCGTCCCCAGGATCCCGCCCCCGGCGGGGGGCGCCGTCTTGATCAGCGCGAGCCCGGAGAAGAGGTAGTCGTACATCTTGTTGGGCATCGCCAACCGGTTCGCCTCGGAGTCGCGCAGGCACACGATCCCGGCGTCGGCCGTGGGCAGGAGCTGCACGAGCTCCCTCTTCGGGATGGCGGGGCGCACGAACACGGAGTCTTCGAGGTCCTCGTCGCGCACCCGATCCCGGATCCGATCGAACTGGTTGCCGTGCCCGATGAGGACCAGCTTGATGTCGTCGCGGTCGCGCAGCAGGTCCGCCGCGTCCACCAGGTAGTCGATGTTGTTGGCGGGTCCGAAGACGCCGCAGTAGACCGCCACGAAGTCGTCCGGTCCGATCGCTCCCTCGCGCAGCGTCGGGCCCGACGTCTTGTCGTCCGGCCGGGGGACGTACAGGTCCTTGTCCGCGCCCAGGGGCAGGAAGGTGATGTCCTCCTCCCGGGCCCCGTAGTCGCTCGCGAGGAGGTCCGAGAAGGCGGGCGTGATGACCGTCAGCTTCTCGGCCCCGCGCACGCAGACCTTGTTCCAGAGCTTCATCGGGGGCACCGCGGGCGACGACTCGGACAGCCCGTTGGAGTACAGGCACTCCGGCCACACGTCCCTCAGCTCGTAGACCCAGGGCACCTTGCGCAGACCCTGCATCGCCAGCGCGGGCACCCCCACCGTCGGCGGCGTGCACGACGCGAAGGTCACGTCGGGCCGGTCGAGCTTCATCGCGAGCGCCGACGCCAGGCCCGCGTACCGCAACCAGCTCAGGACCCGCCCCTTCGCGCCCCACTCCTGGCGGTAGTCGGCGTTGAGGACGTAGAGGTCGATCCCGTCGAGATCGACGTGCCGCCAGGGCCGCCCGCGCTCGACGCTGTACTCGAGGTGCCGGTGCATCCCCGTGATGAGCGAGACCTTGTGCCCGCGCTCCACCAGGAACCGCGCCATGTCGTAGCTGCGGGTGCCCGACGTGCCGTTGTTCGTGACGAAGTACTGGTGCAGGTAGACGATGTGCATGGGGATCCGCGGCGTCCGATCAGGCGTCGAAGGCAGCGCGGACGGCGGCCACGACCCGATCGATCTGCTCCGGAGCGATGTGCCCGAACAGGGGCACCGCGATGCACTCGGCCGCCGCCGCCTCCGCGTTGGGGAGCGACGGGGGGGCGTCCCCGCGGTACAGCGTCTGCAGGTGAACGGCGGGGTAGAAGTACTTCTTGGTCTGGATCCGCTCGTCCCCGAGCTTCGCGTAGAGCTCGTCGCGGGTCAACGGGGCGTTCGGACCCAGCCGCATGACCATGTAGTTGCAGCTCGTCGTGGCCACGTCGGGGACCCGCGGGAACACGACGCCGGGCAGGTCGCCGAGCGCCGCCTGGTACGTGGCGATGGCCGACCGACGGTGCTCGATGTACGTCGTCAGGTTGGTGACGGTCGCAAGCCCGACGACGGCGTGCAGCTCGGACAGGCGCGCGGACAGGCCCAGGAACTCCATGTCCTGCCCGTCGGTCGCCTTGCCGTAGTCGCGGTAGCGCTTGAGCCGCGCCGCGAGCTCACCGTCCGTCGTGGTCACGATCCCCGCCTCCGCGGCGGTCGCGACCTTCGTGGGGCTGAAGCTGAACACCTCGCCGACCCCGAACGCGCCCATGGGGCGCCCGCGCCAGGTCGAGCCGAGGGCCTGGGCCGAGTCGAGGAGGAGGGGCACGCCCGCGTCGTCGGCGAGCGCCTGGAGCGCGTCGATGTGCGGGGGCGTGCCGAAGATCGTGGTCGCCATGATGGCGACGGTCCGGTCCGAGATCGCCGCCCGGGCCGACGCGGGGTCCATGGTGAGTGTCTCGGCGTCGCAGTCGGCGAAGACCGGGACGAGGCCGTTCCAGAGGACCGAGTGGGCGGTCGCGGCGAACGTGAAGGCGGGGACGACGACCTCGCCCCCCCGAGGCAGGTTCTGGGCCGCGAGCAGGAGGATCAAGCCGGACGTGCAGCTCGACATCGAGACGGCGTGCTCGACCCCGCAAACCTCGGCCACGGCGGCCTCGAAGCGGCGTCCGCGATCGGACACGGTGAGCATCCCCGATTCCCAGACCGCTCGAAGCTCGGCCACCCAGTCGTCGAAATCGGGCAGAGTGGGGCGAATGATCGGCAGCAGTGCGGGCTCGGTCATGAACTTCCTCGGGGCCGACGGTCGGGGCCGGGGAGCAGCTTAGGGCGGGGCCGACGACCTGGCCGCCCCGGTTGCAGGGGCGACCGCACGGGAATATATCGTCCGGTATGGAAGAGCAACCCGCAGCAGCGGCGAGAACTCGCGCGATCCTCGGGCCGATCGCCCGAAACATCGCCACCGGGGCCGTCGCGCTCGTGATCATGGGGGGCGCGTACTACCTCGCCTTCCTGCTGCGGTTCGACCTCGACGTCCAGCACTTCCCCGACGCCCAGGCCGAGAACCTGCTCCGGTCGCTGCCCCTCGCGATCGTCGCCAAGGCGGCCGCGATCCGCGCGTTCAACCTCCACCGCGGCTCCTGGCGCTACGCGGGGCTCAAGGACGTCGAGTCCACCGTCTACGCCTGCGCCGCCGCCACCGCCGCCGTCCTCGCCCTCAATACGCTCGTGCTCGACCTCCGGAACTTCCCCCGGTCGGTGTACGCCCTGGACCTCATGCTGTCGGCGGGCCTGCTCGCGGGGGTGCGGCTGGGGCTGCGCATGGCGTCCGAGCGTCGCGGCTTCACGATCCGGAGCGGCAAGCGGCTGCTGATCGTGGGGGGCGGCGACACCGGCGAGCTGCTCCTGCGCCAGCTCGGTCGCAGCGCCGCGCTCCAGTTCCGCCCCGTCGGCATCGTCGACGACGACGCCCAGAAGAAGGGCCTGCTGCTCCACGGCGTGCCGATCCTCGGGTCGGTCGATCGGGTGGCGGAGTTCGCCGAGAACACCGACGCCGAAGAGATCATCATCGCCGCCCCCTCCGCCACCGGTGAGCAGATGCGCCGCATGGCCGCGCTGTGCCGGGAGACGGGGCTGCCCACGGCGATCATGCCGCCGACGGAGGAGGTGCTCGCGGGCGGCGTGAGCTGGAAGGCCCTGCGCGAGGTCCGGATCGAGGATCTCCTGCGCCGGGAGCCCGTGCACCTGGACGTCGCCTCGATGGCCGACTTCCTGGACGATCGCGTGGTCCTGATCACCGGGGCCGGGGGCTCGATCGGGAGCGAGATCTGCCGGCAGGTCGCCCACTGGAAGCCGCGCCTGATGGTGCTCGTGGAGCAGGCCGAGAACCCCCTCTTCCACCTCATGCGCGACCTCCGGGGGCGCGCGCCGGGGGTCCAGACGGTGGCCGTAGTGGCCGACATCAGCCACTCGGCGTCGATGCAGCGCGTCATGCACACGTACCAGCCCGCCGTCGTCGTGCACACGGCCGCCCACAAGCACGTGCCGCTCATGGAGAGGAACGTCCCCGAGGCGATCAAGAACAACGTGTTCGGGACGCGCTGCGTCGCCCTCGCGGCGTCGGAGGTCGGGGTCGAGACCTTCCTGCTGATCAGCACCGACAAGGCGGTGAACCCCACGTCGGTCATGGGCACAACCAAGCGGGTGGCGGAGCTGGTCCTGCAGGACCTCGGGCGGCGGACTCCGACGCGGTTCGTGATGGTCCGCTTCGGCAACGTCCTGGGCAGCGCGGGGTCGGTGGTCCCCATCTTCAAGGAGCAGATCGCCCGCGGGGGGCCCGTGACGGTCACTCACAAGGACATGGTCCGGTACTTCATGACCATCCCCGAAGCCGCCCGCCTCGTGCTCCAGGCCGCGGCCCTGGAGGCCGACGGGAACCTCTTCGTCCTCGACATGGGCGAGCCCGTGCGCATCATCGACCTCGCCGAGGACCTCATCCGCCTCTCGGGGCTCGAACCCCACGTCGACATCCAGCTCCGGTTCACCGGCATCCGGCCCGGCGAGAAGCTCTACGAGGAGCTGCTCCTGGGCGACGAGGGCCTCTCGACCCCCCACGACAAGATCCACCTCGGCGCCGTGAAGATGCCCCCCGAGGAGGCGATCCGACGCGGGCTGGAGCGCCTGGAAGAGGTCATGCGAGCCGGCGACGAGGTGGCGTGCCGCGCGGTGCTCGCGGACCTCGTCCCCGAGTCGAAGCTGCGCACCCGAGGGACCGACACCGGCCGGACGAAGATCGTGTCGGCCCAGGAGCGCTGACCCCGTGATCGAGGCTCGGGAGATCGGGAGCGAGTTCGCGCTCCGACCGTGTGGAGACGGCAACGTCGGCCGCGTCCTGCGCAAGCTCGTGGGGAACCGCGCGTCCCGCCTCGTCGGCTCCGGGCGCGAGGCGCTGCGACTCCTGCTGCACGACGCCGCGGCGCGGGGCCGCACGCGCGTCGGCTTCCCGGCCTACCTGTGCCCGGCGCTGCTCGAGGCCCTGCACCCCGACCAGACCGCGGTCTTCCTCCCCACCACCCCCGAGCTCGCCCCCACGCCCGCCGCCGTCGGTGAGTTCCTCCGCGGCGGGAGCCCGGACGAGGCCGTGCTGGTGGTCGCTCCCTACTTCGGCGCGGGGTGGGCGGCGGAGGTCCGCGACACCGTGGACGGGGCGTGGGCCGCGGGCGCGGAGATCCTGGAGGACCGGAGCCACTCCCTGCTGTCCGAGCGCGCGCACCTGGACGCGCGCCGCGGGTGCGCGAGCCTCCGCAAGTGGGCCGCGCTGCCCGACGGGGGCATCGCGTTCGGGACGGCCGTCGATGCCCTCGAGCCCGACGCCGAGCCGGGGGGCCCGTCGGTCGACGCCCGCCGCGACGGGATGGAGGCCAAGGCGCGCTTCCTCGACTCCGGCGAAGGCGACAAGGACACGTTCCTGGCCCGCATCGCCGAGGGGGAGGCGGCCCTGGAGAAGATCGCCGGCGTGCGCCCGATCACGCCGGAGTCGAAGGAGCTCCTGGCGGCCTGGGACGTCCACGAGCTGCGCAGCCGCCGTCGGGCGAACGCCCACCGCTTGACCCAGGGACTGCGCCGCATCGACGGCGTCGAGCCCCTGCTGCGGTTCGACCCGGACGACGTCCCCCTGGGCGTGCCGGTGCTGTGCGACGACCGCGACCGCATCCGCAGGGCCCTCATCGCCCAGCGCATCTACTGCCCCGTGCACTGGGTGCTCCCGCCCGCCGTGGCCGCGGACCGCTTCCCCCACGAGCACTCCGTGCAGGCGCGGATCCTCACGCTCGTATGCGACCAGCGCTACGACGAGGCCGACATGGACCGGACGCTCGACGCCCTGAGGCGGCTCGCTCGGTGACGCTCACCTTCTTCGACGCCCGCAGCGCCGCCGCCGCGCGGCTCCCGTGGCCCGACGTCTACTTCACGGATCGGTACGGGGCGGCCTTGGAGGTCTCGGACGAGGCCGCCTGGGAGGTCGCGGTCTGGGGGGACGGCCCGATCCTGCTGCCGTACCTCAAGCGCCCGGTGGACCCCGAGCTGTGCGACGCCGCGGGCGAGGCCGGGCTGTTCGACCTCGTGGGGCCCTACGGATACGCCGGGGCCTGGGCTCCCCCGGAGCTCGATCCGTCCGCGTGGACGGAGTTCCGATCGGCGTTCCACGAGGCGTCCCGGGAGCGCGGGTACGTCGCCGAGTTCCTGCGCCTGTCGTCCCTGGTGCCCGGCGCCGATGCCCTCGCGGCGGCCGATCCCGCGGTGGAGATCGTGCGCCTGAGCGAGACCTTCCGGATCGATCTGACGGGCGGGGAGGACGTCTACTGGACGCGCGCGGAGGGCCGACACCGCACCTCGACGCGCAAGGCCCGCAAGGTCGGCCTGCGGGCGGAGGTCACGGACCTCGCGCCCCGCGATCTCGCCCCGGAGTCTCCGTTCCGCCGCCTCTACGAGGACACGATGCGGCGCGTGGACGCGAAGCCCTACTACCTCTTCCCCGACGGCTACTACGAGCGCCTCGGCGCCCTGAGCGACGGGACGTGGCTGGGGCGCGTCCTCGACGGCGATCGCGCGGTCGCGGCGGCGCTGTTCTTCCGCTTCGACCGGCTCGTCCACTACCACCTCGCCGGGTCCGAGCGGCAGGCGGCGCGGGACGGCGCGAACAACCTGCTCCTGGACGCGGTCGCGCGACGGGGCATGGCGGACGGCGCCGACGGATTCCACCTCGGCGGCGGCCTGCGGGAGGGGGACGCGCTGCATCGATTCAAGCGCAGCCTCGGCGGCGAAGCGCTGCCGTTTCGCGTCGCGCGGACGGTCCTCGACCCCGACCGATACCACCGCCTCACGGCGGCGCACGCGGCCCGCACCGACCGAACCCCCGACGACTTGGCGGCCACGGGTTGGTTCCCGGCCTATCGAGCGGGATGATGACGACATGATTCGCGGACGCGGCGTGATCCTGCGGGCGATCGAGCCCGACGACCTCCCCTTCCTGGCCGACCTGGCCGACGATCCCGACGTGCACGCTCACGTCGTGGGCTGGGGGTGGCCCGTGGCCCGGCACGGGCAAGGCGCGTGGCTCGAGCGCACCGCGGGAGACGCGTCGAACCGCCGCCTCCTGGTCACCGACCTCGACGGTCGTCGGCTGGGCATGACCGGCCTGTGGGACATCGACCTGCGCAACCGCTCCGCGCAGAGCGCGATCAAGCTCCACGGCCCCTCCCTGGGGGGCCGCAAGGGGACCGCGACGGACGCGCTGAAGACGGTGATGGCGGTCGCGTTCTCCGAGCTCGGCCTGCATCGCGTGTGGGCGGTGATCCTCGACTACAACGCCGCGTCCATCGCGCTCTACACCCGCAAGGTCGGGTTCACGCTGGAGGGCACGCGGCGGCAGGAGGTGTGGCGCGGCGGGGCCTTCCGCGACCTGCACCACCTCGGCCTCCTCCGCGACGAGTGGGCGGCCCAGGAGGACGCGGCCGAGTACGCCGCCCGGCTGCACGCCGCCGGCTGATCACAGCAGCGGCGTCCAGAGCGACCAGAACGAGCTCCACGCGCGCCGCCACAGGCCGCGGCCGCGGCGCTCCTCCACCGTCGTCTCCCGCCCCCTCTCCCACTCGAGGTCGAACGCCTCTTCGATGCGGCCCACGGCGTCGCCCTCCACCCCGAGGTTGATCTCGAAGTTCAGCCGCAGCGAGCGCGGGTCGAGGTTCGAGGACCCGACGCACGCCCACTCGGAGTCGACCGTGAACAGCTTGCTGTGCAGGAACGGCGAGGGCGCGTACCGGATGCGGACGCCCGCCGCGAGCAGCGCGTCGAGGTAGGCGTCGCGGGCGGCGTCGGCGAAGAAGTGGTCCGACCGCTCGGGCAGCAGCAGCCGGACCTCGACGCCCCCGAGGGCCGCCACCTGCAGCGCCATCGACAGCGGCTCCTCGGGGATGAAGAACGCCGTCGCGATCCGCACGCACCCCCGCGCGGCGCTGATCGCCGCGAGCACGGCCGCGTAGTGCACGAGTCGCTCGTCGTCGGGACCCGAGGGCACGACGCGCGCTCGGTCGTCGCCCGCGCGCTGGACCGGCGGGAACCAGGCCTCGTAGTCGGGCACCTTCCCCGTGACGCCGACCACCTCCTCGAGGAAGGCCTGCGTCAGCTGCTGCACGACGGGGCCGCGCACCGCGAAGTGGTGGTCGCGCACGTCGAGCCGACCCCGCTCGTCGGTGCCGTACGCCTGCGACAGGTTCAAGCCCCCCACGAAGGCGACGCCGCCGTCGACGACGAGGATCTTGCGGTGCGTGCGGTGGTTGAGGCGGAACCGGCCCAGGAGGCCGCGCACCGGCGAGAAGGGATGGACCTTCACGCCCGCGCGGCGAGCGGCCACGACGTCGCGGCGACGCAGGCCGGTGGCGCCGAACCCGTCGAAGATCGCCACGCACTGCACGCCGCGCCCGGCCGCGCGCCGCAGCGCATCGAGGAACGCCGTGCCGATCCCGTCCGACCGCCAGATGTACGTCTCGAGCAGGACGAAGGACTCCGCCGCGTCGATCGCGGCGAGCATCGCCGGGAAGGCCTCGTCCCCGCCCACCAGCACGTCGACGCGATTCCCGCCGACCTCCGGGTAGGGGCAGATCCGGTCGAGCAGGTGGTGCAGCTCGTCGAGGGGCCGGTCGGCGCGCGATGCCGCCCGCGTCCTCCACACCCGATCGTCCTCCACCAGGGGGGCCAACGCGACCCGGACGCCCTCACCCTCGACGCGCCGGGCCCGGGCGCGCGGCCCCAGCCGGTCGATCCCGACGAGCAGGTACCAGGCCACGCCGAACACCGGCGCCGACGCGATGAGCCCCAGCCACGCGAGCGCGGTGAGCGAGCGCTTGTTCGCGAGCACGTGCAGGCCCGCCCAGGCGACCACGACGACGTGCGCGGCTACGGCCGCGACCGTCTCGTGTTCCAGGATCATGGAGCTTCGCCGGGCCTCTCGAGGGTCAGCTCCTCCACCCTCAGCGCGTAGCGATAGGCGAACCGGAACGGGCGGGTCGCGAAGTACGGGACCTTGGCCGCGTGGGCCGCGGCGAGGCGCCAGGCGCCGGGCGGGCGGGCGGCGGCGCGGCCGCCCGCCCCCGCGCGGATCGTCTCGAAGAGGTCGTCTCCCGGCCGGGTCCGCAGGACGACGTTGCCGAGCTCGGCCAGGGTGTGACCGTCGGACCCCGCGGTGCGACCGTGGGACGTGGCCTCGGCGAGATCCGCCGCGCGCGCGTTGCCCCCGTCCAGCTCCTCCCCGTTGAGCACCTCGACGGCGTCGAGGTCGCCGAGCAGGTCGGCGAGGTGGGCGAAGCGGGCCCGGGCGCTGAGCCAGCCGTTCTTGGCCGCCGCGTACGGGTGGGCCGCGGCCGTGACGTGATCGTAGCGGCGCAGGTCCTCGAGCAGGTGGGCGGCGGGCCGGGGCAGCGCCGTCGTGGCCGTCGCGCCGCGCGGACGCCAGGGCCCCACCGCCCGGGAGTAGAAGTCGTACAGGGCCTCGGGCCGGCGGAAGTAGACCAGCAGGTGGACGCGCTCGGCGGTGGTGATCTCGATGCCGGGCAGGACCCGCCGGGGGGCCTCGTCACCGGCCAGGCGCCACGCCTCCAGGGCCCCGTCGATCACGTTGTGATCGGTGACGGCGACGCCGATGTCCAGGTCGCGCGCGCGCTGCACGGTCTCGGCCGCGGTGGCGCGGCCGTCGCTCCAGCGCGTGTGGAAGTGCAGGTCCCAGGCAGTCGGGGTCACCCCGCGAACCTAATCCCTGGTCGCGGGAGCGCCAGCCGAATCACCCGCCCTTGCGCGCGACCGACGAGAGGTTCACCCAGTTTCGACGCAGGAGGGGGTTCCGGAAGGACAGCGACTGCAGGACGAGGTGACGCCACCCCGGCATCGCGAAGCGCTGCTGCTCCTGCGGGTCCACGCCGTGGAACACGCGGTAATCCTCGAACCCGGCGTGGCCGAGCATCTCGCTGAGGTCCTCGGGGTCGAAGCCTCCCTCGGTGCGCGCGTACTCGGCGAGGTCGTTGATGCGCTGCTGCTCGGTGTCCTTGTGGAGGTAGAAGCGCTCGGACTTCGTGGCGAGCGCCCGGTACACCGGCTTGCGCAGGTCCCACACCATCTTGGCGAGCGGCCCGAACGTCATCGAGGACTTGCTCGGGTCGCAGCCGGTCACGAGCGCCCCCCCCGGACGCAGGCACTCGTGCCCGCTGCGGATGAAACCCTGCGCGTCCGGAAAGTGGTGCATGGCGGCGAAGCAGCCCACGACGTCGATCGAGCCGGGCCGGAACGGCAGCCGCTCCGCGTCCCCGAGGACGGCGACGTACCCCTGTTCGGCCACGGCCAGCAGGTTGGCCAGGGAGATGTCCACGCCCACGACGTCGTCGAACAGACCGGCGCCTGCCTCGAGGCCCACGCCGGGGCCGCAGCCGACGTCGATCATGACCCGCCGCGCGCCGCCCGCGCCGGCGTAGTCCGCCGCGATCGCCTTGAGGAACAGCAGCTGCTCGCGATACGAGATCAGCCCGTCGGCGTGCTCCTCGTAGGCGTGGCTCACGTCGTCGTAGATGTGGATGTTCGCGGCCTTGACCTGCAGGGAGAGGTCCGCGTCCTCGTCCACGTCCTCGAACTGCACCGCCTTGGCCTCGTCCGACCACATGACCCACACCCCGCCGATGTGCGGGAAGGTCCGGTCGCAGCCGCCGCAGCGGAGGCCTTCGCTCCCGTCGAACGGGGCCTCGTAGGGGGGCAGGTCGTCCGCCCACGTCAGGTCCGCCGAGCGGCATTCGGGGCAAGCGAGGTAGTCGGGATGCTCCACCGGGGTCACTCCACGTCGAAAAGCGAGTTGCGGCCGAGGAACTTCAGGGCCAGGAACCGCTTCGCCATGCCCAGCATCTTGCGGGGGTCGCGCACGCCCATCTCCACGCCCTTGCGCGCGACCACGCCCGCGAAGTAGATCCGGTGCAGTCGGTCCTGCCAGCCCTGCGGCGGGTAGAGGGCCCGCACCTCGTCGTTCATCTGGACGTCGACGATCAGGTGCACGCGCCAGATGTCGGACTTGTTCGCGAGCTTGTGCTTGTAGGTCGTGTCTAGGCTCCAGACCTCGCCCTCGCCCATCCGACACCGCTCGCCGCCCACGTAGAATTCCACGCCTTCGTGCGTGACGACGGGCACGTGGAAGCGCGCGACGCCCATGGACACGCCGCCGGAGATGTCGCGGTGCTCCTTGACCCACCCGCCGGGCCCGAGGCGCGCGACGACCGCGTCCATGATCCGGCCGGGGAACGAGTCGATCACCTCGCGGAAGGCGTGGCACTCGTCGAGCAGCGGGTGTTGCTCCATCCCGTCCTTGGCGGGCCACACCAGCGGGATCTGGCCCCAGACGTCGCCGTAGTCGAGCGTGTTCCAGTCCGACTCGTCGAAGCGGGCGAGATCCGCCTGCAGCGGGACCGGATCCCACATCCGTTCGTTGAAGCGGATCCCCCCTCGCGTGGGTCGGGTCCAGCGGCCATCGGGGTGAGTGCTCATGAAGCTCCAGGGCGGGGTCGCGGCGCGACCGAGGGACGATGGGCGCAGACGACGCGAGGGTCAACCTTCTTCGCCCCCGGACCGTCGCGTCGAGGAGGGTACGAGCGAACGGCCCGACCGGACTATGATGACGTCATGCGCAGCATCGTCTTCTCCGTCGTCGTCCTGCTCATCGTGGCCACAGGGCCCACTCCGGCAGGGGCCGAGAAGATCGGGCTCCAGTCCGAGCGGGGGACGGGGGAGCGCATCGGGGTCCAGAAGACCCGCGGGACGCAGAGCCGCCTCGGGCTCCAGTCGGGCAAGGACACCGCCGACCGCCTCGGCCTCCAGACCCCCGAAGAGGCCCTCGCCGCCGACGTCGCGGAGCAGCTCTGGGATCTGAACCTGGGCTTCGAACGAGACCGCCTCGACGTGGGCACGGCGACCTACAAGAAGCTGCGCGCCGTGGCCGAGCTGCTGTCGGAGCACCCGACCGTCTTCATCTACGTCCAAGGGCTCGCCGAGAAGGGCGAGAAGGACCCCGACGGGCTGAACCTCTCCGAGCGTCGAGCCGTCCTCGCGATGACGTACCTCGAGCTCTTCGGGGTCGACCGGATGGTGATGGAGCTCGTGGTCCCCGGCACGGCCGCCGAGAAGCGGATGGCCGAGCAGGCGAGCCGACACCGAAAGCGACACGAGGCGGCGGCGAAGGCGGAGGGCACCAAGCCGGTGTCGCTCGGCCTCCGCGGGGTCCGCTTCGGAGTCGTGGAACAGCACTGACTTGGCGCGGCTGTATTACAGCTTCGCCCGCGCCGACCAGGGGGTCTCCGCGCAGCTGAGGCGCCGCCTCCGAAGTTGGCGCGCGGCGGGAGTCCTCGACGGCGAACCGGGCCGCGGCGACGGCCCCGACGAGCTCACCACCACCACCGCGACGCGCCTCGATCAAGCCGACATCGCGGTCCTCTTCGTCACCAACGCCTACCTCCGGGCGGAGGGGGGCGTCCGGGAGGAGCTGCGGTGGATCCTCGACGCCGGGGAGCGCGGCAGCACGTGGTGCGTCCCGATCATCGTGGAAGAGTGCGAGTGGCTGGGCCGGCGGTTCGCGAAGTTCCCCGTGGTCCCCATCGGCGGCCGCCCGATGGTCGAGTGGGAGAGCTCCGAGGACGCGTGGACGGACGTGATCGACGGGCTGCTCGACGTGACCCACCGGGTCCGCTTCGGGCGACCGCCGGACGGGGCGCGACCGCGGACCGGGGAGGAGATCACCGCCCCGCCGACCCCCGGACGGGTCATCGCCGAGCTCACGCTCGACGAGCGACTGCATCGGTTCGGGGAGCACGCGTGGTACGTGACGACCCGGAACCTGCGGCTCATCGCGGACGACCCCTACCTGACGATCCGGTGCGTCCGGGCGGGGTCCGTCGTGCTCGATCTCGACATCGACCGCTCCGGCCTGCATCGCCTGCGAGCGCGGCGCCAGGAGGGCGTGCTCGACGTGCTCCTGGGCGTCCGCGTCCTCGGCCTCGCCTCCGCCGATCGCGACGATCACGACCCCGAGGCCGACCCGTTCATCGGCATCCCCCCCGAGGCCGAGCCGCTCGCGCCCCCCGAGCAGCCGGACATCGCCCGCGCCGCGGGCACGCTGGAGCTCCCCGCCCTCGCCCCGGACCCGCCGCCCCCGGCGCCCACCGACGCGGTCTCCGCGCTTCCGGAGCCCGCCGGGTCCGCGGGGCGGGCCGTCTTCTTCGTCGTGGTCCTGGCGGCCCTGGTCGTGGGAGCCGGCCTCTTCCGCCCGTGGACCGACGACCCGGCCCCGCCCCCCGCGCCGGCCGACCCGGCCGTCGAGCTCGCGCCCGCGCCGGTCGACCCGATCGTCGAGCTCACCCCCGCGCCGGTCGACCCGATCGTCGAGCTCACCCCCGCGCCGCCTCGGCCCGCCGCCCCCGACTCGCGCGCCGAGGCCTCGACACCCGAACCGACACCCGAGCCCACGCCCGAACCGACACCCGAGCCCACGCCGGAGCCCACGCCCGAGCCCGAGCCCGAGCCCACGCCTCGACCCGAGCCCCGGGCGAGCGACGACGCGTTCGACTGCTCGCTGGCGAGGGACCGGCGCGCGGGGGGGGGCGGCCTGGACGGCGTCGCTCGGCGAGTGCCTGGCGCGCGCCGCCGAGCTGCCCGGCGAAGACCGGCCCGCCGCTCACGATCTCGCGCTGGTCGAGGCGTTGCGGGGCGTGGAGGCCCTCGGGGACGCCTTCACCAGCAGCGTCGTCGACGCCCCCGACCGGCTGCGGATCTACAGCGACGCGGCCCGGTCTCGGCCGTTCACCGACGGCGACGGCGCCCGCTTCGACGACGGCACGAGGCTCCGGGTGGTCGTGCTCGCGACCTCCGGCGACGGCCGCCTCGTGCTGCTCCGCCAGACCGAGGGCAACCCCCGCCCCGCCGTCGGCTGGGTGCGGGCGAGCGACCTCGGCTTGTAGACTCCGCGGACCGTGACGGTCACCAAGAACGCGCGACAGGTCGCCCAGGGGCTGCACGAGCGCGCGGTCGCCGCGCAGAAGGCCGAGTACGCCGACAAGATCCGCCGTCTCCAGCAGACCTTCTCACCGCCCCTGTCGAACGCCGAGCTGTCCGCGGGGCTCGATCTGCGAGCGCCCGCCGAAGGGACCGTGGGCATCTCGGACGTCGGGCGCTTCCTGAGCACGTCCAACCGCCTGCGCCGCGCCCGCCCCGACGGCGAGACCCGCGCGCTCATCGACGGCCTCCTCGTCGGCGACCTGTTCCTCGCCTCGCGCGAGCCGTCGGAGCCCGGGGGTCGCCGGCCCGTCCTGGTATGCGAGGAGCGCGACGTCCCCTGGCTCGAGCGGAGCTGGGACGTCCACAACCTCGCCGGGCGTCCGATCCCCGCCCGACGCGCTCGGGCCGACGAGTGGGAGTCGGCCGACGTCTGGGATCTCTTCGACGAGGCCCCCGCCCCGCAGGCCCCGCCCCCCGCGCAGGTCGCCGACCGCCGCCCCCTGGCGGGCCGCTTCATCCCCCCGATCGGGCTCGGCGCGATGCGCCTGTCGACCGCGGGGCGCCCCGACGAAGCCGAGGCCTTGCGGCTGCTGCTGACCGCGCTCGAGGCGGGGGTGCGACTGATCGACACCGCCGACTCGTACTGCCTCGACCACGACGACGTCGGCCACAACGAGCGCCTGATCCGGCGCGCGCTGCAGGAGTGGGGCGGGGACGGCGTGGTCGTGGCCACCAAGGGCGGGCTGATCCGCCCCGCCGGGCGGTGGATGCCGAACGGACGACCCGCGCACCTCAAGGCCGCGGCCGAGGCCAGCGCGAAGGCCCTCGGGGTCGAGGCCTTGGACCTCTACCAGCTGCACGCCCCCCACCGTGGGGTCCCCTTCGCCGACAGCGTGGGCGCCCTCGCGGAGCTGCGCGAGGCGGGGACGATCCGGCACGTCGGGCTGTGCAACGTGACCGTCGAGCAGCTGGAGGAGGCGCTGTCGATCGTCCCCGTCGCGTCGGTCCAGAACAAGGCCAACCCCTTCGACCAGGTCGCCTTCAAGAAGGGGGTGGTGGAGACCTGCGCGCGGCACGGCATCCCGTTCATCGCCCACAGCCCGGTGGGCGGACACGCGGGGGTGAAGCGGACGGCGCGCGACGCCGCGTTCGGGGCCGTCGCGAAGAGACACGGGGTGTCGCCTCACCGGGTCGCCCTCGCGTGGCTGCTGGCCATGAGCCCGGGGGCCGTCGCGATCCCGGGCTGCACCCGCGAGGCGACCCTGCGCGACTGCCTGGCGGCCCCCACCCTGACGCTGGACGACGAGGACCTGGCCGTCCTCGACAAGCGCTTGAAGTGGGCCCCCGCCGCCCGCGCCGCCGCGGCCTCGGCCTTCGCCGCCGCCCTGCCCGACGAGGTGGTCCTCATCTCGGGGTCGCCCGCCTCGGGCAAGACCAGCCGCGTCGACGCCTACCTTCGCCGCGGCTACGTGCGCCTCAACCGCGACGAGCACGGGGGGCGCCTCGACGACCTCCTCGCCCCGCTGAAGGCGACCCTGTCGGACGGACCCCGACGCGTCGTCATGGACAATACGTACCCGACGCCGAAGAGCCGCGCGGGCGTGCTCGCGACGGCGCGAGGCGCGCGCGTGGACGTGCGCGTGGAGCACATCGACATCCCCCGAGGCGAGGCGCTGTACAACGCCTGCACGCGGATGATCGAGCGGCACGGCCGCCTCCTGTCGCCCGAGGAGATGAAGGTCGAGAGCCGCACGGACCCGAACATGTTCCCCCCGTCGGCGATCACGAGGTTCTTCCAGCTGGTGGAGCCGCCGACCGTCGCGGAGGGGTTCGTGCGGGTCGACACGGTGCCGTTCGTCCGGAGGCCGACGCCGGGCGCGAGCCGCCGGGCCCTCATCCTCGACTACGACGGCACGCTCCGCACGACCGAGGGCGGGCCCCCCTACCCCGTCGTGCCCGACGACGTGGTCCTGCTGCCCGGTCGGGCGGAGAAGCTGACCGCGTACGCCGAGGCGGGCTGGCTCCTCCTGGGGATCTCGAACCAGTCGGGGATCGCGTCCGGCCCGCTCACGATGGAGTCCGCGCGGGCGTGCTTCGACCGCACCAACGAGCTCCTGGGCCACGACATCGACGTGCGCTGGTGTCCCCACCCCGCGGGGCCGATCCGGTGCTGGTGTCGCAAGCCCATGCCGGGCCTCGGGGTGTCGCTGATCCGGGAGCACGGGCTCGACCGCGCGAGCTGCCTGTACGTCGGGGACCGGACGACGGACCGGACCTTCGCTGCCAACGTGGGCATGCCCTTCGCCGAAGCCGACACCTTCTTCGCGGACCCCTCGGGGCCCGACGGACCTAGCCCGGGCTGAAGAGGAGCGGGTATCCGTCGACCCAGGTCTCGTCGCCGCCCTCGGGGAACCGGATCCGCTGCACGACGCGCCGCACGCAGGTGTCGAGCTCGGCGCTGCCCGTCGTATTCAGCTCCGATCGCAGCTCCTGCACGAGCCCGTCCTCGGTGATGATCCAGGACAGCGTGATCTTCCCGGCGAGGTCCGGGAACGTCTTGATCTCGCGCTCGTAGCAGGCCTTGATCCGGCCGCGGTAGGGCTTGAGGATCGCCGCGACGGACGACGCGACCTCGGGGGGAGCGTCCACCGGCCCGGGCATCACCTGGGGCGCGGGCGCGGCGCGGTCCTTCACGACCGGGCCGCCGTCGCCCCCGCCCACGCCCACCGGGCCCGCGTCCGAGACCGCGAGGCCCTCGTCCGTCACCGTGCGCGGGCCGAACTCTTCGGCCGAGCGCCGGGCGATGCGCACGTTGCCGTCGAGCAGCGCCTGGCGGACGTCGGGCAGCAGCCCGGAGGGGTCGTCGAGGTAGTTCGCCACCGGATCACCCCCGGCGTCCTCGTAGGTGCTGGCGATGAGGATGAACTCGTACCCCATCTCCTTGAGGCGCGCTTCGGGGTCCGACGGGACCGAGGGAGCCTCCTCGACGGGGTCCGTCGCGGCCTCCCGCTCGGGAGCCTCGTCGTCCCGGGGGACCGGCGTGGCCTCCTCGTCGAGCGACTCCAGCGGCGTGGCCTCCTCCTCCACCGCGGGAGCGGACTCCTCCGGCAGGAAGATCGAGGCCCGGATCGACGGGGGCAGCTCCGTGAGCTCGACCCGGCGCGGGGGCGGGTGCGCCTGGATCCAGATCAGCGCCGCCACGTGGACGAGGGCGGAGAAGACGAGGGTCGCGCTGAAGAGCAGGTCCGGCGGCGAACGACGCACGCCGAAGCGGCGGGGATCGCGGGCGGGCAGCGGGGGCGGAGCCACGAGCTGGAAGAGGAACGTGAACTCCCCCACGTGCACCTTGCCGCGCGTCGCTTCGGTGAGCGGGATCGTCCACACCGACCGCCGCCGATGGGCGTCGCCGCGCTCGAGGAGCGCGCCCAGGGCGACGACCTCGCCGTCGACCGTGAGCTTGCCCCTCATCGTGGGGGTGAAGCGCAGCTCCCAGCCGTCGTCGCGCGCCCCGAAGAGCGCGAAGCGTCGGTCCGGCAGCTCGGCCTTGGGGACCACGACCGTCGAACGGGGGTGCTCCCCCACGATCACGGCCCGACCCGGCCTGATCAGCTTCTCTTCGACGATGCGGCCCCCCGCGACGATGCCGATGCGAAGCATCCGCGCGGTCCGCAGCTCGTGTTTGCGATTCCAAGCGACCTTGGGGATCCGCGATGGACCCGCGAGGCGCCCCGACCCAGCCGTCCAAGCGGCCATGGGCTTCCTCCGTCGACCCCAGCCTCCCTTCCTGGAAGACCTTGTCGGGGCCGCACTCGGCACGTAGCGACATGGACTCGCGCGGCCGCCGGAAGTTCCCGCTTTGTGGGGGTCCGGAATAGCAAGAGCCGGTGCCCCCCGAAGGGAACACCGGCTCTCTACACGTCGTTGTTCTT
>CAZEKB010000118.1:0-22759 GCA_964512225.1 uncultured Rickettsiales bacterium | reverse complement strand
ACCAGCTTGATCGGGTCCCGCTTGCGGTAGTTGCTGCCGGTGTAGAGCAGCGAGCAGAACTCACAGCGGTAGGGGCAGCCGCGCGAGCCCGTCATCGACAGCACGGGCTTCGCGACGTCCGCGAACGGCAGGAGGCCGTACCGGGTGTAGGGGAAGAGGTGCCACGCGGGGTAGGGCAGCGCGTCCAGGTCCTCGATGACCGGGCGGGCCGCGGTCTTGACGACCTCCCCGTTCGAGTCGACGTAGGACAGGCCGTTGATGGCCCGGAAGTCGGTGTCGCCGCGCCCGAGGGCCTCGACGAGCTCCTTGATCGTGTACTCGCCCTCGCCGTGGACCACGAAGTCGACCGCGCTCCCCGTCAGGATCTCCGTGTAGAAGATGTCCGCGTGGACGTTGCCCACGACGATGGTGCAGTCGGGGAGGTGCTTCTTCGTCCGGTTCGCGATCTCGAGCGCCACCGGGGCCGACGGGGTCAGCATCCCGATCCCGAGCACGTCGGGTCGGAACTCGAGCACCTGCTCCATCATCGTGGGGATGTTCATCCCGTAGGTGAACTGGTCGATCGCCTTGACCAGGTGGCCTTCCTGCTCCAGCACCGCCGCGATGTAGGCGAGGCCGATGACGGGCATCGGCTCGAGCAGTCCCTGGAACTTGCCCAGGGTGTCCATGTTCATGGCCGGATTGATGAGGAGAATCCGCATGGGGTCAGCGTAGCCCGGGGGCCCGGGATCGTCCATCGGCGCGTGGGCCGCTAGGCTGCGCGCCATGACCGACCCCCTCGCATCGTCCGGCCCCCCCGCCTGCGCGCGCCATCCCGAGCGGCCGGCCGCGACCACGTGCTCGCACTGCGGTTCCTTCGCGTGCGGCGACTGCGACACGATCTTCGAGGGCAGGCACGTCTGCGCGACCTGCGTGGACGAGGGCCGAGTGGCTCGGGCGCGCATCCCCTGGGAAGACCGGGACGACATCGGCTTCGTCGCCGCCGCGTGGCGGACCGTCCTGCAGGTGAGCGGGGAGCCGACGGCCTTCTTCGACCGCGTGAAGTCCGGCCGCGGGCGACTGAGCGACGCCGCCCTCTTCGCGTTCCTCGTGGCCATCCCCGGGGGGATCATGGGCGCGGCCTACAACGCCGCGATCTTCGGGTTCATGCTGGCCCCCGGGGGCGCCATGGAGGAGATCTTCTCCCAGATGGGGCCCGAGTTCGTGGACGCCTTCCGCGAGGCCTCGTCGGGCTGGATCCTCCAGACCATCATCGGCGCGGTCATCGCGCCCTTCCTCACGGTGGCGGCGCAGATGGCGATGGCGCTGCTGCACCACCTCGTCCTCAAGCTGCTGGGGGCGGCGAACCGCGAGCTGGAGGCCACCCTCGAGGCCGCCATGTACGCGCTCGGCGTGAACCTCTGGGGCGTCATCCCCATGGTCGGCCTCTTCGTGGGGCTGTGGGTCATGCTCGCGCAGGTGATCGGCTACTCCCGGGTGCACGACGTGGAGATCGGCCGTCCGATCGCGGCCGTCCTCGCGCCGATCTGCCTCCTGTGCGGCGGCGCCGTCCTCTTCTGGGGGGTGCTGATGGCCGCGTTCATGGCGGGCGTGAGCTGACCCCGACGTGCGCCTGCGCCCGGACCGCTCGATCCCCCTGCCGGAGCCGTTCCTGCAGATCGCGCTGCTCGGCGGTGGGGTCGTGGCCCTCCTCGCCGCGCGCTTCTTCCCGTTCGCGGCCCTGCCCCCGCTGTGCGGCTTCAAGTTCCTCACCGGGCTCCCGTGCCTCACGTGCGGGATGACGCGGTCGTGGGTCCACCTCGCCCACGGACGCCTGGTGGACGCGTGGGCGATGTCCCCCCTGGGGGCGGTGCTGTTCGTGGCCACGATCGTCGCGATGGCGTACGGCTTCGCGCGCATCGCGGGCCTCCCCGCCCTGCGCGTGGACCTCGGCGCGCGGAGCCGCTGGATCGTGCGCGCGGCGGCCGTGCTCGCGGTCCTCGCGAACTGGGGGTGGGTCGTCTCGGCCGGTCGCGCGTGACGCTGCTACGTTGACGACGTGAGCGACTCCCCCTTCCCCACCGTGCTCGAAGGAGGGCGCGCCGAGCCCGCGAGCCCCCCGCCGCAGGTCTCCGTCGTGGTCCCGGCCTTCAACGAGGTGGAGACGCTCGCCCTGCTGGCGGGCCGCGTCCGCGACGTGCTCGACCGGGAGCAGCGGACCTGGGAGCTCATCGTCGTGGACGACGGCTCCACGGACGGCTCGGCGGACGTGCTGCGAGAGCTGCACCGCGAAGACCCGCGGGTCCGCATCCGCATCCTGCGCAGTCGGCACGGCAAGTCGGCCGCCCTGAACTGCGGGTTCGAGGCCGCGCGGGGCGACCTGATCGTCTCGATGGACGCCGATCTGCAGGACCTGCCCGAAGAGATGCCGTTGCTCCTGAGCGGCATCGAGGACGACGGCTACGACATGGTCCAGGGCGCCCGCGCCGTGCGGAACGACCCCGGCTTCAAGGTCTTCGCCAGCAAGGTCTTCAACGGCATGTGCTCGTCGTTCTCCGGACTCCGGCTCCACGACGTCAACTGCGGCTACAAGGCGTTCCGGCGCGAGGCGCTGCGAGACCTCCGCCTCGGCGACGACATGCACCGCTTCATCCCGGTGCTCGTCCACCGCCGAGGGCACCGCGTGGGCGAGATCCCCATCCGCCACGCGCACCGGGCCTTCGGACGCAGCAAGTACGGCGTCCTGCGCTACTTCCGGGGGTTCAACGACCTCTTCACGGTCGTCCTGCTCCCGCGCCTGCTCCACGGGGTCGCGCCGCTGCTCGCCCCCATGGGGCTGCTCTCGCTGGCCGCGTCGATCGCGTGCGTGACCGTGCTGGCCTTCTTCGCGGCGCGGGGACGGGTCGGACAGCTGTGGGAGCTCGGGCTCTCGGCGCTGCTCCTGCTCGGGATCGGGCTGCTGTGCTTCGCCTTGAGCTACCTCGACCGGATGTCCTTCACCCGCGAGCAGGTCCACCGCGAGGCGAACGTCGACGTGGCCGAGACCTTCGGCTGAGGAAGGCCGCGAGCAGCAACAGGCTCGCCGCGCCCCCACCGTCCGCCGACGCGAGCTCCGCCCCGCACCCGCACGCGGGAGTGGCGCGGCCGTCCCCATCGTCGTCGTCGCCGCCCGGGATCCCCCCGGCGTCGTCGTCGTCGCCCGGGGGCACCCGGTCGTCGGTGGGATCGAGGACGTTGATCACCCCGTCCTCGTCGTCGTCCCCGAGCCCGTCGGGTCCGTCCAGGATCCCGTCGTCGTCCGTGTCCTCGTCCAGCGGGTCGGCGCCCACCTCCACCTCGGTCCCGTCGTCCATCTCGTCGCCGTCGGTGTCGGGGTCCAGGGGGTCCGTCGCGTGGTCCAGGACCTCGGCCCCGTCGGTGAGGCCGTCGTCGTCGGAGTCCGGGTCGGTCGGGTCGGTGCCCAGCTCGACCTCCTCGCCGTCCTCGAGCCCGTCGTCGTCCGAGTCGGGGTCGTCGGGGTCGGTGCAAAGCAGCTCCTCCTCGCCGTTGGTCAGCCCGTCGTCGTCGGGGTCCGCGGCGGGGCCGTCGGTGTCGTCCGGGTCGACGCAGTCCGCGAGCCCGTCGCCGTCGAGGTCGTCGAAGCCCTCGTCCACGTCGGTGTCGCAGTCGTTGTCCTGCCCGTCGCAGACCTCCGGCAGCGTCGACGCGTTGAGGGGATCGGTGTCGTCGCAGTCCCCGTCCGTGGCCGAGGTGTCCGCGGGCTGCACGCAGCCCAGCACCCAGCCCGCCGGGTCGCCGTCGCCGTCGCCGTCCAGATCGTCGTACCAGGTCGCGGCGCCGGTCACCCCCGGATCGTCGTCGTCCACCAGGGTATTGCAGTCGTTGTCGATGGTGTCGCACACCTCGGTCGCGGCGGGGTTGACGGCCGCGTCGGCGTCGTCGCAGTCACCCGGGAGCGCGTTGATGCAGTTCGTGCTCGGGCAATACCCGTCGCCGTCGAGGTCGGCGAGGCACTCGTCGCCGTTGACGGTCACGTTCGACGTGTAGGAGTTGCTGTTGTCCCCGAAGTTGCCGTCGTTGTCCCCCAGGAACAGGTACCAGGGCCCGGCGATGTTGGGGGCGGAGAGCGTGGCGTTGTCGCCGACGTAGAACGAGCCGAGCGACGACGTCTGGGTGCCGACCGCGAGGCTCGACGGCGGGGCGGCGGTGTTGGCGTCCAGGATCGCGGGGTCGCTGCTCCACGCGCCGATCAAGGAGTAGACGGGGAGCTCGCGGAAGTTGCCCCCGGTGCCGGTGGGGCCCGTGCACGACGAGCCGGCGTCGACCACGCAGCCCGACGTGGCGACGGTCACCGACATCCCCTCGCAGATCGTCAGCGGGACGGGCGTGGCGTCGTAGGCGTTGCCGCCGTACGGGAACGCCCAGTCGTTGTACAGCGAGCTCTCGCCGGGCACGCTCACGACGGTCTGCGCGAGCGCCGGGGCGGCCGCGAGCGAGGCGCCGAGGACGAGGGTCGGGACGAGGACACGAGCCATGCCTCACCTTAGACCGCGGCGGTGAGGGGGCGGGGCTATCCTTGCCGCCATGCCCCCGGGAATCCGCACCGTACAGGTCGCCTCCGCGCTCGCGACCGCTCGCCTGGGCCGGCGCACCCCGCTGAAGGTCACGCACCTGCTCACCTACCGGTGCAACGTCGAGTGCGGCTTCTGCACGCGCATCCACATCCCGTCGGGCCACATGAAGGAGCCCGAGGTCCTCGCGATGATGGAGGAGTTCGCGGCGCTGGGTACGAAGTGGTGGGTCTTCAACGGGGGGGAGCCCACGCTGGTGAAGCCGCTGGGGCGCTACATCCAGAAGGCCAAGGAGCTGAACCTCGACCGCACGATGGTCACCAACGGCACGTTCCTCGAGCAGCGGATCGAGGACGTCGCGGACCTGAACCGCGTGATCTGCTCGATCCACGGGGACCCGGAGGAGCACGACCGCGTCGTGCAGCACGAGGGCGCCTTCGACAAGGCCGTGCGTGGGCTCCGGCTGCTGCGCGAGCGGGGGGTCGAGGTCATCATCATGGTCGTCCTCAACGAGCGGAACCGCACCCTGCTCGAGGACATGCTGGCGCTGGGCGAGGAGCTCGGCGCGGGCGTCGCCTGTCAGCCGGTCGTGGAGACGACGCTCGGGGGAGCCGAGATCCAGCACGACCTCGTCCCCCGCCGGCGCGCCATGGCCGACGCCGTCGAGTGGCTGATGGAGCAGAAGATGGCGGGGCGGCCGGTCTCGGCGTCGCGGGCCTACCTCGAGGCCGTCCTCGACTCGTGGCCCGACCGTCCGTTCGACGTGAAGTGCTGGGCGGGCAAGCTGTTCTGCGAGGTCACGCCGGAGGGATACGTCGTGCCCTGCTGCAGCGAGGAGGAGTACCTCTTCGCGGACTGCCACGGCCCCACGGTGGGCTGGCGCGACGCGTTCCAGGCCCTGCCGGACCGCTCCGGCTGCCGCGCGTGCTGGTTCAAGGGGCCCCAGGAGCTCAACCTCCTCCTCGGTCTCCGCCCGAAGCAGGTCGCGCGGGCCGCCTCGAACCTCGCCCGCGGCCGGATGCTCTGGGACTGAGGAGGGTAATTCTGGACCAATCCGGTCTGCGAATACCTGCGCGATTGGGCACACTGACGCCGTGAGATTCGTCTTCGTCCAGAAAGACCCGATCCCGAACCTGGCGACGATGTGCCTCTCCGCCGTCCTGAAGGAGGACGGTCACGAGACCGACGTGCTCATCGACCCCGCGGAGCCGGACATCGTCCGGTCGATCCGGCGCCTGGACCCGGACGTGGTCGCGTTCTCGGCGACGACGGGGCAGCACCTCTGGCAGATCCAGGTGGCCACGGCCATCAAGCGGCGCTGGGACCCGATCGTGCTCATGGGCGGCCCCCACCCGACCTTCTATCCGAAGGTGCTCGAGGAGACCCCCGCCCTCGACTACGTGTGCATGGGCGAGGGCGAGGACTGCATCGTGGAGCTGGGGCGGGCGCTGCGGGACGGCGCCGACGTCGCCGGGATCTACAACCTCGGCTGGAGGGACGGCGACGACGTCGTCTACAACCCGCTGCGCGGGCTCGAGCAGGAGCCGGCGAAGTGGCCCTTCCCCGATCGCGCCATCTACGACCGGTACGAGTTCGTGCGCAAGCGGCGGCAGGCGACGTTCATGTCGGCGCGCGGCTGCCCGTACAAGTGCACGTTCTGCTTCAACGTCACCATGCAGGACATGTATCGGGGCAAGGGCAAGTACGTCCGCCAGAAGCCGCCCGAGTACATGATCGCGGAGATCAAGGACTGCCTCGAGCAGTACCCCTGGGTGCGCCAGATCGGCTTCACCGACGACATCTTCATCCTCAACTACCGCAAGTGGGGCAAGCCCTTCTTGAAGATGTACGCCGACCAGATCGGCCTCCCCTTCTCCTGCCTGCTGCGGCCGGACCTGGTCACGAAGGAGATGGTCGAGAGCCTCAAGGAGGCGAACTGCAAGCTGATCAAGGTGGGCCTCGAGAGCGGACGCGAGGACCTGCGCGTGGGGGTCCTCAAGAAGGGGCGGCTCGACAACGAGGGCATGCGCATCGCGGGCCGCCTCATCAAGGAGGCGGGCATCAAGCTCTACACGTTCAACATCGTCGGGATCCCGGGGGAGACGATCGACGACGCGTTCCTCACCGCGGATCTGAACATCGACATGGGCGCCGACCACGCCTGGGCGTCGATCTGCCAGCCCTACCCGGGCACGACGCTGGAGTCGTGGTCCGTCGAGCACGGCTTCCTGGACGAGGACACGTCCGAGAAGGACTTCCAGTACACCTACTTCATCGACACGCCGCTCAAGATCGAAGCCAAGGAGGAGCTCTGCAACTTCCAGAAGCTGCTGCCGCTGCTCGTGAGCTACCCCTGGCTGCGGCCGGTGGTGAAGAAGGCGATCCACCTGCCCGCGAACCGCGGCTTCGAGATGATCTTCAAGGCCCACTACGCCCTGGGCCTGGTGAGGACGGGTCAGATCGACTGGGTCGACATGGCGCGGCTCGCGCCGCTCACGCTGAACTACTTCAGCGACGAAGGGATGCTCGAGACCGGGACCTGAGGCCGAGCAGACCGACCAGCAACAGGGCCGCGCCTCCGGGAGCGGCCTTCGCGCTCACGGACTCGCAGCCGCAGTCGGGGGCCGGGTCCTCCGCGGAGTCGTCGTCGTCCGTCGCGTCGTCGTCGTCCGTCGCGTCGTCGTCGTCCGCGGAGTCGTCGTCACCGGCGTCGTCGTCGTCGCCCGGCCCCCCGCAGCGGCCCGCCACGAGGTAGTCGAGCGCGCCTCCGGCCTGCGGCCGTCCCCAGCCCGAGTCGTTGTCCTGCTCGTCGGGGCCGTCGGACCGCGCGCGCAGCGCCTCCAGCACCTCGGCGGGGGTCGCGTCCGGGCACGCCTGCAGCAGGAGCGCGACGACCCCGGCCACCAGCGGCGCCGCCACGGAGGTGCCCTCGGCGCCGGTGATGTCCGGACCGCGAGGGTGCGCCACCACCGCCTCTCCCGGCCCGAGGAAGTCGGGCTTCATGCGCCCGTCGGCGGTGGGGCCGCGGGACGAGAAGCGGTCGACGCGGGCGCTGGACGTGGACTCGGTCGCCCCCACGGCGATGACGCCGACGCCGTCCGCGGGGACGTGGATCGTGGAGCCCTGCGGGCCGCCGTTGCCCGCCGATACCACGACCGGGATGCCCCCCACCACCAGCTCGCCCGCGCGGATCGACGCGATCGAGGTCGCCCCGTCCGCGTCCTCGGGGGCGTGCAGCGACGGCCAGTTGAGCGAGCTGACGATCAGATCGGCGCCCTGCGCGACCGCCCAGGAGGCAGCGGCGGCCCAGAACTGCTCCTCGTCGAGGGACTCCTCGTCCCGGCGCTCGGTCTTCGCGAGGATGTACGACGCCTTGGGAGCCGCCCCGATCAGCACTCCGTCGAGCTCCGCGGCGAGGAGGGACAGCATCTGGGTGCCGTGGTCGTCCTGGCCGTCGGGGTCGCCGAACTCGTCCGCGACCTCGTCGTCGCCCTGCACGAAGTCCCGAGCGGCGACGATCCGCCCCTCCTCGACCAGGGTGGCGAGGGTCGGATGGCTCGTATCGAAGCCCGTGTCCAGGATCGCGATGATCACGCCCTCGCCCCGGTGCTCGAGGTCGTGCAGCGCGGGGATCCCGTGGGCGATGAGCTGGGGGGCGGCGCTGCCGTAGTCGTACGCGGCGGCCGAGGAGGGCGCGAGCAGGGCCAGGAGGATCAGCGCGGTTGGGACCTTCACCCTGCCAGGGTAACTTGCCGAGCCGTGAGCGACCCGGCCCCAATCCTCTCCGTCGTGATTCCCGCGTACCGGGCCGAAGGTCACCTCGGCCGCTGCCTCGACGCGCTCTCGGCCGGGGAGCAGACGGCCGAAGCCGGGCGCTGGGAGGTGATCGTCGTGGACGATTTGTCTCCGGACGGCACGGCCGCGCTCGCCGAGGCCCGCGGCGCGCGGGTGGTCCGCCACGAGGAGAACCGCGGGGCCGCCGCGGCGCGAAACACGGGAGCAGCGGCCGCCCGCGGCGAAGTCCTCCTGTTCGTCGACTCCGACGTCGTCCCCTCGCCCGGCCTCGTGGCGGGGACCCTCGCGGCCTTCGAGGCCGCGGCCACCGTCGCCGCGACCGGTCGGTACGAACCCGAGCCCGCGAACGAGACCGCGTTCGCCCACTACAAGGCGCTCTGGACCTTCTGGAACTGGGAGGTCACGGGGGCCACGACGGGTGAGAGCGGGCACTTGCAGGGTGCCCTCGCGGCCATCCGCAAGGACGTCTTCGACGCGGTCGGGGGCTTCGACGAGGCCTACCAGGGCGGAAACGTGGAGGACTACGAGCTGTCCGCGCGCCTGCGCGACGCCGGCCACCGCATCGCCTTCGACGACCGACTCCGGGGCAAGCACCACTTCCCCGGCTTCACCACCGTCGCCCGCAACTACTGGGACCGCACGCGGATGTGGGTCCGGCTGCGCCCCGAGCTCAAGGGCTTCTCGTCGGGGCAGGCGAGCAAGCGCTCGGGGGTGGCGGCGGTCCTGGCCGCGAGCTCCGCCGCGGGCCACCTCGCCCTCCCCGTGATCTGGCCCCTCGCTCCCTTCGTGGCCGCCGCCGACGTGGGGTGGCTCATCGCGGCGAGCCCCTTCCTGCGTTGGGTCCTCCGCGAGCGGGGGCTGCGCTTCGCGCTCTACGCCGCGGCCGTCCACTACTCGCTGTCGGTCGTGATCGGAGCCGCCGCGGCGAGCTCCCCCTTCGGGGCCGGGACGCGCGGAGGCGGCTGATCGATCGGACCACCCGAGCCCTGCTCGCGACCGCGCTGGTCCTGCTCCTGGGGGCCGCCGCGCTCTTCTTCGTGCGCTGGGAGCCGGAGCCGTGGCGCATCGCACCCTTCCGGGCGGCGGACGTGAACGCCGTGAAGATCAGCTCCGGCGCCGACATCGCGACCATCTGGAGGTCTCCCGAGGGCTGGCTGGTGCGCTACGAGGGCGACCACGGCGACGAGCCCCTGCCCGCGGACGCAGCGAACGTCGCCGCTCTGATCACCGGCTGGGGCCGTGGGCTCGAGGCCCCCGCGCTGCGCGTGGCGCCGACCACGGACGACGAAGCCGCCGTAGGCCTCGGCCCGGGCGCAACGGAGCTCGTGATCCTCGGCCGCCACGAGCCGCTGATCGCCGTGGAGATCGGGGACGACCTGGGAGACCGATACGCGGTCCGCCCCGTGTCCGGCGGGGCCCTGTTCCGGCTCGCGCTGCCGACCCCGGTGCCGTCGGCCCGGTCCACGGACTGGGCCGACCGACGGCTGTTCCCGGTGACCGCCGACGACGTGCGGAGCATCGGGGTGGCCGGGTCGTCCGAGGTCACCGTGTGGCGCGACGACCCCGACTCCCCCTGGCAGGGCCCCCCCGACGGAGCGCTCCGGGCCCGGTCCGTGGACCTGCTGCTGGCCACGCTGCTCGCGATGGAGTGGAAGCAACCGCTCGCGATCGCCGACTTCCACGGCTACGCCGACGCCATGCCCATCGCGACGACCGTGACCCTCGCCGACGCGGACCGCGAGGCCCGTACCGTGGAGATCACCGCCCCCCACGGCCCCGACGGCGTGGTCCACGCCCGCGTGGGGACGACCTTGTTCTCGATCGACGCCGCCGAAGCGAAGCGGGTGCACGAGGCCCCCGCGCACCTCATGGAGTGACCAGGAACTCCACCCGCTCGTTGCGCGCTCGGGTCGCTTCGTCGGTCCCCGCCGCCAGCGGACGGAGGTGCCCGTAGCCCACGGCGTCGACGCGGTCCGCGGGCGCCCCGAGCTCGACCAGTCGGTCGCGCACGCGCGCCGCCCGGACGTTGCTCCGCTCGATCCCCCGGGCCCCGAAGCTGCCGTCGGTGTGCACCGCCACCAGGATCCGCAGCTGCGGGCGGCGCAGCAGGAGGTCCGCCACCCCGCCGAGGGCTTCGTCCGCGGCCGCCGCGAGCCGGTCGCGACGGTCGAACTCGATCGGCGCGTAGACGATCAGGCGGTCCGGCGCGGGCACCACGAGCATGTCGTCCGGGCACCCGTCGGCGTCGTTCACCCCGTCCAGGGCCTCGGGGAGGTCCGGGCAGAGGTCCGCCAGGTCGAAGACACCGTCGCCGTCGTTGTCCGGCTCGGGGCAGCCGTCCGCGTCGTCGAACCCGTCGGCGTCCTCGGGATCGAGCGGGCAACGATCCGCGACATCGGCCACGCCGTCGCCGTCGTTGTCGAAGTCCGGGCAGCCGTCGTGATCCGCGAAGCCGTCGACGTCCTCCGGCCGCAGCGGGCACTGGTCGTGGGTGTCCGGCAGCCCGTCCAGGTCGTTGTCGAGCTCGGGGCAGCCGTCGTGATCCTCGAAGCCGTCGCGGTCCTCCCCCTGGGACGGGCACCGATCCGCCAGGTCGAAGACGCCGTCGCCGTCGTTGTCCGGCTCGGGACAGCCGTCCTCGTCCTCGAACCCGTCGACGTCCTCCGGCTCGGCGGCGCAGACGTCGTCCCGGTTGCGGATGCCGTCCCGGTCCTTGTCCGGGGGCCCGCGGAGCGCCCACTGCAGCGCCGCGAACACCCGCAGTCGGGGCGATCCGAAGCCGACCGTGAGCCCCTTGCCCGCGCCCACGTAGATCCCGAAGCCGTGAGGGAGGTGCCCGCGCACCCCGACCAGCAGCTCGAGCGGGCTGTGCGGACCGTCCCCGAACCGCTCCACTCCGAGCGACGACGGGCCCGCCGTGAGGCTCCCGTCCAGCTCCACCTGGATGTCGAGCCTGTCCACGACGGGGCTGAGCCCGAAGCCGAACCCGTAGGTGAGCTCGTGCTGCGTGGTCAGGTTCGCGATCGTGGCGGGCGCGTAGACGCCGAACCCCACGTTCACCGCGAAGTGCGCGCGAGGACCGCGCTGCGCGACGATCAGCCGCCCGCCCGCGGAGGGGAGGCCCCGGCCCAGGTTCGCGAGCTCGTTGCCCGTGGGCAGGTTCACGAAGATGTTCGCCGCGACCCCCACCGGCGCCGCGGCCGGGTCCACGACGCGCACCCGCCCCTCGAGCCGGATGTCGCCCAGGGACCAGCCCACGCGGGTCCCGCCCAGGTGCTCGGCGAACACCCGCTGATCCGGGATCTGGGCGATCGGCAGCGTACCGCCGACCTCCAGCCAGTCCGTGATGCCGAAGACACCCACCAGGTCGACCCCGACCAGGCCGTCGACGATCCCGAACTGGCGCCCGTACGACGAGTTCACCTCGAACGGGTGCACGGCGCCGTTGAGGTAGAGCCCGACCCCGGCCCGCAGGGCGGGCTGCAGCGAGGCGTCGTACAGGAGCGCGAAGCCGTGCATGTCCAACACGGGCTTGAACTGTTGGATGTCGGGGGCCGGGTCTCGCGCGGAGGCGGGCGCGGCGAGGCCCGCCCCGAGGAGGACCGCGATCGGCAGCAAGGGACGGCAGAGGCGACGCAGGGGGAACTCCACCTACGAAGATACCAGCGACGGGCGAACTCCGACGCGCGGGGCGGTGTGGTACTTTCCGCGCGCTTTTTTTGATGCGTTCGGGGCGCAGCCCCGCTGCACGGGGGTCCCCATGGGACGACTCAAGTATCGCGGCCAGAAGATCCGCGTCGTCACGGCCGAAATACGTCGCGACGGCCGCTACCTCATCACTCAGCGCCAGCCCACGGCGACTCTGCCCCTGCTGTGGGAGTTCCCGGGGGGCAAGGTCGGCGAGGACGAAGACTCGGAGGAGGCGCTCGCGCGCGCCGTCAACGAGCGGCTGGGCGTGCAGTGCGAAGTGGGCGACCTCGTCATGGAGGTCGTACACGAGTACGAGCACTACTCGGTCGACATGCAGGTCTACCGCTGCGAGATCCCCATCGAGATGGAGATCCGGGCCGAGCGGGTCCATGCGTTCCGCTGGGTCGCGCCCTCCGAGTTTTCGGCCTACACCTTCCCGGGTGCGGACGAAGCCACGATCACCAAGCTCCTCGAGCTGGACGAAGACGAGCTCGACGTCCATTGATCCCCCGCGTCGGTCCGACGTGACGCTCCTCACGCACCCGTACCGACGGCTCCTCGGCGTCGTCGTGCTCTTCGCGGTGGTGCTCGACCAGGGCACGAAGGCGCTCGTGCGGGTGGAGATCCCCCTCCACACGCGGGTCCGCGTGGTGCCCGGGCTCCTCGACTTCGTCCACGCCCAGAACCCGGGGGCGGCGTGGGGGATCATGCGCAACGTCGAGCACCGGATGGTCCTGTTCACCTTCATCACGCTCGCGGCGTTCGCGGTGCTGCTCGGCTGGCATCGCAGGCTCAAGCCCGGCCAGGGGCTGCTCGCCGTCGCCCTGTCGCTCCTGGTCGGGGGCGCGGCCGGGAACTTCCTCGATCGGCTCATGTATCGGGCGGTCACCGACTTCATCGAGCCGTACGTGGGGGGCCCGCTGGGCGACGCCATGTTGCGCGCGGGGCTCCCGACGCGTTTCCCCGCCTTCAACGTCGCGGACACGGCGATCACCTGCGGGACCGCGCTGTTCCTCCTGTACGTGCTGGTGATCGAGCCTCGGGAACGGGCCGTGAGCGACGAGGAGCCGGCCTGATGCACCCGTGGCTCTTCCCCGTCGACCTGCCGCTCGTGGGCCGCTTCGAGATCTCGGCCTACTTCCTGTGGATCGTCGTGGGCTGCGTGCTCGCCGGCCACGTGGTGGCGCGCGAGGCCGAAGCGGACGGAGAGGACCCGCGCGCGGCGCTGCTCCTGACGATCGTGGCGATCGCGGGCGGGGCGGTGGGCGCGCGGCTCGGGCACGTGCCCACGCGCTGGGACCTGTACGCGGACGACCCGCTCCGGGTCCTGCAGTTCTGGAGGGGCGGGCTCGTCTTCTACGGGGGGTTCATCGGCGGCCTCGTCACCGGCCTCGGCTGGTGCCGACTCCGGGGGCTGAGCTTCGTCCGCATGGCGGACATCTGCGCCCCCGCGGTGGCCGTCGGTCTCGCCTTCGGACGCATGGGCTGCTACTCGGTCGGCTGCTGCTACGGCCGGCCGATCGACTGGCCCTTCGGGGTCGAGCTCCCCTGGGCCGTCGTATTCCTCGAGGGGCAGGTGCCGTCGGCGCTCCGCGGCGTGGCGCTGCACCCGGTCCAGAACTACGCGACCCTCGGGGCGTTCGCGATCTTCGCCGCCGTGGCCCTGATCCGTCGCCGGCGCGGGTTCGAGGGGCAGGCGATCGCCTCGCTCCTGATGCTCTACGGCGTGTGGAGGAGCGTGCTGGAGCTGTTCCGGTTCGACGCCATCCGCGGCTTCGTCCTCCCCGAGTACCTGGGCCAGAACCTGTCGACCTCGCAGGCGGTGTCGATCCCGATGGTCCTCGGAGGCGCGATCGCGTACGTCGTGCTCCGACGACGGGGATCGCCCGGCGCCTGACTTCCAGGGCGCGCGCAGCTTGTGGCGCTTCCGGCGGCGCTTGTCCCACGCCCGGTCGTCGAGCAGCGGGGGCTCGGGCGCGGGCGTCGGCGACCGCTCGCTCGCGGGCTCCTTCTTCGGGCGGCTCCCCCTCGACGACCTCCTCGACGCGGCCCGTCGCCGCCGCGGCCTGCTCTTCCTCGTCTCCGGCTCGGCGGGCGTGGGCGCGGGCGCGGGCGCGACATGTGCCGGAGCCGCGTCGCGGGCGAGCCAGTCGGCGATCTCCCGGGCCGACCAGGAACGCAGGCGCGTCCGCTTCCCCCGACGGTCCAGGGCGTCGACGTCGAGGGACCACCCGTCGGTGCACGCGCGGACGCCCCCGTGCCGACCCGTCCAGTAGAAGGCCGCCCCCCGACGCAGGAAGCGGGCCGTCGTCGAGGCGTGCGGGAACCCGAAGCGGTTCCCGGCCCCGGCACCCGCGAGCGCGACGAGGGGATCCACGCGGTCGAGGAACGCACGCGTCGAGCTCGTCCGGCTCCCGTGGTGCCCGACCTTGAGGATGGCCGCGCGAGGGAGGTCTCCGCGGTCCAACAAGACCCGCTCGCCCTCCGCTTCGAGATCCCCGGGCAGGATCGCTCCGACGCCGCCGAGGCCCACCGAGAAGACGACCGACCGATCGTTCTCGCTCGTCGCTCGGTCCGGAGGCTCCCGCGGGTGGTGCCAGGTGAGCCGGCCCGGCGCCGCCACCAGCTCGGGCTCCACGCCCTCGTCCACCGCGTGCACGACCGTCCCCGACCGCTCGGCCGCGGCCACCAGCGACCGCATCGCCGCTTTCATCCGACGCCGGGTGGGGACGACGAGCGCGTCCACCTCGAGCTCCTCGAGCACCGCGAAGAGGCCCTGGACGTGGTCCGCGTCGGCGTGGGTGGCGACCACGACGTCCAGCCGGTGAACGCCCGCGCGCCGAAGCGCCGGGACCACCGCCCGCAGACCGACGTCCCAGCGACTCCCGGGCGCGCCCCCGCCGTCCACGAGGACCCGCTCCCCGGCGGGCATCGATACGAGCACCGAGTCCCCCTGCCCGACGTCGATGTGCTGGACGCAGAGCCGACCGGGGGGCGGCACCGGGTGCAGCGAGGCGGCCCCGAACAGGACCCACCCCAGCGCGAGGAGCGCGACGGCCCCGAGCAGGCCCTTCCCGCTCATCGGCGATCTCCCCGGAGCAGGAGCAGCACCCACGCCGCGTACACCCCGATCACCAGGAGCGCGGGCGGCTGCCAGATCAGCACCGGACTGCGGGCGGGGGCAGCCACCCAGTCGACGCCCGCCACCAGCAGCGAGAACCCGCGATCCGCGAGCCCGACGATCGCGGCTCCGGGGCCCTCCGCGAGGACGCCCACCGCAGACCCCGTCAGCGCGACGGGGAGGAGGACGCCGAACGCGGGGATCGCGAGGACGTTCGTCCAGACCCCGGCCAGGGGGACCCGCCCGAAGGCGTAGCCGACGAGCGGGGCGGTCGCGACCGCGGCCACCACGGACGCGGCGAGGAGCGTGACCACCGGCCTCGCGAGCCGGGGGACGGCGGGCCGGACCCGGTCCAGGAGGGGGGCGGCGGCGAGCAGACCCGCCACGGCCGCGAACGACAGCCCCGTCCCCACCGTCCTGAGCACGCCCGGGCTCGTCCAGGCGACGGCGATCCCCGCCGCGCCCAGCACGTTCCACCCCACCGGCCCCCGCCCCGCCGAGAGCGCCCCCGCGACGGCGGCGAGCATCCACCACGCTCGGCGCGACGACACGGGCGCACCCGCGACCACGACGTACGCCCCCGCGACGGCGAGACCGATCAGCAACGCGGGGGGGTCCAAGGCCCCGGTGCGAGCGGCCGCGGATCCCCGCCTCGCCGCCGCGCGTCGCAGCGGGCGACGCACGATCGCGACCGCGAGCCCCGCGATCATCCCCACGTGCAGGCCGGAGATCGCCAACAGGTGGGCGACCCCGGCGCGCGCGAACGACTCGCGGAGGCGCGGCGGGATGCCGCGGGACTCCCCCAGGACGAGGGCCCGCAGCAGCCGCTGCGTCTCGTGGGTCCGAGCCCCCCGGTCGAGCGTCCGACCGAGCCTCCCGCGGACCGCGGACAGAGGGTCGGGGCCGCTCCGCCCCACCGCCACCCGCACCGCAGCCCGGCGCCCGACCCGCAGCAGCGGGGGCCCGCTCCGGCGACGCGACGGGCTCAGCCGGCCACGGACGACCCAGGTGTCCCCGCGACGGGGCTCGGGACTCGCCCGGTCCCAGGCGACGCCCACCCGACGCCACTCGTCGCCCTGGGCGATCGCGGCCGCGCCCCGGGCTCCGGGGCCGGGGCCCACCCACCGCAGCAGGTGGAGCTCGGGGCCGTCCGTGCGCACGACGGCGGGGACCGGGGTCCGCGCGGCGCGGAGGCACCCCAGGGAGAAGAAGACCGCCAGGACCGCGGCCCCCCGCATCGGGGTCCGGGGGAGCGCGGCGACGGCCCCACCGAGGACGAGCCAGGCCCACGGACCCGCCCAGCCCGGTCGCCCGGCGAGGACCCCGAGGACGAGCGCGCAGGCCGGGAGCAGGAGCGGGGCGGTCGATCGACGAAACACGGCGGCCTGCGTCGCAAGAGCAGTGCCGGCTCGGAGCTCCCTCGGCCCGAATCGAGATTCCCCTGTGATCTCATGTGCTTCCGGCACCGCCCAGGCTCCTCGGCCGGGGCCGGTGTCCGGGAGTGTCCGTCCGGGGGTGTCCGAGTTCGTCCGGGTGTGTCCGACGTCGGCTGCCTGTTAACGTCCGCCGCCGTGCCGCTGTTCGACGTCCACGCTCACCTGACGCACCCCCGCCTCCGCGACGACGTCCCCGCGGTGCTCGCGCGCGCCCGCGTCGCGGGCCTGACCACGATCGTCAGCAACGGCCTCAACCCCGAGGACAACGCCGCCGTGGCCGCGTTGGCCGCCGACCACGCGATGGTTCGGCCGGCGTTCGGGCTGTATCCGGTGGACGCGGTCCTCGCGGAGATGACCGCCGCGGGCGTCGAGTACCCCCGCGCTCCGGGAGACTGGACCGGCGAAGACGGCGCCGCCTGGGTCGAGGAGCACGCGGTGGACGCGATCGCGGTGGGGGAGATCGGGCTCGACGGTCACTGGGTCCCCGAGGCCTTCTGGGACCGGCAGGAGCAGCTCTTCCGGCGCCTCGTCCGACACGCGGTGGCCATCGACAAGCCGATGATCATCCACAGCCGCAAGCGGGAGCGCCGCGCGCTCGAGATCCTCGTGGATGAGGGGGCGACGCGCGTCGACTGGCACTGCTTCGGAGGCAAGGTGAAGCTCGCGCGGCGCATCGCGCGCGAGACGGAGCACCGATTCTCGATCCCGGCCAACGCGCGACGCTCCGAGTCCTTCACGGCGATGGTGCGCAGGCTCCCCCGGGAGCGGCTGCTCCTCGAGACCGACTGCCCCTACCTCGCCCCGAAGCCCGGGACGCGGAACGAGCCCGCCCACGTCGCGGGAACGCTCGCCTACATCGCCGAGGTGTGGGAGGAGACCATCGAGGCGGTGGACGAGCAGCTCACCGCGAACTTCGCCGCGCTGTTCAGGGTCGACCCTTGAACCGGTCCCACAGCGCGAGGTAGTCGAAGCTGGTCGGCGGCGCCGACGCTCGGTAGGCGCGGGCCGCTCCCAGGGCCTCGAACCGCTCCGCGCAGCGCTCGATCACCGAGCGCTCCCCTTCCCCGCCGGCGGGGATGGCCGCCCCCAGCGCCTGCATCGAGCGCCCCGGCAGGTGGCCCCGCCGCAGCACGTCCTGGAAGAGGTTGGCCAGCTCGTCGACCCCCGCGCCGTCGGCGTCGAGGAACGCGCGCGTCACCCGCACCACGCCCTCGGGCGAGAGGTGGTCCCGGGCGAACAGCACGAGGGCAGCCTGGAAGTAGTTGAAGACGGGGACGAGCCGGGCCCCGAACATGCGGAACCACGACGGAGGCGTACGCCGGTCGAGGTGGACGAAGATCGTCTCCACGGAGTCTGTCCGTTCGATGTGAGCGAGGTGGCCCACGCACTCCTCGATCTCCTCGTCGTAGGCGCCCGCGCGGGACAGGACCTTGCGCATGAGGCCCGGCTCCACGCGCCCCGCGATCAGGTCCGCGTACAGCGAATAGATGAAGGCGTCGGCCTCCGCGTCGTCGCCGAACAGGGTCTCGGGGACCACCAGCCCGAGCTCCGCCCGGGACCGCAGGAGGAGGGGCAGCTTGTAGCCGACCTGGTTGCGCATCGCGCGGAACCGGCCCCGCTTGATGTTCTTCCACTGGGGCTTGAGGTGGAACTCGTGCCAGCCCACTCCGTCGAGGCGCAGCTTCTTCTCCAGCACCCGCCGCATCTGGGTCGGCGATCCCGACACGATCGCCACCCGCGACGGCTCCTGGTCGGGTCGGTCGGCGCACAGCTCGCGCAGCAGCGCCGCCGATCCGGGGATGTTCACCTTCTGCTCCGGCCGCTCGAACGGGATCCGCGCGAGCTTCCGCAGCGACTCGAAGTGCGTGTCGAGGTAGGTCTTGTCCAGATCCCACCGGTAGACGTGGCGCCACCCGGTGCTCACGGGGTCTCCTCGTCGGGGAGCGAGGCGGCGGCCCGCTCGACGGTCGCCACCATGTCCGATCGGGCGGCCTTCGCGGCCACCCGGCAGGCGTTGGCGATCGCGCGCTGCTTGCTGCGGCCGTGGGCCTTGATGATCGGCTGGGCGAACCCGAGGATCGGCGCGCCGCCGTACTGCTCCCAGTCCATCACCGTCTGGATCTGCTTGAGCCCGGACGACAACATCGTCAGCCCGAGCCGCCACAGGAACTTGCGGGCGTAGGCGTCCGCGGCGAGGTCCGAGATGACGGCGCCGAAGCCCTCGAGCATCTTCAGGATCACGTTGCCGAGGAACCCGCCCGTGACCACGACGTCGACGGTCCCCTTGGGGATGTCCAGGCCTTCGACGTTCCCCGCGAAGTCGATCTCCCCGAGACCCTCCAGGATCCGGTGGGCCGCGACGACCTCCCGGGGCCCCTTGTGCGGCTCGGATCCGTTGCTCAGCAGGGCGACGCGCGGTCGCTCGTTCCCGGAGATCGCCGCCGAGTAGGCCGAGCCCATGATCGCGAAGGTGACGAGATCCCGAGCGGTCACATCCAGGGTCGCTCCCACGTCGAGCAGGAGCGCGAACGGATCTCCGTGCGGCCCGTGCCGCTGCTCGGTGGGGGTGACCGCCGCGAGCGCGCACCGCCGGACCCCGGGGATGCGCCCCAATCGGTCGGCCGCCGCGAGGATGGCCGCGCCGGTGGAGCCCGAGGTCACCACGGCGTCCGCCCCCCCGTCGGCGACCAGGGAGCAGGCCACGAGGATCGAGGCGTCGGGCCGCTCGCGCAGGGCCGTCTTCGGCGACGAGTCGGGGTGAACCCACTGCGCCGTGTGGAGGAACGAGAGCCGCGACGGGTCGTACCGCTCCTCGTCGAGGACGGGGGAGAGCTCGGGCACGTCGCCCACCAGCACCACGTGCAGGTCCGGCCGCTCGCGAGACAGGGCCGCGCCCGCCCGGACCGCCTCGGCGGGCCCGTGATCGCCGCCCATGCAGTCGAGGGCGATTCGAGTCACGTCAGACCGTCAGGATGTTGGAGAAGATGAGCCATACCAGGGGGGTCGACACGGCGATGCCGGCGGCCTTGTCGTAGAAGGAGGCCCGCTCCAGGACCACGTCCACGTCGCCCCGCAGGATGACCCAGTGACGCCCGACGGTCGGGGCCCGGGCCTTCGTCATGCGGGCGTACCCCATGGCGGCGGGGATGGCCGCGAGGACGACGAGGCGCCCCCAGAAGAGCCCGGCCAGGGGCGTGAGCAGGAACGTGGCCGCCACCGCCCAGCCGTAGACCTTCAGTGACGTGACCAGCTCCTCCATCACCGCCTTGTCCTCCTTGCGGCGGACCGTCTTCTCGGCGGTGAGGCGCTTCTCTTCGGCGTTGGAGCGATCCCGGCCGAGCCCGAGCAGGTCGAGCTGCGCCTGGAGCTCGCGGACGGTGTCGTCGATCGCCTCGGCGTCCCCCTCGAGCTCGGTGAACCGGATGCGGAGTCGCTGCGCGTAGGCCGACGCCTCCTTCCACTCGGGCTGCAGGCGCAGGTGGTTGGACGCCTCCTCGAGCTCGTCCCCGAGGCGGTGCAGCAGGTGCTTCAGATCGGCGTACGTCGAGCTCATTCGTCGCTTTCCGGGCGCCCGGAGTATACGCCCCCGAGCAGCCACGCCCACAGACCGGCCGCCGCGCCCGAGCCGAGCAGGAGCCGCGGCAGATCGGACCAGATCGTGAAGAACACGAGCAGCAGCATGGCCACGAGGTTCCCCGCCTGCACGGCGACGACGATCCCGGGCCGCAGCTCGGGGCGACGTCGCGCGAGCTCGAGGAGCACGCCGGCCGCGAGAGGGGCCGCCGCCGCGAGGTAGTACAGCAGCCAGTATCGCGGCGGCTCGAGCGCCATCGACCGCATCGCGTCTCCGGGGAGCAGGACGAATACGGCGCCGATGGCCCCGTGATAGAGGGCCGCGATGCGGAGCAGACGTTCGGGACTCACGCGGGCCTCCCGGGCGCGCCGCCGAGGCCGACGGTCGCGGCCGGAGCATAGCGACACGCTCTCCCCCGGGCCTATCATGGCGCGCCGCCCGCCGGAGACCGCATGCCCCGCACCTTGCTCATCGCCCTCCTCGTCTCGCTGATGGCGACGCCCGTCCGCGCCGAGGAGCCCGCGTCGGCCCCGTCCGTCGAGGCGGTCCGCGTCTACTCGACGGGGCGCGTGGGCGCGGGCGTGCTCGTGGCCGACGACCTGGTCGTGACGCTCCACGAGCTGGTGCGGGTGGGCGGCCGAGTGGTCGTCACCTCCGAGGGCGGGATCGTCTCGGACGGCGACATCGTGGCCTTCGACGCCGCCTCCGGGCTCGCCCTCCTCGCCCTGGACCCCCCGCTCCCGGTGGGCCCGGTCCCCCGATCCCGACCCGTCCTCCGAGCGGCGGTGACGGGCGAGCCGGCGCACTGGGTCGGTCACGGCGGCAGCCCGGGCCTCGCGGACTACGACGCGACGCTGCGGGAGCTCGCCGACTTCAGCCCCCGGCCCACCCGCGTCGTCGCCGTGCCTCCGGCCGATCTCGACCCCGACGCCCTCGACGACCTGCTCATCGACCGCGCCCCCGGCGACGGCGACCGCGGCGCCCCCCTCATCGGGGCCGACGGCGCCCTCCTCGGGATCGTCGACCAGCCGCTCGAGGGCGGGGGCGAGCGCACCCGGGTGATCTCCGCGCGGCGGGTGGCCGAGCTCATCGACGGGCCCCGGCTCGAGAAGCCGTACCGCAAGCTCAGCCACCTCCAGTTCTGGTCCGGCGTAGGGGTCGCGGCGCACAACCGCCCGAGCCACCTCGCGGGCACGGTCTCCCTGGGCATGCGGGTCGCGGTGCTCGATCACCTGCGCATCGAGCCGTGGTTCGAGGCCCTGCTCGGGTTCCGCGCCGCGACCGCCGAGGAGGACGACGACGGCAATACGATCGACGCCCGGACGACGGACCTGTGGTGGTCGATCGAGGCGGGGGTGTCGTTCGGGTACCGCGTCCCCATCGCCAACGAGACGAGCCGCGACTACATCGTCCCGAACGTCGGGCTGCGCGTGGGCTGGAACCGCTTCCAGCACCGGGACGAGCGCCTCGCGTCGGACTGCTCCGGCGAGGTCTGCCGCTACGTGATCGAGCGCAGCCGCGACCAGGTGAAGGAGCTCCGGCCGGGGATCGACCTCGGGTTCGACGTGAGGCACGGCAAGGTCCGCGTCGGCTACCGGTTCTTCCTGGCTCCCCAGGCGATCCAGGCCCACTCGATGCACCGCGTGTTCGTCACGTTCGACGGATTCCCGCTGCCGATCTCGATCGGCGATTCGCACTGATCGAGCGAAACCACTTGTGACGGCGCGCGGTCGAACCTAATCAGAACGGGGGGGCCGCCTCTCCCGGGCGGGCAACCGAATGCCCCGCAGAACCCCGAATTCCGATCCCTTCGCCCCGAGACCTTGCGCTACTATCTCAGTGAAGCGTTCCCTATCCTGAAAGGACCGAGCATGAAGCTTTCGACCCGCATCCTCGGCATCGCCGTCGCCACCGGATCTCTCTTCGGCCTGGCGGGCTGCGAGGCCTACTTCAGCACGGATGGGAGCAGCGATCCCATCGACGGGCCGTTCGCCTTCGAGCAGCAGAACCAGGCGCAGGGTTCGGCCACGTTCGACATCGTGGGCATCAGCCCCACCACGGCCGCCGCAGGCGACCAGATCACGATCTACTCCGCCTCCGCCGCGGACGCGCCCACCGACCAGTTCGAGAGCGGGGACTTCTGGTACTGCTTCTTCGACGGCGAGTCGGCGATGCTCGAGACGGGCGGCGACGACTACACGTCCGAGGTCTCGACCGACGACGTCCTCGACGATCCCGACCTCGACACGGACATGACGGCGGCCGAGCTGGACGACCTCACGGTCTCCACCACCACGGTCACGGTCCCCGGCGACACCGTCACGGGTGAAGGCCTCTTCTTCAACCCCTTCTACGAGACGCGGGACTTCTACCTGACGATCGAGTAGCGCGGGAACGAGTGCTTCGGAGCCGGCGGACCCTGCGTCCGCCCGCGACCTAACTTCTGGAGGGAGGGGCGGGAGCCAAGCGTGTGAAGGCTGCCCTGGTGGATGCGTCGAAGAAAACCAAGAACAAGAAGAGCCCCTACAATGTTGCAGAGCTGGGTATAGGGATGAACGACAAGGCAAAGATCATCGGTAACGTGCTGGAGGAT
>CAZEKB010000117.1:0-23004 GCA_964512225.1 uncultured Rickettsiales bacterium | reverse complement strand
GTGATCGACAACAGAGGACTCGATGACCTCGTACACCACTTGACGGGACCTATCTGCGGCAAGAACTCGCCCGGTTCGGTGAACCACCCCCGGTTGTTGCCGCCGTTGCGGCAAGAACTCGCCCGGTTCGGTGAACCACCCCCGGTTGTTGCCGCCCTTGCGGCGTGCGGCGCTGGATCTTCGAGCGCGGGCTCGGCACACTTCGCGCGCCTGCTCCACGTCCATCGTTTCCCGGACCTCCCGTGCACCCGACGCCCCAAGGCACCGGCTGGATCGAAGTGATCACCGGCTGCATGTTCTCCGGCAAGACCGAGGAGCTCATTCGGCGCCTCGTGCGGGCCCGCTACGCCCGGCAGGAGGTCGTGATCTTCAAGCCGAAGATCGACAACCGGTACGCCGAAGACCAGATCGTGTCGCACAGCCGCATGTCGCTGCACGCCAAGGTCGTGGAGAAGGCGGACGACGTCTGGCGGCTGGGCCGGGGCATCCAGGTCATCGGGGTCGACGAGGTCCAGTTCTTCGGCCCCGACATCGTCGCCGTCGTGGAGAGCCTCGCCAACTCGGGCAGCCGGGTCCTCGTCGCGGGCCTCGACCAGGACTTCCGCGGCGAGCCCTTCGAGCCCATCCCCACGCTCATGGCCGTGGCCGAGTACGTCACCAAGAACCACGCGATCTGCATGCAGTGCGGCAACCCTGCCGATCGCAGCCAGCGCATCGTCAACCGGGCCGAGCGCGTCCTCGTGGGCGAGGTCGAGGCCTACGAGGCTCGGTGCCGTCGTTGCTTCTCTCCCGACCTGCCCGGCGAGATCCAGCAGTCGCTCCTCCACCGCCCCGGCGACGAAGTCCGCGCTTAGCAGGGCCCCGCGCCCCCCTCCAGGGGCGTGCGCCGACGGTCGTTTCTCGCTCCCGGGGCCTGGGCCCCGCCGACCCGCCCGGTTCGAGAATCCGTTCTCGCCCCGGCGCGCTGGGCCCCGCCCACGGCCGGGCGCCGACGATCGTTTCTCGTCCCCGGGGCCTGGGCCCCGCCGACACGCGCCCCATGAGAATCCGTTCTCGCCCCGGCGCGCTGGGCCCCGCCCACGGCCGGGCGCCGACGATCGTTTCTCGTCCCCGGGGCCTGGGCCCCGCCGACACGCGCCCCATGAGAGTCCATTCTCGCCCCCGGGGCCTGGGCCCCGCCGACACGCGCCCCATGAGAGTCCATTCTCGTCCCCGGGGCCTGGGCCGGGCCCACCCCGCTCGGCCCGGCCTTCGCCCGCGACCTGTCAGTCCACGTCCTCGAGGTCCCCGTCCCAGCTGGTCGCCCGGGCCAGCACGAGCTCGAAGCGGAGGCAGGAGCGGGCGCCGTCGGTGCACTCGGTGCACTCCCCGCCCGCGTTCGCCGCGGCCTCGCACAGCGACCCGAGGCCGTCTCCCCACACCGGGTCCGCCGCGCGGGTGTCCCACCAGCCCTCGAGCGAGAAACCCGCCCCCCAGGCCGCGTCCGGCGAGATGCCCCCCGCGACGCGGGCGTTCTCGAGGATGAACGGCACGCCGGCCAGCGGCCACTCGAGGCGCATCGGCCCCATCTCGAACAGCGGGTCGGCCCATCGGGCGTTCGGCAGCCGGGTCCGCACCGCGCGGTCCTGGGGGGAGTCGTTGTCGTCCGAGGTCCGCGCCCCCAGCACCGTCGGGACCGTGCCCTCGGGGCCCCCCGGGTCGCCCCGGAACTGCACGACGGGGTGGAGCGCCGCGAGCGCGGGGCCGAGGACGTCGTCGAGCCCTGGCGGATCGAGGAGCGCGCCGTCGGCGGCGTGCATGGCGAGCGCGAGCCCCGACAGGCGGTTGTCGGTGGGCGCCCCCACCGCGTTGGTTGTGAAGGACCAGTCGTGGGCACCCTCCGGGCTCTCGAAGTGCACCGAGTACTGCGTCTGCGGTTGCAGCCGCTCGGTCGGGCGCCAGCGCGCGTGCCGACCCCCGTGGTGCGTCGACACCACGCCCTCCGCCCGCCGCCCGTCGGAGCGCGTCGTGCCCAGCCCGATCGTCTCGGAGGCGCACCGCAGGTTCACCCACGCGGGCCCGTCGACGTAGCCCTCGACACTGTCGGCCGCGGGCCCGAACGACCGCACCGCCTGCTGCTCGCAGGGCTCCCCCACGAACTCGCCGTCCGGGTCGTAACGGTCGCAGCCCGCGATCAGCACGAGCAGCAGGGTCCAGCGGAGGACCACGGCCCGATGGTAACTGCTTAGGATGTCGGGCATGCGCGTCCGCCCGTGCCTGCCCGCCCTCCTGGTCTTCGCCCTCGCGTGCGGGGCCCCGTCGGCCGACCCGGGTCCGGTCCCCTCGGCCCCGACCCCCGCGTCGCCCCCTCCGTCGCCCCCTCCGACGCCCCCGGCGCCGACCCCCGAGCCCACGCCCGATCCCCTCGACGATCTCCTCGTCGATCTGCACGTCGATACGATCACCGCCATGGTCGAGAACCGGTGGGCCTGGGACGACGCGCGCCTCGAGTCGTCCCTGCCCGAGCTCGTCGACGCGGGCGTGGACGTGGTCGTCCAGGCGATCTGGATCCCGCGCGCGGCGAAGGACCCGAGGGGCCTCGCCCTCGACCGGCTCCAGCGGATCCGCGCGATGGTCCGCGGCAGCGGCGGCCGGGCGGCGCTGGTGACGGGGCCGGCCCAGCTCGCCGCGACGGTCCGGGAGGGGCGCCTCGCCGTGGTCGTCGCGCTGGAGGGCGGCACCGCGCTGACCGACGGCGCGGCCACGATGCACGCGCTCGCCGACCTCGGCCTGTCCATGATCGGGCTCACCTGGACCGAGTCGTCCGCCTACGCCGACTCGAGCGCCGAGCCCCGGAGCGGGGACGCCGGGGGGCTGACCGCGGCCGGACGTGCGCTCGTCGCCGCCGCCAACGACCGCGGCCTCATGCTGGACGTCTCGCACATGTCCGACCGCGCGACCGCCGACACCGTCGCCGCGTCGCGGGCCCCCGTGCTGGCCTCCCACAGCAACGCCTTCGCGGTCGCGGGCACCGCGCGCAACCTGCGGCCCCCCCTCCTCGAGGCGATCGCCGCGAAGGGGGGCCTCGTGGGGGTGATGTTCCACGGCCCGTTCGTCGTGAAGGGCGTCCCCGCGACGCGCGCGCACGTCGTCGCCCAGGCCCGCCACCTCGTGGACACGATCGGCGCCGACCACGTGGGCCTCGGGTCCGACTGGGACGGGAAGATCAAGTCGCCCGAGGGCCTCACGGGGGCCCCGGACCTGCCCGCGCTGGTCGCGGATCTCGCGGCGGAGCTGCCGGCCGACGACGTGCGCCGCGTATCGGGCGGGTCCTTCCTCCGGTTCTGGCGCGCCGTCCGCGCCGCGAGGGCGCCCGACGGGTCGGCTCCCGGCGCCGACTGAATGGTGCTTCATTCCGCCCCTGGACCGGTGGCGGGAAGTTGGTATCCTCCGCGCGCTCTGGAGACCCCCTCATGATGAAGACCCGTGTTTCCCTGTTCCTGTCCTTCCTCCTGCTCGCCTTCGGGGGGCTCATGGCGTGCCCCGACGACGGCACTCCGATCGGGGGCGACGACGACGACGCGGGCGACGACGACGACGCGGGCGACGACGACGACGCCACGGACGACGACGACGCGGGCGACGACGACGACGCCACGGACGACGACGACGCCGTGGAGGTCATCCCGGAGGTCGCGAGCACCTCGCCCGCCGACGGCGACGTCGGGGTGTACGTCAACGCCGCGGTCTTCGTCGTATTCGACGGCCCCACGAGCGACGCCGTCGTGGCGCTCGCGGACGGCGACGGCACCGCGGTCGCCGGAGCCTCCGTCCCGTTCGCGGAGGACGCGGTGTCCTTCCAGTCGGACGACTTCCTCGCCCCCGAGACGGCGTACACCGGCACGGTCACCTGGGGCGCGGGCACGCGCTCCCACGAGTGGTCGTTCACCACGGGCGTCGAGGGCAGCAACCCCACCGGCCTCGAGCCCTTCGGCATCACGTTCAAGTGGGACCTGCTCACGGGCAACTTCATCTCGCCCCCCAACGGCGCGGCCCTCCTGGGCAACCTCGGCGGCACGACCTTCTTCACCGAGGCCAACCAGGGTGAGACGGCGACGGACCTCCTGTTGCTCGGCGCCCTCGAGGACTCGGACACGCCGGACACCCAGGACCTCTGCCAGCAGTCGTTCGACCTGACCGAGAACAACCCCGCCGTCTACACGGACCCCTTCTTCCAGGCCGGTCCCACCGACATCACGCAGGTCGTGGACTCCGGCCAGTTCGTCCTGAACGTCGTCATGCACGACGCCGACTTCTCGGGTGTGTTCGGCACCACCACCGGCACCGAGATCGACCAGATCACGAACGGCGCCTTCTCCGGGTATATCGACGTGCGCGACTTCGGCGTGCCCCTCGGCTGCGCCGACATCGGTCCCTTCATCGGTGCCCCGCTGCCCTGCGCGCCCTGCCCCACGGCGCCGAGCGTGAACGAGTGCGTGGTCATCTGGGTCACCAACCTGACCGCGAACGCAGTGCCGGGCCTCGACCTGATCCCGCGCACCCAGGTCGACATCGACAACGACCAGGTGAACTGCCCCTGAGAACAGCGGCGCTTTCCTGAGCGCCCGAGCTCCCCCTCCCGGTCCTTCCCACCGGGAGGGGGTTCGTTCGTCCATGGAGTTCCAATGAACCGACTCCTCGTCCCCGCCCTCGCTGCCTGCCTCCTCGTGCCCGCCGCCGCCTCGGCGAAGGCCGCGAAGCCGTCGTTCAGCGCGTCGTCCATGAAGAAGACCGAGAAGGTGGAGTTCGGCCCCGCGATGGCCTTCGACGGCCTCTTGTCGACGTCCTGGGCCGAGGACAAGCCCGGCCAGGGCGAAGAGGAGTGGATCGAGGTGGACCTGGGCGAGGAGCGGGAGATCTCGCTCGTATCGGTGTGGGGCGGCGCGTTCTCCAGCGCCGAGGACTGGGGCGGCCGCGGCCGCATCGCCGACGGGACCCTGACGCTCATGAACGCGGCGGGCGACGTCGTGAAGAACAAGGCGTTCGAGATGGGCGACCGCTTCGCCCGCAAGGACATCCGCCTCGGCGATCCCGTCCCCGTGCAGCGGCTGCGCATCACGATCGACGCCGTGCACGAGGGCTCGATCTTCGCGGACACCCACATCGCCGAGGTCGCCTTCGACTTCACCGAGAGCGTCGACCCGGCCTGGGAAGAGGCGATCGCCGAGAAGATCGAGAAGAGCCGCTCCCTCAAGAAGGTCGTCGAGGCCGACCCCGAGGAGTTCGCGACGCTCTGGGCCGCCCTCAAGGCGGAGGAGGAGTACTCCGCGAACTTCAAGCTCCTGGGCGCCCGCGCCGTGCGCGGCCCGGAGTACCGCATCGAGCTCGTCCAGGAGCTCGTGCCCGTCGGGTTCCGGCTGCAGCACCTGCAGTTCGACGAGACGTCGGTGGAGAAGCTCGGCGTGCTCAAGGACGGCAACGCCGTTCGCTACCTCGAGACCGCGTCCGCGGGCGCCGTGCTGGCGGACGACCGCGAGTGGCTGAGTGGCGCGATCGTGATGTTCAAGGCCTACCAGGACCTCCGCAAGGCGGTCCGGGTCACGCTCCCCAACTGGGGCACCTCGGGCCTCGAGCAGGGCGCGCTGCTCGCTCGCGGCGAGCCGCTGTCGGCCGACATCGACAGCAGCGGCAACCTCTGGGTGGCGGACACCGGCAACAACCGGCTGCAGCGCTTCACCGCCGCGGGCACCGCCGACAAGGTGATCGGCGGCACGAAGGCGATCGTCACCGACTGGTTCGGTGAGGACGGCGACCCCTACGCCTCGGGCTCGGACGTGGGCGACGGCCCCGGCCAGTTCCACCAGCCGGTCGCGGTGGCCGTGGGCAACTACGACATCGTCGCCACGATCGACTCGCGCCTCCGCATGCAGACCTTCGACTCCGAGGGGGCGCCCAAGGCGCAGTGGACGGTGACGTCCACGTGGTCGCCCCGCTCGGGCCTGGGCAACGGCACCCCGATCATCACGTGGCTCGAGGACGACTTCTTCGTGATCATCAAGGACGAGGTCCTGCAGTTCACCGCCGAAGGCGAGCTCAAGACCCGCTACAACCTCGAAGGCGGCGACGTCCAGGCCGCGGTCATCGCGAAGGGCAAGCTGCTGGTCCGGCACTCCGGAGAGCGGGAGATCATCGAGTACAAGCCCGAGGACGGGTTCCGTCAGGGCAAGTTCAACAAGAAGGCGGTGCCCGAGGACGGGTCGGAGGACTGGGACCTCGCGTCCGACGCCGAAGACAACCTCTACATCGCGACCGACGCCGGGAAGATCCACAAGTACAACAAGCGCGGCCGGTTCGTGACCACGATCGACGCCTTCGAGCGGGGCCGCGAGATGCCGCGCATCGCCGTCAACGGCCCCCTGATCCTCGTGGTCGCGCGGGACGAGATCGCCCGCGTCGAGCAGACCGAGTAGTGCTCCGCTCCGCGGTCTGCGGAGTCGTCGTCGCGACCCTGATCGGCTGCGGCGGGGGGATGGTCGAGGCCACGCCCGAGCCCGCCCCGCCGTCGTCCCCGCCCCCGTCGGCCGCCTCCGCCCCGACCCCCGCCCCGCTCGAAGAGGCCCGCGCGCCCGACGAAGAGTTCGTGCGCACCACCGCGCTGGATCCCGACGGCGACGCGCGTCGGGACGCCCTGGCGCTGCTGGATCGGGTCCTGAGCTCCGAGGCCGCGAACCCCGCCAACGCCTGGGCCCTCGCCCACGGCCTGCTCGCCTACGGGCGGGCGTTCGAGGCGTCGGACGGGCGCGCCGCGGCCGCCGTCCTGGCCGCCGACTTCCTCGAGCAGAACGACGGCCGGCCCGGCTTCCCGACGCGGCGGGGCGACGTCCGCGTGGAGCCCCACACCGACCTGATCGTCAAGAGCCTGCTCGAGGCGGGGTGGGGCCTCGACGAGCCGCTGCCGGGCGTCGCGACCACCCCCCGCGCCCTCGTGGAGGCGTCGCGCGCGAGCTTCGAGCCGGGCCGGGAGCCCGACGACCTGCCCTGGACCCTCGACGCCTGGTGCGCCGCCGCCCGGGACGAGGCGCCGCCGGCGATCGACTGGACGTCGGCCGAAGGCAAGCGCCTGAACCTGAGAGGCATCACCTCGGACCTGCTCGGGACCCTCGAGAAGGAGACGTGGTTCCTGCGGCAGGCCAAGGAGGCCGGGGACCCGGTCGAGAAGCGGAAGCAGGGGATCTTCCGGTACACGTGCGGCGGCTCGCACCTCGTTCAGGGCGTGGGGGCGTGCGTGCGCGCCGGGCTCCCGGACGACGACGCGGCCAGGACCCGCTTCCTCAAGCAGATCGAGCTGTACCTCCATCGCGTGGGCATCGAGACCGATACGATCGACCGAGCGCTCGTCCAGGCCCCGCGGTTCCGCGCGATCCTCTACAACCAGGACGTCAAGTTCCTCGGGCACCTGCTGGAGGCCCTGGGCAAGGCCGAGCGCGACGGGCTGTGGACCCCCTCCACGGAAGACCGCGCGCTGCTCGACATGGCCGAGACCCGGCTGGTCTTCCACCTGTTGCAGCAGGAGCGGATCGGCACCTACCGGCCCGAGGCCCTGGCGCGCCTGCGCGACGACCCCGACAAGGCGGCCCAGAACCCGCTGCAGGGGTTCCAGTTCTATCTGGACCTCGTGGGGGACGCGGCCCACGCCCGACACGGTCTCGACATCCAGGCCGCGTTGCGCGCCGCCCGGGCCCCCTGATCGAGGGCCTGCGACCGGTGCGATCCGGCCCTGCGACGGCCCCCGGGTCTGCTACAACGTCGGCCGTCCGTGCCCCCGGAGGGCGCGGCCGAGCGGAGTTCGAATGAGCAGCAACGACCACTACGACGTCGTGATCATGGGCGCCGGAATCGGCGGCAACTGGTCCGCCCGCCACCTCATGCTCACGATGCCCGGCATCCGGGTCGCCTTGGTGGAGCCCAAGTCCGACGAGGCGATCGCCAAGGTCGAGAAGATCGGCGAGTCCAGCGTGGAGATCGCCGGGATCTTCATGGTCAAGGAGCTCGGCCTCGGCGAGTACCTGACGGAGAACCAGCTCCCGAAGAACGGGCTGAACTTCCACTGGCCGAAGGACCCCGCGAAGACCGAGACGATCGACGACTACTGGTCCGTCTGGGCCCTCCGCCAGCCCGTCGTGCACGCCTGGCAGATGCACCGCGGCAAGCTCGAGACCGACCTGCTGCGCATGAACACGGAGATGGGCGCCACGCGCATCCAGGCCCGGGTCAAGGACATCGAGGTCACCCCGGGCGACGCGCCCAACACCGTCGTGGCGAAGACGCACGACGGCGACGAGCTCCGCATCACCTGCGACCACCTCATCGACTGCGCGGGTCGGTCGTTCATCACCGGGCGCAAGTTCGACAACATCCTCCCCGAGCCGGAGGACAAGTTCGGGCTGAACAACGGCACTGCGTGGGTGCGCGTCAAGGGTGTCGACCGGGAGATCTTCCACAAGGAGATGCCCCTCCACACCGCCACGGCCCGGTACTACGGCACGAACCACTGGTTCGGCGAGGGGCACTGGCTCTGGATGATCCCGATCGACCGGGACGAGATGTCGCTCTCGATCGGCGTGATGCACCACCACGACGTCATCCCCGGCAAGCACCTGAACAGCCGCGAGAAGTTCCTGGCGTTCCTGGAGAAGAACCACACGATCCTCCACAAGCTGATCACCACCGCCGAGGGCGACCTGGACTTCATGTACTGGGGCAAGCCGAGCCACCGGTGCAAGGAGATGTTCAGCAAGGACAACTGGTACGCGTTCGGTGACTCCGCGTACTTCGCCGACGCCTTCTACTCGATGGGCACGTCCACGATCGCGATGGGCGTGGAGTCGGTCACGGAGATCATCCGCGCGAAGCGCGCCGGCGACGCCGACGCCGAAGAGAAGCGGGCGGCCTTCAACGACTACAACCTCTGGTTCGCCAAGACCAACATGCACACCTACCGCTTCCACGGTCGGCACCTGGGCGACCCCAGCATCATGAGCTGGCGGATCTTCTTCGAGTACATCTGGTGGTTCGGCACGCTCGTGCCCGCGTTCATCGGCAAGTGGCACCTCCAGCCGCGGTTCATCGCCGAGACGGTCGAGAACTGCCCCCGCCACTTCCACCTGGAGGTGTACGAGGAGCTCAACGAGCTGCAGGACAAGGGCGTGGACCTCGGCTTCATGGACTGCTACCGCGCGGACCAGCTCCCCGTGGAGTACCACCCCACCCAGGACCACCTGCCCTACCTCGAGAACACGACCTACGGGGCGCGCGAGCTGAACATCTACACCGCCGTCGCGGCCACGCACTGGTACGCGGCGTGGTGGTGGATCAAGCTGCAGAAGACCGCCTACGGCTTCGGGGCCCTGTTCCGCAAGAAGGCGTGGAGCCTCGCGGCGCGCCTGTTCCTGCAGGCCTTCCTCATCAAGCTGCGCGCCGGGTGGCACGGCCTGGAGCTGCTCGGGCGCCCGCACAGCGACGCCCACCAGGAGATCCAGGACGCGTTCCGGCGCTCGCGGTCCCTCCCGAAGCTGCAGCCCTGGATGGACTCCCTGCCCGAGCGGAAGCCCCGCGGCCGTCGCCGTCGGGCCCCCGCAGGCGGCGGCGAGTCGGCCGCCTGATCGGCGTGCGTCGCTTCATTTCGGCGGCCCTGGTCGCCCTGTGCGCCTGCGGCGGAACGGAGGCTCCGGCCGGGAGCACGCCCGCGGGCGTGGTCGCCGACCCCACGCCCGCGGCGACGACCTCGGAGCTCGATCCCACCCCGATCTGCACCCTCGACCTGCGGGACGGCGACGCGTGGAAGACCCGCGCGGAGATCCCCTGCCCGGAGGACGGCGTCGACCTGATGGTCGTGGGAGACGTGGGGTACGCGAACCCCATCCTCGACGGCTCGGTGGCGGGCATGAAGACCGTCTGCGCCGAGCTCGGCTGCGACGCGGCGCTCATCGCGGGCGACCTGATCTACGGCCCCGGGGCCGACGCCGTGCCCCACTGGAAGGCGATCTGGGACGACGCCCTGGCGACGGTCGGGCTGCCGTCGATCGCGGTGCTCGGCAACCACGAGTGGCGCCACGAGCCCGAGCCGGAGAAGAAGCGAGCCGCCGTGAAGGCCTCGGACGGTCGCGCCGGCCTCATCGCGCCGGGGCCGTCGTTCGCGGTGCGGCTGGCGCGGGCCGGGGCCCCCGTCGTGGCGTTCGCGGGCCTCGACACCGACTCGGTCTCGAACCCGATCCCGGCCATGCCCGGCCTCGGCGACGCGGCCTTCGACGTCGCCTGCGCCGAGGGCGTCCCCGTGGTGGTGGTGGGGCACCACCCCCCCAGCAGCCAGGGGCAGCACCACGACCACGAAGCCCACGTGGAGAAGGCGCTGCGGGACATCCTCGCGGGCCGGCGCGCGGCGGGGTGCGACGTGCAGCTCGTCGTCGCGGGCCACGATCACGACCTGCAGGTCTACCCCCCGGCGTGCGAGCAGGCCGACGTCCCCGCGGTCGTCGTCTCCGGCGTCGCCGGCCGGGGGTTCCGCCCCGCGGGGCCGGCGCACCTCCCGAAGTGCGGGCCCGGGCCCTCCGAGGGCATGGCCACGACCTACGTGGCGGCCCGGGGCGCGGAGGGCGGGTTCGCCCACGTGCGCCTGGGCCTGGGTGACGACGGCTCGGAGGTCCGCCTGTACGCCACGCCCGCGGACAAGCCCCTGGAGCTCATCACGACCGTCGCGCTGAAGCCCTCCCGGAGATCCCCATGAAGTACCAGAACCTCGGCGACTCGGGCCTCGTCGTCTCGCGCGTCGCCCTCGGCTCCTGGCTCACCTACGGCAGCGGCGTCGCCGTGGCGCGCGCGGCGCGGTGCACCCACGCGGCGCTCGACGCGGGCGTCATGCTGCTGGACACGGCCGACGTCTATGCGGGCGGGGAGGCCGAGTCGGTCTGGGGCGAGGTGCTCGCCGACGTGAAGCGCAGCACGTATGTGCTCGCGAGCAAGGCCTACTGGCCCATGTCGGACAACCCGAACGACAAGGGCCTGTCCCGCAAGCACCTCTTCGAGTCCATCGACGCGAGCCTGAAGCGCCTGCGCACCGACTACCTCGACCTCTACCAGTGCCACCGGTACGACGCGGACACCCCGCTGCACGAGACCGTGCGCGCGATGGGCGACCTCATCCGGGCGGGCAAGACCCTGTATTGGGGCGTCTCGTGCTGGACGGCGGCCCAGATCGCGGACGCTTGCCGGCTCGCCGATCAGCTGGGGGCGCCGCGGCCGATCTCCAACCAGCCCCCGTACAGCCTCGTCGACCGGCAGATCGAGCAGGAGGTGATCCCCCGCTCGGACGCCGAGGGGCTCGGTCAGATCGTGTGGTCGCCGCTCGCCCAGGGCGTCCTCACCGGGAAGTACAGCGGCGGCAAGCGCCCCGCCGGGACGCGCGGCGCCGACGACCAGCGCAACTACTTCATGGGCGGGCACCTCCGGGACGACGTGCTCGCCCGCGTGGACGAGCTGGTCGAGATCGCGGGCGACCTCGGCACCACCCCGGCGCGGGTCGCCTTGGCGTGGTGCCTGCGGACGGAGTCCGTCACGGCCGTCATCGTGGGGGCCACGAAGCCCGAGCAGGTGGCCGACAACGTGGGCGCCGCGGAGCTGGATCTCCCCGCCGACGTGCTCGAGCGGCTCGACGAGCTCTTCCCCGGCCCGGGCCCGCTGCCCGCGATCTGAGCGTCCGGCCGCTAGGGGGGCGCCCCGGAAGAAACCGGCCCGTTTCGGTGAACCGCCCGAGTTCTTGCCGCTGACCCGGCAAGAACCGGCCCGTTTCGGTGAACCACCCGAGTTCTTGCCGCTGACCCGGCAAGAACCGGCCCGTTTCGGTGAACCACCCGAGTTCTTGCCGCTGACCCGGCAAGAACCGGCCCGGTTCGGCGAACCGCCCGAGTTCTTGCCGCCTGCCGGGATCGGTCTCGGAACCCACCGAGGAGCCGACCCGCCTGGAGGGTCGCCCCGCGCGGCGTCAGGGAGAGAGCGCAGCGAGCGGAGCCGCGGCGGGGCGAGCCCTCCAGGTTCGAGAGGAGGCGTTCTTCAGCACCCTGCTAGAAGGCCGGGATACCGACGTCGGTCTTCATCGCCACCTCCCCGACTCCACCAGGCCGAGCGGCTCCGGCGCGTCCATCGCGGCCGTGGAGCGGGTGTCGCGTCGCACCAGGCGGAGCGGCGGACGCGGTCTCGGGCGGGGGACCGGCGTCGGGACGGACCGACTCCAGACGACGATGCGCGACACGGGCTCACCGCCCGCGCCCAGCCGCGCGGCCTCGAAGACGTCTTGGGCGGTGGCGACCCCGGCGCGGTCCCCGTGGTCGTCCACGACCGTCGCGGCCCCGGCCCCGGAGTCGGCGAGCAGCTGCGCGACCGTCGTGATGGGGGTCCCGGACCAGACCACGATCTCCATGGAGGCGGTGCCGGGCGGGGGCGGGGTCGCGAGTCGAGCAGCCATGTCATCTCCAACAAACGGGGCGAGCAGTGCAGAAAACGTAGGCGCCGGATCGCCCCCTCGCGCGGGTGCATTTCCGAAAGCGTACTGCCGCCAAGTACACTTCGAACGTACTGCTCGGAAACCACTCAGGAATGAAGTCCAGTACGGTTCTGCCCATAGAATCGATGTGCTACGACGGATCCAGAATCGGTTGCGTACCGGCGATTCGTGCATCATGTTGTACGAAGTGCCGCAGCCCGACCTCCACCGCTACCTCGACTACCGGTCCTTCCTCCGGGACTGGTTTCGGGCCAAGAAGGCGGGCAACCGTCGCTTCAGCCACCGCGCGTTCTCACGCATGGCGGGGCAGAAGTCGCCGTCGCTGCTGGTGGACGTCACCGAGGGTCGTCGGAACCTCACGCCGAGCCTCACCGAGGCCTTCTGTCGCGCCCTCAAGCTCACGGCGGCCGAGGCGAGCTTCTTCACCGCGCTGGTGCACCTCGACCAGGCGTCCACCCCCGCGGAGCGCAACCGGGCCTGGGCGCGGATCGCGGCCACGAAGCGCTTCCGCGAGGCCCGGAGCATGGAAGCCGCCGGGTTCGAGCTGCTGAGCCGGTGGTACTACTGCGCCGTGCACGAGCTCGCCCGTCGCGACGACTTTCGCGCCGATCCGGCGTGGATCGCGAAGACCCTCCGCCCGACGGTGAAGCCGGCCCAGGCGAAGAAGGCGCTCGAGACGCTGATCGAGCTCGACCTGCTCGAGCTCACCGAAGACGGCGGCGCGGACCCGCGGGAGGTGAGCGTCGTCACGCCCCACGAGGTCGCGGGCCTTGCCGCGCGGAACTACCACGTGGGCATGCTCGAGCTCGCGTCCGAGGCGATCGAGCGCTTCGACCCCGAAGACCGCCACCTCTGCGGGGTCACGGTGTCGATCCCCGCGTCCCTGATCCCCCGCTTGAAGTCCGAGCTCGACGCCGTGCAGGAGCGCCTCCTCGACCTGTGCGACTCGGCGGTCGACGGTCGGGACGTGGTCGTGCAGATCGGCCTGCAGGTCTTCCCCCTCAGCGACCGGAGAGCCCCGTGAGCCTTCCCCTGCGCGCGCTCGCGCTCTGCCTCGTCCTGGTCGGCTGCGTGCAGGAGCCGGACGAGGGCATCGCCGTCGGAAACCCCGGCAAGGCCGACTTCGAGATCGGGGCCGGGGCGGGCCTCGTCTTCGACAGCGTCGAGCTCGATCTCGCGTCGCTGCTCATGCAGCCGTGCGACGGGGGCGAGGTCGTGACGGTCGCGATCGGCCGCGCGGTCGACGGCGAGGGCGGCGACACGGTGGACGTCCCCGAGGGGCGGTGGTGCGCCGCCACGCTCGAGTTCGGAGGCGACCTGCGCATCCTCGGCCCCGAGGTCGACGCGGCCCTCGCCGTGGAGAAGATCCACTTCGACATGCCCGACGCCCTCGAGGTGGCGGGCGACACCCTCCAGTTCCTGCTCGGCGAAGACGGCTGGATGACGCCCGGCCTCGTCGTCGGCGCGCCGGTGGAGCCGGGCGATCCTCGCCACGACCTGCTGGTCGCGCGGCTGCGGGTCGGGTCCCGCATCGAGGTCCCCGGCCGCCCGGGTCCCCCCGCGGGCGTGAACAGCCCCGAGGCGCCGCCGGGGTACGTGGCCGTGGGCGCCGCGGGCCGTCGCCTCTTCTCCGACGACGGCCTCGCCTGGGTCGAGACCGCCACCGGCGGCGCCCCGCTGAGGGGGCTGACCCACGCCGAAGGCATCTGGGTCGCGGTGGGGGGCGAGACCGCGCCCCGAGTCGCCGTGAGCACCGACGGGGAGACGTGGCACGAGCCGCCGCTGCCCATGTCGGACGAGTACCTCGAGGCCGTGACCTGGGGGAGCGGTCGCTACGTCGCCGTGGGCATCCACGGCCTGCGCCTGGTCTCCGACGACGCGTGGGTGTGGACCCCGGCGGACCCGGAGTTCATCGCCGTCCAGTCCGGCGTCGCCTGGGGCAACGACCGCTACGTCGCGGTGGGGCGCTGGGACATCGACCTGCCCGACGCGGCCACCATCGCGTCCACGGACGGCGTGGAGTGGAGCGGCGTGGAGACGCCCTTCTCGACCGACTACGCCTACGACGTCGCGTTCGGCAACAACCGCTTCGTCCTCGTGGGCACCGACGGCCTGCGCGCCACCAGCGGCGACGGCGCGTCCTGGCAGGGGGGCCCCGACTTCACCCAGAAGCTGCGTGGCATCACCTACGGCCGGGGCATCTTCGCGGCGGTGGGGTGGCAGAACGCGTGGACCAGCGTCGACGGCGACTCCTGGGCTCCGGCCCAGCCCGTCCCCCAGGCGTGGGACGTCACGGCGGGCATCCCCAACTGGGTGGCGGTCGGCGAAGACGGCTGGATCTACGCGTCCTCGGACGGGTCCGACTGGGCGGCCTCCGAGGCGGTCGCGGGCGAGCTGTTCGCGGTGGCGTTCGCGGGCGCGATCGGCCTCGCCGGTCCCTGAGACACCGGGACCTCGAGTCGTCAGTCCTGCTCGGGGACGAACACGCGGACCTCGCCGAGGATCTTCGTCTGGCAGCCGAGGCGGTCGTCGTCGTGCTCGATGACCACGTCGAGCGTGGCCTCCTCCATCATGTCCATCTCGGACACCGCCGATCCCTCGAGGATCCGGATGCGGCAGGAGCCGCAGGAGGCCATCCCCCCGCAGTAGTGGTTCAGGTCCACGTCGGCGGCGATGGCGGCGTCGAGGATCGTCGTGCCCTTCTTGACCTCGAGGCGCACGTCGAGGTTCTCGAACACGACGACGGGCCCGGTGCCCGCGCCCTCGGCGCGCTTGACCTCGTCGGGGTCTCGGCCGCCCTTGTACGCGTCGTTCCAGTCGTCGGCCACGGACTCGGTGACGGGCTTGGCCGCGGGGCGGTCGTCGTCCAGGGCCTCCTTGACCTTGCGCAGCAGCTTGCCGAAGACCACGACGGCGCCTAGGAGATGATCGGCAGGCGGCGACCCGCCTCGGGGGAAGGAGCGGCGGCGACGGCCTGCGCGGCGGCCTCGGCGTTCACGACGGAGACGCGGCCCGCGACCTTACGAGCGAGCTCCACGTAGGCGCGCCCCGCCGCGGACTCGGGCTCGGCGGCGGTGATGGGCAGGCCCATGTCGCCCGCGGAGCGCACGGCCGGGTCGATGGGCAGCTCCGCGAGGAACTCCATCCCGAACTGCTCGGCCGCGCGTCGGGCGCCGCCGGTGTCGAAGATGGCGTGGCGCTTGTCGCAGCCGTCGCAGACGAAGTACGCCATGTTCTCGACGAGCCCGAGCACCGGGATCTCCACGGACTCGAACATGGCGTGGGCGCGCACCACGTCCGCCAGGGCCACGGGCTGCGGCGTGGATACGATGACGGCGCCGGTCACCGCGACCTGCTGGGCGAAGGTCAGCTGCACGTCCCCCGTGCCCGGCGGCAGGTCGACGATGAGGTAGTCGAGCTCCCCCCAGCGCACGTCGCGCAGGAACTGGATCACCGCGCTGGTGAGCATGGGACCGCGCCAGATCATCGCCTTCTCCGGCGGGATCAGGAAGCCCATGGAGACGAGCTTGAGACCCCCGAGCCGGTGCGGGTCGATCGTCTTCCCGTCGCTCGATTCGAGGCCCTGGTGGATGCCGAACATCGTGGGGATGGAGGGCCCGTAGATGTCGGCGTCGAGCAGGCCGACCTTCGCCCCCATGCGAGCGAGCGCGACGGCGAGGTTCGTGGCGACGGTCGACTTGCCGACGCCCCCCTTGCCGGACGCGACGAGCACGATGTTGGCGACCGCATCCAGGGACGGCATCGGCGTGCCCCGGCTCGACGGGCCGCGGGGGGCGCTGCGCACCTGCGCGGTCCACTCGATGTTCACGGTCGTGCCCGGCGCTGCCTTCTCCACGGCCGCCTCGATGTCGCTCCGGATGCGGTCCTTGAGCGGGCAGGCGGGGGTCGTCAGCTCGATGGTGATGGCGGCCACGCCGCCGGCGAGCTCGGCCTTCACGACCATGCCCAGCGTCACCAGGTCCTTGTGCAGCTCGGGGTCGTCGACCGTGCGCAGGGCCTCGACGAGCGTGGGGTCGAGGCCTTCCGGCGCCTCGGACTTCTTTTTCCAAAACATGGCGGCAGGATAGGGCCCGACGGCCCGTGGTCAAGCGGCGGGGTCGCGGGACGACTTCCCGCTGCCCCGCAGGTTGCCCAGGCTGTTGAGGATCTGGAACCAGAAGGGGGCGCCCAGCGAGACCGCGAGGGAGGTGGCGACGAGCCCGAAGAACTTCGTCAGGAACGTCCAGGTCCCCCCCGCCATCAGGGCGTTCCAGGCCGCCTGCGTCCACCCCAGAGGTATCGCCCCGAGCAGGCCCGTGGGGATGGACGTGGGTACGGCCCCGGAGCCGGCGTACGCCTCGGTCCACGCCGCGAGGGCGGCGCGGGCCCCGTCGTCCGTGACCACCGCCTCCACGAACCGGACGGTGTCGGCGTTGAGCAGGAAACACAGCACCATGCCGACCCCGAAGCCGTACACCTGCATGCGCCGCCGATAGGACGCCGAGGCCTCCTGCATCACGCTGTCGAACCACGTCCCGACGCGGCCCTCGAGCTCGTCCAGCGTCTCGAACCCGCGCCCGGCGAGGGCGACGAGGGGGCGCAGCGGCTCGGGCACGTCGCCGTCGCCCAGCTCGGCGAGGCGGGCGCGCACGTCGTCGAGGCCCGCGTCCGCCAGGTCCGCCGCCCGCAGCCACTGGCGCAGGGTCTCGCCCGCGAAGAGGTCGGTGGGGATCCAGGTGGGGTCGTCGTCGCCGAGGGCGCGCACCAGCGGGCTCGCGTACAGCGACTCGCGCCCGCTCTCCGACAGCATCCGGGTCACGCCCCGGCGAAGGGTCGAGGCGCGGATCTTGGTGATCGATGCCACCCAGTCGTTGGCCGCGGTGACCACGATCGACAGGGCGAGGTAGATGGCGACGAGGCCGATCGCGGCCTCGATCAGGACTCCCAGGGACATGACCCCTCCTCGGCAGGCCGGAGTCTATCGTCCGGCGCGTACACTCGCGCGATGGCGCAGTGGCAGGGCGAGATCCGGATCGAGTCCCTGGCCGCGGGCGGCGAGGGCGTCGGTCGCCTCGACGGTCGGGCGGTGTTCGTTCCCGGGGCGTTCCCGGGGGACGTCGTCTCCGTGACCCGCGGCCGCCTCAAGAAGCGCTGGGGCCGCGCCGAGGCCTGGGACCTGGTGGAGGCGTCCCCCGATCGGGTGTCGCCTCCGTGCGCGTGGTCGGACCGCTGCGGCGGCTGCGACTGGATCGGCTACGACCTGGCCGCGCAGCGCGCCGCGAAGGCGACGATCGTGCGCGACGCCCTGGAGCGCCTCGGCGGCCTCGAGGTCCCCGGGCCGGTCGAGGTCGTGGCCGCGGGGCCCGATCTCGGGTGGCGACGGCGGGTCCGCCTGCACGTCCGCCAGGAGATCGGCTTCCACGCCCGGCGCAGCCGCACGATCGTCCCCATCGATCGGTGCGCGGTGGCCGACCACCGCATCAACGAGGCCCTGACGCGGCTGCGCGGGGCGCGCCCGAAGGCAGGGACGATCACGGTGCAGGTGGAGGGGGAGGGGACCGCGACCTACGCGGGCGAGGCGCCGTTCGTCCAGGCGAACCCCGCCGTCAACGCGCGCCTGGTCGAGGACGTGGTGGCCGCGTCGAGCGGCCGGGCGCGTCGCTTCCTCGAGCTGTTCGCGGGCGACGGCAACTTCGGCGTGCCGCTGGCCGCGGCGGGCCTGGCGGGGGTCACGGTGGAGAGCAACTCCGAAGCGGTGGCGCGCGCCCGGGCGGCGGCGGCGGCGGCGGGCGTCGGGGCGGAGCTGGACATCCGCGCGGGGACCGCGGCGGCCGCCCTCGCGGCGGAGGACGAGCCCCCGGACCTGGTGCTGCTGGACCCGCCGCGGGCGGGCGCCAAGGACCTCATGGCCCCCCTCGCGGCCCTGGGGCCCCCGTGGATCGCCTACGTGTCGTGCGATCCCGGGACGCTCGCCCGGGACCTGGGGACCCTCGCGGCGCGCGGGTACCGGCTGGGGAGCGTCACCGCCTACGACATGTTCCCGCACACCCACCACGTGGAGACCGTGGCCTGGATGCGCGCGTAGCGGGCCGGGCCCGCGCCGATCACATCGAGATGCCGCCGTCGATGTCGATGCAGCGACCGGTGAAGTAGTCGCACTCGATCACGAACCGGACGCCCGCGAAGATCTCGTCGGGGGTGCCCACGCGGCGCAGCGGCACCGCCTTGAGCATCTTGTTCAGGACCTCGGGGCGCATGCCCTCGAGGATCGGCGTCTGCACGAAGCCGGGGGCGATGGCGCCGGTGCGGATGCCGTAGCGGGACAGCTCCTGGGCCCACAGCTTCGTATCGGCGACGAGCCCGGCCTTGGCGGCGGAGTAGTTCGACTGGCCCGGGTTTCCGTGGCGCGCGACGGACGAGATGTTGACGATCACTGCGGGCCTGGTGCCGCTGTCGATGCAGTGCGCGGCGAACTCCCGGGCGCACAGGAAGGGCCCGGTGAGGTCCACGGCGATGACCTTGTTCCAGTTGGCCAGGGACATGGTGCGCTTGACCTTGCCGGTCTCGCGGTCGACGGAGACGAGCAGCGAGTCGCGGAACAGGCCCGCGTTGTTCACGAGCACGTTCAGGCCGCCCATGGCCTCCGCGGCGCCCGCGATGAGGGCGCGGACCTGGTCCTCGTCGGAGACGTCGGCCGTGATCCCGTGGGCGGTCCCGGGCAGGTCGGCCGAGGCCGCGGCGACCTCGGCGGTGCCCTCGGCGTTGATGTCGGCGGCGACGACGGAGGCGCCCGCCCGAGCGAGGGCGAGGGCGAAGTGGCGGCCCATGCCGCTGGCGGCGCCGGTGACGATGGCGCGGACGTCGGACAACTGCATCTGGAACTCCCGGGGGTGGTGTGCGCGGAGGCGGCGGAGTGTATACCAGCGCCCTCGCCATGCCCCCCCGTCCTCCCCTGCCTGCGGTCACGCCGGTCGCGTTGGCCGCCCTCCTCGGCGCCGCCGCGATGCTGGCGACCGCCCACCTCGCCCCGGTCGGCGGGCACGCCGAGGGGTTCTTCGGCGCCGCCTGGGCCGCCGCGGCGGGTCTGTTCGCCCTGGTGGTGGCCCGCTCCCGGCGGCGCGGCCTCCGGGGCCCTCGCCCGGCCTGGCTGCTGCTCGTCGCCGCCACCGCGACGGCCGCCTTCCTGGTCCGTCGCGGCGACGCCGCGCTCGTGCACGCGGTGATGGTCCTGCCGTCGAGCGCCCCCGTGCTGGGGCCGCTGGACGTGTCCGAGGCGCTGATGGGCCTGCTGCTCGTCCTGCCCGCGGCCGCCGTCTCGACGTCCGGGGCGGTGCGCGGCCCCCGCCCGGGGCTGCTGATCCCCGCGCTGGCGGCGATCGCCTGGGTGGGCTGGGTGCTGCACGCCGCCGGGCCTCGCGTGGCGCCGATCGGAGGCGACGCGTTCCCCCGTCTGTCGGCCGCGGCCGCGCTGATGTGGACGGCGACCCTCGTGGGCCCCGCCGCCCTCCCGCTCCCCCCCGGCCGTCGCCGCGTCGCGAGCGCCTGGGGCGCGGCCCTCGTGGGCGCGGGCCTGATCCTCGTGCTCGGCGGGACCGTCGAGTCGAAAGCGCACCTGCTGCGCGAGCTGCCCGCCCTCGGCACGCTCGGTCGCAGCCTCGGCCTGCCCTACGGCGCGGGGACGCACGTGGCCTCGGGCGCGCAAGCCGTGGTGTGCTTCCTCGCCGCGCAGGCCGCGCTGCTCCTCGCGACCCGGGCGGCCGTCCGCAGCCTCCCCGCCGCCCGCCCGACCACGCCGCTCGTCCTCGCCGGGGTCGCCTGGGTGGCGGCGTTGTGGTGCACGGAGGCGACGCTGCTGGCCGTCGCGGGCATCCTGGGGTGGGCGTCGGCGCTCCTCGGCGTGGACGACGGCCCGTCGGAGAGCCCCGAATGACCGGTGCGACCGCCATCCTTCGCGACGAGCGGGACCTCCTGTGGATCGTGCTCGACGACGTCAAGATCGTGGGCCGCGACCTCATCTACGACGTCCACTACCTCGCCCGCAGCGCGCCGGGCGAGGCCCCCGAGCCGTTCGTCTCGACCTTCGGTCACCGCGAGCCTCGGTCGGCGTTCGCGTCGCTCCTCGACGACCTCGGCCGCGCGGTCGCGGGCGAAGTCCGGGCCCTCCGCCACGATCCCGTGACCGACGGCCTCTGCGTCGAGGTCAAGGCGCGAACGGAGGGGGGCGAGGCCACCTTCGAGATCACCACCTGGCTGGACCTCGTCCGCATGAACCACGCGATGAAGTCCCGGGCCGTGCGCGGTCGTCACCAGAGCGGGCTGCGCCTCACGGCCACGCGGGCGGGGCTGGAGTCGTTCCGCGCCGACCTGATCGGGTTCGCCGATCCGACTTCAGACGCGGCAGAATGGACCGAAGAGGGGTGAGAAGGGCGCGCGTATCCGGTTGGTCGACCCGGAAAACCGAGAACTGCTGAGCTGGGCGGGGCTGCTGGCCCTGGCTACGGCGTTGTCGGTCGCCCTCATCTCGTCCATGGCGATGATCCTGGAGGGCCGCCTGGGGACGGTCCCCACCGAAGATCGGTTCCTCGCGGTGCACGGCCACCGCTGCCTCGTGGGCCTGCAGGACGTGGACATCAGCCTCACCCCGGGGTGGTCTTCCCACTGGCGGCGGCTGGGCGAAGAAGACTGCACGAGCGGGTCCTGGCTGGCCCAGTTCCGGGAGCGCGGCCAGAACCTCGCCCAGTACAAGGCGGTCGACCCGAACCGGGGCGAGGAGGACTCCTACCTGGTGCTGTCGCCCCTCGCCGGTCTGCAGGAAGACCCGGCGAAGGAGCTGGTCGAGCCCGTCCGGCAGTTCCTCGGCATCTACTTCCAGACCCCGATCGAGTCCGGGGAGACCCTGCCGCTGCCCGACTACGCCCTGCATCCGGACAAGGGCGCGCGGGGCCAGTACGACGCCCAGACGCTCCTCGACTCCCTCAAGGGGTCCTGCCCCGCCGGCGCCGCCGCGTGCCTCGCGTTCACCGATCGCGACCTGTTCGTCCCGGGCCTGCAGTACGTATTCGGCCTCGGGCACTTCCACAGTCGCGTGGGCGTGATCTCCATGTACCGGCTGTGGGACGACAAGTACGACCCGGTGACCGGCACGGAGATCGCCCCCGCGGACCCGGATCCCCTGCGTCGGGCCCTCAAGGTCGCGGCCCACGAGATGGCCCACGAGTTCTCGATCGCCCACTGCGCTCACTACCGCGACTGCGTGATGGGGGGCACCAACAGCCTCGCCGAGTCCGACCGCGGGAGCCTGATGCTGTGCCCGCTCGACCACGAGAAGCTGCGCTGGAACCTGCACTTCGACCCCCGCGCCCGGTACATCGAGCTCTCGGCCTGGGCCGACGCCTACGGGCTCCACCCCGAGGCCGCGTACTGGCGCGCGATGGCGGAGGACTTCCCGGGATTCGCCAACGCCGCGGGCGCCGCTCGCTAGGGTCGGGGGCGACGTGGCGGACCGTCCTCGGGGCCGGGAACCGATCCTCCTCGAAGGGGGGGGCTTCCGCGCCTGGTGCGTCCGCTGCCGACGCCCCGGGTCGACCTGCCTGTGCGCCGACATCCCCCGGCTGAGCGTCCGCACGCGCTTCGTCTTCCTGATGCACCCGAAGGAGGCGAAGAAGACCAAGAACGGCAGCGGTCGAATCACTCACCTGGCGCTCCCGGGCTCCGAGCTGCACGTGGGCGTCGACTTCCGCGGGCACCGGCGGGTCGAGGAGCTGCTCGCCGACCCCGGGAACGACTGTCGGCTGCTCTACCCCGCGTCCGCGTCCGCGCCCCCCGCGCCCGCGGGCCCTCCGCGCAGCTGCGACCTCGTCCTGTTCGTGCTCGACGGCACCTGGCCGTGCGCGAAGAAGATGATGCGCCTGAGCACGAACCTGCACGCGCTGCCCCGGCTGCCCCTCGACGTGCGGGAGCCGTCGGCGTTCGTCATCAAGCACCAGCCCGACCGCTTCTGCCTCGCCACGATCGAGGCGGTGGACCTCGCCCTGCGGACGCTCGCGGCCGCGGGCCGGGAAGCCTGGGACGAGGCCGCTTCGGAGCGCCTGCTCCGCCCCTTCCACCGCATGATCGCGATCGAGTCGGCCCACGCCGCCGCCCCGGGTCCGAAGACGTACCGAGCGTCGGGTCCGTTCAAGCGCCCCGAGGAGCGCGGCCGGTCCCGGTCGGGCTCGGGGCGCCGGATCACCTGGTCGGGCTGAGATACCGGGACCTCGTGTCAACTCTGATCGATGAGAATCGGGACACGCGGCACGAACGGCTCGCCTGACGTCGCGACCGAGTAGACGGCGGTCATGAGCTTGCGCATACACGCCACGCGGATGACCTTGTGGGGTTTACCGCGGCTCTTGAGGCGCTCGGCGAAGGCCGACATCCAGGGGTTGATGGTCATGGCGGTCAGCGTCGGCATCCACAGCTTCTTGCGG
>CAZEKB010000116.1:0-23391 GCA_964512225.1 uncultured Rickettsiales bacterium | reverse complement strand
AACTCCTAGAGATTGCCGACGTGCCCCGAACGGGGCATGTCCCGGAGCGCGGCGCCTGATCTACGACGGGGTGCGCGACAGCGACTCCCCGAGTAGAGTGTGCCAAAGGGGAGCGCAGCGAATCCTTTTGCATTCCAACCACTTACGCCCCCGCCGTGCGGAGGGCGAAGCTGCAATCTCATGTTAGATGGCGTCACGCCCGACACAGGGTCGGGATTCGCCGGGCACGGAGCTCGACCCAACCGCTACGAGTTCCCTCCGATCAGCCGTCCCGACCGAACTCGTCTTCGAGAGCATTCAGGTCTCGACGAGAGTGCCACACGCGGACGATGAAGACCTTCTCGGAGCGAACCAGATACACGACGCGATACGGCGCCACGATTCTCTCGCGTAGCTCCGCGACCTCGAACTCGGGGACCACCCTGCCCGACCACGGCATCTCACCTGACCGTCGGGTGGCGAGACGAAGCTTCGCGACGACCGAGCGCGCCGCCTGGAAGTCGTGTTCGGCGATGTAGTTGTAGATCTCGAGCAGGTCGGTTCGAGCGGCTCTACTCCACTCGACCTTCACGCGAGGCCTCCGTGCTGCTCATGAGCTGCTCAAGCTCTTCCCATACCTCGCCGTCCGCGAGCAGTTCACCGGTTTCGACGTCTCGCAGACCGCGCACCACCGCCCGCATGAAGCTCCGCTCCTCCTCGGCCTCGTCCAGCGACTCCGGCGACACCACGACCGCCGCAGCCTTGCCGCGTTGAGTAACGACCACCGACCTTCCCTCTTCGACCCGACTCAGCCACGACTTCAAGTTCGACCGAAACTCGTTGATGGGGACCAGATCCTGTGCCAGAGCAGGCTGTTTCATGTGCACTCCTGTACGGAAAAGCGTACGGCTCAGGCGGGCTCTTGTCCACGCCCTTGCCACGCGCAGCCGGGAGCGTCCGACCCTCGTCAAGGCCGCGGCGTCGCATTTGATCCATCCAAGGTGGAGCGATGCGGGCATGATCGTGAGGTGCACGTCTTGCTCCTGAGCGTGGTGCTATTGCTTGCCTCGCCGAGGCTTGCATTCCCTTGTAGCGACTCGGGTTTGGTTCGGATCGAACCGCGATCGGACTCGATCCCCGCCGCAAACTCGGACCCATTTCCCCACGACGGGACTCCGCTCGTTCGCTTGAGCCCGAGGCTCCTCGACTCGCTGGCCGACCTGGACGATGACGAGGTCGGGCCGGTCATTCTCGACTCCGATGGACAGGAAGTCGCAAGCACGGTCTCGGTTCGGAACTTCTCGACCGAGGTCTGGTGGCGAGTCGAGCCGCTCGAGGTCCTCTCGGTGGCCGAGCGATTCACCCTTCGACTCCAGGACCGGGGCGGAACGCTCGACCAGGCCCTCTTGGACGGCGCCTTCACCCCCATCGAGTTCGAGGCGGGGCCGAGCCGACAAGAGCTTGAGCCCGTGGCCCCGGACTTCGAATTGGACGTGTGGGACGTCCCATCGACTCCCGGAGGCCTCGGGCCATGCGGAGTGTTCGAGGGAACGCCCCGCAGGCTTAGGCTGGAGGCCAGGCCCCTGTCCGGCGATCGGCCGTCCGAACTCCACGGGGTCTGGCGCTTCTTTCGTGGCGTCGTGGACGCGGACGGCGAGCAATTGATCACAGCTCGACACGCGCCGGACGTCGATACCGCCGAATTGGCCGGGCTTGACGACCCCATCACACTCGGGACCGCCCGATACGCGGAAGGTGGCGACACGGAGCAGTGCGTCGTGGCGGTCCTCGAGGACTCCTATGGACGGCTCAGCGACGCGGCCACCGAGTGTTCAGAACCGATGCTGGATTGCGGGGGGAACTGCGGCCTGGCGACGGGGAGGGCCACATCATCCCCGAGCGTCTACCTGACCCTGTTGGTTCTCTGGACTCGAAGACGGTCCCGATCCGGCCCCGGACCTTAGCCGGGGGTCTGAGGGCGCGCAGAGACGGCTGCTACGTAGGGAGAGTGCTCGCACAGGCACGAGACCGGCCCCGCGCAGGCGAGGGCTGGCGGTGCCGACGCGCCTTGATCGTCGCGGCGTGATGCCATCTAACCGGCAAGAACCGGCCCGGTTCGGTGAAACAGCCGAGCTCTTGCCGCCCGCCGAGATCGGTCTCGGAGCCCACGAAGGAGCCGACCCGCCTGGAGGGTCGCCCTGCGCGGCGTCGGGGAGCGAGCGCGGCGTCAGGGAGCGAGCGCGGCGTCGGGGAGCGAGCGTGGCGTCAGGGAGCGAGCGCGGCGTCGGGGAGCGAGCGCGGCGTCGGGGAGCGAGCGCGCCGAGCCCTCCAGGGTCGAGGGGAGGCGTTCTTCAGCACCCGAACTAGGGGTGGTTCGTCAGGAACAGGTCGTGCCGCTCCTGGATCCACTGGTAGACGTAGGCCTTCTCGCCTTCGTAGTCCTGCCAGTTGTTCGCGTTCGTGCGGTCGTTCGACCAGCGCCCGAACCCGTAGTACTGGTCGTCCCAGAGCGCCCAGTCGCGGGTCGCGGACGCGTCGATCAGCTCGTAGTACTCGTCGAGCTTGCCGTGCATCCAGGTCAGTGAGTACGGACCGTCGGCGCGCATCGAAGTGAAGCGGGCCCACAGCTCGTCGTCGGCGGCGGGGACCTCGTGGACGGCCCGGAAGATGCGGTTGCGGCTGTCGAACGAGTTCAGGTTCGACGACGAGATCCGACCCGTCCGCCAGCTCTGGCCCCAAGCGTGGTTGAAGTCCCACGGGGTCATCTGGAACCACGTGGGCGTGCTCGGATCGTTGTGCAGGTACGCGTTCTTGCCCGCGGAGTCGCCGCTCTCGGAGTAGTGGACGAGCAGGAACCAGTCCATGAACTCCTGGAGATCGAACCACGACCCGGACTGGTCGACGACCGTCTGGGAGTCGCTCCCGGCGGCCCAGTCCACGAAGGCGTCGAGATCGGTCCAGTCGTTCTCCACGCCCTCCTTCTTCTCGTAACCGTCGTGCAGGCTGCCCTTCTGGTTCCCGTTCGCGCGGGTGTAATAGAAGTTCGCGTCGTGGTTCACCGACTTGTAGAGGTTGCCGTCGCGGGCCAGCCCCATGTGGTCCACGAACTCGTTGTCGATCCGATCGATCGCCGTGTAGACGCCGCGATAGACGCCGTCCAGGTAGAGGATCGCGAAGAAGGTGCGCGGCGTGAGGCGGGGGCGGTCCCAGTAGGCGGCGATCGCCTCCCACTGGTCGTAGATCAGCTTCTGCCGGATGTAGCTGTTGTCGTCGAACGTCGTCACCAGGTACAGGTGGTCGCGGGTGACGCCCCACGCCTCGATCGGCAGCTCCTGGGCGCTGAACTCGAGGGTGTAGCTCTTCTTGGGATACGACGTCGAGCTGGCCCCGCGTACCTTGATCCGGCCCTGGTAGGTCCGCCCCTCGAACGTGATGTCGGCGTCCGTGTAGGACTGGGACACGCTGCCCACCGCGTCGATGTGGAACACCGGAATGCCCCACTCCTCGGTGTAGTCCTCGGGCACCGGGTCGACGTTCGTATTGGAGAAGGGATCGTCCGCGACCCAGAACGTGACCGTCTCGGCCACGGGCACGGCGTCCGGATCGTCCAGGGGGCGCACGCCGAAGACGAGGTCGTAGCGGCCGCCGTCGGCGGGCCCGGTCTGCCACGAGAACGACGTCCCGTTCAGGGTCCCCTGGGCCGGGACCCGGATGGGGCGCAGCTCCACCTCGTCGATGGCGACGTCGCCGACGCACGTCAGGTCGAAGGCGACCGCGTCCCCCTCCAGGAAGCGGGCGTCGGCGAGATCCGTGGCGAGGCCGCACGCGGAGCCGGGCTGCGGCCAGTCGTCGGGATCGTCCGACGGGGGCGGTGGCGGGCCCACCGGGGGGCAGGGGGTCGGATCGGGCACCGGCTCCGGCTCGGAGCAGCCCGGAGCGACGAGCAGGACGCACGCGGCGACGATCGCGGCCCTCATCGCCCGCCTCCGTTGCTCGACCCGGGCGTGGCCGTCGCCACCAGGTCCCAGGCTCCGGTGTGGTTCGGCGTGCGCGCGAGGGCCACGTCGGCGGCCTGGGGCCCGTAGGTGACCAGGTCCATCGCCGTGCCGTCGGGGGCGTAGAGGCCCAGGAACCCGCCCGCGGCGGCGAGGTTGAAGTCGAGGTGCGTGGGGCCGAGGTCGGGCGAGTTGTCGGCCCAGAGCAGGAGGTACCCACCGCCCGCCAGCTCCATGGGGTCGAGGACGTGCTTGTCGATCTCCTCGGGGTCGTCCGTCAGGGTCCAACCCGCGAGGTCCACCGCGTCGTCGGTGATGCCGGCGAGCTCGAGCCAGTCCGCCCACCGCCCCGTGCCGTCGGCGACCGTGACCCGGTTGCGGGCCATGAACTCGTTGACGACGACGCGCGGCCACTCCCCGTCTTCGCCGTAGACGACGTCGGGGTCGACCTCGAACTCCTCGGGACACTCGAGCGCGGGGGCGCGCTCTTCGGGCTCCGACGGGCAGCCGATCAGCAGCGCCGCGAGGATGAGGACGGATTTATGGGGCGAGTTCGGGCACGCATGGGTCCTGAGTGACATGAATCGGTAAAATATCCGACCGCGACTGGATGAAACAGGGCCATGTCCGTTAAGTAACAGTGGAGTGACAAGGCGGACTCCGCGTCGGACGCAGGATCGCGTCGACCCGAACCGCCCCCGGAGCCGAATATGCAGACCTGGAAGATCCTCCCCCTCCTCTTGCCCCTGAGCCTCCTCGTGGGCTGCCCCACCGACGTGGTGACGGACCCCGAGCCCTCTCCGCTGGTGCTCAACGAGTTCATGGCCACGAACGCTTCGACCCTCGAGGACGAGTCGGGCGCGTTCCCCGACTGGATCGAGCTCTTCAACACGGGCACCGAGGACGTCCCCCTCGGCAGCTACGCGATCTCCGACTCGGCGGGCCAGCCCCTCAAGCACCTGCTGTCCGACTCCCTGGTCATCCCCGCGGGCGGCTACATGATCCTGTTCGCCGACGGCGACACCGACCAAGGTCCCAACCACCTCTCCTTCCGGCTCACCGCCAACGGCGAGGACCTCGTGCTGTCCCGCCTCATCGAGAGCTCCGCCGAGATCGTGGACACCCACCAGTTCGGCGAGCAGCTCACGGACGTGTCCGAGGGGCGGCTGCCCAACGGCACGGGCGCGTTCACGGAGCTCGCGACCGCGAGTCCCGGGGCGACGAACGGGTAGGCGCGGCCCGCGTGGCCCGAAGGGATCCGGACTGGATCACCCGCGACCCGTCCCGGCGACCCCTCGCCGGGGCCGCGCAGGTCGAGGTTCGTCACCACGTCCCCGATCGGCGGGAGTTCAAGTACCTCGTGCCCCGGGCCGAGGTCCCCGCCCTGCGCAACATGATCCGGGGGTTCTGCGACCGCGATCCACACGCGGGGCCGGACGGCACGTACAAGCTGCGGTCGCTCTACCTCGATACGTGGAACATGCGGCTGTACAAGGCCAACGAACGGGAGGCTCCCGTCCGGTTCAAGGCGCGGATCCGCTGCTACCCCGAGGGCGACCCGAACGGCCCGGTGTTCGCGGAGATCAAGGGCCGCAACGGCGACGTCATCCGCAAGACGCGGGCCAAGCTCCCGGCAGACGGGTGGGCCGCCTACCTGCAGGGCGCGCATCCGGGCCCGTTCGCGTCGGCCGCGCTGGACGACTTCGTCTGCCGGGTGCACCGGTTCGACCTCCGCCCCATCTGCCACGTCGAATACCGCCGCGAGGCCTGGATGAGCACCCTCGAGCGCTACGCCCGGGTGAGCATCGACTACCGCGTCGCGGTCCGACGCGAGACCCGGTGGACGCTCGAGGGCGACGCCGCGATGCGGGCGGTGGACACGCCGCTGCCGACGCACACGCCGGGGTCGATCGCCGTCGTGGAGCTGAAGTGGGCCGACTCCTTCCCGCGGTGGATGGTGAACCTCGTTCAGGAGCTCGACTACCTGCGCCACTCCTTCAGCAAGTACGGATACGGAGTGCTCGCCTTGTCGGACGACCACCACGTGGACTACCGACGCAGCCAGAGCGTATGGGTGTGACCCGATGACGATGCTCGAGATGCTCAGCAAACCCGGCGCGGCGGGCTTCACGTCGGCGTTGACGACGGTGGGCATCGCCTTCTTCCTCGCGCAGATCGTGAGCGGCGTCTACATCCTCACCTTCCGGGGGCTCAGCTACTCCCGGTCGTTCGTCCAGGGCATCCCGCTCGGCGCGGTCATCACGTCCATGCTGATGCTGGCGATCGGCGACTCGATCGCCGCGGGCATCGGCCTCGCGGGCGGCCTCTCCATCGTCCGGTTCCGTACGACCATGCGGGATCCCCGCGACATGATGTTCATCTTCGCGGGCCTCGGCGTCGGCATCGCGTGCGGGCTGGGCGCGTTCCCGGCCGCGATCGCGGGGACGATCCTGTTCGGCGCGTGCGCCCTGCTGCTGTTCTGGTTCTCCTACGGGTCGCGCAGCCAGTTCGACGGCCTCGTCCGCCTCGTGGCCCCCGCCGACTCCGCGACCAGCACCTCGATCACCGGCGCCCTCCGGCGCCACACGAACCACTTCGTGCTCGTGACCCTCCGGGAGTCGGCCCAGGGGGATCGCATGGAGCACGCCTACCAGATCCGCATCCCCGGGTCGGAGGCCCGACTCGCCCTCATCAACGACCTCAGCGCCATCGACCAGGTCGCCGACATCAGCCTGCACATGCAGGAACCGACGCTGGAGGTCTGAGTGAGCGCCCGGAACCGCGACTGGATCGTCCGCCACGGGGCCAAGATCCTCATGCTGATCAGCATCGCCGTGGTGGGGACACTGATCGTGCGGGGACCGCCCCCGGTGCTGGTGCTCGGGTACGCCGAGGTCGTGCCGGTCCGGCTCGCCTCGCTCGAGACGGCGAAGGTCGCCAAGACGCTGGTGGAGCCCGGACAGGTGCTCGCCCAGGGGGAGGTCGTGGCCCAGCTCGACCCCACCCTGATCGAGGGACGCATCGCGATCCTGGAGGCCGAGCTCCAGCGGCACGGGGCCGCCCTGATCGCGGACGAGGACCTCGCCAAGTCGTCCGTGCTCACCGCCGAGGCCGAGAAGCAGGAGTCCGTCGCCCGGCTCAACGGCGCGCGCAAGGCCCTGGAGCTCGCCGACGGCACCCTCGTGGAGCGCAAGCGCCAGGTGGACGCGGGGCTGGCGTCGGCCGACTCGCTCGCGGCGCTGGAGGTCGAGGCCGCGAAGCTGCGCGCCGACGTGGACCGCTACGACCGCCAGCTGCAGCACCGCAGCGCCGTCCTCGCCGAGGCCCGAGCGCGGCTGCGGACGGCCGAGAACGAGCCCGCCCGCGCCCTGCTGGAAGGGACCCGCGCCGAGAACGTGACGCGCGAAGAGCTCGCCCTCCTCCAGACGCGGCTCGACGCGCTCACCCTGCGGTCCGTGACCGCGTCGCGCGTGGCGGCGCTGCACTACCGCGTGGGCGAGGTGGTTCCCCAGGGCGCGGCCGTGGCCGAACTCATGCCGCTGGAGACCACGACGGTCATCGCGTGCCTCCCCGAGCGATACCCGGTGGAGGTGAAGGCGGGGACGTCCGCGTCGCTGCGCGGGACCACCGGCAGCGGCATCAAGTCGGGGACCGTCGTGGACGTGGTCGGGCTGATCTCGGAGGCGCCGGAGCGCTGCAAGCAGCGCCCGAACGAGACGGGGTGGGTGCGCCCCGTCCGCATCCTCGTCGACGGCGGCGGACTGGTGCCCGGCGAGCGCTTCGACGTGGCGTTCGGAGCCGCGAAGGACACACCCGCTTCGACCCGGAATCCGGAGGCCTCGTGAGGCGCACACTGATCGCCGCGGCGGCCATGATGGTCGCCGCTCTCGGCGTCGGCGCGGACGGATCCGCGACCGGCGTCCTCACCCTCGAACAGGCGATCGCCGAGGCCGAGGCCACGTCCGATCGCCTGCGGCTCCAGGCCGTCTCGGTCCGCGCGGCCGCGTCGGCCCCGCTCGCGGATCCCCGGGCGGGCTCCCCGTCCCTGCGGGTCGGTGTGCGCGACCTCGAAGGCAGCGGCGGCGACTACGGCACGCCCGGCGACCCCGAGTTCACGGCCCGCGCCCGCATCCCCCTGCCGCGCCCGTGGGACCTCGCCACGGCCACGAAGCAGGGCAAGGCGACCGTCGAGCGCGAGGAGGCCCAGCTCGCGGCGATCCGCCACGGACTCCGGCTCGACGTCACCCGCCTGTTCCACGCCCTCCCCCTCCTCGATGAGGCGCTCGACGTGGCCGACCGGCTCGCCGCGGTCACCGCGGATCACCTCGCGCTCGTCACGGCCCGCCGGGCCGAAGGCCTCTCGACCGAGCTCGAGTGGCTGGACTCCGAGGAGGAGCGCCGGGACGCCGACGACGATCGGGCAGCGCTCCGATCGGATCTTCACCGCACGTCGTCCGTGTTCGCGGCGATGCTCGGGCGCCCGACGAACGAGGACATCGAGATCGCGCCCGTCGACGTCGAGGCCCGGGCGCTGGCTCCCCTGATCGCCGAGGAGGCGCTCATGGGCGACCTCGTGACGAGGTCCTACGAGCTCGCGCAGGCCGACGCCGACATCGAGCGCGCGACGCAGCGTCTGATGCGCGTGAAGCTCCGCGGGCTGCCCTGGCTCGACTGGTTCCAGGGCGGCGTGGTCCTCAAGGCCGACAACCGGCCCACCTGGGAGGTCGGGGCGGCGATCGACATCCCGTTCACGCTGTGGGGTCCCGCCCGGTCCCGGGAGGCGGAGCTCGAGCTCGAGGGCGCCCACATCCGCCGGGAGGCGGCCCAGCGCCGCGTCGAGGCGGACGCCCGGGACAAGCTGCGCGACGCCGCCGCCGCCCGCGACCGTTGGCTGGTGGAGCGGGAGCACCTCCAGGCGCTGAACGACCACGCGGAGCCGATCCTCGGCCTCGCCGATCCCCTCGTGAAGCTCCAGCTGCAGGCGCGCATCGTGCGGGCCGAGCTGCGGACTCAGCTCGCCCTGATCACGCTCGTCCAGCGCCTCGATCGGCTCGACGCCCTGCAGAACCGGTGACCCGCCCCGAATCGGGTTTGCCCTCGGCGGCGCGCGCGTGTCTGCTGGGGTGATGCGCGTCCTCGCGGCCCTCTGCGTCCTGCTCCTGCCCGCCTGCACGGGCAGCGGGATCCTCGGCGACGAGGACGACGCGGCCCCGACCCCGACCGAGGAGGAGCCGCGGCCCGAGGTCGCCACGGCCGAGCGCCTGTACGCCCCCGATCACGTCGCCGAGATCCACATCGAGATGGCCGAAGAGGACCTGTTCGAGCTCGCGGGTCAGACCAACGACTTCCTCTCGCTGCTCGAGGGCGAGGACTGCATGGACTCGCCCATCGGCGGCGACGCGTTCACGTGGTTCGAGGCGGACGTGACCGTCGACGGGGACCGGCTGGAGCGGGTCGGCGTGCGCAAGAAGGGGCTGATCGGCTCGCTGTCGAACCAGAAGCCGGGGCTCAAGGTGAAGTTCGACAAGTGGGTTCCGGAGCAGCGCTGGGGCGGGCTCGAGCGGCTGACCCTGAACAACTCGGTGTCGGACCCGTCGCTCGTCCGCCAGTGCCTCGGCTACGACCTGTTCCGCGCGGCCGGGCTCGCGGCGCCGCGGTGCTCGTTCGCCCACGTGGTGGTGAACGAGTACGACCTGGGCGTGTACGTGAACGTCGAGCCGGTGAAGAAGGCGTTCCTGCGGTTCGCGTACGACGGCGACGACGAAGGGGACCTGTACGAAGGGACGATCTCGGACTTCCGCGAGGGCTTCACCCGGACCTTCGAGCCGGATACGAGCGCGACGGATACGAGCCTGGCCGTCATCGAGGCGATCCGGGAGGCGCTCGAGCGGGAAGACGACGACGCGATGCTCGCGGCGCTCGAGGGCCTCGTCGACGTCGACCGGTTTCTCCGCTTCTGGGCCATGGAGGGGCTGATCGCCCACATCGACGGGTACGGCGGCAACCGGAACAACTTCTTCGTCTACCGGCCCGAGCGCACCGACCGCGTGGAGTTCCTGCCCTGGGGCATCGACTGGACCTTCGTCTACAGCGAGGCGTTCGGGTCCAATACGGAGCGGGTCGTGCTCGCGAACTCGGCGCTCACGCGGCGGCTGTGGGAGGTGCCCTCGACGCGGGCGGCGTACCTGGACGCGATGGCCGCGCTCATCGACGACGTGTGGGACGCGGACCACTTGGTCGACGAGGTCGATCGCATGGCCGCCCTGGTGGGGCCGTACGCGCTGCCGGACGGTCGCCGCGCGGCGGCGCAGAGCGATCTGCGGAGCTTCGCTCGCAACCGCGCCCGGCAGATGCAGGAGCTGATGAGCGCCCCGATGCCGGAGTTCGAGCAGCCCCTGGGCGGCGTCCTCTGCCTCGTGGAGCGGGGGAGCATCCGCACGGACTTCACGACGCCGTGGGGCTCGCTCGCGATCACGCCGGCGCTCGAGCAGGGGTCGAGCACGACGGTGCTGGAGTTCGACGGGGTCACGTCGACGGTGGCGGGGGGCGCGGTCGCGGGCGTGGGCGAGGGGGGCGGGACGCTCGTCGCGACGCTCGGGTTCGTGGAGCCGGGGACGATCCTCGAGACGGTCGTGTCGCTGCCGGAGTGGGCGCAGGTCGAAGGCGAGATCGGGGTGCGGCAGGGCAACCCCTGGGTCGGCGTCTACACGCTCACCACGGCGACGGAGACCTGGCTGCAGATCGGCCGGGTGTGGCGAGGCGAGCTCACGCTCACGTCGTACGAACCGTGGGAGGGCGGCACCGTCGCCGGGTTCATCGACGGGCCGGTGCACTCGTCCGAGGGCCTCTAGCAGGCCGCGGCGGTCAGGGGCCGAGCTCGTCGTTCACGAAGGCGTGCCGCGCCGTGACGAACTCGCGGAACGCGGCCTCCCGGGCGGTGTAGTTGCACGCCGGCCCCGACGGCATCTCCGAGATCTCCGCCAGGTCGTACTCGGCCACGGCCCCGTCGAGCTTCGCGAGCACGTTGTCGGGGTGCAGGATCGTGTTGTTCAGCTCGAGCAGGCGCGCCTCGTACTCGGGCAGGTAGACCTGCAGGAACGAGTCCTTCGTGCGGTTCCACCACTGCGAGCCGACGCCCTGCAACCCCGTGTACAGCGTCGACGTGGGGCCGCGCTGGGCCCCGAACGTGAGGTCCAGGTCCCACGGCGCGGTGCTCCAGCGTCCGTCCGACCGTCGCCGGTACAGGTAGTGGTTGTGGAGCATGTCGTCCCACGGCCCCGTCCAGTTGGTCACGGCGATGTGGGTGAGCACGCGGTCGACGTCGTAGTTGCCCTCGAGGTAGGCGCGGAGCTCGTCGAGACCCACCGCCCGGGCGGCGTGCAGGCCCTCGATCAGGTCGCGGATCATGTCCGCGGTGCCCCAGTCCTGCCAGGTCTTGCGGTCGTACGTGGCGGCGTAGCGCTCGTCCACGGTGTACCCGCAGTGCGCCGTCAGCAGGCGCTCGTCGCCCCACCCCCACGGCCCCTCGTCGCAGTTGCAGCCGACGGCCTTGAACAGGTCGCCCACGCCGGGCTCGTCCGGGCGGTCGGGGTCCGCGGCCTCGAGCTGCGCGTGCCAGCGGGTGTACACGTCCTCGCCGGGCCGCTCGATCTCGAGCGTGTAGTTGTAGTACATGCCGTTGATGAACAGGCGGACGTAGCGGGTGCGGGGCGCGGGGATCCCGGCCTCGTCGTAGAGCTGGAAGCCCACCCGCGCCTCGATGCCCGGGCACGCCTGCAGCAGCTTGTTGAGGGTCAGGACCTGCCGCCCGTCGAAGGGCGCGTACCGCGGGAAGGCGATCCGCCACGAGCGAATCGGCAGCTGGGTCGGCTCCGTCCAGGACAGCACCGGGCCGTTGCGACGCTGGAAGCGGCTGCCCTGGAACCGCACGCGCACGTCGTAGACCTCGCTCCCCCATACAAAGACCGCCGCCTCGCGGTCGTTCCAGGTGGGGTTCGGCGTGCAGCCCCCGATGACGCGACCCTCGGCGATGTTCTCGGACATGCGGACGAGGTTCGCGGGCGAGATGTAGACCCGGTAGGCGCGGGTATTGCCCCCGATCGGCTCCCCGACGAATGCCCCGTACCACCGCATCGGATCGCCCTCGCGGGGGGCGATCACGTCCTCGCCGTCGATCCCGATCGCGACCAGCCGGTACCGCAGGATCGACTCCGCGGGCACGCCCGGGAGCTCGGCCACCCAGTCGTAGCCGTCCGCCACGGCGAAGACCGACTCCAGGATCTCGCTCTCGGTGCGCAGGTCGTCGACGAACCACTCGACGCGGACCGACTCCAGGTTGGACACGGACGTGCGGAACCGCATCACGATCGGCTCGCTCGGGGGCAGCGGCTGGTCCCCGAACCCGTCGAGGGCGAGCCCGGTGACGGTGGGGATGGACACGGTGCGCCCGGACGGTCGGAGCCGGCCGGGCGTCTCCCCGTCGAGGCTCGACGCCTCCCAGACCCCGGGGTCCGACGGGTCCTCGCGGTGCACCACCCGCACGAGCGACCGACCCCGGTAGCGGTGCGCCTCCTCGGGCTGGTCCGCGACGGGCAGCCACGCGTCGCCCACGCCGAGCCCGTCCGCGCCCATGGGCCAGGGGGCCGCGTCGTCGTACAGGACCGCGTCGACCACGTCGCCGTCCGCGTCCCTCAGCTCGATGAGCTCGCCTCCGTTCGCGAGCCGTCCCGTGAACTCCCCGACCACGAGCGCGGGGTCCACGTCGTGCACGGCCTCGAAGTCGATCCGCGACGCCGCCACGACCACGGCGTCACCGGGCGCGAGCTCGAGCTCGGGGAAGACGAAGTCGATCCCCGCGGTGAACGACCACCCGGTCAGGTCGGCGGGATCCTCGCCCGTGTTCGCCACCTCGAGCCACTCGTGCCGGTCCCGCGCGTCCTCGTACCCCTCCTCCAGGACGGGGTGGTACATGATCTCGGAGACGACGACGTTCTCGAGGGTGGCCGAGCCGCCCCCGCCGCCCCCGCCGCGTCCGCCCAGGCGCCCGCCCACGGAGCCGCACCCGACGATCACGACGAACGCCAGCCCCGCGGCGGCCCCTCGGGCAGCGGACACGGCGGCGACGCCCCTCAGTTGGCGAGCGGGATGTCGAGCGCGATCGCGAGGTCGGTCAAGGAGAAGACCTGGACCCGATCGTTGCCCTGATCGGCGATGGCCACGCGGTCGTATTCGGGCGACACGGCGACCCCGTCCGGCGAGTTGAACTGCCCCGGCTGGGCGCCGACGGTGCCGAACGCCGCGAGGAACGCGAAGTCCGCGGTGGGGATGACCAGGTCCTCGGAGTCCAGGTCGTGGATCATGTAGCGGCCGGCGACCTCGTCGCAGACGAACAGCAGCTGGTTCACCTCGTCGGTGATGATCCCCTCGATGGAGCCGGTGATGCGGCCGGGCTCGATCCCGCCGCCGCTCTGGTACTGGGTCACGTGCTGGTTGAGGTACTCGCCCGTGCTCAGCCGGAAGACCTCGACGCGCACGTCGTTCTCCGACGTGGCGAAGAGCCGGTCGTGGTCCTCGTCGATCGCGAGCGTCTCCACCTTGTTGAGGATGCGGTTGTTGCCCGCGTCGTGCGTCTGGAACGTATTGACGTAGGTCCCCGACGTGGTGAACACGTAGATCCGGTTCTGGTTCTGGTCGCCGATGTAGAGGAAGCCGAGGCTGCTGGCGACCATGCCGGTGGGATCGGCCATGCCGCCGTCGCCCGCGATGCTCGGCTCGGCTTCGAACGTGTCGATGTCGTACACGTTGACCCGGTCCCCGATCCGGTCCACGACGTACATCTTGCCGTCGTGCTCCTTCATCGACTCCGGCCCGCGGTTGGCGCTGTTCGACCACGCGAACTGCCCGGGGCCGGAACCCTGGCCGCCGACGCTGGTGAGGAACGTGCCGTCGGTGTCGAAGATCTTGACGGTGACGTCCTCCTGATCGCCCGCCCAGATGCGCCCGTTGGAGTCGAACGCGAGCTCGTTGGGCTCGCCGACCCGGACCCCGGCCTCCTGCCACCGCTCCAGCCCCGCGATGAAGATGGGATCGGTGCTGCCGGTGGGGATGTCGACCACGTTGGGCAGGCCCGGCGTCGGCGCGGTGCACGTCGTCCAGCCGCCGGTCCCGTCGGGGAACCGGCACCAGCTCAGCGCGGCGGTGCCGTCGCCGTAGGCGGCCTCTTCGACGACCTCGTTGGCGGGGTTGATGAGCACCGCGGCGTCTTCGTCGCCCAGGCCGATGTCGTGCTGGTCCTTCACGAAGTGGATGAGGCCGCCCGCGGGCACGATCGTGCCGTCGGGGATCGTCCAGGGGCGATGGTCCTCGTCGTCGTCCCGCAGGCGCCAGCCGCCGATGTCCTGCTCGGTCGGCTCGAGGTTCATCAGCTCGATCACGTCCTCGCCGCTCGAGATGACCTCGTTGAGCACGATGTTCGCGAAGGGCCCCACGACCGCGTCGTCGTCGTCCACGACGGCGTCGTCATCATCGTCCACGTAGGGGGGCGGGGTCGGGTTGTTGCCGATGAGGCCACCGCTCTCGGTGCCGCAGGCCACGAGGGCGACGAGAAGGGCCGTGGACGCAAGAGTCCGAGGTAGCAGAGAAATCATCCGAACATCCTCGCATCAAACGGCCCGCCCGCGCGAGCCCCTTTCTTCCCGGGAGACACCCCGCTGCTACTTTGTAGCAATCGGAATCGTACGATCGACGCAGACGACCCTCGTGGCGGCGGCAATGCTGCTGTTCGGGCCGGCGTGCGACGACTGTCCCGAAGATGAAAGCAAGACCGAGGCCGGCGTGTGCGGCTGCGGCGTGCCCGATGAGGACGGAGACGGGGACGCCTACCCCACCTGCCTCGACGTCTGCGCCGGGTACGACGACGATCTGGACAGCGACGGCGACGGCGTCGCCGACGGCTGCGACCCCGACCGCCCGGGCTGCGATCGCGACGACGACTGCGACGACGACCGCGAGTGCACCGCCGAAGAGTGCGACGACGGCTTCTGCGTCACCACCCCCGGCGAGGGCCTGTGCGACTGGCCCGCGGAGCCGACCGGGGACGCGGTCAACCACACCGGCCTCGACGCCCCCGAAGACAACCCCGAGGCGAGCGAGCTCCGCCGCAACCTCAGCGGCGCCGTCTGGAACCCCGTCTCCCGGACGCTGTGGGTGGCGCGCAACGGGGGCCCCGCGATCCTGTGGGCGCTGCCCGAGCGCGAGGGCGAGCTGGTCCTGCCCGAAGAGGACGACCGCACGAAGTGGCGCTCCGAGGGCGATACGAACTTCGGCGACCTCGAGGCGCTCACGTTCGGGGACTTCGCGGACACGGAGACCCTCTTCCTGCTGGACGAGTCCGACAGCGCCATCTCGGAGTGGCGGTTCCGAGGGCCCGGCGACGCCGAGGAGCGCTCGGTGTGGGACCTCACCGCGGACATGCCCGCCCCCACGAGCTACCTCGGCGCGGAGGGCATCGCGTTCGTCCCCGACCGGTTCCTCGCGGCGCAGGGCTTCCGCGACGCCGACGGGGACCTCGCCACCAGCCGCTTCGGGACCGGCGGCCTCTTCTTCGTGGGTCACCAGGACGAGGGACTCGTCTACGTCTTCGACCTGCGGCGGGGGAGCGAGGAGTACGCCTTCCTCGGGACCTTCCACACGCGCGCCGACGAGACCGCGGGCCTCGAGTTCGACGCCTCCACCGGGATGCTGTGGGTGTTCCACGGCGGCGCGGCCCTGACGCTGGAGGCCACGCGCGTGTCCTGGACCGAGAAGACCGACGACGACGGCGAGGTCCGGCGCGTCTTCGACTCCGTCCTCGTATACGACGGGCCGGACGTGCCCGACGGGGGGTCCCGCAACCTCGAAGGCTTCGCCGTCCAGAGCGTGGACGACTGCACGGACGGGCGACGCAGCGCGTTCGTGACCACCGACGACGGCGGCGACCACTCGCTGATCGAGTACCGGGAGTTCCCGTGTCGCTGATCCGCCTCGCCCCGCTCCTCGCGCTCCTGGGCTGCACGCCGGGGGCCGGGATCCTCGGGGAGCCCACCCCGTCGCCGACCCCCGAGCCCACGCCCATCGCCGACGACGACGACGCGGGCGACGACGACGACGCGAGCGAGGAGGACCGATCCGACGAGGTCTTCGCCAACGAGATGCTCGAGATCGCGGTCACGATGAGCGACGACGACTGGAACGAGATGCGGTTCCAGCGCAAGACGCGCCACAGCGCGTTCGGGGCGACCCTCTGCCGGGCGGTCCAGGTCCCGAATCCGTACACCTGGTTCCCGGCCACCGTCACGATCGACGGGGAGACGATCGAGGGCGCGGGGGTGCGCAAGAAGGGCCACCTCGGCTCCCAGAGCACGGAGCACCCCTCGATCAAGCTCAAGTTCGACGAGTTCAACGAGGGCGGCCGCTACCTCACGCTGAAGCGCCTGGCGCTCAACAACAGCAAGTCCGACGGCTCCTACCTGAGGATGTGCCTGACGAGCGACGCCTTCATGGCCGCGGACATCCCCGCCCCGCGCTGCACCCACGGCTTCCTCACCGTCAACGGCGACCCCCGCGGCGTGGTCGTGGTGGCCGAGGAGCTCAAGAAGCCCTTCCTGCGGCGGTGGTTCGAAGACCCCGACGGCACGCTCTTCGAGGGCACGGCCACGGACTGGCGCGACGGGTTCTACGGCGGCCTCGAGCAGGAGACGAACGTCGGCGAAGTGGACCTGACGGTCGAGCTCGACGCGATCTTCGAGATCCTCAACTTCACGCTGGACGACACGCTGGAGGCCGAGCTCGAGGCGTTCATCGACCTCGACGCCTTCTATCGGTTCTGGGCGATGGAGAGCATCGTCTGGCATCGCGACGGGTACAGCGGCAACGCCAACAACTACTTCATGTACTCCGATCCCGCCGACGGCAACCGGTTCGTCTGGCTGCCCTGGGGCGCGGACTCGACCCTGAGGGCCGATACGCGGAACAACGTCCCGGACTCGGTCCTGGCCTTCGGTAAGCTGACCCACCGGCTGTACGGGAACCCCGCGTCGAGGGCGCGCTTCTACGCCGTGCAGGCCGAGCTGCTGGCGAACGCCTGGGACCCCGACGGCATGATCGCCCGGGCCGACCGGGCGGAGGTCGTGGTGGGCAGGCGGGTGCAGCCCGACCTCGCGGGCGGGTTCCCGGGCCAGGTGAACACGGTGCGCAACGTCGTCCGCGACCGACGCTCGGTGATCGAGGGCGTGATCGCCGACGGCTACCCCGACTGGACGGCGGGCATGCGCTCGTCGCCGTGCCGCACGCCCCTCGACCCCGTGGGAGGCAGCTTCACCACCACCTGGGGGACCCTGGGCGACGGCTTCTACGACTCCGGAACCGCGGACATGACCCTGGACGACCAGCCCGTGGCGATCGCTCGGGCGGGCTCCCGCGCGGGCCCGCTGGGCGACGGCCGACCCCGGGTGCAGGTGCGCGTCGAGACCACCGACGACCTCCGCTACACGTTCACGTTCACGTTCCCGGAGAACCGCTGGTTCCAGTCCTACGCGTCGGTCGGCGACCACGATCTCGGCCTCCCCCCCATGGGCTCGTCCGTCGTCGTGCACGACATCTCCTCGGGCAGCGCCGTCTCCCTCGGCACCTTCGACGTGGCCGAGGGCGTGTGGACGTTCGACGCGATCGATCGGACGAACGGGGCCCCCGTGAGTGGATCCTTCCTTGCAAGGCTGTGGGTCCGTCCTTGACGGATCCTTGACGGGGCCGTAACTGAAAAGCGTGATCCCCTTGCCGGGTCCATGCGATAGTGATCGGTGCCTCGGTTTCGTTCGCGCGGAACCAGGGTGATTGATCGAGTTGCGACGCGGGCAGGAAGTACCCGGTCCCGAGAGTGTTTTGGAGACGACGATGAAGGCCTTCGGCATTCCCTTCGCGATTGCGCTGCTCGCCCTCGCCGGCTGCGAGGACGGGGGCGGAACCCTCGGCCCCGGCCTCGGCGGCGGCGGCCTGGACGACGACGACACCCCCGACATCCCCCCGGAAGATCAGGACAACGACGGCGACGGGTTCACCCCCAACGAGGGTGACTGCGACGACGACGACCCCGACTCGAACCCGGACGGGGAAGAGGGCGACGTCGCGGACGGCGCGGACAACGACTGCAACGGCACCGCGGACGACCAGACGGTCGGCGAGTGCGAGGGGCACGTCCAGGACTACGAGACGATCCAGGCCGGGATCGACGGCGCCCCCAACCGGTTCGTGCTGCTCGTATGCCCGGGGGTGTACCCCGAGAACCTCACCGCCAACGCCAACGACGTCACGGTCCGCGCGATCGAAGGCCCGGACGAGACGTCGATCGAGGCCGGCGGCGCCCGCGCGCTCGTAGTGGGCGGGAACATCGACTTCACGCTCGACGGCTTCACGGTCACGGGCGGGTACGCCGAGAACGGCGGCGCGATCCTGTGCAACGGCGCGGATCTGTCCCTCTTCGGCAACGTGATCGAGGACAACGAGGCGTTCGCGGCCGATGGGCTGCCGGGCGGCCACGGCGGCGCCCTCTACGCCGACCAGTGCGCCCTGACCATCGACTCGAACACCTTCGCGGACAACGTGGCCTCGGCCCACGGCGGCGCCGCGTTCGTCACCCGCACGGGGGGCGTCATCGGCAACAGCACGTGGGACGGGAACACGGCCCTGGACGGCGGCGCGCTCTTCGTCGACGGCGGCGGCAGCACGATCACGGGCAACGAGTTCACGAACAACAACGCGACGACGATCTCCGAGGAGTCCTACAGCACCGGCTCGGGCGGGGGCGCGGTGTGGATCTCGGGGAACCCGACGTTCACCGACAACGTGGTCGCGAGCAATACGAGCCAGTACAACGGCGGCGGCGTCTGGATCAAGGACGGCACCGGCGACTTCCTGAACAACACGATCGAGAACAACCTGTCGGTCGAAGACGGCGGCGGCGTCTACACGCGCGTGTCGCGCAACCTGATCCAGGGCAACAGCTTCCTGAACAACGTCGCCCAGGACGACGCGGGCGGCTTGCGCGTCTACGTCGGACGGCACAGCATCGACGACAACACCTTCATCGGGAACTCGGCGGGCGACGACGGCGGCGGCCTCAAGATGTCGCACTCCACCAACGCGGTGTCGAACTCCTACTTCGAGGGTAACTCGGCGTCGGACGTCGGCGGCGGCGTCGAGCTCGACAACGAGACCGCCCCCGTGAGCGGGTGCACGTTCATCGGCAACACCGCGGGTCGCGGGGGCGGCGGCCTCCACTCCTGGCGAAACGAGGGCCAGATCGCCCTCACCGACCTGCTCTTCCAGGGCAACAGCGCGGGCTGCGGCGGCGCGATGGCGTTCGACAACGACCGCTACCTGGTGACGGTCTCGGACGTGTGGGTCGAAGGCAACAACGCCCAGGACGGCGGCGGCTTCTGCATCGATCGGCAGCCCCAGAAGGGCCCGGACGACGAGCTCAACACCGAGGACGACATCTATCACGAGAGCAACGTGCTCGTGCGCAACAGCTTCTTCGTGGACAACGACGCGAGCGACGACGCCGGTTTCGCCTACGTGAAGTTCGGCGACGCCAGCTTCGACTTCGTGGTCGCGCACCGAAGCGACGCCCCCAACGGCGGCGCCCTGTTCGCGAAGCCCGAGGGCCACATCGTCGTGCGCAACTCGATCATCGACGACAACGACGGCAACTCCGCGTTCGCCACCGAAGAGGACGGCACCATCACGTTCGCCTACAACAACCTCACGGGGAACAACGGCGGCTTCACCGGCGCCGGCGTCTCCGACCCGGTGGGCACGGCCGGGAACATCTCCGTGGACTCCGGGTTCGTGGACGCCGCCGGAGGCGACTACAACCTTGCGCCCGGCAGCCAGTGCATCGACGCTGCGGACCCGTCGCTGAGCGACCGCGACGGGACGACGGCCGACATGGGCGGCTACGGCGGGCCGAACGGCCAGTAGCCGGCGACCGACTCCAGAACCACATCGCGGCGCCCCACCTCCGACTCTCTTCGGGGGTGGGGCGTTTTTTTCTCAACTCCGGAGGGCGAATCTCTGATAACTAACACGAGATGTCCATCTCCCGAAAACGGGCCCTGCTCCCCCACGCCGCCTCGGCCTTCCTCATCGGAGCCGTCGGTTGCGTCGCCCCGCCGCCCGAAGAGGCTCCGCCCCCGACGGCGACCGACGACGACGACGACGACGACATCGAGCTGAGCCCCGTCGAGGCCATCACCCTCGGCGCCGAGGTGGTCTGCGGATCCCCCTCGGCCGGGATGAACCGCTTCCTCCCCCAGGCCGTCGAGCGCGGGATCGACCGCCCCCTGAGCGACACGGCCGCCATCGACGAGTTCCTCGCGTACGGGCACGGCGGCAGCACGATCGCCCAGGACCTGGACGCCGACGGCGACATCGACCTGATCTTCGGCCGCCTCGACGGCCCCCCGGACGCCTACGTCAACGACGGCGCGGGCCACTTCGAGCACGTCGACCTCGGCATCGAGTTCCCGCCCGGCCGACGCTACGAGACCACCTCGATCTCGGCGGTGGACCTCGACGGAGACCGCCTCCCGGAGATCCTGACCGGCAACGGCGGGTGGTTCCTGCTCTTCCGCCCCGTGGCGCCGCTGTCCTACGGCGAAGCCGAGCAGGTGCATCTGGAGGAGGAGACGCCCCGCATGGACCTCCTCACCCACGCGTGGGGCGATCCGGACGGCGACAACGACCTCGATCTCCTCCTCCCGTCCACGTCCATGACGCGCGGCGAGGGCGACCCCGAGCTGATCATCACCCAGAACGACGGCGTCCTCGACGAGATCACCCAGCTCGACAACGGCGTGGGCACCACGACCCTCGTCGGTCTCTTCACCGACGTGGACGGCGACCACGACCAGGACGTGTTCATCCCCAGCGACCTCGGCCCCCCGTCGACCCTGTGGGTCAACGACGCCGACGGCTTCACGGAGCGCGCCCCGGAGCTCGGCACGGACATCGTCATGGCGGCCATGGGCGTGGACGCGGCGGACCTGAACGGCGACGGCCTCCTGGACTACTGCATGACGGACGTGGGCCCGCCCCGCTGCCTGCAGTCGCACGCGTCGGGCATGTACCTCGAGCCGGGACCCGGCCTCGGGCTGACCCCGTCGGCCTGGGTGGAGACCGCCGGGACCGTCGGCTGGTCGATCGAGTTCGCCGACCTGGACGCGGACGGCAACCTCGACTGGCGCAGTCCTCCGGCCCCTTCCCCGAAGAGGAGACCGGCGTCGACTTCCTCGACTGGCCGAACCTGCTCTGGAGCGGGAACGACGACGGCACGTTCACCGACGCGACGGAGGAGGCGGAGTTCGGCGACGTGCGCAACGACGTCGGCCTCGTCACCGCGGACTTCGACGGCAACGGCTTCCTCGACATCGTGACCGCGGGTCCCGCGAACGTTCCCGAGCTGTACATGAACCAGTGCGGCAGCGGCGGCTGGCTGATCGTCGATCTCGTGGGGCCCGACGGCAACAGCGAGGGCATCGGCGCGCAGATCGAGGTCCGCGCGGGCTCGCTCCGCCAGACGCGCGAGATGCAGACCCTCCGCGGACTCAGCCAGAGCCCGTCGCGCATCCACTTCGGGCTCGGCGCGGCCGACTCCGTCGACTCGCTGCGGATCCGCTGGCCGGACAGCAGCAGCAGCGCCTTCGAGGACGTCGGCGGTTTCCGCATGGTCACGATCGCGCACCCCTCGCTCGTCGACTGAACGCCGACCCCGACCCCACGGAGGGTCGGCCCGGGCGCCTCCGGCTATAACCCGGCGGTGCTCCGTCTCCGCTTCGATACGAGCCCCCGCTGGGCCGAGGTCGTCCTCACCGACCTCGACTCGTTCCTGCAGGATCACGCCCACGCCGAACGCAAGGTCGTGCAGGCCGCGCTGCAGCTCGCTGGCCACAACCCGCGCCGGTCGGAGCTCGTGGACGCGATGATCGACCTCGCGGGCGAGGAGCTCGCTCACTTCGGGCAGGTGCACGCGCTGCTGCTCGCGCGGGGCTCGAACCTCGGCCAGGACCAGCCCGATCCCTACGCCGGGGGCATGCACCGCCTGCTCCGCAAGGCGGACATGAACGAGTACCTCCTGGACCGGCTGATCGTGTTCGGGGTCGTGGAGGCCCGCGGGTGCGAGCGGTTCCAGCTCGTGCACGAGGCGCTGCCCCCGGGCGAGCTCAAGGACTTCTACGGCGCCCTGTACCGGGCCGAGGCCCGTCACCACGGCCTCTTCACGGGCCTCGCGGAGCGCTACTACGGCCGCGACGCACTGCGATCTCGCCTCGACGAGATCCTCGACGCCGAGGCCGAGCTCGTGGCCTCCCTCCCCCACCGCGCGGCGCTGCACTGATGCTGCTCGCCGTCCTCCCCCACCCGGACGACGAGAGCTACGCCATGGGGGCGACCCTGGCGCGCTGCGCGGACGCGGGGATCGACGTCCACCTCCTCTGCCTCACGCGGGGGGAGAAGGGGCCCGACCGCATCGGAGGCCGATCGGGGCCGGCGCTCGCGGCGGCCCGGGCCGACGAGCTGCGCGCCAGCTGCGCGGCGCTGGGCATCCCCGAGCCGACGATCCTGGAGCACACCGACGGGCGGCTCGAGCGCGTAGACCCGGCGGCGGGCGTGGCGGCGATCACCGAGGTCGTCGAGCGCACCGGGGCCCGCGCCGTCGTCACACTGGGCCGCGACGCAGTGTACGGGCACAAGGACCACCACATCGCGACCCGGTGGGTCGATCAGGTGGACGTCGAGCGGGTGCTGCACGCGGCGTTCCCCGCGGGGATGTTCGAGCCGATGTACCGCTACCTGTGGCGCAAGCGCTTCCCCTTCGTGGCGCCGGGCATGCGCAGGGAGCACTTCGGGACCACGCGGGACGCCGTGGACCTCATCGTGGACGTCGCCCCGGTCCTCGCCCGCAAGCGGGCGTCGATGGCGGCGCACGCGACGCAGTGCGGGGGCGACCCCGACCAGCTGCTCCCGGTGGACAGCGCGCCCCTGCTCGTCGAGGAGTGGTTCGTGGTGGACCGGGGGGCGCCGCTCCCCGCCGGTGCGGTGCTGCCGACCGACGGACTCTGACCGTGCGGGTCGTCCACCTCACCCGCGACTACCCACCCCCGGTCGCGGGCGGCATGTCGACCGCGGTGCGGGGGCTGGTGGAGGCGTCGGCGGGGCGGCTCGACGCCCCCGTCCACGTCGTCTCGTTCGAGCGCGGCGGCGACGGCCGGGTCGAGTCGGTGGGCGCGGGCCCGGGGCCGGGCGCCCCGGGCCCGGGGGGCCCCCGGGGGCGGGGGGGGGGCCCGGCCCCCCCGGCAATGATCGGAAAAAGGCGGGGAGAAAGGGG
>CAZEKB010000115.1:0-24001 GCA_964512225.1 uncultured Rickettsiales bacterium | reverse complement strand
TCTCCATGTTGCCGGTGCCCTTGAACTCCTCGAAGATCACCTCGTCCATGCGGGACCCGGTGTCGATCAGGGCGGTGCCCATGATCGTGAGGCTGCCGCCGTGCTCGATGTTCCGAGCGGCGCCGAAGAAGCGCTTGGGCCGGTGCAGGGCGTTGGAGTCCACGCCGCCGGAGAGGATCTTCCCGGAGGGCGGGACGACCGTGTTGTAGGCCCGGGCGAGGCGGGTGATCGAGTCCAGCAGGATGATCACGTCCTTGCCGTGCTCGACGAGGCGCTTGGCCTTCTCGATCACCATCTCCGCCACCTGCACGTGCCGCGTGGCGGGCTCGTCGAAGGTCGAGGCGATGACCTCGCCCTTCACGGTGCGCTGCATGTCCGTGACCTCTTCGGGCCGCTCGTCGATGAGCAGGACCATGAGGTAGGCCTCCGGGTGGTTCGCGGCGATGGCGCCCGCGAGCGCCTGGAGGATGACCGTCTTGCCCGTGCGCGGCGACGCCACGATCAGGCCGCGCTGCCCCATCCCGATGGGGGTGAGCAGGTCGATGATCCGGGTGGAGACGTTGGTGGGGTCGAACTCGAGGTTGAACTTGTTGTCCGGGTACAGCGGGGTCAGGTTGTCGAACAGGACCTTGCGCTTCGCCACCTCGGGCGGGTCGAAGTTGATGGTCTGGATGTCCTTGAGGGCGAAGTAGCGCTCGCTCTCCTTGGGACCGCGGATCTGGCCTTCGACGGTGTCGCCGGTGCGCAGGTTGTAGCGGCGCATGTGGCCGGGCGAGATGTAGATGTCGTCCGGGCCCGGCATGTAGTTGTAGATGGGGGACCGCAGGAAGCCGTAGCCGTCCGGGAGACGCTCGACGACGCCGCTGCCGAAGACGTTGCCGCGGCGGGCGATGTGGACCTGCAGGATCTTGAAGATCAGCTGCTGCTTGGGGATGCCCGCCTCGTCGATGTCGAGGGTGCGGGCGTGATCCACGAGCTTCTGGGGCTCCCAGAGCTTCATCTCGGTGAGGTCGAGGTCGTCCGGGGCTTCGCCCTCCCATGCGACCTGCGGCTCCCGGCTCGAGCGCTCGGAGCGATCTCCGCGGCCTCGGCGGCGGCGACGACGCTCGGAGCGGGACCGACGTCGAGGGCTCTCGTCGGAGGAGCTCGCGTCGGAGCCGCCCCCGGCAGGGGCTTCCCCGCCGGACGACCCGCCCTCGCTCTTGGCGGGGGCCGCCTCGGAGACGGAGGCCTCGGCGGGCGCGGCGTCCTTCTTGGGAGCGGCGTCCTTCTTGGGCGCGCGCTTCTTCTTGGGAGCGGCCTTCGGCTCTTCGGCCGGAGGGGGGCTTTGGGTAGCGGTTTCGATCGCTTCGGACATGGGCTCACCCGGGGAGGGCATGGATCGGGAGCGGGCGCGCGGCGTGGCGGCCCTCGGGAATGAAGGATTCGATGTGCGCGGCGGGGACCGTTGGTTCGACCGGCCGTGCTTTCAGGGGATGATCGGAAGGACCGATCGACGACAATGTGATGCTCGGGACGCCGATTGTCAAGGCATTCCCCGTCGATCCGCGTCGGGTACCCTCCGCACCCATGGAGCAGACGTCATTGCTTGGGGCCGCCGCGACCGACCCGGCCGCGCGCTGGGAGCAGCTCGCCGCCACGATCCGCGAGCACAACCACAACTACTACGTGCTCGACCGCCCCACGATCTCGGACCGGGCGTACGACTCGCTGTTCCGGGAGCTCCAGGACCTGGAGTCGGCCCACCCGGACCTGGCCCGGGCCGACTCGCCGACGCAGCGCGTAGGCGGGCCACCCCTCGACTCCCTCGACAAGTACGAGCACCCCACGCCGATGCTCTCGCTCCAGAATTCCTACGACGCCGACGAGATCCGCGAGTTCGACGCCCGCATCAAGCGCCACCTGGGCGACGACGCCCCCGCGAACATCCGCTACGTCGTCGAGCCGAAGCTGGACGGCATCGCCATGGAGCTGATCTACGAGGCCGGCGTGCTCGACGTCGCGGTCACCCGGGGAGACGGGCGGGTCGGCGAGAACGTCACCGAGAACGTGCGGACCATCCGCAACATGCCCCTCCGGCTGCGCCCGTTCGAAGGAGGCAGCGCCACCCGGATCGCCGTGCGCGGCGAGGTCGTGATGACGTCGGACGGCTTCCAGGACCTCAACCGTCGGCGCCTCGCCGCGGGGCTGGACGCCTACGTCAACGCCCGCAACTCCACCGCCGGGACGGTCCGCAACCTCGATCCGAAGAACGCGGCGCAGGCCCCCCTGCGCTTCTTCGCTCACTCGGCGGGGATCGCCGAGGGGGTCGCGTTCGGGTCGCACTCCGGGTTCCTCGCGGGCGCGCGCCGCGCGGGCTTCCAGGTCGCCGAGGGGATCGTCGAGTGCGACGGGATCGACGCCGTGATCGACGCGCTCGCGGACCTGGGTCGCCGTCGCCCGACCTACAACTACGACATCGACGGCGCCGTGGTGAAGGTCGACGACCACCGCCTGCAGCAGCGGCTCGGGTTTGTATCCCGGTCGCCGCGCTGGGCCATGGCGTTCAAGTACCCCGCCGAGCAGGCGGTCACGAAGCTCCTCAAGATCGAGATCCAGGTGGGCCGCACGGGGGCGCTCACGCCGGTCGCCCGCCTCGATCCCGTGTTCGTGGGCGGGGTCACGGTCACCAACGCCACCCTGCACAACCGCGAGGAGATCGCCCGCAAGGACATCCGCCCGGGGGACTGGGTCGTGATCCAGCGCGCGGGCGACGTCATCCCCCAGGTCGTGGAGGCGGTAGTCGACCGGCGCGATCCCGACGATCCCCCCGCGCCGTACGAGTTCCCCACGGCGTGCCCGGAGTGCGGGACCGCCGTCGTGGAGGTCGAGGGCGAGGTGGCGGTGCGCTGCCCCAACGAGGCGGGCTGCCCGGCCTTCACGCGCACCCGGCTTCGCCACTTCGCCTCCCGCCACGCGCTCGACATCGAGGGGCTCGGGGAGAAGCTCGTGGAGCAGCTGATCGAGTCCCGGCTCGTGAGCAGCCCGGCCGACCTGTACACGCTGCACCTCGAGCGCGATCGGCTCGCGGGCCTGGAGCGGATGGCCAGGAAGTCGGCGGACAACGTCCTCGCGGGCATCGAGCGCAGCCGCGGCGCTCCCCTGCACCGCATCCTCTTCGGCCTCGGGATCCGGCACGTCGGCCAGAGCGTCGCACGGCGGGTCACCACCCACTTCGTGAGCTGGGCGGCTCTGGAGGCGGCGACCCTGGAGCAGCTGGAGGCGGTGGAGGACGTGGGGACGGTCGTGGCCAAGGCGATCCGCGAGTGGTTCGACGACCCCGGGAACCAGAGCCTGATCGCGGGCCTGCGCGCCGGGGGCGTGCGGTTCCCCGACGAGGAGATCGAGGAGGTCGACGAGGGGGCGGCATTGGCCGGGAAGCGCGTCGTCGTCACGGGTACGCTCGCCACGATGTCGCGCACCGAAGCCAAGGCCGCGATCCAGGCCGCCGGGGGGACCTCGCCGGGCTCCGTGTCCGCGAAGACGGACTTCCTGGTCGCGGGCGCGGAGGCCGGGAGCAAGCTCGCCAAGGCCCGCAAGCTGGGCGTCGCCGTGTTGGACGAAGCGGCCTTCCGGACGCTCATCGGGCTCGACTGAGTCCGTGCATCCGAACCTGAGGCGGCGCTCCGAGGACCCCCTCGACGACCGGGCGCTGATGTCCCGGATCGGGCTCGCCGCGGCGAGCATGGTCCTGCTGTTCTCGGGGGGCGCGGCCGGGTTCCACTACATCGAGGGCTGGTCCTGGTTCGACAGCCTCTACATGGTCGTCATCTCGGTCACCACCGTGGGGTACGGCGAGGTCATGCCCCTGTCCGCTCCCGGGCGGCTGTTCGCCATGGTGGTGATCCTCAGCGGCGTGGGCGTCGGCTCCTACGTCCTCCTCACCCTGACCCGGTCCATCTTCGAAGGCGTGGTGGAGGGCTCCCTCCGCCGCGCGCTCATGAGGCGTCGCGTGACGAAAGAAATCGAGACCCTGTCCGGCCACACCATCATCTGCGGCTACGGGAGGCTGGGCCAACAGCTGGCCGACGGCCTGAGGACCGCCGGGCGTGTCGTCGTCGTGATCGACGTCGACTCCGCGCGTCGCGAGGAGCTCGACAAGGACGGGCACCTGTACATCATCGGCGACGCGGGCGACGAACAGGTCCTGCGGGACGCGCGACTGACGCACGCGGCGTCCCTCGCCATCGCCACGCCGACCGACGCGGTGAACACCTACATCGTGCTCGCCGCGCGCGAGATCCAGCCCAACCTGCTGGTCTTGAGTCGCGCCTCGGATTCGCAGGCCGCGAAGCGGATCCGCCGGGCGGGGGCCGATCGGACCCTGTCGCCACTCGAGGAGGGGGGCGCGCGCATGGCGTCGATGCTCCTGCGTCCGGCGGTCGTGGACTTCCTCGACCTGGCCCGGCACGGCGACTTCGAGGACGTGTTCATCGAGCAGCTCGAGATGGGAGCCGCGAGCCGACTGAAGGGCAAGTCGCTCCGCAACGGGGGGTACGGATCGACCTACGGGGTGACCGTCCTCGCGCTCAAGCAGGGGGCGCGGGGGATGAAGTTCCGACCGGATCCGGACCTCGCGATCGCCCCGGGGGACGTGCTGATCGTGGCCGGCCACCGTCGGGACCTGACCCGGGTCGAGGCCGCGCTCAGGGGCTGAGGGGGGCCTCCGGAGGGAGCTCCCAGACCGTGAGGATCGGGCGCCCGTCGGGGGCCGTCGGGGCGAACGCGGGGCGGTCGGGGTAGCCCGCGGCCGCCAGCCCCGCCCGGATCTCGTCCGTCCAGTGCCAGTCCGCGTAGTCCACCAGGAAGCGTCGTCGTGTCCGCGTCTTCGCCAGGATCTCGGCCGTCCGCTTCGGGTCCTCGGGCACGAAGTCCGCGGGCATCGCCTCGGCCGTGAAGGCCACCAGCGGCCAGTAGGACCACCCGTCGCCCGCGAGGATCAGCCCCTCCTCCCCGGGCTGGAGGCGCTCGAGCATCCAGCGCGCGGCCTGCAGCTTGGCGTCGGGGGAGGCCGCCACCATGGAGGGCTCCGGCCGGCCGCCGTCGGCGCGGTAGGGGGCGAAGAAGCCCTCCTGGAGCACCCCGACCTGCAGGAGCACCACGAGGGCCGTGGCGCCCGCCGCGCGCCGCCCTCCCAGGCTCGCGAGCCCGTACCCGGCCACGAGCGTCGCCAGCGTCCAGGCCACCAGCAGGTAGCGCTCGCGGCTGACGACGGCGAGGTCGAAGTCGGCGGCCCGCGCGGCGGTCAGGAACCAGGCGACGGCGAGCCCCACGACGAGGGCGCGGGCCGGACCGTCGTCGTCGCGCGCGGCCCGGTAGGCCCCGAGCCCGACGGCTCCCACCGCGGCGAGCCGGGCGGGCCACGCGAGGGCGAGGTCCCCGGGCACGACGCCCGTGAACCAGCGCAGCACCCGCGGCCCGGCGAGGCCGTCGAAGAGGATCGGGATCGAGGCGGGCACGCGCTCGAGCAGCGGGCGCGCCCGATCGGGTGTGATGAGCGTGCCCGAGTAGTCGATGCCCGGCCCGAGCCCCACCTGGTCCAGGATCATCGCCCAGACGACCCACCCGGTGAGCGCGAACCCGAGCGCCACCGCGCCCACGGCCCGCGGCGTCAGCGCCTCCCGCCCCCGGGGGTGGGCCGCGGAGGCCAGCAGCGCGACCGGGCCGAGGAGGAGCCCCTGGGGGTGGAACGCCGCGGCCGCGCCGAGCGACGCGCCCAGGGCCAGCGCCGACCGCGGCGTCTTCGTATCCCAGACCCGCAGGAGCAGCGCGACGGCCACCAGCGTCGCCAGCGGCAGCATCATCACGCTGAGGGCGACGCGCTGGAACGCGACGACCCAGGCGGACGCCGCGAACAGGGCCGCGAGGCACAGACCCAGCGACTCGTCCCTCCACCGTCGCCCGATCCGCCAGGCGAGCCACACGCCGAGGACGCCGCCCAGGGCGGGGACCAGCCGCACCGCGAACGGTCGGACCTCGCCCACCGCGGCGACCGTGGGCGCCACCAGCCACAGGAAGTAGGGGCCGAGGTAGGGGCGGACGGGGTTGAGGCGCAGGTGCAGGTGCTCGCCGACCTGCCACGCGTAGTAGGCCTCGTAGCCTTCGTCGCCGTTGAAGCCGGGCATCGTCGCCAGCCCCGAGAGGCGGAGCCCGGCGGCGAGCGCGAGGAGGGCGATCAGCAGCAGCCGGACGGACGACGCGGGCACGGGCTCGACCGTACACTGCGGGCGTGATTCGACGCCTCCTGCTCGCCGCGCTGCTCCTCCCGGGCTGCGCGGACGTCGCGCCCGATCCCGCGGGAGGGGAGTCTCCGCCCGCGTCCGACCGGACCCCGTCCGACCCGCCGCCCGCCCGTCCGCCGGTCCTGCACCTGTTTATCCCGCACGCCGTCGCCGAGGGCTCGGCGCGCTACAAGGCCGACTGGAGCTTCGACCTCCGCGCGACCGAGGCGTGGTCGGTGCACGTGCACGTCATCCCTCCGGGTCAGCTCGTGCCGCTGCATCGCCATCCGGACAACGAAGAGCTGGCGCTGGTCATGGGCGGGACGGGGGAGTGGGAGACCGCCTGGCGCGACGGCGCGGTTCGCACCGAGACCTGGCAGCTCGGGTTCGGCGACGCCGTCTTCTCCGGGCCCGGTGTCGCCCACCAGGTCCGAAACCGCGGGCCGGAGACGCTGGCGACCGTCGTGGTGCAGCGGCCCGAGTTCGGCCAGAACTGGTACCTCCTCCGCGACGAGGTGGAGCACGCCGCGCCTTCGGTCCGCGTGAGCGAGGACGTGCCCCCGATGTTCGCGGGGTGGGCCGTCGCCTGGGCGGGGGCCGACGCGGACCCGGGCTCGTCGGGCCGGGAGCGGCTCGGCTTCGTGGTCGAGGGGGAGGGGAACCTGACGTTCGAGGACCGCGCCCTCCCGCTCGCGCCCGGCCACTTCTTCAAGATCCCCGCCGGGCTCGAGCACCGGGTCGAGGGGACGGTTCGCTTCCTGGAGGTCCGCGTCTCGCCTTGACTTCGACCCTCCGGCCCCATAGCTTCGGCGACCTCGGATCCGTCGATCCGGTCGACTCCTCGGCGTTCGGGGAGGGGTCGACGCGGATCTTCTGCGACTGACGCGACGGCTTCGACAGGAGCATCCCGACGTGAGCGACCGCACCCCGGCCTTCGGCCGCCGCCTCGGCGCGCCCCCCCTCGACGACGACACCCTCCGTTCGGTGGCCAAGCCCGCTCGCTACCTGGGCGGCGAGGTGGGCCAGGTGCGCAAGGACCTCGGCGAGGTCACGTCCGTGGTGGGTCTCTGCTACCCGGACCTCTACGAGATCGGGATGAGCCACATCGGGCTCAAGATCCTCTACGACGTCGTCAATCGCCGCCCGCGGTGGGCGGGCGAGCGCGTGTACGCCGTGGCTCGGGACATGGAGGCGAAGCTCCGCGCGTCGGGGCGGCCCCTCACCACCCTCGAGAACCGCGTCCCGGTCCACGACCTCGACGTCCTCGGGTTCACGCTCCAGTACGAGCTGTCCTACACCAACCTGCTGCAGGTCCTGGACCTCGGCGGCGTGCCCCTGCGCGCGGCCGACCGCACCCCCGACCACCCCCTCGTGATCGCGGGCGGGCCCTGCGCCTTCAACCCCGAGCCGCTGGCCCCGTTCCTCGACGCGGTCTGCCTCGGCGACGGCGAGGAGACGATCGTCCGCGTGGTGGAGGCGCACGCCGACTGGAGGCGCTCCGGCGCCCCCCGCGCCGCCCTGCTGCGGTCCCTCGCGGACGTGCCGGGCGTGTACGTCCCGTCCCTCTACACCCCGACGTACCGCGAGGACGGGACCGTCGCCGCCGTCACCCCCGCGCCGGGCCTCCCGCCGCGGGTGCTCAAGGCCATCGTCACCGACCTCGACGCGGCCCCCTACCCGACGGCCTCGCCCGTCCCGTTCATGCAGGTGGTGCACGACCGCGTCGGCGTCGAGATCCAGCGCGGTTGCATGCGCGGCTGCCGATTCTGCCAGGCGGGCTACATCTACCGCCCGGAGCGCCAGCGCAGCCCGGAGCGCGTGCGGGAGCTGGTGCGCGAAGGGCTCCGCGGGACCGGCCAGGAGGAGTACAGCCTCCTGTCCCTGTCGGCGGGCGACTACAACTGCATGGAGCCGCTGCTCACCACGCTGATGGACGAGCACGAGGACGACCGGTCGGCCATCTCGCTGCCGTCGATGCGCCTGGAGACCCTGACCCCCGGGATCATGGAGCAGGTCGGTCGCGTGCGGAAGACGTCCTTCACCGTCGCCCCCGAGGCCGGCTCGGACCGCATGCGCGGGGTGATCAACAAGGTCATCGACGAAGACGTGCTCGTGGACATGGTCGAGGAGGTCTTCAAGCGCGGCTGGAGCAGCCTGAAGTTCTACTTCATGCTCGGGCTGCCCACGGAGCAGACCGAAGACCTGCAGGCGATCATCGACCTCGCGGCCCGCTGCCGGCGGCGCGCCCGTCGCCACAACCGCGGGGCGAACATCACCGTCTCGGTCTCGAGCTTCGTGCCCAAGTCGCACACGCCCTTCCAGTGGGCGCCCCAGGCGACGCGGGAGCAGATCCGCGACAAGCAGGAGTACCTGCGCGCGGGGCTGCGGGCCGCGAAGCTGGGCTTCCGCTACCACTCGTCGCTGTCGTCCGTGATGGAGGGCGTGTTCTCCCGCGGGGACCGTCGCACGGCCGAGGCGCTGCTCCGGGCCTACGAGCTCGGGGCGCGGCTCGACGGTTGGCAGGAGGAGCTCCGCCTCGAGGCGTGGGAGCAGGCGTTCGCGGAGACGGGCGTCGATCCGACCTTCTACAACCAGCGTCGGCGGGACGGCGACGAGGTGCTTCCCTGGGGCCACATCGACGTCGGGCTCAAGCCCGAGTGGCTGTGGGAGGACTGGATGGACGCCCTGGAGGCGGGGTTCGTGCCCGACTGCACGACCGAGCCCTGCTACGACTGCGGCGTGTGCGATCACGTCGTGGTCGCGAACCGGGTCTACGAGAGCGACGTCCCGTCGCCGACGCCGGTCCCCCGCATCCGCAAGCGCTGGGGGATCGCCCGCAAGCGGGTCGACCCGCAGTTCGCGGCCATGCCCCGGCCGCCCGCCAAGAAGGGCAACAACGTCGTGGACGCGGTCCCGCCCCAGGGCATGGCGCCGGGCTCGGCGGGGGCGCGACACTCCCGGGCCGCCTTCGCGGCGAAGCCCCCGGATCCCGCGGCCGTGCCGCGCGTGGACGCCCGCGGCGTGCCCCTGAGCCCGTCGCAGATCGCCCAGCAGCGGGACTCCCGGGAGGGCCCGCCGGACTGGCGCACCGTCTTCGACACCCGCCTGCCGGTGGAGTGGCGTGTCCGCGCCCGGGTCGTGTTCGGCAAGCGCGGGCCGCTGGTGCACCTCGGCCACCTCGACGTGATGAACGTCTTCCGACGGGCCCTCAAGCGGGCGAAGGCGCCGGTGCTCTGGTCCCAGGGGTTCCACCCGCAGATGCGCGTCAGCTTCGTGCCGCCGCTGCCGTCGGGGTGCGCGTCCCGGGGAGAGCTGATGGACGTCGAGCTGCACCGACCGGTCGAACTGTCCGCGTTCGGGGAGGCGCTGAAGGCGGCGATGCCCGACGATCTCCCCGTGTTCGACGTCTACGAGGTCCCGGTCCAGGGTCCCAGCCTGCAGCAGGCGATGGACGCGTCGATCTACGTGTTCCACCCCGGGACACGGATCCCCGACGGCTGGACGGCCGAGCGGGTGGCCGCCTTCGAGCGGGGTGAGACGGGCATGGTCGAGGTCGTGAAGAGGAAGAAGGGCCGGGAGGTGCGCCGGACGGTGGACCTGCACGACGTGGTCCGCGAGCTCGTCGCCGAAGGCGCCGCCGCGCGGATCGAGGTCGCCGCTCACGGCGCCGGCGCGCGCATTCGCGAGGTCGTCGCGGGGATCTTCGGCCCCGACGCGATGACGGCCCCCGGGGCGACGCTCGAGAGGGCCGCGATCCGCCTGCACGGGCCGCCCCCGTCGACGTCGCCGGCGCTGCGAGGGGCGCGCACATGAGGGACGCGCTCCTCCTCAATCGGACCGCCGGCGAGGTCCGCGTCGCGCTGCTGGAAGACGGCCGCGTGCACACCTTCTACATCGAGCGGGACCGCGACCGCGGCGTGGTGGGCAACGTGTACGTCGGCCGCGTCGTGCGCGTGCTGCCGGGGATGCAGGCGGCGTTCCTCGACGTGGGCGCCGAGCGCTCCGTGTTCCTCTACGTGGGCGACATCGTCGTGCCCCGCGAGGTCGTGCCCGAGCGACTTCAGCCGTTCCGCGCCCCGGAGCCGGACCCCGACGCGGAGGAGACGGTGGGCGTCGTGCCCATGCAGCGGCCGACCTTCCTCCCGGAGCCCCCCGAGACCGGGCCCGAGCCCGCGCTGGCGGGCGGCCCGACCGTCGCGGACGCCCCGATCCCGCGCAGCCGCCCGCCCCAGCGGATCGAGCAGCTGCTGCGTCCCGGCCAGGAGGTCGTGGTCCAGGTCAGCAAGGCGGCCATGGGCTCGAAGGGGGCGCGGGTGACGACCCAGCTGTCGCTCCCCGGTCGGTTCCTCGTGCACCTCGCCGCCGCCGACCACGTCGGCATCTCCCGGCGGATCACGGACGAGGAGGAGCGCGAGCGGCTGCGCGTCATCGTGGAGGGCCTGCGGGCCCCCGGCGAGGGCTTCATCGTGCGCACGGCCTGCGAGGGGCGATCGCGCGAGGAGCTGGCGGCCGACGTCGAGTACCTCCGCGAGCTGCACCGCGGGATCGACGCTCGCTCGCGCACCACAAAGGCACCCGCGTCGATCCACGAGGATCTCGATCTCTGCCTGCGGGCCGTGCGGGACCTCATGTCCGACCGGGTCGAGCGCATCGTCGTCGACCACCCGTCGGACCACCAGCGCGTCGCCACGCTGCTGGAGCGCTTCCTGCCGCGCTACCGCGACCGCCTCGAGTACTGGGACGGTGCCGACCCGCTGTTCCAGTCCACCGGCGTGGAGAACCGGCTCCGTCAGGCGCTGGAGCGCAAGGTGCCCCTGCCGTCGGGCGGGCACATCGTCATCGACGGGACCGAGGCGCTGACCGCGATCGACGTCAACAGCGGCCGGTACGTGGGCTCCCGGGACCTCGAGGCGACGACGCTGCGGGTCAACCTGGAGGCGGCGCGGGCGGTCGTCGAGGCCCTCCGCGTGCGCGACATCGGCGGCATCATCGTCATCGACTTCATCGACATGGAGCAGATCGAGAACCGAGAGCGCGTGTACCAGGAGCTGGCGACGGCCCTGGAGAACGACCGGGCCCGCACCCAGATCCTCCCCATCTCGGAGTTCGGGCTGGTGGAGATGACGCGGCGCCGCGTGCGCGAGGACCTGGGCCGCTACCTGCTGACGGCCTGCGATCACTGCTCGGGCACCGGCCGCGTGAAGTCGGTGGAGACGGTCGCCTACGAGGTGCTGCGCGAGATCGCCACGACGGGCGGCAGCCACGCGGGCGGGACCCTGCGGGTACGCTGCGCGGCGGACGTCGCGTCGCGTCTCGAAGAACACGAAGCCGCCGCCCTCGCGACCCTGCAGCGGGGGCTCGGCGCCACGATCGAGCTGCAATCGGAGCCCACCTGGCCCCGTACCCGCTACTCGATGTCCACCCCCGGACGTCGGGAGGCCTCCTCATGAGCTCGTTGACCGGAATCCCTGCCGTCGAACCGGCCCCCGAGAAGAAGTCGTTCCGCACGCGGGTCCGCGACTCGCTGGTGGCGGGGATCATCGTCGTCGCCCCCCTCGCGATCGTCTTCTGGATCTTCAACCGCATCGTCCTCGAGGTCGACGGAGTCCTCGGGCTCGTCCCCCAGTCGATCCGCGAGCTGACCTGGACCCCCCCCTGGGCGCCCGCCCAGATCCGGTGGCTCGAGACGCCCGGGCTCGGCTTCGTGCTCACGCTCCTGTTCGTGCTGCTCATCGGCTCGATGGCGCGCGGCTTCGTGGGGCGCAAGGTCGTGGCCTGGGTCGAGGCGACGCTGCGGGAGGTCCCGCTCCTCGGCACCGTCTACTTCGCGGTGCGCCAGCTGCTCGAGCAGGTCTTCTCCGACCGCGCCCAGTCGTTCGAGAAGGTCGTGCTCGTGGAGTTCCCGCGGCGCGGCGTCTACTGCCTCGGCTTCGTCACCGCGCGGGCCTGGCCCGGGGTGGAGACCGCGGTGGGCACGCCGCTGATCTCGGTCTTCGTGCCCACGACCCCGAACCCGACGTCGGGCTTCTTCGTGATGTTCCCGGAGCACGACGTCGAGGTGCTGGACATGACGGTGGAAGAGGCCTTCAAGGCCCTCATGTCTTCGGGCATCGTCCAGCCGGAGCGCGGCGGCGCCCTCGGCACCCCGGCGCTGGCCGTGACCCAGGAGCTGGACCCCGTGCGCGAGGAGCTGTAGCGCCGTGAGCCTCCCCGTCCTCACCGCCGCCGACGATCGCGTCGAGCTCATGGGCATGTCCGTGTCCGAGCTCGAGGCCTTCGCCGTGGACGTGCTCGGGGAGAAGAAGTTCCGCGGACGGCAGCTCTTCAAGTGGATCTATCAGAAGCGGACGACGGACTTCGACGCCATGACCGACATCGGCAAGGCGATCCGGGCGCGCCTCGCCGAGGTCGCGAAGATCTCCCGGTTCGAGGTGCGCGCGGCTCCCGAGTCGGCCGACGGCACGATCAAGTTCCTGTGGGGGCTGCACGACGGCCTGCAGATCGAGTCGGTCCTGATCCCCGAGGAGCGGCGGCTGACGCTGTGCATCTCGAGCCAGGTGGGGTGCAACCTCGGCTGCGACTTCTGCGTGACCGCCAAGGGCGGCTTCACCCGGAACCTCACGAAGGCCGAGATCCTGGGCCAGATCGTCCAGGCCCAGGAGCACGCGCCCGACAAGCCGATCACGAACATCGTGCTCATGGGGATGGGCGAGCCGCTGCTCAACCTCGACAACGTCGTCGAGTCGATGGAGACCGCCCAGCAGCCGGACGGGCTCGGGCTCTCGCACCGCAAGATCACCCTGTCGACCGTGGGCCTCGTGCCGCAGCTGAAGAAGCTGGGCCAGCGCTCGCGCATCAACCTCGCGGTCTCGCTGCACGGGTCCACCGACGCGAACCGCTCGGCCCTGATGCCGGTCAACGACAAGTACTCGATCGAGGACCTGATCGCCGCGCTCAAGGCGTTCCCGCTGCCTCACCGCAAGCAGATCACGATCGAGTACATCCTGCTGCGCGGCGTCAACGACGACGTCGCGGACGCCCACCGGCTCGCCAAGCTCCTGCGGGGCGTGCGCGCGAAGGTGAACCTGATCCCCTACAACGACAACCCGTTCACCGAGTACCAGCGACCGGCCGACCGGGACATCGTCGCCTACCAGGAGGCGCTCATGTCCCACGGCATCCACACGGTGGTGCGCCTCAACCGCGGGGGCGACATCGGCGCCGCGTGCGGGCAGCTCGGCGGATACGAACAGCAGCACCCGCGCAAAGCGGCGCGGGCCCGCGTGGCCGAAGAGGCCGAGGAGAAGACCGCGTGACCAGCAAGATCGCCGGAGTGATCGGAGGCAGCGGCCTCTACGACATCGATGGGTTGGAGGACGTCGAGGAGATCGTCGTCGACACCCCGTTCGGGGCCACGAGCGCGCCGATCGTGGCGGGCACCCTCGGGGACGTCCGCCTCCTCTTCATCCCCCGCCACGGCCGCGGCCACACCCTGACGCCGTCGGAGGTGCCCTACCGGGCGAACATCTGGGCGCTCAAGAAGCTCGGCGCGCAGTGGTGCATCTCCGTGTCGGCCGTGGGCTCCCTCAAGGAGGAGATCGTCCCCGGCCACGTCGTGATCGTGGACCAGTTCATCGATCGCACGAAGGGCCGTCCGTCGACCTTCTTCGGCGAGGGCATCGTCGGGCACGTCGCGTTCGGGGATCCGATCTCCCCGGTGCTGGCGGGCGTCCTCCTGAACGCGGCGAAGGCCGCCGGGGCCACGACGCACGAGGGCGGCACCTACGTGTGCATGGAGGGCCCCGCCTTCTCGACCCGCGCCGAGTCGCACCTGTACCGGTCGTGGGGCGCGTCGGTCATCGGGATGACCAACCTGCCCGAGGCGAAGCTCGCCCGGGAGGCCGAGATCGGGTACGCCACCATCGCGCTGTCGACCGACTACGACTGCTGGCACGAGGGGCACGACGACGTGACGGTCGCCGCGGTCCTCGAGACCGTCCGCAAGAACGTGGCCATGGCCCGCCGCATCATCGTGGAGGCGGCCGCGAACATCCCCGACGACCTCGATCCGCTCGTCGACGGCGCCGCGCAGTTCGCGGTCATGACCCGTCCCGAGCTGATTCCGCAGCACCGCCTCGACGCTCTTGCGCCTATCATCGGCAAATACTTCGCGTAGCCGCCCCACGTCGCCTCCGCGAGAACCTGGATGCTGAACATGCGCACGCTGCTCCCCCTCTGTCTCCTCCTGGTCGGCACCGCCTGCGTGTCGCCGAAGGCCGTCGGTGAGGCCGACGGACACCACAAGCTGGGGGTCGCGTACATCAACGAGGGCAACTGGCCGGGGGCCATCTCCGAGCTGCGCCAGTCCGTGAAGAAGAACAAGTGGGAGGCCGAGCACTGGCACTCCCTCGGCCTCGCCTACTTCGGGCGCGAGATGCACGCCGAGGCCGAGGAGGCCTTCAAGGAGGCGCTGGAGCTCGACCCCGAGTACGCCCAGGCGCAGACCAACCTCGGCGCCCTCTACCTGTCCACCGAGCGGTGGGACGAGGCCGTCTCGATCCTGGAGAAGGCCCGGGAGAACCCCGAGTACCGCGAGCCGCTGCGGACGCTGCACAACCTCGGCTGGGGCTACTTCAACAAGGGCGACTTCGAGACCTCTCGGGCGCTCTACGAGCAGATCCTCCGGCAGTACCCGGACTTCTGCCCGGCGCACCGGAACCTGGGACAGGTCGAAGAGGCCGAGGGGCGGCTGAACAAGGCGCTCGATCGGTACCGCAAGGCGGTCGACTGCGACCCCGGCGACCTCAAGGGCCTGTTCGCCCTCGGCGTGCTCGAGATGCGCCTCGACTTCGTCAGCGACGCCTGCGACCACCTGGGCACCGTGCACGAGGTGCACCCCTTCGGGGAGATGAAGGACAAGGCCGGCCAGTACCTGGGCGAGCTGGAGTGCGACCGCGTCAGCGGACTGTGAGCCCCCGCGCCGAAAGGTGACCCCGGGAGCCGCGTCGAGGGCGGGCGCGGTCTAACATCCGGCCGGGATGCCCAAGGACCGACATCAGCTGCTGGTGGATACGCTCCGTCGCTTCGTGCGACGGGGGGCGGACGCGCACCTGCGTCGCACCCTGGAGAAGACCCGCAGCGAGGACGTGGCCGAGGCGCTCGCCGAGCTGATGCGCCGGGAGGCGCGGATCATCTTCACGGGGCTGCTCGCGGACCCCGAGCAGGCGGCCGAGGTCCTCAACGCCTACAACGAGGTGCTCGTCCCGGACCTCGTCGAGGGGCTGTCGGTCGACCAGCTCGTCCCCCTGTTCGCCCACATCCCGCCGGACGACGCGGCCGATTTGCTCGCGACGCTGCCCGACGAGCTGAGCGCGGGGATCCTCGAGGCCCTCGCCGACGAGGAGTCGGACGATCTCGAGGAGCTGATGCAGTACGGCGAGGACACCGCCGGCGGCATCATGTCGCCCGAGGTCTTCGCCCTCGACAAGGAGCTGACGGCCCGCGAGGCCATCGTCGCCCTGCAGGAGGCGAGCTCGGCCGAGATCGTCTTCTACGTCTACTGCATCAACGAGGAGGCGACGCTCGTGGGCGTCCTCTCCCTGCGCCAGCTGCTGACCGTCCCCCCCGCCATGCAGCTCAAGGAGCTGATGAACAGCGACGTGATCTCCGTCCCGGTGACGATGGACCAGGAGGAGGTCGCCCAGATCGTCGCCCGCTACGACCTCCTCGCCCTGCCGGTGGTGGACGAGTTCAACAAGCTGGTCGGCGTCATCACCGTCGACGACGTCATCGACGTCCTCCGGGACGAAGCCACCGAGGACATGATGCTGATGGCGGGCGTCGGCGACGAAGACCTCGCCGTCGGGCGGGGCACGCTGCGGTCGGTGCGCACGCGGCTGCCCTGGCTCATGGCCAGCCTCGGCGGCGGCCTCGGCGCGGCGTTCCTCATCACCGCCTTCGAAGAGAAGCTCGCCACCGTCGCCATCCTCGCCGCGTTCATCCCGATCGTGATGGGGCTGGGCGGCAACGTGGGGGTCCAGAGCTCGACGATCGTCGTGCGGAGCCTCGCCATGGGGCAGCTCGACCCCGCCCGGGTGCTGTTCGCCCTGTGGTCGGAGATCAAGGTGTCGTTCATCATCGCGACCGTCTGCTCGCTGCTGGTCGGCGGGGCCGCGTTCGTCATGGGCGACGCCGACCTGCGGCTCGGGGCGGCGGTCTGCAACTCGATCCTCGCCGTGATGGTGCTGGGCGCGACCCTCGGCACGACCGTGCCCATGCTGTCCGACCGGCTCGGCATCGACCCCGCGGTGGCGACGGGCCCGATCCTCACCACCGGCATCGACCTGCTCGGCGTGCTGATCTACTTCCTCCTCGCCGGCATCTGGCTCGGTCTGTAGGGATGACGAAGCCGACGCGGGCGGTCGTCCTCCGGCGGGTGGACGTGGGGGAGGCCGACCGGATCCTGTCGCTCCTGACCGCCGAGCGGGGGCTCGTGGACGTGCGGGTGCCGTCGGCGCGGAAGTCGAGGAAGCGGTTCGGCGGGGTGGACCTCTACACGCTCGTGGACGCCGACATCGACGACTCGCGTCGGGTCCCTCGGCTCGCGAGCGCGGCGGTCGTCGCCGCGCACCCGGGCATCCGCGAAGACGTCGTCCGCCTCGCCCTCGCGGGGCGCGCCGCGGAGCTGCTCCACCAGGCCGCGCCCGAGGGGCAGGCGTCTCCCGAGGCGATGCGCCTGGCGGTGGCCGCGCTCGCGTCGCTCGACGTGCCCGGCGAGCGGTCCGTCGGCGGGCGGGGCTGGGCCCGGGCCTTCGAGCTGAAGCTGGCCCATGTTCTCGGGGTGCGCCCGTCCCTGCAGAGGTGCGCGGCCTGCGGGGCCTCGCTCGACGACGGCCCGACCGTGTGGTCGCCCGGGCACGGGGGCGCGCTGGTCGGACCCTGCATGGACCTGGACGCGTCGGCGCGGCCCATCGGTCGCACGACGCTGCTGCGCCTGAACGAAGCGCTCCATCGACCGCTGGCGGAGCAGGCGCCGGTGGCGTGGGGCGACGCCGAGGACGCCGCCCGGGACGCCATGACCCGGTACATGGACGAGCACGTGGGCCGCCGTCGCAAGGCCCGGGACTTCCTCGAGTCCGTGCTGCGCCCCCTCGCGGTCGCCGCCCTGGTCCTCGGCGTGCTGCCCGCGTGCACCGTGGCCGAGGACGCCACCGAGGCGCGCATCCAGGGCTGGCTCTTCGACACGGAACTCCCCGCCGAAGAGTCCGTGCCGATCCCCGGCGCCGCCCTCGAAGCGTTCGACGACGCGGGCGAGCTGGTGGTCGAAGGCGGCGAGCCGTTCGAGAGCGCGCCCGGCTTCTACCGGGTGTCGAACGTCCCCGTGGACACGGCGGTGCACCTCGAGTTCCACCCCCCCGAGGCGTTCGACGACGCGGGCGAGCCGACGGCGTCCCCCTACGTGCCGACGGTCCGCTCGGGGCGCAGCGCGTCGGCCGATCTGTGGGTCGACGACGGCGTGTTCCACCTGCGCAGCCGCGCGGCCCTGCTCGCCGACCTCGCGGGCATGAACGCGGCGGGCGCCGAGTACGCCGACCCGGACCCGGAGCTGCCGGGGCAGGGCGGGGCGATCGTGGTGCGGATCCTCGCCTCGGAGCGGACCCTCGGCGAGCGCTTCCAGGTCGTCGACGGGGAGGGGACGGCCACCGAGGTCTTCTACCGCGTGGAGGGCGTGCCCACCGCCGGGACGGGGGTCGACGCGAGCGGCGAGCTGCTCGTCGCGGGCGTCCCCGCGGGGCCGGTGGACCTCGAGCTGCTCGACGCCGACGGTGCCCCCTCGGGCCGGGTGTTCCGCACGCGGGTGGTGGAGGACGGGGTCACGGCTCTGCTCGACTTCATCCCCTGAGGTAGATTCCGGCCATGATCGCGCGTGCCCTGGTCTCCGTTCTCCTCGCCGCCTGCCTCGCCCCCGGGTCCGCCCTCGCCCAGGACCTCAGCTGCGCCTGGCGGGCGGCGGCGAAGACCGCGCCGGACAACCCCCACCAGGATCCGGGCCCGCCCTGGTACCCCGGCGAGCGGATGACGGACTCGGCCTGGCGCGCGCTCGCGGACCACTTCGAGCAGTACCACCACGGGCTGTGGACCGAGGCCGAGGTGGAGGCTCTGGAGCGCGCTCCGGGGGCGCAGTTGGCCGTCCTGCAGCCGCTCCCGGACACGATCGACGCCGACGGCCTGCCGCGACCCGCCGAGGAGGTCGGCGTGGTGCAGTGGCCCGAGCGGGTCGCTCCGCGCAGCGTCTTCCTCGTGGCCGTCGGCAGCGCCGAGCCGGGGGAAGACTGGGTGCTCCGGCCCGTCGGCGAGGTCGACGATCAGGGCCTCGGCCCCGCCCTGGAGGGCCCCGCGTCGGCCACCGTCACGCCCGGGCACCAGGGCTTCTTCCGCGTGCACCGCGTCCAGGGCGCGGCCACGTCCAGCGGGGGGCGGGCCCTCTACCGCGCGGAGCGCGTCGCCGTGAACCCCATGGGGCTGCACACGGACCTCCGGCTGACCACGGACTCGGTCCGCCTCCCCCTCGACGAGAGCGGGGGCACCGCGTTCAACATCGTGGCCAGCGGCAGCTTCACGGTGCGCACCGCCGACTACGTATCGCTGCCCGCGCCCGTCGTCGTGAACCTCTCGCTCGAGGGCCCGGGCGCGGACCTGTTCACGTTGCAGACGCTCCCCGCCGGGGGCGAGCCGCCGGTGGCCACCACGCGCAACGTGCGCGTCATGGATCGGGTGGACTTCCGGGTCCTCGCCTCCCCCGGGGCGGTCGTCGGTTCGACGCTGCTCGACCAGGTGCTCCCGGCCGGACAGGCCATCGACCTCACCCTGCACGCCGAGATCGTCTCCTTCGCCAACCCGGCGGGGTACGACCTGGACGAAGGCCTCGCCTCCACCGGCTTCAGCGTCGCCCCCGGGGTCCCCGTGGTGTTCCCTCCGGCCCGACAGATCCCGCCCGACGTCGCCCACCGACGGCTCGAGATCGAGGTCTGGCGCGCCGAGGTCCCCCCCCCGAAATGAGCCGCTCGGAGGACCGGAGGGCGGGCTCGCCCCTTCGCCTCATCGGCGTCCCCCTGGATCTGGGCGCGGGTCGCCGCGGGGTCGACATGGGCCCCTCCGCGCTGCGCATCGCGGGCATCGCCGAGCGGCTCGCGGCGCTGGGGCGCGATGTCGAGGACCGCGGCAACGTCGACGTCCCCCAGCGCGAGACCCTGGCCCTCGGCGACCGGTCCAAGCGGTACGCGGACGCGATCGGCGACGTCTGCCGGCGGGCCTACGAGGCGGTCCACGCGGCGTGCTCCGACGGCGGGATCCCGGTGATCCTCGGGGGGGACCACAGCCTCGCGGCGGGCTCCGTGGCCGCGCTGGCGGACGTGGCTCGGGCCGAGGGAGGGCGCCTCGGCGTCGTCTGGCTCGACGCGCACGGCGACATGAACACCCCCCACACCAGCGGCACGGGGAACGTGCACGGCATGCCCCTGGCGTGCCTCCTGGGCGACGGCCCCGACACCATGACCGGGTTCTCGTCGCGGGCCACCGCGCTCGATCCCGAGGACGTGGCCCTGATCGGCATCCGCGCGATCGACCAGCTGGAGGCCGCGGCGATCCGGGGGACGGGGGTGCACGCCTACACCATGCGCGACGTCGACGAGCGCGGGATCCGCACGATCCTCACCGAGGCGATCGACGCGCTCCTGCACCGCTGCGACCGGCTCCACGTCTCCTTCGACGTCGACTTCCTCGACCCGTCGATCGCGCCCGGCGTGGGCACGCGCGTGCGCGGCGGGCCGAACTACCGGGAGGCGCACCTCGTCATGGAGCTGCTCGCGGACACGGGCCTCGTCTGCTCGGTGGACGTCGTGGAGCTCAACCCGATCCTCGACCGCGAGAACGAGACCGGCGAGCTCGCTGTCGAGCTGCTCGAGTCCCTCTTCGGGAAGCAGATCCTGTAGTCGCGGGTGCGTTGCGCGCCCCCGCCTCGGACTTAGGCTTCCGCCGATGGATTTCCTCAAGAACATCTTCTTTCACTGGGTGCTGCCGCTGGTGGCGGCGTTGCTCGTCTACGGCGTGATCCAGGAGCTGCGGGCGCCGCAGGTGCAGGTCGGCGAAGACGGGTCGGCGCCGCCGTTCGAGCTGGTATCGACGGCGGGCGGCTCCGTCGCGCTCTCCGACTTCGCGGGCAAGCCCGTCCTCCTGAACTTCTGGGCCGAGTGGTGCGGGCCCTGCAAAGCCGAGATCCCGACGTTGAACCGGTTCGCCAGGAAGCACCCGGAGGTCGCGGTGCTCGGGATCGCCGTGGAGTCCGGGAACCTCGACGCGGTGGCGGAGCACGCCGAGCGGCTGGGGATCCGCTACCCGGTCGTGCGCGGCACCAGCGCGGTCAAGCGCGCGTACGGGGTCAAGGTGCTGCCGACGTCGCTGCTGATCGGCGCCGACGGCACGATCGAGAAGACCCACGTGGGCCTGATCACGCGCCCCCAGTTGGCCACGTGGAGCCCGTGACGAGGGGTCATCGCGGGTGCTCGGCGGGCGCGCTATCCTCCGCGCCATGCAGGACGAAGTGAAGTCGAAGGTCCGGTTCGTCGGGCGCTACGCGCTCGCGGCCGCGTTGATCCCCGTGGGCGTCGCGATCGGCGTGGGCGGGCTCGCGCAGAACTGGTCGCGGCGCCTCCGCGGCTGGGAGCGTCGGTCCCCGCCCGAGCCCGTGGGCATGCCCGAAGGCAGCGGTCTCCGGGAAGTCGGGAGTTGAGCTCCCCCTGGTTCGACGGGGGCCGTCCGGTCCTCGTGACCGGCGGTCGCGGCTTCCTCGGCTCCCACTTCGCGCTCCGGCTCGCGGCGTCCGCGCCCGACGGCGGCGAGGTCGTGTGCGTCGACGACGGCACCCGCGACTGCTACGCCGCGCTCGGGGTCGTCCCGCCCGCCAACCTCCGCTTCGTCCGGGGCGACGTCCGCTTCCCCGGCGACTGGCTGCCCGACATCGGCCCCTGCTCCGCCGTGGTGCACTTCGCGGCCCTCGCGGGCGTCTCGACCTACTACCGCGTCCCCCGCAAGGTGATGGAGGTGAACGGCCTGGGCACCGCCCGGCTGCTGGACGCCCTCGCGCACGCGCCCCCGGCCCTGTTCGTGAACGTCTCGACCTCCGAGGTCTACGGGCGCGACGCCGAGGGCGCGGACGAAGCGGGCCCCACCCCGATCGGCCCCACCTCCGACCCGCGGTGGACCTACGCCTGCAGCAAGATCTTCGCGGAGCACCTGGTCTTCGCCACCGCGCGGACCACCGGCCTGAACGTCGTCTCCGTCCGCCCGTTCAACGTCTACGGGCCCGGGCAGATGGGGGAAGGGGCCGTGCGCAACTTCGCGTCGCGGGCCGTGCGCGGCGAGGCGCTGAAGGTCACCGGAGACGGCTCGCCCACGCGGGCGTGGATCTACGTGGACGACTTCGTGGAGGCGGTCCTCGCCCTCGCCGCCACGCCGTCCGCCTGGGGGCGCACCTACAACGTGGGCAAGCCCGACACCCTGGTGGCCACCCGCGACCTCGCCGAGCGGATCAACGCCGCCGCAGGCAATGAAGCGGGGATCGAGTTCGTACCCCACCCCGGACAGGACGTGCGGGCGCGCTGGCCGCGCACCGAGGCCATCCGCGAGGCGACGGGCTGGGTCCCTCGGGTCGACCTCGACGAAGGCCTCGCCCGCACCGTCGCCTTCTGGAGGGAGCAGCCCACGTGACGGACACGACCCCGCAGCCCCCGGCGCCCGAGGACCCCGGAACGGGTCGCGGGATCGGCATCGCCGAGGGGCTCCCCGACTGGTCGCGCCCGCTGCTCTCCCTGGGCACCGCGGGGCTCCTGATCATCGCGATCCTGGCGGTCTACACCGGCCTGGGCCAGTTCCTCACGGTCCTGCTGCTCGCGCTGGTGCTCGCGTACGTGCTCGACCCCCTGATCGACCGCTTCGAGCGGGCGGGATGGGACCGGACCCTCGGGATCGGCATCACCCTGGGGATCGCCCTCGCCGCGGCGGCGGTGGGGCTGCTGCTCGTCGTGCCGTACATCGTGGGCGAGATCGCCGACCTGAGCGGGCGCATCGACGGGTACGTCGACGACGTGGTGGCGCGCGCGCACCAGTTCGACGAGTTCGTGAAGAAGACGACGGGCGAGGACATCGGCATCGCGGCGCTCTCGAAGCGCCTCCCGGACCTGCTGAAGGACCTGGACCTCGACGCGCTCGACCCCGTCAAGACCTTCGCGGGCACGCTCGCGGGGGGCACGTTCGGGTTCCTCGGCGCGGTGTTCCGGTGGTCTCTGCTGCCGATCTTCGTGTTCTTCTTCCTGCGCGACTTCGACGTGATGAAGCGCGGCGTCTTCGAGATGATCCCGTTCCGGTCGCGCGCCAACGTGCTCGACCACTACATCGCCATCGACGAGAAGATCGCCAAGTTCCTGCGGGGGCAGGCCCTCGTCTGCATGTGGCTCGCCGTCCTCTACTCGGCGGGGCTGCTGCTGTTCACGGACATCCACCTCGCGCTGTTCATCGGCGTGATGTCGGGCGTCCTCTTCATCGTTCCTTACCTGGGCACGATCCTCGGCGTCGGGCTGGGCTGCTTCATGGCCCTGCTCCAGTTCGGGATCAGCTTCGAGATCCTCAAGGTTCTCGCGGTGTTCGCCGCCGTGCAGGGCATCGAGGGGGCGCTGCTGACCCCGAAGGTCGTGGGCGACTCGGTGGGGCTCCACCCGGTCGTGGTGATGCTCGCGCTGCTGGTGGGCGGGAACCTGTTCGGCCTGCTCGGCGTCCTGCTCGCGGTGCCGGTGGCCGCGTCCCTGCAGGTCATCCTCGCGACGGGGCTCCAGGATCTGCGGGCGACCCCGTGGTTCCAGCGGGGCAAGGAGGACGCCCCCTCGGCCGACGAGCTGCCGTGAAGCCGGCGGGGGAGGCCGTTCGCCACGAGCACTGGGGGCGGCTGGAATACGACGAAGCGCACCGACGTCAGCGGGCGGCGCGGGCTGCCCTCATCGCGGGGACGGGCCCCGAGACGGTGTTCACGGTGGAGCATCCGCCCGTGATCACGGGGGGGCGTCGCGCGCGGGACGCGGACCTGCTGGAGCCTCGGGAGTCGCTGGAGGCCCGGGGGGTCGCCGTCCGCGACATCGAGCGGGGAGGGGACTGGACCTACCACGGCCCCGGACAGCTGGTGGCGTACGCCATCGTGGACCTGCGTCGCCGCCGGCTGCGGGTCCCCTGCTTCGTGGGCGGGCTCGAGGACGCCATGGCGGAGCTCGCGATCGAGGTGCTGAGCGAGCGGGGCGTGGACGGCGCTCGGCTCGCGCGCGTCCCCCGACCGGACGCGCCGGGAGCGTGGTTGAGCGTCGACGAAGGGCCCGCCATGAAGATCGGCGCGGTGGGCGTGCACATCCACCGATCGGTGCCCCTGCACGGCCTCGCCCTCAACGTGGCGCCGGACCCGTGGGGCTTCGCGTGGATCGTGCCGTGCGGGCTGCCGGGGGCGATCACGACATCGCTCGAGCGGCTCCTCGCGGGGCTCGGGTGTCGGGCGGAGCTGCCCTCGACGGAGACGCTCGCCTCGTCGCTGGTCGCCCGGCTCCCCGCGGCCTGGGCCGCCCGCGCCTGACCGCGGCTCCGCTCGCTCCCTGACGCCGCGCTCGCTCCCCGACGCCGCGCTCGCTCCCCGACGCCGCGCTCGCTCC
>CAZEKB010000114.1:0-24178 GCA_964512225.1 uncultured Rickettsiales bacterium | reverse complement strand
GCGAGACGGCTCGTTCCGGCGAGCTGCGGGCCTCGATGGGGTCGTAGCGTGGCGAAACGGCTCATTCCGGCGAGCTGCGGGCCTCGATGGGGTCGTAGCGTGGCGAGACGGCTCATTCCGGCGAGCTGCGGGCCGCACGCCCACCTCCCGCCGCCGAGAGCGTCGCCCGCACGACATCACCGAATGCAGCACAGCGGCCCGATCCTGCGACTCGTGGGTGCCCCTGGAGGACGCGAGGACGGGCGCCGTCCTCTCGGCAGGTTTCGAACCTCAACCTCCTTGACATGCCCCGAACGCGCGACTAGAAATCCCTCCGCTTCGCCGCAAGGCGCCGCTCTTTACACTGAGGCGTAGATCAATTGGCAGATCACCTGACTCTGAATCAGGCGGTTGTAGGTTCAAGTCCTACCGCCTCAACCATACGCACCGAGTACGCTCCCATCGTCTAGCGGTTAGGACACCGCCCTCTCACGGCGGAGACAGGGGTTCGATTCCCCTTGGGAGTACCAATCAAGCAAGCTCCCGGAATCCAGTGATTCCGGGGGTTTGCTCGTTCTGGATCGAACCGTGATCGTCAGATTCTGGCTGGACCCGAACGGGAATCCAACCCGCCAAGTCCCTGAATTCGCTCGACTTCGCAGCCCGTCGCCCCTACTCGCCGACGGCACGCCCGGCGCCAAGCGCCTCGAGCGTCTCCAGGTCCACGCTTCGCTCAGCCACCCGAGCCTGGAACCGCGCGTCCGTCTTCTCGACGACCCACTTGTACGGCCGGCCCGTTCGCAGCGTGTGCGCCTTGCCGTCCAGACGCTCGTCCTCGACAACCTTGTAGAGGTGCCGGCGGATCTCCTTGCGCACCGGGTAGGTCCAACTCGTACGGTCGGGGCTCCGGAGGAACTCTCCGAGCGCCTGGCAGTGCCGGCACGCGCATGTTTGAGGCGGCTCGCGCGACTCGTCGGCGGGCGGCGTCAGCTCCTCGGATGCGCGGGCCTGCACACGGTCCCGCACCATCAACGACCACTCGTCGTCGGGTCCGAGGGTCTGCTCCTGGACGAGAGCGACGACGGCTGGCACGAGGAGCTCGTCGAAGCCGACACTCGCGACGACAGGCTCGACCACACGGCGCTGATCGACCGCGAGCGCAACCCGGAGCAGCGCGACCAACGATCGGCCGGACCATCGAACCCGAAATCGCGGCACATCCTGGAGGAGCGTCCGTAGAGCGCCGAGCCCACCTGCGAGTGCGTCGAGCGACACCCCGGCAGACCTCGCCACGTCCAGCAGCTTCGCGGCCTCACAGGGCTCGTGGCGGTGCTGGCGGACGGCGGACGCGAGGGTACCGGACACGTCCGCGCCACCGGGCTCGCCAATCACCGCGAGGCCAGCTCCGACGACATCGGCGAGCTGGTCGGGGAGCCCGCCGGTCAAGACCGACCGGCAGATCAAGCCAGGCACGAGCTCTCGTCGATCCCCAACGAGCACCCGCTCCCAGGCCTGGCGCAGGAACTCCACCGAACACGCTCGATTGGCCAGCTCCGTCAGCAGCGCGCCCGCCCGCTCTTCCTCGCCGTTGGACTCCGCGCGGGTCAGCGCCTCCCACACCACGCCCGGGCCAGCCTGTGCCAGGACCGCGACGTCGCGCTCGGCCGGCCAGAGGACCACTGCGGCTCGCCGGTACGTACGTTCGGCGGTTCCTCCCGCGTTGCCCGTGGCTTCGTGAAAGTGGAACTCATCCGGCGGTTCACCCTCGAGCGCGCCCGGTGGGCACAGTTCTTCGAGGAACACGGGGATGGCGCCGACCCCGGCGGGGCGCCCGCCGGCATCCAGCAGCCCTTCGACCCTGCAGTCCGAGTCGAACAGCTCGTACAGCTCCACGTCGTCCGGCCCAGGCTCGGTGTACTCGCCCCAGTCCGGGAAGCAGACCTGATCCGCCGACCAGCTCTCGGTCAGGCTGACGGCGCCCAGGTGTGCGGTCAGAGCCTCGTGGCAGGCCGCCTCGCGAAGGGCCAGTGCCCGACCCGCGTCCGGCCCCTTCAGATCGCTCCACGCCAGGCCCGCCTCGGTGTAGTGGTGCTCGAGCACGCATACGAGCTTGGTCGGCGCCGCCTCGTCGAAGCAGGCGGCCAGATGCTCCCGGATCATCGCGACCGCCTCGCGGCGGGCCGGTGGCGCCACGGCTTCCTGGCGGGCCAGGTTGAACACCAACGCCAGCCGCAGCCCGGACGTCAGCGGCCGGAGCTCGTGCGTGCAGTCCGCATAGAACGCGGCCCAGGTGAGCTCATCGACGTGTTCGGCTCCCAGGGAGAGGACGCGGCGTTCGCCGCCGTGGTCGACAGCCAGTTCGCCCCCCTCGAAGGCTGAAGGCAGCACCACCACCATCGTGCCGAACATGCCCGGCACCTTCTCCGAGTCCCGGTGGGGAAGAAAGAAGTCACCCTGCTGGTAGATGAGGAGCTTGTACAGCTCCGCATCGACCGGGCCGGGCACGCCGAGCTCCTCCGCCGCGGCGGCGGTCAACCTGGACAGGAGCGGTCCCCACACCCGCTCGGGCAGGTCCAGGTTGTCGGCCTCGATCTGAAGGCACCGGCGCACCTCTGGATCGACCAGCGTGTCCACTCCCCGCCCGTACGGCGCCGGGGTTGCTCGGCTGGCGAGGGCATCGAGGAGCGCCGGCGGGAACGGGAACGGGACCGGTCCGAACCCCTCCACGTCGACGCGGGGCAGAACCCCGCCGACCACGCCCTCGGCGCAGAAGTCACCCGAGCGGTCGATGCCTTGCAGAGCCGCCGCCAACGCGATCGTCGTCGGATGGGCGTCGGCCAGATGGTCTTCGTGTTCGGCGTCGTAGTGCACTTCAGCCCCAGGCAAGTTTGAACGCCTTCCCGCGCCGTGCACAAGCTGCCGGGGAAGAGCCTTGACACCAACCCTTCGGAGCCGTACATCTTCCGTACAGGAGATCGCCATGGCCACGAAGACCGCCCGCATCGAACTCCGCGCTACGCCCGCACGGGAGCGCCGGATCCGCTACGCCGCCGAGGTCGCGCGTCAGTCGCTGAGCGCGTTCGTCCTGGACGCTGCCAGCGAGCGAGCCGAGCAGGTCATCGCGGCCTCCTCAGCGACGGTGGTGCCGAGCGAGTTCTTCGACGAGCTGTGGGCTGCGCTCGACGCGCCGCCTCAGCCGAACGAGGCGCTCCGACGCCGCGCGGCGGCGGACCGGCAGGTGGAGCAGCGGTAGGGGTGGCGCGCTTCGTCTCCGAGGCCCTGGACGAGGAGCACGATCTCACGCGGTTCGACAGTGGAGTCGAGCCGCTGGACCGTTGGCTCCGCGCTTCGGCGATGCAAGCGCAGCGCATGCGGACGGCACGGACCTTCGTGTGGCACGAACGCAACCCAAGGGTCGTCGGGTACTTCTCCCTCGCCGCCCACCTGGTCGTCCGAGCGGAGCTGCCGAAGCGGGTCGGGCGGGGCTCACCCGACGCCATCCCGTCGGTCTTGTTGGCGCGTCTGGCGCTCGATCACAGCCTGCATGGACAGGGCCTGGGCGGGGAGCTGCTGTGGGATGGCCTGTCGCGGGCCTGCGCCGCCGCCGACATCGCGGCCGCGCGGGTCGTCGTCGTCGACGCGATCAACGGCGACGCGGCAGCCTTCTACCAGCACCATGGGTTCACACCGGTGCCTGACAATCCGAACCGGCTCGTGCAGAGGGTCAGCGACATCGCGGCTGCTCTTCGGCCTCTCCCGCCCTGAGCAGTTCGCGCACGACGCTCGCGTTGCCGGTCAGCCAGTTCGAGTAACGTCTCGCTCGCAGTACCAACATCGCTGAACCCTCGGAGTCGAGAGATTCCGGGGGTTTGCGCGTTCTGGGTTCCGCGTCCACCATCATGCTTCACAGGAATCGCGCCGCGCACTCGAGCGCGGACCGGACCACGTGAGGACCTCGACATGACGAAGCAGAGCTACTCCGGTGCCTCCATCACGGTCACGTTCGACGGGGCCCGCTGCATCCACGCTCGGCGCTGCGTGCTCGGGCTGCCGGGCGTATTCCAGCCGGGCGCTCCCGGCGGCTGGATCAACCCCGACGGGGCGTCTGCGGAGGAGATCGGCGCGCTGGTCCGGCAGTGCCCGTCGGGCGCCCTCACCTTCGCGGACACCTCGAGCGACGAAGCAGCCCCTGCCCGCAGCACCATCCGGTTGCACGAGAACGGGCCGCTCGAGGTCCGCGCCGACCTCGCCCTGGCCGGCGAGCCCGCACCCCCCCGTCGGGTGCTCTGCCGCTGCGGGGCGTCGCGGCGAAAGCCCTACTGCGACGGCTCCCACCGCGCCGCGGGCTTCCAGGCCACCGGCGAGCCCGCCGCGGCCGAGTCCATGGACGACGCAGCCCGCGGCCCCCTCGCGATCACGCCGGCGCCGAGCGGACCGCTGCTCGTCCAGGGACCCGTCGAGATCATCGCCGGCAGCGGACGGGCCCTCGCCCGCACCTCCAAGGCCGCCCTCTGCCGCTGCGGCGCGTCGAAGAACAAGCCGTACTGCGACGGCTCCCACCGATCGATCGGGTTCGAGGGGTGAGCACGGAGTCCACGCTCTGCCGCTGGCCACCGGTGCCCCTCGGACCCTGCCTTCATCCCATGTCTCGCTTCTTCGTCCTCCTCCTCCTCCTGGGGCCCACTCTGGGGTGCCTGCCACAGGAGCGCGAGGCCGTCGTGGTCGACGGCGACGGCGACGGTGTGCCCGACGGCGAGGACTGCGCGCCGAACGACGCCGATCGCGCGCCCGGGCTGGCCGAAGAGTGCGACGGGGAGGACACCGACTGCGACAGCGAAGTCCCGACGTCCGAGCAGGATCGCGACGACGACTGGCTCGCCCCCTGCGAAGGCGACTGCGACGACGACGACCCCACGCGTCGCCCCGGCCGCACCGAGCTCTGCAACGGCGTCGACGACGACTGCGACGATGTGACTCCCGTCGACGAGTTCACGGACCAGGACCGCGACGACTTCGTCGCTTGCGAGGACTGCGACGACGAAGACTGGAGAGTCCGGCCCGGCGCGCCGGAGATCTGCGACGGGAAGGACTCCGACTGCGACGGCGACCTGCCCCCCGACGAGGTCGATGAAGACGGCGACGGCCACCCCGCGTGCGAGGACTGCGACGACGAAGACGCCTCCCGTCACCCCGGCGCCGTCGAGCTCTGCGACGGCGTCGACAGCGACTGCCGCGTCACCTGGGACGTCCCCGAGGCGGACTCGGACGAAGACGGCTGGTTCAACTGCGAGGACTGCGCCCCCCTGGACGCCGCCATCCACCCCGGCGCCGACGAGGCCTGCAACGGCCTCGACGACGACTGCGACGGCGCGGCGTTCCCCGGTGAGCAGGACCTCGACTTCGACGGCCTCGCCCCGTGCGAAGGGGACTGCGACGACTCCAACTGGCAGACCGCCCCCGGCGCCCCGGAGCGCTGCGACGGGCTCGACAACGACTGCGACGGCGCCCTCCCCGCGGACGAAGCGGACGCGGACGCCGACGGCTACATGGCGTGCGGCTACTACTCCGTGGATTGCGACGACCTGGACCCGGGTCGGTATCCCGGCGCGCCCGAGCTCTGCGACGGCGTCCTCCAGGACTGCAGCGCCACGCTAGCGGTGGACGAGCTGGACCTCGACCTCGACGGCCTCCTGCCCTGCGCCGGGGACGACGACCTCCTCTCCCCGCAGCCGGTCCTCACCTGCGACGGGGCCGCGCCGCCCCCGGGCTTCCCCCCCGCCCCCGGGCCCGGCGACGCCCTGGCGGCCCTCGAGTACGCCGTCGCCCACGCCGTCGCCACGACCTCCGAGCTCGAAGCGCTGATCGCCTCGATCACGGCCGGCCTCGACGTCGTTCGGGGATCCCCCGGCACCGTCGAAGCGTCGGGCGAGGCGGCGGGCTGGACCATGCTGCCCCCGACCCTCACGTCCTGCTGGAGCGGCACCGTCGTCTGGACCCCCACGGAAGAGCACGACTTCGCCCTCTCCGATGGGACCGGCGGCCCGGGGGCCCCCACGCTCACCGGGTGGTACGACGCGATCGCGGGCGACGACTGGGCGTCCATGGCGTGCATGGCCCCCGTGGGGACCGCCCAGCTGCAGGTCCTGCAGGCCGACTGCGCCCTGGCCTCCGACGCCGCCGGGACCCCGAGCGCGTGGTTCGCGGGGATGGCGGGCCGCAACCAGGAGTACATCGGCAACCCCTGGCTGAACCAAGCCTGGTACGACATTCCGGAGGCCTGGGACCTCGACTTCACGGTGGGGCTGCAGGCCGCCGCGCCCCCCCTCCTGCCCGCGGGGCTCTCCACCGTCTCCACCACCGGGTCCGTGTTCACCGACGGGGTCGGCGGTTACACGAGCAACTGGATGCCCACGACCTTCGTCACGATCACCGGCAGCCGCGCCGGGACCGCGACGCTGCACCCCGATACACCGTGGGAGCTCAGCTGGTCGACCAGTCGGGACGGAACCTGCGACTCCGAGCCCGCGGGCACAGCGACGGCGTCGGTCCACCCCTTCCCGGACGCCGCCGCCACGTCCACCGCGACCGTCGTCTTCGACGGCGACGCGACCTGCGACGGCTGCGGTCCGGTCACGCTCGATGGCGACGTGATCGGCGACTGGTGCCTCGGCGTGGGGCTCGTCCCCCTCTGAGCCGGCGACTCCGAGCCCCCGCGGGGCGGCCCCCGGCGCGGCGTCACTGCGAGGAAGGGCCGGTCTTGCGCAGGCGGGCGTAGAGCTTCTGGCGCGAGATGCCCAGCTCCGCGGCGACCCGCGACTTGTTCCCGCCGTGGACCTCCAGCGCGCGGCGGATCAGCCGATCCTCCCAGTCCGCCAGGGTCGGCAATACCCCGTCGGTCTCGGGCCCGGTCTGCAGGGGCGGGAAGATGTCCGGGGCGAGGTCCGCGGCCGCGGCCTCTCGCGGCAGCGCGGCGATGACCCGCGGAGGGAGGTCTGCGAGCCCGATGAGACCGTCGTCTCCCTCGGTGATCGCGAGCTCCACCACGTCGCGGAGCTCGCGGACGTTGCCCGGCCAGGAGTACGCCTGCAGCGCGGCCAGCGCCCGGTCCTCCAGGCCCCAGATGCAGCCGCACCGGCGATGGCAGAAGCTGCCGAGGAAGTGGTCGACGAGCAGGGGGACGTCCTCGACACGATCCCGCAGCGCCGGGGCGTGCAGCGTGAAGGCCTGCAGTCGGTACCAGAGCTCGGCGCGGAGCAGGCCCTGTTGCACGGCCGCGACGGGATCGCGGGTCGTCGACGCGACGATCATCGCGTCGGCCGCCTTCCGGTCCCGCGAATCGCTCCCTCGGAGGGGCCGCTCCTCGAGCACGCGCAGGAGCTTGGCCTGCAGCTCGGGCCCCAGCTCCGTGATCTCGTCCAGGAACAGCGTGCACCCTCCCGATGCCACGCCCGCGAGCGCCCCCCGGACGTGGCCGAACAGCTCGCTCTCGGCGAGTCGAGGCGACAGCGCAGCGCAGCGGATCGGGACGAAGGTCCGCCGGCCGCTCGTCCCGTGAATCGCCCGCGCGATGAGCTCCTTGCCGGTCCCGCTCTCTCCCGTGACGAGCACCGAGCGGGGTCCGTCCGCGACGCGGGCGACGGACCGCAGCACCCGCGTGATCGCGGGGCTGCTCCCCACCATCCCGTGGTCCGGCCGATCGGCCGCGTCGAAGCCCCGGCCCGGTCCGCCTCCCGCCACTTGCGGCGTGCACGTGCGCTTGCCGGCCCGGGAGCTGCGCAGCCACAGTCGGGGGAACAGACCCGCGCGGTCGAGCTCGACGGACTCGATGAACCGGACGAGGTCCGGCGACGGCTCGGCGGCGTCGGGACCCCAGAGGGATCGAGCCGCGGCCGCCGACTCGCGAGCGGCGAGCGTGGCTTCGGCCAGCGTCGCGCCCCGGCGGACCAGGTCGCGCGCCGACGAGCGCAGCGCCGCCTCCACCAGGTCGGGATCGCAGCGCGCTTCGAGCGCGTCGGCGAGGCGGCTCGCCTCCCGGTGGAAGATGCGGACGAACTCCGCCCGATCGAGGGACGCCCAGTCACCGACCTCGGCTCGATAGCGGTCGTACCAGCCGTCGACCCACGCCGCGCCGTCCTCACGAAGGGCCGCCGCCGCGATCGCGGGTCCGACGACGGGGCTCGGGCGGGTCGACATGGGCGCAGTGTCTCGGACCCGGCCCGAGGGGTACATGACCGAGGTCAGCAGCGGGCGCCCCCGGGCTGAACCAGGTCGAGGACGTCCAGGGGGGACTGCAGCCACCACGTCGGCTCGTGCCGTGCGAGCTCCTCCCGTTCGTTCGGGCCCCACAGCGCGGCCGCCGTCCGCACCCCGGCCGCGCGCCCCGACGCCAGGTCGTGGGTCGAGTCCCCCACGAAGACCGTCGTCTCGGCGCTCGCCTCCAGGGCGTCCAGCGCCCGCAGCACCGGCTCCGGCGCGGGCTTCGGTCGGCGCACGTCGTCGGCGCAGACGAGGACCGATACGCAGTCGAGGACCCCCAGCAGCTCCAGCCCGCGCGTCGTGCTCGGCCGCTTCTTGCTGGTCACCACGCCCAACGGCACGCCTGCCCCGTGCAGCCGCCGGACGACCTCGGCGGCGCCGGGGAAGAAGCGCATGTCGTGGTCGTGTCGCGCGCCGACGCGCGTCCGATAGGTCTCCAGCAGCGCCTCCAGCTCGGCCTCGTCGCGCGCGAACTCGGCCAGCTGGACCGCCAGGGGCGTCCCCACGCCGCGCAGGAAGAGCTCGTCCGGCAGCGGCGCGCCGCGGTGCACGGTCATCACGTGCCGCCAGCCCGACAGCAGCAGCGGGATGCTGTCGAGCAGCGTCCCGTCGAGGTCGAAGAGGACGGTGGTGATCGTCGCGTCCCGGTGCGGCATCGGGGCCTCCGCCGCGACCCTATCAGCGGGGGCGCGCCCGGGCTCGGGGCCGTCCGTCCGCGGGACATCGACGCCGTCGGGGTTGGCCACGCGGGACCGTCCCGCCCCCGTCACGTCGCCCTCACGGAGTCGGTGGGAGGCGCGCAGCCCGACCGCTATGAGCGACCGCCCTCCTCGAGCGGGTGCTCCATCCCCGCCTCGGTGAACGTCGCCATGTCGGACATGACCCGGCAGGCGGCGTCGACCAGCTTGATCGCGAGGGTCGCGCCGCTGCCCTCCCCGAGCCGCATCTCCAAGTCCAGCAGCGGACGGAGACCGAGCGCTCCGAGCATCGCCTCGTGGCCGGGCTCGGCCGACATGTGACCCGCGACGAGGTGGTCGCGCACCGAGGGCGTCCGGCGGACGGCGCACAGCGCGGCGGCGCCGGTGATGAACCCGTCCAGGACGACCACCGCTCCCCGGTCCGCCGCGGCCTCGAGCGCCCCCACCAGGGCGGCGATCTCGTAGCCGCCGAGACAGCGCAGCACCCCGTCGGGCGTGTCGAGCGCCGGAGCGTGAGCGGCCAGCGCGTCCGCGACCACCCGGCGCTTGCGGTCGAGCGTCGTGCTGCCGACCCCCGTCCCCAGCCCCACGACGTCGTCCACGCTCGCCTCCAACAGCGCCGCGCACATGGCGGCGGCGGCCGTGCTGTTGCCGATGCCCATCTCCCCGACGGCGAGGACGTCGAGGTCGGGGATGTCCCGGACCGTCGCCGCCCCCGCCTCCACGGCCGCCCGGGTCTCCGCGACCGTCATCGCGGGCTCCCGACGCAGGTTGCGGGTGCCGCGCCGGACCTTCCGCGCGATCACCCCGGTCGCGTCGCCGAAGTCGTGATCGACCCCCACGTCGACCACCCGGAGGTCCAGATCGACCTCCCGCGCCAGGGCGTTGACGGCGCCTCCCCCGGCCACGAACTGGTAGACCATCTTCGCGGTCACCTCGGGCTTGTAGGCGCTCACGCGCTCGACCGTCACACCGTGGTCGCCCGCGAACAGCACGAGCGTGCGGTGTCGGCAGCGCGGGATCGCCCGCCCCTGGATCGCGCTCATGCGCAGGGCGAGCCCCTCGAGCCGACCGAGGCTGCCCGGCGGCTTCGTGAGGTCGGCGTTGCGGCGCGTCGCCTCCTGGACGGCCTCGGCCGTCGCCGCGGGGGCGGGCGCCGACACCTCCCGGACCCCCGCCGCGGGCGCGCCCCAGCGCTCGTCGAACACCAGGCTCTGCAGTCGCTTCCGCCGCTCCCAACCGACCCGCTCCAGCATCGGCGTCGGCGGGAACTCGACCGGGTACCCGACCGCCAGGTAGGCGACCGGGATCACGTGCTCGGGCAGGCCGAGCAGAGACCGCAGGTAGGGCGGCTCGAGGATGCTGATCCAGCCCGCGCCGACCCCCTCGGCGCGCGCCGCCAGCCAGAAGTTCTGGACCGCCAGGCAGGTGCTGTAGACGTCCGTCTCGCGGATCGTCGAGCGCCCCAGGACGTGCGCGCCGCCCCGCTGCGTGTCGCAGGTGATGAGGACGTTCAGGGGCGCGTCGAGGATGCCCTGCAGCTTCAGCGACAGGTACTTGCTCCGCCGGTCGCCCTCGTACCCCTCGGCCGCGCGCGCCGAGACCTCGCCGAAGTGCTCGACCAGCCTCCGGCGCGTCGCGAGGTCGCGGACGAGGACGAAGTTCCACGGCTGCATGAAGCCGACGGAGCCCGCGTGGTGGGCCGCCTGGAGGATCCGCCACAGGACGTCGTCGGGGACGGGGTCCGGGCGGAACGCGCGGATGTCGCGGCGCTCGTAGATCGCCTTGTAGAGGCCGGCGCGCTCGTCGGTGGAGAAGCTGCTGCTCGTCGTCGTCATCGCACGTCCTCCCGGAACGGGTCGTCGCAGGTCGCGGGCGATCGGCCCGCCCGTCGTTGTTCGTCGATCCACTGCCGGACGCCGCGGCTCACGGCGGCGAACACGGCCCCGCCGATCGCGCTGCCCACGTCCGTGTGCATGCCCGCGTAGTCGAGCGGGTCGGCTCCGTCGAGGCACGCCACGGCGACGCAGTCGGTCCCCGTGCCCGACGCCGCCCCGGTGGACCGCGTGCTGCGCAGCCCCGCCTCGCGCACGGCGAGGGTCCGGGCCTGCGTCGCGACGGCGGTGGCCTCGACCAGCGCGGGGTCCGTGAGCGCTCGGTCGACGCGCACGGCGAGGTTGATCGTGCCTCCGCCCCCGCCCGGGGGATCCCCGACGCGGAGGCGATTGCTCAGCCCCACGGTGGCCACCACGAGCACACCTTCGCGCTCGACGACGACGTGCCGGTCCAGGTCCCGGGACGTCGCCATGCCCACGACGCCGTCGGGCAGCCGGCCGCGGAGCACGACGTCGGCGTCGACGTCGGCGGGGAGGTCGGCGTTCCGCAGCCCCAGGATCGCGATCTCCCGGGCTCGCACCGCGCCCCCGCCGATCGGCGCGTGCGACAGGACACGCAGGCTCCCGCCGAGGTGCAGCACCAGCAGGTCCGCTCTGCGGCGCTCGATCCGCGGCCCGGCGCCCGCCGTGGAGGGGCCGCCGAGGGCCTCGACGAGTCGCTCCTGCCCGGGCCCCGCCCGCAGCCGGACCCGGTCGGGCAGCCCGAAGCTCGAGCAGTCCCGGACGGCCACGCCGTGGTCGCGCAGCAGCCGCTCCCGGAAGGCGGGCGCGTCGCCCACGGGCACGACCAGCCACACCGTGTCCGAGGGATCGGGATCGAACCCCAGCGCCCGCAGGTCCGCCGCGAGCATCCGGCGGTCGGCGAGCAGGCGGCGACGGCAGGTCACCACCCAGTCTTCGTGCCGCACCGAGGCCTCGAGCGCGGCCCGGGCGGGGGCGGACGTGGTCCAGGGCGGGCGCCCGAGCTCGATCCTCGCGGCCACCTCGGGGGGCGCGATCGCCCAGCCCGCGCGGATGCCCGGGACCGCGTGGTCCTTCGTGATCGACCGCAGGCTCACCGTCCCGTCGAGGGGTCGTCGCCCCGCCGCCTCGGTGAGGGAGAGGAACGCGTGATCGAACACGGCGAGGTCGACGCGCTCCGCCCAGGCGCGCTCCTCGTCCTCCGTGAGCAGGACGCCGCGGGGGTTGTCGGGGCAGCCCACCCAGGCCGTGCGCGCCCCCGTCGCCGACTCGACGACCGTCGCCCCCGCCGCCGCCAGGGCCGGCTCGTATTCGCCGAACGCGGGGCGCGGCACCACCGCGACGTCCCCCGGCGCGATCGTCGCCCGCGCGAGGTCCCACATGAGGCCCGCCGCGCCCGCGCCGAGGACCACGCGGTCCACGTCCACGCCCTCGTGTTCAGCGAGCACGCGGCGGGTGCGCAGGCCCGTCGGGTCGGGGTAGCGGTGGATGTCCGCGGTCCGCACGGCGGCGACCACCTCGGGGTGGGGTCCGTGGGGGTTCACGTTCGTGGAGAGGTCGAGCACGTCGCCGGCGGCCCGGCCGAGGCGCTCGAGCTCGCGGTCGTGCAGCCCGCCGTGGTGGGGAGTGGTCGGAGTCCGAGTCATGCGGGGACGCCCCTCGCCGCGACCGCCGCCGCCGCCAGGAGGCAGGCCGCCGCCGCGATACGCCACAGCAAGGCGACCGCGCGGCGCACGTGGGCAGGCCCCACGGGGTCGCCGACGTCGCCGAGCGCGTATTCGCCGCGCTTCTCCAGCCGCACGCCCAGCGTCCCCGCCATGGCGGCCATGGGGTGGCCCGCGTTGGGGCTGCTCGTCGCGCGGGCGTCCCGTCGCCACACGGGGAGACCGCGGCCGCGGCAGACCAGCAGGAGGATCGCGGCCGTGAGCCGCGCGGGCACGAGGTTCGCGAGGTCGTCGAGGCGCGCGGCGGCCTTGCCCAGGTGCTCGTAGCGCGCGTCGCGGTAGCCGATCATGGCGTCGAGGGTGTTGACGGCTCGATAGGCGACCGCGCCCGGGACTCCGAGCAGCGCGAACCAGAACAGCGGGGCGACGATGCTGTCCGAGGCGTTCTCCGCGACCGACTCCACCGTCGCCGCGGCCAGGTCCTCGGCCGCCAGGTCCGACGGGTCGCGACTGCACAGCCAGGACAGTCGGTCTCGCGCCGCGCCCAGGTCGCCGCTCTCGAGCGCCTCGGCCATCCGCCGGCCCGCGTCGGCGAGGCCTCGGATGGCGAGCGAGCTCCACAAGAGGTAGGCCGCGACGACCGCCGACCACGCTCCCGGCAGCCCCTCCAGGAGGAGCAGCGCGCCCCCGCCGAAGGCCGCCGGCAACCCGACCGCCATCACCGCCCCCCACGCGAGGCGCCCGGCCCTCGACCGGGGCGCGAGCCGCTCCAGCGCACGCGCGACCGTCCCCATCCACACCACCGGATGGAGCGGCGCGGGGGGCTCGCGAAGCAACACGTCGGCCGCGAGGGCGGCCGCCAGGGGGAGGACGGGGCTCAGAAGTCGATCCCCTTCCGAGCCCGGATCCCGGCCTCGTATGCGTGCTTGACCGGCACGACCTCGCTCACGGTGTCCGCCGCCGCCATCACCTCCGCGGGCGCGCCCCGTCCCGTCACGATGATGCTCAGGGCTTCGGGTTTGCCCGCGAGGGCGGCGGCGACCTCGGTGGCCTCGATGTACCCGTGTCCCAGGGCGATGTTCAGCTCGTCGAGGATCACCAGGTCGTACCGCGGGGGGTCCTCCCGGGCTCCCTCGATCATGGCCAGCGCAGCGTCCCACCCGCGGCGGACGGCGGCGATGTCCTTGTCGCGGTCCTGGGTGTTCCAGGTGAAGCCCTCGCCCGAGACCACGTGCTCGATGCCGGGCAGCTGCGCGAACATCGCCCCCTCGCCCGTCTTCCAGGTGCCCTTGATGAACTGCACGACGCCGACGCTCTGACCGTGGCCGAGCGCGCGCAGGGCCGTCCCGAACGCGGACGTCGACTTGCCCTTGCCGTCGCCGGTGAGCACCACGACCACGCCGCGGCGGATCGTCTTGGTCTTCTGCTTCGAGCGCTGCTCCGCCTGGACCTGCTTCATGCGCTCACGGTGCGCGTCGGGGGACTCGGGCGGGGTGTCGGGGTCGGTCACGGGGACTCCTGGGGGACGGGTTCAGAGCCACTGACGGACGAAGCCGTACAGGGGACGCAAGGGGCCGAGGTACAGGACCTCGCTGCTGTAGAGGACGAAGAGGACGCGCGCGGTGACGACGGCGCCCGTGCCGAGCAGCGCCGCCGTGAGCAGGGGCCACTCCCAGGCACGCAGCCGGAGGGGCCGGGCGACGCCGCGGGGGGCGGCCGGATCGAAGCCGCGGGTGTCCAGCGCCTCCGCCAGGGACCGGGCCCGTCGCAGGGCCTCGGCGACGACGGGTCTCAGCATGGCGAGCTCCAGCCGCAGCCACGCCCAGGGGGATCGACGCCATGCCGGTCGACCCCGCTCGCGGCGGGCCGCGCGCACCGTCATGAAGGTGCGCCCGGTGTCGGGGACGGTCCGCAGCGCGGTCGTCGCCAGGAAGGACAGGGCGAAGGGCACGCGCAGGCGGAGCAGGGCGGCGTGGAGGCGATCCGGGGGCGTCGACACGGCGACCGCGATGCCCGCGAGGATGGCGGCCACGAACCGCAGGGACTGCACCAGGCCCCAGAACACGCCCTGCTTCCACAGGACCAGCGGGCCCAGCTCCACCAGCGGGAGGCGGGGCAGGTCTCGGTAGAAGAGACCCTGGGACAGGACGGTCCCCCACACCACCGCGACCACCGCCAGGCTGCCCCGCCGCCACCACTCGGCGGAGATGCGCAGGAGCAGCAGGGGCACGAGGCACAGCCCGCACAGGACGGCGAGCGACGCGGGCCGATCGAGGCACACCGCGAGCAGGCCGACGCAGCCGAGGAGGGCGAGGCGCGTGCGGGGGTCCATCAGTTCCCCCCTCGGACGGCCGCCGCGAGGTCCGCCGGGTCGAGCGCGGGCAGGCCGTGGGCGCGGCACCACGCGGCCAGGGGCGGCAGGGGCAGGGTCCCCCCCTCCGCCAGGTGCGCCGCCGCCTCCACAGGCCCGGCGTCGAGGACGACCCGGCCGCCCTCGAGCACCCAGACCCGGTCCGCGTGGCGGAGCGCGAGGTCCACGTCGTGGGTCGCGAACAGGACCGCTCGGCCGTCTTCGGCCTCGGTGAGCGCGCACATCATGCGCTCGACCTGGTCGTGATCCTGCCCCGACGTCGGCTCGTCCAGTACGAGGACGTCGGGGCGGCAGGCGAGCGCGGCGGCCACGGCGGTGCGGAGTCGTTGCCCCCGGGAGAGCGCTTGCGGCGGCCGGTCCTCCAGGCCCTCCAGGCTCAGCGCTCGGGCCGCCGCGTCGGCCTCGGCCCGGGCCGCCTCCGCCCGCAACCGCGCCTCGCCGGGTCCGTACTCCAGCTCCTCCCGGACGGTTCGGCAGAAGAGGGCGAGATCGGGGTCCTGGGGGATGCGCACGGCGCGCCCGCGACGGGTCGTCGCCTTGGACTTCAGGGCGCCCACCAGCCCCGCCAGCAGGGTCGACTTGCCCCCGCCGTTGCTCCCCAGGACGGCCACGGTCTCCCCCGCGTGGACGGCCACGCTCACGCCCTTCAGGGCGAGCTCCGTCGTGCCCGGCCAGCTCCAGGACAGCGATCGGGCCTCGAGTCGGGGGGCGCCGTCGCTCGGTGTCTTCGGGGGGGACGGGGGCGGAACGATCGGGCCGGTGGGCGGCCACAGGGCGCCCAGCCGGTCGGCGACGTCGAGGAGGCCGGGGATGCGCAGGCCGAGCCTCCGCAGCAGGGGCAGATCGGGCTCCGACGCGGGGCCGACGTCGACGACCGTGCCCGCCTCCATCACCGCGAGCCGGTCGGCGTGGGGCAGCACGGGCTCCAGGCGGTGCTCGACGATCAGGACGCCCACGCCGGTGTCCGCGACCCGCCTCAGCAGCTCGATCAGGCGTCGGGCTCCGCCCGGATCGAGGTGGGCCAGGGGCTCGTCCAGCAGGAGCAGTCGCGCGCCCGCCGCGAGCGCCGCGCCGACCACGAGCCGCTGCCGCTCGCCCCCCGAGAGCGCCGCCGTCGACCGCCGGGGCGGGTAACGATCCAGCCCCACCTCCCGGAGCACCTGGGGGGCCCGCGTCGCGATCCGGTCCGCCGCCCACCCGGCGGACTCGAGCCCGAAGGCGATCTCGTCGGCGAGGGTCCCGGTGATGACCTGGCGGCTCGGGTTCTGGGCCACGAACCCCACGAGCCCCACCCGCTCGGCGGGCGGGACCGTCGCGGGATCCCGACCGTCGACCTCGATCCGCCCGGAGACGGTCCCCGAGCCGTGTCTCCCCGCCAGCCCCGCCGCGAGGCGCAGGACCGTCGACTTCCCGCAGCCCGTGGGGCCCGTGAGGAGGACGACCTCGCCCGGTTCGACCGTGAGCTCCACGTCGAGGGCCGCGGGCTCGGACGAGCTCGGGTAGCGGTAGCCGGCGCCGCGGAGGGTGAGCACGGTCAGTCCTCCACCCGGCGGAGCGAGCTCGCGAAGCCCGTGCCCAGGGCGCACGCGATCCACACGTAGAGGAAGCCCGGGCCCGCGAGCACGGCCGCGACGTACCAGTCCGCGTAGAAGAGCCGGTACAGCACCATCGCCACGACCAGCCCCGTGAGGGCCGTGAGGACCGACGACGTGCCGAAGGCGACGCCGAGCCGGAGCCAGCGCGCGACCGCCGAGCCGTCGACCCAGTCCGGGACCCGGGTGATCCCCGCGATCCACAGCGCCGACTCGACCCAGAGCACCTTGCTGCCGACGTACACGACGTCGATCGGGCTGAAGCTGCCGAGCGCGATGCCGCGCATGACCCACGTGAGCAACACCGACAGCGCGACCACGCCCGGCCGCGGCAGGAGCGTCACGAGCGTGGCCAGCAGGGCGTAGCGGAGGACGTCGTCCAAGAGGTTGGTGAGGAAGATCGAGAACGGGCCGAGGACGGCCGAGGTCGCCGCCGAGACCACCGCGGAGATGCCCGAGACGAGGAAGCCGAGGGTGGCGAACACCGCGATGGTCACCAGGTCGCGGGTGCGGAGCGCGCGCAGGCGGCGGCGGAGCTGGGACGCGACGAGGAGCGCGCCGAGCAGGCCCGACAGGAGCGAGAAGCCGAAGGCGAGCGAGATCCACGAGCTCCCCTGCTTGACCTGCAGGGGCTCGGTGCGTGTCCACAGGGGCTCGCTCGATCCGAGCGGCGTGACCGAGATCTCCCGCGTCCACGTCGTCGAGCCTTCAGGCAGCTCGCCGGCGTCCACGAAGAAGGGGAGACGCGCGAGGGTCGAGCCCCCCGCGGGCACCCGGACCAGCCCTGCGACGAGGCCCGTCTCGCCCTCCCGGTCGCGGTTCTTGGGTCGGAACGGGTCCGCCGGGAGCCCCTCCGAGTCCACCACCCGCGCCTCCACCACGACGTTGATGGCGGCGTCGCCGTGGTTGACCAGGGGGATGCCCTGGAAGGCCCAGGGACCGTAGGGGTTGCGGGTGCGATAGCCGACGCCGGTGGCCCGCAGCAGCGACCGCCACCAGCCGGCGGGCAAGGTGACTCGCCCCGCGGGCCGGGCCGCTTCCGCGTACCCCAGGGCGTCGGCCGGGAAGACGATGTCGCCGAGCGCGAGGTCGCGCCGGGCCGCCTCCCGCGTGATGACGGTGGGGTGCACCGTCGCGGTCCGAGTCCCGGCGGGGGAGGCCACCACGACGCCGGAGGGGCCGTCGACGGGGACGTCCACGAACAGGACACGCCGCTCGTCCCCGACCGTCGTGGCGACCTCGTGGGACGCGTCGCCGATCCGCACCGTGACCACGGACGGGTCCCGCGCCGTGATCACGAAGCCCGCCTGCACCGTCGAGCCCTCCACGACCGTGAAGCGGTGGTCACCCCCCAGACTCACGGGGCCCTGGCCCGCGGGCACGTCGATCTCCACGCGCAGGGGCCCGGGATCCGGGGGGACGCGGCCCCGGAGGTCCCACGTGCCCCCGCCGGACGACGCGGTGACGGACAGCTCCGAGCCGGGGTCGGCCCCGTGCGCCACGGACAGCTGCAGCGCCTCGGGTCCGCCCCGGCGGCGGGCGAGGAGGGCGCCGGAGTCGTCGCGGACCTCGATCGCGGTGAGGGGCTCCTCCGCCGATACCACGGCCCGACGCAGGTCGACGCTCAGCTCGGGCGGCTCCGCGGGCGCGGCGCACCCCGCCCACACCAGCCCGATCAGGACCGGCAGCAGCGCTCTTCGCCGCGGCGCGCCCGCCCTCAACGCAGGACCGTCACCCGGTACTCGCCCAGGACCTTGCCCCCGGTCTCGTCCTTGTAGGGGACCTCCGCCACCGCGATGCGGCCGTCGTCGAGCACGTCGTGATCGAAGAAGACGGGAGACTCCGTGGGGCAGGACACCTCGAGGCGCTCGTCGCCGGAGCCGTCGCCGTCGAGGCGGAGGACGAAGGCGCCGAACAGATCGCGCCGATGGTCGGACTCGCGCGGGCCCCCGCCCACCACCAGCCGTCGCCCGTTCGGGCTCACGGAGAGGCCCTGGATCGACGGCCCGGCGCGCCGACTCCAGAGGGGGGCGCCGTCGGGGCCGAATGCCCATAGGGTGTTCTCCCCGGGGTGCGCGCTCGGCGGTCGACTCGCGGCCACGTCGCTCCCCCAGGGGATGTTGCTGCGGCCCGTGTTCACCACGAGGCTCCCGTCGGCAAGGAAGTGCCCCCAGCCGACGCTCGCCGCCACGGGCACTCCACCCGACACCACCGGCGTGCCCAGCTCCAGCGTCGCGACCTCGCCCCCGTCCATGGGGACGACGAGCGCGCGACCGTCGCCGAACCCCGCCAGCACCCGGCCGGAGGCGCTGTGCACGTCGATGGCCTCCCACATGTAGGCGCGCTTGAAGTGCGGTGTCAGCGGCGCGGGCACGTAGGAGAAGCGCGGCGTGAGGTCGGCGAGGTTCAGGACCTGCACCCCGTCGATCGGCAGGTCCGACGGATCCGGGCCCGTCGCGGAGCGGCCGATGGGGAGCGCGAGCATCCCCGAGTCCTCGTCGATCCGGGGGTATCGGAAGCTCGCGTCCGCGGGGCCCGTCGCGGGGAAGGCTGCCAGGACCTCGCCCGCAGGGGAGAGGCGGTAGACGCGCGCGAGGTTGCGCTTGGCGTCGTCGCCCACCGGCCACGCGTGGTTGCCGGCGACGATCAGATCACCGTCCCCGAGGACCTTCAAGCCGTACGCGGCGGGCAGGGTGAAGACGCCGTAGATGTCGGTCTCGGGCGGGGGCGGCGACGTCTCGAGCTCGTCCGCGACGCGGAAGGTCCAGCGGCTCGTGAGGTCCGCGACGTCCAGGGCGTGCACGAACGCGTCCGGCGACTGCTCGGCGGCGTACAGCGTGGCCCCGTCGGCGGCCCACGCGACGCGCTTGACCATCGTCTCGGCGAGCTTGCGTCGAGCGATCACGGCGCCCGTCCACCCGTCGAGCACGAGCACCTCGCCCACGTACGACCCGACCGCGAGTCGGGCCCCGTCCGGCGACCAGGCGACGGAGGTGCCCGGGGTCGAGACGCCCCGGGAGACGAGGGAGTCGACGTCCCCCAGGTCCGTGGAGAACAGCGCGACGCACTCGGGTTGCACGGGAGCGGTGTCGCGACCGGTCCCGACGACCACCTCCTCGCCGGGCGTCCAGCCGCGCTCGACCCACTCCCGGTCCCCGCCCACGGCGCGACCGCCCGACCCCGGGGGAGCGAGGACGCCGCCGCGCAGGAACGTGAGCCGCGCCGCCTCCGGGGTCGGCTCGGAGGGCCCGGAGCAGCCCGCGGCCAGGGCGAGGCCCGCGACGAGGGTGTGCGACAGCGTCCGATTCATCAGTCCCAGAGGCTCCAATAGTCGAGGCAGGCCCCGGCTTCGAGGCGGTCGATCCGGTCCGCGCAGCGGTCGTCGAGGGCCGCGTGAGCGCCGTCGGGATCGTCCGTCGTATCGGCGAGGAGCCGCTGCTCCATCACCCAGGTGTCGCACCAGGAGTCGTAGTCGTCGGCGTCCGCATACCCCACGGCGTCGCCGTAGGTCATCCCCCACTCGTCGAGGCAGGCCTCGAAGGCGGGGCGAGCGACGGGGCACAGCAGGTCGCAGGACGGCGAGGGGGAGGCGCACCCCGCCTGCATCGCGAGCGCCGAGGCGACCGCGATCAGGCCCAGGGTGCGCGCTCCCCGGGGCACGCTCTACTCGTCGCCGAAGAAGGCGAACGTGATCGGGTCGGACGCGAAGGACATCCAGGCGCTGCCGACCTCGGTGCAGGCCGCGGGGTCGTAGATCGCGATCCCGCCCGCCTCGACGTCGTCGGGGGTGGCCCAGTGGTCGATCCAGGCGACCCACACCGTGCCGTCCGGGGCGGCGTTCGCGGCCCAGCCGCGCTGGGGGACCGACGTGAGCAGGGTCGTGTCGCCCGACGCCATGTCCAGGCACCAGACCTCGTTGGTGGCCCAGTTCACCTCGGCGACGATGAGGGCGACGTCGCCGACGAGCGTGAACGCGAGGGAGTCGTAGTTCTCGCCGAGGTCGGCGTCCGCGATGGCCTCGTCGGCCGCGCCCGCGCCGGTGTCGAAGAGCGAGACGCCCGCCGCGTGGCGGATCTCGATCACGGAGGCGTCGTCGGAGAGGCCGATCTCGCTGTTCGCGCCGATGTCCCAGTCCGCGGAGATCGTCCCCGTGGTGCAGTCGATGGCGACGAGCTTGCCCGCCGGATCGGCCACCCAGCCGTTGTCCTGGTCGAGGCGCTCGAGGCTTACGTAGACCGTGCCGTCCACCTGGACCATGTCCGCGGGCTCCGGCGTGCCGTCCCCGTGGGGGTTGTAGGCGCTCAGGTCGACCCGGCCGAGGGGGCCGCCCGTGGCGAGGTCGAACATGGCCACGTCGCCGCCCGCCGAGAGGTCCTCCGTGAGGCCGTATCGGCTCACGAACACGCGGTCGCCGCAGACCTCCATGTCGTGGGGGTTGGTGCCCGCGCCCGTGGAGAACTCCAGCGTCGGGGCCGAGAAGTCGAGGCCGGCGTAGCGGCGGATCGTCGCGTCCGAGCGCCCGATCAGCCACGGGTCGCCGTCGGCGACGGCGACGGCCCAGTCGCTCCCGGTGAGGCCGAGGACGTCTTCGGTTTCGCCGTCCTCCACGTCGACCGTGGTCACGGTGGCGTCGCTCCCGAACGAGCCGTGGAGGACGATGCCGTACAGGTTGTTGCCCACCGCGTCGTCGTCGTCGCCGCCGCCGCCGCTGTCGTCGTCGTCCGTGGTCGGCGGGCAGGCGGTGAGGCCCAGGGTGAGCAGGGGAATCAGGAACAGGTCTTTGCGAGTCATGGTGATCGCTCCTCGAGCGCGCGGCCCGCCGGGGATTCGGCGCCGCCGCGTGGTTTGTATGTCCAGCCGACCGAGACGAAGAACGCGCGGCCGGGAAGGGGGTTGCCCCGGAAGTCCTGGACGGCCACGACGGTGCGGTCGTCCTCCTCCGGCTGAAGGGGGTTGCGGTACTGGACGGACGTGATGTGGTCCGTGAGGTTGGTGACTTCGAACGCGAACCAGGGCATGCGGTGCCCGGGCTGGACGCGGAGGGTGAGGCTGTGGAGCGGCCGCGGGGCCTGCTCGAAGAAGTTCGACCGCGAGTCGAAGGAGCCCGACGTGTAGTCGAAGCGCCAGCCGAACCGCACGAAGGGGTCGCGGAAGAGCTCGACGGCCGCGTGCACCTGCCACATCGGCACGTTGGGGAGCCGGTTCCCGACGATCCCGGTGCGTCCCTCGAGGATGCGCGAGCTCGTCCAGGTGGCCGAGCCGGACACCGAGATGTGCCGCAGTGCATTGATCTTCCCCGCGATCTCGGCGCCGGCGACGAACGTGCGACCGAGGTTGCCGGGGCTCGCGACGCCCTGGGAGTTGACGCCCCACACGATCGTGTCGCGGGTATCCACGGCGAACCCGCCGACCTCGACCGAGCCGCGGATCAGGTCGTGAGCCGGGCTCCTCACGCGCACGGATCCGTCGACCACGTGGGCCTTCTCCGGACGCAGGCCCGCCCGCCCCGCCACCGACCCGCGGTCCCCGAAGAGCTCCAGGAAGGTGGGGGCCCGGAAGCTCCACGCCACGGCCGACGCCCGGACCGTGAGCGCGTCCCAGGGGCGCAGGGCGACGGCGAGGCCCGGCGACCCCGCCACGATCACCACGTCGTCGCCGCTCGTATGCGGGGTCTCCGAGTAGGGGACCGTGCCCAGCGCGCGGTTGTCGAGGACGTGCAGGGTCACGGTCGGGAGCAGGGTGATCCGCCCCTTGGCGAGCTCGACGTCGGCCGCGACCTTGACCGTCGACGCGAGCCGGATCCGCGGCCCGTCCTCGTCCGGCTCGCCGAGGTCCGAGACCGGCAGATACGAGTCCATCGCCAGCCGCGCGGACGGCAACACCCGCAGCCACTGCGTCGGCTCGAGCACGGCGGAGAGGCCCGCAGTCGGCTGGTGGTAGCGGTCACGCGTCGCCTGGCTGCCGGTCCCGACTTCGCCCTCGCGGTCCTCGTACTTCTCCCAGCGGAACCTCCAGGCGAGGTCGCCCAGGAGGCGGACCGTCGGGTGCGCGTCGACCTCCGCGCGACCCGCGAGCAGGTTGTCGACGACGTCGATGCCGGCGAACAGCGTGCGGGCGTTCGCGTTGCCGGGGACCCCGGCCGCGCGCCACAGGATCCGCTCTCGCAGGTGGAGGCGCAGCGCACCCCGCCGCAGGCCCGCGGCGGCGGTCCCGTCGAGCTGGTCGAACGCGTTGTTCGTGCGCTCCCGGACGCGGTCGTCGGTCAGGTTGTAGAGGGTCCCGTTGTGGGTGAAGTGGCGGTAGTTGCCCCGGCTGCCGTCGTAGCCGACACCGAGCCGGACGTCTCCGAGGGCGCCGTCGGGGAGCTCGCCCTTCGCGCCGCCCTCGGCGAACAGGGACCGCGTGACCCAGGACCCGAACGACGCTCGGGCGCGCGGGGGGACCGCCGCCCCGGGGCGGGTGCGCAGGTGGACGACTCCGCCGATCGGGGACGCGCCGAGCTCCGGGGGGGCGAACCCGCGGTAGATCTCGATCCGGTCGAACGCGTCGAGGTCGAGCTCGCTCAGGTCGACGGCCGAACCCCCGTGAGCGTTGAGCGGAACCCCGTCGATGTAGACCTCGACCTGCTGGGCCGAGCTGCCCCGGATGCGGACGTAGGCGGGGTCGCCCGGCCCCCCGAAGCGGCGCACGTCGATGCCCGCGATCCCGTCGAGCACGTCGGCGACGTCGGCGTTCGGGGGGAGGGCGTCGTGATCGATGTCGACCACCACGGCGGAGGCCGCCGAGCGGTGCGTGATCTCGTCTGCGCTGGGGCCGGGGCGACCGTCGACCACGACCACGGTGTCGAGCTCGTCGGCGGGGGGAGGGGCCTCGGCGGCGGGGTCGTCGGGTGCCTCGTCGTCGCCCGGGGAGTCGTCGTCGTCTCCCCGATCGTCGTCGTCTCCCCGATCGTCGTCGTCCTCGTCGGACTCCGGGGCCTCTTCGGCCGAGACCGGGCGGGGGGCGAACAGCGCGCACAGCAGCGCGCCGAGCAGCAGGCTCGCGAGGTCGATTCGGTCTATCGGGCGGTTCGTGCGCGGCCGGGCCGCCGAAACCGCCCCGCGCCCACCGCGCATGGCAAGTCCCAATCACGCACGGTCGGTCTCCTGGCTCAGGGGGTGCGGATCGGATCCGCGGGGACGACGCGCCTTCCCAGGGCCGAACTGCCCCAGTGGCTTTCGCGTGGTCCCACCCCTTCACAGTGGCGGGGGCCGCGCCGGGTTCTCACCGGCTTCCCTGGCTCGCCCCTTCGGGAGCGAGCCACCGTACGCTGTCACGTTCGTGACGGCGGGATTGTCGCCGCAGACCGCCGGGTGTCAAGGACATTCGTCGCCCTCGCGTGACCATCGTCAGCGTGTCGCTCTCCCCTCGTCGTAGCTTGCTGTCATGCGCCTCCCGGTCGACGCCATCCCCGCGGGCCTCATCGTGGTGGAATGAGAGCGGCCGGATTCACAGCGCGAACAGCACCGCGGAGCAGCTCTTCCGGTACGCCCCGGGCGAGCTCACCGGCCGCCCGGTCGAGGATCTGCTCCCCGAGAACTCTCGAGACCCGCACCGCTCGCTCCGCGAGGGCTTCCGCGCCCCCGACGAGTCCCGCCCCATGGGCAAGGGTCGCGCGCTCGTCGGCCTCCGCGCCGACGGTACGAGCATCCCGCTCGAGCTCGGCCTTTCGGTCGCGTCGGCACCCCGGCCCTCGAGGTGGTGCTCGTGGACGAGGCCTTCG
>CAZEKB010000113.1:0-24191 GCA_964512225.1 uncultured Rickettsiales bacterium | reverse complement strand
TGTAGATCTCGCGGTTGCCGGTGGGCAGCGTGAGGAAGGGCTTGATCGCCAGGCCGATGATCTTCTGGTCGTCGAGGAGCCGGAAGGAGCCCTGGATCCAGATGTCGCCGAACGACGCGGGGGGCGCCTCGGTGGGCAGCCGCTCACCGTGGATCGCGACGTTGAGGAAGGGGAAGAAGACGTCCACCTGCGCGAAGGCGGCGGGCGCGATGCTGAAGCGGAAGTGGCCCGACACCAGCCCGTCCACGAGGCCCGCGGCGCGGGAGAGGTCCGGCGAGGAGATCTCGAGGGGGTGGTGGGCGTAGCCGAAGATCACGTCCAGGGCGGGCGTGAGCTTCGGGGCCAGCCGCGTGCTGTCCACCAGGACGAAGCTGCGGTTGTTGGCCGCGGGCGCGAAGCGCTGGATGTCGAGCGAGAGCGTGGGCTCGTCCTGCGCGGAGGCGGAGGCCGGGACGATCAGAACCCCGAGCAGGGCAGCGATCAGGAACGAACGACAGCGGGACAGCGGCAGCATGTTTCATCTCCTCCTCGCGCTCCCCGCGGGAGCGCGCGCGCTAAGGATATCAGCCGGGATCGTGGACGGCCCGGAGAGGCGGTCTGATCGTTGCACTAGACTCGATCCGATGCGCCGTTCGGTCCCCGCGGGCACCCTCGCCCTGGCCCTGTTCTGCGGCTGCCCGACGGAGCCGGAAGGCGGCCTGGACCTCGCGGACGACCCGGTCGCCTACATCGAGTCCATGGAGTACCGGCGGGGGATCCTCGAGCGGGACCTCACCGAGCTGGACAACCGGTACGCCCAGCGCCGACTCGACCGGTACGCGACCGTGGACGGCCCCTGGGACACGCTGGACCTGTGGGATCCGCCGTCGGCGCCGCTGTCCCGGGCCGACACCGGGCCGGCGGAGGAGGCGCCCCTCGAGATGGGGCCGGGCACGACCCTGACCCCGGAGACGTTGCCGTCCGACGAGGCCGGCTGGATCGACCTGGGGCGCCGGGTGTTCTTCGAGTACCCCCTGCGCGCCGACCGCACCTACGAGGTCCTGGCGACGCTCGAGGACGGGCTCGACTCCTCGGGCTTCATCGAGGACGACGGGGCGTGGGTCGGCCTGCGCAAGTTCCGGGACGCCGACGGCTCGATCCGCGTCGGGCCGACGTGCTCCCAGTGCCACGCATCCCGAGACGAGGCGGGCGTGGTCACGGGCGTGCTCGCCAACCGCGCGATGGACGTGGGCCGCGCGCGGCTGCTGACACTCGGGTACGAGCCGGGCGCCCTGCCCCCGGAGATCGAGTCGACGGCCGTGGGCGACCTCGACCGGCTCGGGCCCGGGCGCAGCGACCTGCTCGCCGACGGCGTGTTCAACCCCTACGCCTTCCCCGACTTCGGCGGGCTCGGCGACATGCCGTACCTGCACCAGAACGCGAACTGGTTCCATCGCGGCGTGGCGACGCTCGCGGTCCGCTGCGAGACCCTCTTCATCACCGCTCGGGCCGAGGCCCGTCGCCCTCCCCGGGCGCTGGCCTGGGCGCTGGCGGTGTACCTGCGGTCACTGCCCGCGCCGCCCCCGCTGGAGGAGGCGGGCCCGGCCGCGGCTCGGGGCGAGGCGGTGTTCGAAGAAGCGGGCTGCGCCGACTGCCACGCGCCTCCCCTGTTCACGTCGGACCGCGAGGTGGCGGTGGACGAGATCGGCACGGATCCGGGCGCGGGGTCGAGCCCCGTGCGGTGGACGGGCAACTACCGCGTCCCGAGCCTGCGAGGCGTGGGCCGCACGGCTCCCTACCTGCACCACGGCGCCTTCGACAGCCTGGAGGCGATGTTCGACCCGGACCGCGAGGAGCCCGGACACGTCTACGGGTCGGAGCTCGACGAGGCCCGCCGCGCGGACCTCATCGCGTTCCTGCGCTCGATCTGAGTCAGCGCCGCCGACGGACCGCCGGGACCAGCAGCAGCATCGCCAGGGCGACGAAGCCCAGGGGCGAGTCGGCCGAGGCCATCGACGCTTCGGGGCTGCAGGCCCCGCAGCCGCCGGTGAGGATGTCGTCCGGCTGCGCACCGACCGGCTCGCCGGTGTCCGCCGTCAGCATCCACGGCTCCGCCCAGTCCGAGGCGGCGCCGCGCTCGTCGACCGCCCGCGCCGTCCAGTAGACGACGCCGGTCAGGTTGGTGTCCGACCGCCACGACGTCTGGTCCGCGGTGCCCTCGGGGCCCGCGCCGCCCAGCAGCCCTTCCACGGTCGTCACGACCGCCGTGCCCTCCACGTCGGTCGCCACCAGGATCTCGTAGAAGACCGTGTCCTCTTCGGGGTCCACCGAGTGCGCCACCGCGAACACCGGCGTCGGCGTGTCGTGCGTCGAGCCGTCCTCGGGGCTGATGAGCACCGGGACCGCCGGCGGATCGTTGTCGCCGCGCACGAAGAACGCGATGACGTCCCAGGCCGAGACACCGTCCTCCTGGTCGACGGCGCGCACGCGCCCGTTCCACCAGTTGTTCTCGTCCAGCTCGATGCCGTCGTCGCCCAGGTCCCAGGTGACCGTGCCGTCGCCCGTGTGCGCCACGACGCCGGCGACCAGGTCGCCCGAGCCGAACCCGGCGTCGAGGTCGAGCTCGAACTCGTACTCGAGGCTGCGACCCTCCGGGTCCACCGACTCCGTCGCCTCCAGCACGGGCGAGAGGGTCTCGAGGAAGTCGCCGTCGAGGGGGTCGACCCAGCGCACGTCGAGCGGGGGTGCGTTCTCGCTCGTGGTGAAGAAGTCCTCCAGCTCGATCCAGTCGGAGGCGAGGCCGTGCTCGTCGACGGCGCGGGCGTCCCAGGCGTACCAGGTGTCCTCTTCGAGGGTCGTGGTGACGGTCCAGGAGACGTTGCGCGCCGTCCCGGCGACCGTGCCTTCGGCGACGATCGTGTCGCCGTCGGCGTTCCATACGCGGATGTCGTGGTCGACGACGTCGTTGTCGGGGTCCGGTCCCTCGATCAGCTCGGGCGACGGCGTCAGGGTGCCGACGCGCTCCCCGTCCACCGGGAAGACGGCGACCGGCATCTCCGGCGGCTCGTTGACCTCGTTGACGAAGAAGGCCTCCAGGTCCGTGAACGGACCGTCGCAGGCGCCGTCGTGGGCGTTGGCGCGCCAGTAGTAGGTGCCGTTCTCCGTCAGCGGCGTGTCGACCTGCCAGTCGAGGGTGATCAGACCCGTGACCGACGTCACGAGGTTGGCCATCGTCCCGTCGTCGTAGACCTCGACGCCGTACGTCAGCACGTCGTTGTTCGGGTCGGTCGCCGGGTCCCAGGTCAGCGGCGGCCGCGAGTCCGCGACCTCCTCGCCGCCGATGGGCGACGTGAGCGTCGGGGCCGTGGGGACGTCCGAGACGTTGGGGTCCTGACCGAGGTTGAACTCCTGCAGGTTGGTCAGGCAGTCGCCGTCGGGGTCGAGGGCGGCGTCGGCCGGGTCCGTCGGGTCCAGGCCGTTGTCGGTCTCCCAGGTGTCCGCCATGCCGTCGCCGTCGTCGTCGGTGAAGCCGACGATCACCGTCCAGGTCTGCGTGTCCGTGCCGCCGTCGCCGTCGTCGACGGTGATGGTGATCGCGTTCGGCCCCACGTGGGCGAACGTCGGGGTCCAGGACACGAGGCCGTTGCCGTCCACCGTCACCCCGAGGGCGAGGGACGCGGGCGACAGCGTCCAGTTGGCGGGGTCGGCGCCGGGATCGGCCGACTGCGCCTGGTAGGTGTAGAGCGCGTCCTCGGCCGCGGCGAGACCGGGGTTCGTCGTGATGGTCGGCGCGACGTTGGCGATCGTCACGGTGTACGTGTCCGTGCCGGTGGCGCCCTGGGGGTCGGTCGTCGTGACCGTGATCGTGTACGTCGGCCCGGGGGTGTCGTCCGCCCAGGTGTGCGAGGGGCCCGGCCCCGCGCCCGCGGACGTGCTGTCGCCCCAGTCCCAGCCGAAGGTCAGGTTCGCCTGGTCGACGGTGCCGGGATCGCTGCCGGTGGCGGCGAACGTGAGCGCGCTGCCCTCGTCGCCGGTGACCGGGCCGGAGATGCTCGCGACCGTGGGCGCGACGTTCGTGATCGTCACCGTGAACGTGAATGCCGTGCTCGCGCCCCCGTCGTTGTCGGTCGCCACGACCGACACGGTGTAGGTGCCGTCGTCGGCGTAGGTGTGGCTCGGCGCGGCGCCGCTGCCGGTCTGCGTATCGCCGAAGTTCCAGGCGTAGGTGACGGTGTCGTTCACGCCGGGGTCCGTCGAGCTCGCGGTGAACGAGACGGGGGAGCCCTCGGGCTGCCCGGCGCCGGACGCGGTCGTGACCGTCGGGACGACGTTGGAGACCGTGATGGCCGCGGTGGTGGAGCTGCTGTCGCCGTTGTTGTCCGTGACCGTGAGGCCGACGGTGTAGCTGCCGGGGCCCTCGTCCGCGTACGTGTGCGAGGGGTTCGCCGAGGTCGAGCTGCCGCCGTCGCCGAAGCTCCACAGGTAGGTGTGCGTGTCGTTGACGCCGGCGTCGGTGACCGTCGACGTGAAGTTCATCGCGGTCCCCTCCACGCCCGTGGAGTCGCCGCCGATGGAGACCGTCGGGGCCGCGTTGGAGATCACGATCGTCCCGCTCCCCTGGGTGGTCGTCTCCCCGTCACCGACGGTGACGGTCACGGAGTACGAGCCGTTGTCGGCGTAGGTGTGGGTCGGGTTCTGCTGCGTACTGCTGTTTCCGTCGCCGAAGCTCCACAGGTAGGTCAGCGTGTCCGGACCCGGGTCGCTCGCGGTGACGGAGAAGCTCACGGGGGAGCCCTCGGTGCCGGTGCCGGGGACGCTCGCGTTGACCGTCGGGGCGACGTTGCTCACGTTGACGGTCGCCGTGTCGGTGCTGGCGCCGCTGCCGCTCGGGCAGGTGACCTGCAGGCCGATCGTGTGGGAGCTCGTGCCGTCCCAGCCGAGGGTCGCCGTGTTGAGCGACTGGCTCGCGGACGACCCGTCGTTGTAGGGACCGCCGCCGCTGCCGCTGTCGAAGTCCCAGGCGTAGTTCACGCCCGACGGCGTGCCGGACCCGGAGAGGGTCACCGCGCTGCCCTCGGCCACGCTGTAGGGCCCGCCCGCCTGCGCGGTCGTGCTCGAACAGGTGTTGATGTTCATGTTGTCCCAGCCGAACTGACCGCTCGACCAGACGATGTCGACCCGGCTCAGGTTCGTCCAGTTGGCCGGGAAGTTGTAGACGCCGCTGCTTCCGGAGATCGAGACCGAGCCGATCGAGGAGCCGGACGCGTTGTAGGCCGTCCAGGTGGTATTCCCGCTGCGGCGCCGCGTGATGTTGTCCAGCGTGAAGGTGCCCCCCGACGACATGTCGATGCGCGCCCGGTTGGAGCAGCAGGACGCGTGGCCCCAGATGTAGTCGCCCGAGTTGCTGTGGTAGTGACCCGTGGTGCTGAAGTTGTTGTAGTAGAAGCGGTGCCGAACGCCGTTCTGGGTGTACTGGAAGCCCGTGCCGCTGATGTTGCTGTAGGTGACCTGGATCGCCTCCGCCTCGGGGACGTAGATCATCAGGCCGGCCACGGTCAGACCGCAGATGAGGGCTAGCGTACGAGTCATTCGATGTTCTCCATTGGCGGACGCGTCCCGCGCCTCGGTGACTGCCGGGCGATCGTAGCTCCAAGATCTCCCGGCGTCGCCCCGAACCCTCGCAGGTCGGGGCGACAGGGTCGACGCGTCCTCAGCGCCGACGACGAACGGCAGGAACCAGCAGCAGCATCGCCAGCGCGACGAAGCCCACGGGGGCGTCGGCCGACGCCAGCGAAGCTTCGCCCTGGCAGTTCGAGCAGCCGCCGGTGAGGATGTCGTCCGGCTGGGCGCCGACCGGCTCGCCGGTGTCCGCCGTCAGCATCCACGGATCGGCCCAGTCCGACGCCGCGCCGCGCTCGTCGACCGCCCGCGCCGTCCAGTACACGACACCCTCGAGGTTCGCATCCACGCGCCAGGACGTCTGGTCTGCCGTGCCCTCGGGCCCCGCGCCCCCGACGAGCCCGTCGCCCTGCGCGATGACCAGGGCGCCCTCGACGTCCGAGGCCACCAGGATCTCGTAGAGCACGAGGTCGCCCTCGGGGTCCTCCACGTGCGCCACCGCCAGCGTCGGCGACGGGTTCTCGATCACCGCGCCGTCCTCGGGGCTCACCAGCACCGGCGTCGGCGGCGCGTCGTTTTCGCCGCGCACGAAGAACTCGATCGTGTCCCACGCGGAGGTGCCCGAGTCCTGGTCGACGGCGCGGACCCGCGCGTTCCACCAGGTGTTCTCCGTCAGCTCCGTGCCTTCGACCGCCAGGTCGAGCAGGCCGGCCGAGCCGTCCTCCTGGAGGAAGGAGACCAGGTCGCCCGAGTTGAACCCCTCGTCCGTGTCCAGGTCGAGCTCGTAGTCGACGGTGCGACCCTCGGGGTCCTCCGACAGCGTGTACGTCAGGCTCGGCGACACCGACTCCACGGCCGACCCGTCGTCCGGCGACGTGAAGCGCACGTCCAGCGGGGGTGCGTTCTCGGAGGTGGCGAAGAAGAGCTCCGGCTCGGTCCAGTCCGACGTGAGGCCGTGCTCGTCCTCGGCCTGGGCGTTCCACTGGTACCAGGTGTCCTCTTCCAGCGTGATGTCGATCTGCCAGCTCACGTCGCGGGCGGTGGCCGCGATGTAGCCCTCCGTCAGCATCTCGGAGCCGTCCGCGTTCCACACGCGGACCCAGTGGCTCACGAGGTCGAGGTCGGGGTCGACGCCTTCGACCATCTCCGGCGACGGCGTCAGCGTGCCGATCGTCTCCTCGTCGACCGGGTACAGCGCCACGGGCTCGCCCGGCGGCTCGTTGAACTCGTTGAGGAAGAAGGTCTCGAGGTCGGAGAAGATCGACTTGCCCCATCCGTCGTCGGAGCGGGCCCGCCAGTGGTACACGTGGTTCTCGAGGGTCAGCGGGCTGTCCTGCTGCCACGACAGGCCGTCGACGCCCTCGATCGAGGCGACCAGGGTCGACATCGCGGCGTCCTCGTAGACCTCCACGTCGTAGGTGAGGGGGTCGACGTTCGGGTCGGACGCCGGATCCCACGCGAGGGTCGGTCGCGGGTCGGCGACCTCCTCGTCCTGGATCGGGTAGGTGAGGACCGGCGGATCCGGGAGATCCGAGACGTTCGGGTCCTGGCCGGTGAGGAACTCGTCGAGGTTCGTGAGGCCGTCGCCGTCCGGGTCGAGCCCGGAGTCGTCGGTCGTCGGGTCGAGGCCGTTGTCCGTCTCCCAGGTATCGGCCATGCCGTCGCCGTCGTTGTCCGTGAAGCCGACGAGCACGGTCCACGACTGCGTATCGGTGCCCCCGTCGCCGTCGTCGACGGTGACGGTGAACGTGTTGATCCCCTGCTGCGCGAAGGTCGGGGTCCAGGTGACGACGCCCGTGGAGGGGTCGATCACGGCGCCCGCGGGCGCGCTGCTCGCGAGCGACCAGGTGAGGGTGTCCGCGCCGGGGTCGGTCGCGCCCGCCGCGTAGGTGTATTCGACCGCCTCGTCGCCGAACTCGGGCGGGTTCGTGACGATCTCCGGGGCCACGTTGTTGATCGTGACGGCCACCGTGTCGCTGTCGGTGAGGCCTCCGGGATCGGTGACCGTCGCCGTGACCGTGTAGGTGCCCTCGTCGTCCCAGGCGTGCGAAGGCGTCGCCCCCACGCCCGACGACGTGTTGTCGTCCCAGTTCCAGGACCAGGTCAGGCCCAGGGAGTCGACGGGGCTCGGGTCCGTCGCCGAGGCCGAGAAGGAGTACGTCGTGCCCTCGTCGCCGGTGAGTGCCGGGGAGATGCTCGTGACCGTGGGGGGCACGTTCGCGATGACCACGGTGAGGGTCGAAGTGTCCGTGCCGCCGTCGTTGTCCGTGACGGTGAAGGTGATGGTGTAGGTGCCGTCGTTGCTGTACGTGTGCGTCGCCGAGGCGCCCGGGGTCGCCGTCGTCCCGTCGCCCCAGTCCCAGCTGTACGTCAGCGTGTCGAGGGTGCCCACGTCCGACCCGCCCGAGGAGTACGACAGGGCCTGCCCCTCGATGCCGGTGGCGGGCCCGGTGATGGGGTCGGCCACGGGGTTCACGTTCGCGATCGTGATCGCCGTGCTCTGGGTCGCGGTGCCGGTGTCGCCGTCGCTGACCGTGAGGGTCACGGTGTAGGAGCCCGTGCCTTCGTCGGCGTAGGCGTGCGTGGGGTTCTGCGACGTGGACTGGCTCCCGTCGCCGAAGTCCCACAGGAAGGTGAGCACGTCGTTCACGCCCACGTCCGAGGCGCTCGAGGTGAACGCGAGCACGCCGGCCTCGACGCCGCTTGGGGGCACCACGAAGGTGTCGATCGTCGGGTTGACGTTGGCGACGGTCACGACCTGCGTCGCCTGATCGCTGCCCCCGTCGCCGTCGGCGACCGTGAGCGTGACGGTGTAGCTCCCCGTCCCCTCGTCCACGTACGTGTGGGTCACGTTGGTCCCGGTCGCGTTCCCGCCGTCACCGAAGGTCCACGTGTAGGTGAAGGTCTCCGAACCCGGGTCCGTCGCCGAGCCGGTGAAGGAGAGGGACTGCCCCTCGGTGGCGGAGGTCGGGCCGCTGATCGACGCGGTCGGGTTGGCGTTGACGACGTTGATCGTGATGGAGTCGGTGTCGATGCCCCCGTCCTTGTCGGTGACGGTCAGGGCGAGGGTGTAGACGTCGTCGTCCGCGAAGGTGAACGACGGGGTCGCCGAGCTGGACGTCTGGGTCCCGCCGCCGGTGTCCGTGAGGACCCAGGCGTACGTGTATCCGGCGTTGGCGTCCGCCGAGCTGATGTCCGTGACGGTGGCCGAGTAGGACTCCGTGTCGCCCTCCGTCGCGTTCGTCGCGCCGGAGATGGTGCCGATCACGGGAGCGACGTTGCTGATCAGGATCCCGCCGGACGCCTGGACGCTCCCGGAGTCGCCGTCGCTGACGGTGACCGTGACCGTGTAGGGGCTGTTGTCGTCGTAGGTGTGCGTGGGGTTCTGGGCGGTCGAGCTGTTGCCGTCGCCGAAGCTCCAGAGGTAGGTGAGCGTGTCCGGACCGACGTCGGAGGCGGAGACGCTGAACGAGACGCCGGAGCCCTCGTTGCCCGTCGCCGGGATCGACGACGTGCTGATCGTGGGGGCGACGTTCGTGATGTTGATGGTGGCCGTGTCCGTGGACGTGCCCGAGCACGTGGAGCTCGTGACCTGGAGCCCCACGGTGTGACTGCCGGGGCCGTCGAGGGCGCTGCCCGCGGAGGAGCCGACGTTGAACGTGGGGGAGGCGCCGCTGGCGTTGTTGTAGACGCCGTTCCCGGTGAAGTCCCAGTTGTAGGACAGGGTCTGGTCGCCCGAACCCGAGCCGGAGAGGTTGCCGCTGCCGCCCTCGGCGAGGGTGTACGGCCCGCCCGCGTTCGCGTTGCTGGGCGGGTTGCAGGTGTTGACGACCATGCTGTCCCAGCCGGACTGCCCGCTGCTGAAGACGATGTCGACCCGGCTGAGGTTCGACCAGTTCGACGGGAAGTTGTACGTGCCGGAGGAGCCCGTGACGGTGACCGAGCCGATGCTGCTGCCGGACGCGTTGTAGGCCGTCCACGTGGCGGTGCCGCTGCGGCGGCGCACGATCGAGTCCAGCGAGAAGGTGCCGCCCGCGGAGAGGTCGATCCGCGCCCGGTTCGAGCAGCAGCCCGAGTGGTACCAGATGTAGTCGCCCGAATTGGAGTGGTAGTGCCCGCTGTTCGAGAACGAGTTGTAGTACGACCGGATGCGCACGCCGCTCTCGGTGTACTGGAAGCCCGTACCGCTGATCGAGCTGTAGGTCACCGTGACCGCCGCGGCGTCCGAGACGGCGAAGAAGGAGCCGACGGCGAAGACGGCGAGGGAGAGCGTGAAGAGCTTGGGAAGACGAGTCATCGGACGGACCTCCGGCGGCCAGTCCCCCAAGCCGCGTTCCGTGTACAACGAGAGAGTTTCGGTCGAGGGCAGTCGGCCGGAGTCCGCGTGCGGACGGGCTCAGCTATAGCACGAAGCGACGGCGTCGACCCAGGCAGGTAAGGGCCAGCAAGATCGCTATGCCGGTCGCTCCCGAGGCGCTCCCGCCGAGCGACGCCTCGCAGTTGTCGCAGCCCGCCAGGGGGCCGCCCACGGTCACGCTCCAGGGCTCCGCCCAGGCGGACGCGACGCCGGAGTTGTCGACCGCGCGAGCCGTCCAGTAGACGGTGCCGCCCACGCTCGACGGCGCCCAGGACAGGGTGTCGCCGTCCGGCTCGAGGTTCTCTTCGAAGGCGACGATGTCGGTGAAGTCCTCGTCCCGGGCCACGCGGACGCGGTACGTGACGGGATCGCCGTCGGGATCGGCGACCGTTCCGACGACGAACTCGACCACCTCCACGGAGGCGCCGTCCTCGGGGGAGATGAGCTCGGGCACCGGCGGAGCGTCGTTGGCGCCGCGAATGAACACCGTGACCTGGTCCCAGGCGCCCCCGACGCCGCCGGAGTCCTCGGCGCGCACGCGCGCCACCCAGTGGGTGTTGGCGCGCAGCTCGATCTCGTCGTTGTTGAGCACCCAGGCGACCTCGCCGCTGCCGTTGTGGGCGATCCACGCCTCCAGCGGGTCCTCGCCGTCGTCCTCTTCGGCGTCGAGCGTGAAGTGGTACACGGGCTCGTCGCCTTCGGGGTCGACGCTCTCGGTGGCCACGAGGTTCGGCGACTGCGTGCCGATGGACTCGCCGTCCTCCGGGGAGATGAAGTACACGTCGCTCGGCGCGGCGTTCGCGGTGGAGACGAAGAAGCGCTCGTCGACGCTCCAGGGCCCGGCCAGGCCCTCGTCGTCCACGGCCCGCACCGTCCAGCGGTACCAGCTGTCCTCGTCGAGGGCCACGTCGAGGGTCCACGTGTCCCGGGCGGCGGTGGTCGACCCCTGGGTGATGAGCGCGCCGTTGTCGTCCGTCACGCGGATGTCGTAGGTGAGCGGGTCGCGGTCCGGGTCCACGCCCGTGGCCCACTCGGGGGTGGGCTGCAGCTCCGCGACCGTCTCCCCGTCGATCGGGTAGAGCGGCACGGGCGCCTCGGGGGCCTGGTTGCCGGTGTCGACGAAGAACCACAGCACGTTCGACCACGGGCCGAAGGTCCAGCCGTCGTGGGCGCGGACCCGCCAGTGGTACTCGGTGTTCTCGTCCAGGTTCACCGCGAGGTCCCACGCGAGGCCGTTGATCTCGGCCTGGGAGATCGCGAGCGAGGCGAGCCCTGCGTCGTCGTGCACCTCGACCTCGTAGGTGAGGGTGTCGCCGTTGGGGTCCGTCGCCTCGTCCCAGCGCAGGGTGGGCCGGAACTCGAGGATGAAGGTGCCCTCCTCGGGCGTGGTCGCGACCGGGGCGCCGGGGCCGTCGAAGACGTTCGGGTCCTGACCCTCGTCGAACTCGTCGACGTTGGTGAGGCCGTCGCCGTCCGGGTCCAGGGCGGCGTCCGCGGGGTCGCTCGGATCGAGACCGTTGTCGAGCTCCCAGCCGTCGGCCATGCCGTCGCCGTCGGCGTCTTCGAGGTCGACCGTCGCGGTCCACGTCTGGGTCGTCACGCCGCCGTCGCCGTCGTCGACGGTGATGCTCAGGGTGTTCTCACCCGAGTCCCCGTAGGTCGGGGTCCACGTGAAGAAGCCGGTGAGGGGTGCCACCGCGGCCCCCGTGGGGTTGTTGGGCCCCAGGCTGTAGGTGAGGAGGTCGTTCACGCCGGGATCGAACACCGTGGGCGTGTAGCTGTACTCGACCCCCTCTTCGGCGATGGCCGCGGGCGTCGACGTGAACTCGGGGGCCACGTTCTCCACCGCCATCGACGTCGAGACCGTGTCGGTGTCGCCCGCGAGGTCCGTGACCGTGACCGTCAGCGCGAACGTGCCCTCGTCGGCCCAGGCGTGGGTCGGCGTCGACGTGGTGCCCGCGGCGGTCGAGTCCCCCCAGTCCCAGTTGTAGGCGAGGGCGGCCTGGTCCGTCGGCCCGGGGTCGTACCCGGCGCCCACGAAGGTCGTCAGCGCGCCCTCGTCCACCGTCGCCGGGGTCGAGATGGTGAGGGTCGGCGCCACGTTGTTCACCGTGACGGTCGTCGTATCCGAGAGCGAGCTGCCTCCGCAGTTGCCCTCGACGCCGATCGTGGTCGTCAGCGGCCCGTCCCACCCGTAGACCGTGGTGTCCAGCACCGCGTTGACGCCCGTGCCGTCGTTGTAGGGGCCGGTCCCCGAGCCGCCGTCGAAGTCCCACAGGTAGTTGAGCGAGCCGCCGGAGCCGGACGCGTTCATCGTGACGGTGTCGCCCTCGTCGACGCTGTAGGGGCCGCCCGCGGACACGTTGGAGGGGCTGCACGGGTTGACCGTGAGGTTGTCCCAGCCGTAGTTGCCGCCGGTGGGCACGAGCAGCCGAAGCTCGTCGATGGGCTGCGTCGGGAACGAGAACGTGGACCCGTTGCCGCCGGTGGCCTGGGCGGTCCACACGACGGAGCCGTTGAGGAAGCCGGTCCAGGACGCGCTGCTGTTGTCGTCCATCACGAGCAGGGTGCCCATGACGAACGACGCCGACGTGCCCGGCATGTCCAGGATCATCCGGCTCGAGCAGCAGGACGAGTGCGCGAAGATCCAGTAGTTCGAGGACGAGCCACCGCGGTGGTAGTGCCCCGTGCTGCTGGTGTAGTTGGTGTTGTAGTGCCGCTGGCGGACGCCCTGGCTCGTGTACTGAAACGAGCTGCTGGAGGGCAGGTTGTTGTAGTTGAGCGTGATGGCCGCCGCCTCCCCCGCGAAGAGGAAGGCGGCGGCGAAGACGAGGGCGACGCGGGCGTTCATCCCTCTACTTTTTCACGAACGGCGGCGACGCAGGGCGGGAATCACCAACAGGAGCAGGGCGAGGGGGCCCGCGCTCGACGCCGAGGCGAGGCTGTTGGTGCAGCTGCAGTCGCCGGTGTCGTCCGGCGGGGGCACCGGATCGCTGTCGTCGAAGCTGAAGGACCACGCCTCGGCCCAGTCCGACGCGGCGCCGTGCTCGTCGACCGCGCGGGCCGACCAGTACCAGGTGCCGTTGACGCGCTCGGTGAGCTGCCACGTCGCCTGATCGACCGTACCCTCGGGGCCGGAGCCTTCGACCAGGCCCTCGACGGAGCCGACGATGTCCGTCAGCTCGGCGTCCCGCGCCACGGCGATCTCGTAGAAGACCGTGTCGCCCTCGGGGTCGACCACGTGGCCGATCGCGACGATCGGGGCGGCCTCGCCGAGCACCGCGCCGTCCTCCGGGGAGACCAGGGCGGGGGTGGGCGGGGCGTCGTTGTCGCCGCGCACGAAGAACTCGATCGTGTCCCAGGCCGAGCCCACGCCGCCTTCGTCCTCGGCGCGCACGCGGGCGTTCCAGGTCGTGTTCTCCGTCAGCTCGACGCCCTCGGCCGCCAGGTCCCAGGTCACGGTGCCCGTGTCCGAAGCCTCGACCGTGCCCGTCGCCAGGTCGCCGGAGTCGAAGCTCGCGGCGGTGTCGACCTCGAATGCGTACGTCAGCTCGCCGCCCTCGGGGTCCTCGCCCTCGGTGGCCTCGAGCGCGGGCGAGACCGAGTCGACGACGTCGCCGTCGAGCGGATCGACGAACCAGGTCCCGACGGGAGCGGCGTTCTCGGTGGAGACGAAGAAGAGCTCCGCTTCGGCCCACTCGCCGGCGAGGCCGTGCTCGTCCTCGGCCCGGGCGTCCCAGGAGTACCAGGTGTCTTCCTCGAGGTCGACGTCGACCTCCCAGGTCACGTCGCGGGCGACGGGGTCGAGCCACCCCTCGGTGACCATCGTCTCGTCGAGCCATACCCGGATGCGGTAGCCGAGCGCGTCGCGGTCGACGTCCGTGGCCTCGGACATGTTCGCCTCGGGCCGCAGGGTCGCGACCGTCTCTTCGTCCGCGGGGAACAGGAGCCCGGGCTCGCCCGGGGCCTCGTTGGTCTCGTTCACGAAGAAGGGCGCGAGGGCGGAGTAGGTGCCCGCGACGTTCCCGTCGTCGGCGCGCACGCGCCAGTAGGCGTCCATGTTCTCGGCCAGCGGCGTGTCGACCTGCCAGGTCAGCCCGTCGACGCCGGTGGTGGACGTCAGGAGCACGGCGAGGCCGGCGTCCTCGTAGACCTCCACGTCGTACGTGAGGTCGTCGCCGTTGGGATCGTTGGCCGGGTCCCAGGTGAGCGTGGGCCGGGAGTCGGCGACCTCCGCTCCGTCGATGGGCGAGATCTGGACCGGGACGTCGGGGCCGTCGAACACGTTCGGATCCGTGCCGCCCAGGTACTCGTCGAGGTTGCTGACCCCGTCGCCGTCGGGGTCGAGCCCGGAGTCGTCGATCGTGGGGTCGAGGCCGTTGTCGGTCTCCCAGGTGTCGGGGAGGCCGTCACCTTCGGCGTCGGTGAACCCGATCGTGAGCGTGACCGACTGCACGTCCTGGCCCCCGTCGCCGTCGTCGGCGGTCAGGGTGAAGGAGGCCGTGCCCACGTCCGCGAACGTCGGCGTCCAGGAGATCGCGCCGGTGAGGGGCGCGAGCGTCATGCCCGCGGGGGCGCTCGCGCTGAGCGACCACGTGATCGTGTCCGTGCCCGGGTCCACCGCGGTCGCCTGGTAGGTCCACTCCACCGCCTCGTCGGCCGTGAGCACGGGGCTGCTCGTGATCGAGGGAGCGACGTTGCCGATCGTCACCACCTGGGTGTCCGTGTCGGTGGCGCCCTGGGGGTCCGTGATGGTGAGGGTGACGGTGTACGGGGAGGAGTAGGTCGTTCCGCTGTCGTCGTCCCAGGCGTGGCTCGGGCTCGTGCCGGACCCGGTGGTGCCGTCGCCCCAGTCCCACGAGTACGTGAGGGCGAGGTTGTCCACGGGGCCGGGATCCGTACCGAACGCGGAGAAGGTCAGGGTCGAACCCTCGTCGCCGGTGCTCGGGCCGCTCAGGGTGGTGACGCTCGGCGCGAGGTTGGCGACGGTGATGTTGCCGGACGCCTGCGTGCTGTCCGCGCCGTCGCTCACCGTCACGGTCACCGTGTAGTAGCCGTTGGTCTGGCCCGTGGAGTCGTCGCTGTACACGTGCGTGGGGTTCTGCTGCGTCGAGCTGTTGCCGTCGCCGAAGTCCCACAGGTAGGTGAGGGTGTCGGGGCCCGGATCCGTCGCGCTCACGCTGAACGAGACCGTGTCGCCCTCGTCGGCGGTGGTCGGGATCGTCTCGCTGACGGTGGGGGCGACGTTCGTGACGTTGACGGTCGCCGTGTCGTCGTCCACCACGCCGCTGCAGGAGGCCTGGACGCCCACGGTGGCGCTCGCGGGGCCGTTGAGGGCGGCGCCCGTCGAGGTGTCCGCGTCGAAGGACGGGCCCACGCCGGTCGCGTCGTTGAACGGGCCCGTGCCGGAGCCGCTGTCGAAGTCCCACGCGTAGGTGAGCGTGCCCCCGGTCGCGGTCGAAGCGGCGGCGGAGAGGGTGACGCTGCTCCCCTCGGCGACGCTGTAGGGGCCGCCCGCGTCCGCGGTCACCGTGCAGGTATTGACCTCGAGGTTGTCCCAGCCGAACTGCCCGCTGGAGAACACGATGTCGACGCGGCTCAGGTTGGTCCAGTTGGCGGGGAAGTTGTACACGCCGCTGGACCCGGAGATCGACACGGAGCCGACCGACGACCCGGCGGCGTTGTAGGCCGTCCAGCTCGAGCTGCCGGACCGGCGGCGGGTCAACGACGACATGGTGAACGTGGTGCCGTTCGCCATGTCGATCCGGGCCCGGTTCGAGCAGCAGCCCGAGTGGTACCAGATGTAGTCGTTCGTATTGCTGTGGTAGTGCCCGTTGTTCGAGAACGAGTTGTAGTACGAGCGGTGCCGCACCCCGTTCTGGGTGTACTGGAACCCGGTGCCGCTGATGTTGCTGTAGGTGACCGTGATCGCCTCCGCCTCGGGGGCGAACGCGAAGGTCGCGGCGACTACGATCGCAGCGGCGAAAAGACTCTTGAACGACATGAAACCTCCCGTCGCACCGCCCTGCCGGTGGACGGGGGATCGCTAGCACATCGCGGGCCCGGCAGCCACCGGGAAGGTCGTGCCCGAAACGGGCTCAGCGCCGCCGACGGACCCCCGCGAGCGCGAACAGCGCCAGGATCGCGAGGGCCCCGCGCGGGCCGGCGGGAGCGAACGAAGCGTTGCACTGCTCGCAGTTTCCGGCGATTCCGTCTCCGACCGTCACGAGCCACGGGTTCGCCCAGTCCGAGGCCGCGCCCTGCTCGTCGACAGAGCGGGCCGTCCAGTAGAACTCGCCCGCGATGGCCTCCGGCACCCGCCAGGAGGTCTCGGTCTCGGTGCCCGCCGGGCCGCCGCCCGCGTCGATCACGCCGGACTCGTGCAGCACGTACTGGGCCCCCGAGTCGGGCGAAAGGCGGAACTGGTACCCGACGAGATCGCCCTCGGGGTCCACGACGTGGCCCGCGACGAACGTCGGCACGGTGTTGGACGCCACGCCCCCGTCCTCGGGGGAGATCAGCGGCGGCACCGGCGGGGCGTCGTTGCCGCCGCGCACGAGGAACTCGATGACGGCCCAGGTCGAGCCCACGCCGTCCGCGTCCACGGCCCGGACGCGCCCGTACCAGGTGGAGTTGGCGATCAGCTCGATGTCGTCCTCGGCGAGCGACCAGACGGTCTCGCCCGTTCCGGTGTGATCGACCTCATTGATCGCCAGGTCCTCGCCGTCGAAGGACTCCACGCGGTCGAGCTCGAACCGGTAGATGAGCTCGCGCCCCTCGGGATCGACGGACTCGGTGGCGCGGAGGACCGGGGACAGGGTCTCGATGCTCTCCTCGTGCAGCGGGCTGAGCCATACGATGTCCGCGGGGGCCTCGTTCTCGCCGCTGACGAAGAAGTCCTCGCTCGCGGACCAGTCGCTCGCCAGCCCGTCCGGGTCGAGCGCGCGCACGTCCCAGGAGTACCAGGCGTCCTCCACGAGCGTCGCGTCGACGGCCCAGGAGACGTCCCGGCCGCCCGTCGCGCCCGCGGCGACCTCCCCGCCGGCTTCGTCGCGCACCCGGATCTCGTAGGTCAGCAGGTCTCGGTCGGCGTCCACGCCGTCCGTCCACGAGGCGACCGGGCTCAGGTCCGTCACCGTCTCGCCGTCGACCGGGTACAGCGGCGTGGGCGTCTCCGGGGCCTCGTTCCAGCTGTTGACGAAGAAGCTCTCGACGCTCGACCAGGGGCCCGAAGCCGCGGCGTCGGACGCCCGGACGCGCCAGTGGGCGTCGGCGTTCTCGGGGAGCAGCACGTCCGTCCACCAGGACGAGGAGCCCGCGCCCGAGGCGACGTCGGTGGCGGAGGCGAGGGGCAGGGTCAGGGCCGAGTCCGCGTACACCTCGACCTCGTACGTGAGGACGTCGCCGCCGGGGTCGGTCGCGTTGGTCCACTCCAGGGTGGGCCGCTGGGTGTCGACCTCCACGCCGGAGATCGGGGCCGTGGGCACGGGCGCGTCGGGGCCGTCGAAGCTGTTCGGGTCCGTGCCGCCCTGGAACTCCTCGAGGTTGGACAGGCCGTCGCCGTCCGGGTCGGCGGCGGAGTCGTCGACCGTGGGATCGAGGCCGTTGTCGCCCTCCCAGGAGTCGGCCATGCCGTCGTTGTCGTCGTCGGTGTAGGTCACTTCGACGGCGAACGCCTGGGTCGTGACGCCGCCGTCGCCGTCGTCGACGATCACGTCGACGGGGTTCTCGCCCCCCTGGGCGAACGTCGGGGTCCAGAAGACGGCGCCCGAGAGGGGCGCGATCGTCATGCCCGCGGGGTGGGCGCCGAGCGACCACGCGTGCGTGTCGTTCACGCCGGGATCGGTGACGGTGGGGCTGTAGTTGTACTGGGCGCCCTCCTGGACGAACAGCGGCGGCGACGACGTGATCGTGGGCGCGACGTTGGCGATCGAGACCGTGAAGGTCTGCTGGTCGGTGCCCGCCTGCGGGTCCGCGACCGTCACCGAGGCGGAGAAGGACCCTTGATCGGCCCAGGCGTGGCTCGCCCCGTCGCCCGCGGACGTGGTGCCGTCGCCCCAGTCCCAGGTGTAGGTGAGCGCCGCAGCGTCGACCGGGGAGGGGTCGGACCCGATGCCGACGTAGGCCAGGGCGGAGCCCTCGTCGCCCGCGAGCGGGCCGGTCCAGGTCTGCAGCGTGGGGTTGAGGTTCGCGACCACGATCTGGCTCGTCACGGTGTCGGTGGCCTCGCCGTCGTCGACCGTGACGGTGACGTTGTAGGTGCCGTCGTCCTGGTAGGTGTGCGTCGGGTTCTGCTGCGTGGAGCTGCCACCGTCGCCGAAGCTCCACAGGTACGTGTGGGTCTCCGGGCCGGGATCGACCGTCGACGAGCTGAACGAGACCGAGCCCGCCTCGACGCCCGTGCCGGGGATGGTCGCGCTGAGCGTGGGGGCCACGTTCGAGACGCTGACGGTAGCCGAGGAGGTGGTGGCGCTGCCGCCCGAGCCGCAGGTGACCTGGACGCCGATCGTGCGGGTCGTGGTCCCGTCCCACGCGTACGTCGCCGAGTTGACCGTGGGGTTCTGGGTCGTCGAGTCGTTGTAGGAGCCGTTCCCGCTCAGATCCCAGGCGTAGGAGAGCGCCGCCGATCCGGCCCCGCTCCCGCTGGCGGTGAAGCTGCTCCCCTCCGCGACGGAGTACGGCCCGCCCGCGCTCGCGGACGTGACCGTGCAGGCGTTGATCGCGAGGTTGTCCCAGCCGTGACTGCCGTTCATCTGGTCGATGTCGATGCGGGTGATGTTGCTGAAGGACGAGGGGAAGTTGAAGGTCCCGCTCGATCCCGAGATCGTGACCGTGCCCACGACGGTGTTCCCGCTGAAGGCGCGCCATCGGCCCGACCCGCCGCCGCGACGGTCGAGGCTGCTGACCGTGAACGCGGAGCCGTTGGACATCCGGATGCGGCCGAGGTTCGAGCAGCAGCTCGAGTGGCCGTAGATGTAGCGCCCCGCGCCGGAGCCCGAGGCGTGCCAGTGGCCGCTGTTCCCGAACGAGTTGTAGTAGTTCAGGTGGAGGACGCCCTGCTCGGTGTAGCTCTGCGGGCAGCAGGACGCGCCGTTGTAGTTCAGGACGACGCCGAAGGCTTCGCCCGCGAGGACCAGCACGGCGAGGGCGGCGATCGTGCAGATCAGGCCGGTGAGACGAGACATGGACTTCCTCCGGCCGACGGCGGCCTCGTGAGGGGCTTAGCATAGCGGGCCTGCTCGCCAGCAAGGCGTCGATATGCCTCCTCCGCCGGTTGACGACCCCGACCGAGGCGCGGATTCTCCGCGCGTGCGTATCCGTCTCGACAAGATCGCGTCCGCCACGCGGAACGTGGAGCTGCACCGCGACGTGACCGTCGGGGGCCCGATCCCCGCGCGGCCGGGGACCGTGATCGCGGTCCGCGTGCTGGACAACAAGGTCGTCTACAACCAGGTGGAGGACGTGCACGGCCGCATGACCCGCGTGCAGCGGGGCGACGTGGTGGCGGGCGTCCTGGGGGCGCGACAGGCGCTGCGGGGGTTCGCGGGGCGGGTCCCCGAGGCGGTCGCCGCGGGCGACGTGCTGCACCTGCTCAACCTGGGAGGCGTCATCGGCGAGTGCACGTCGGCGAACCCGGACGTGGGGCCGCCGTGCCGCGTCGAGGTGCTCGGCGCCGTCATGACCTTCCCCCAGCTCGGCCGCCGCGTCGGTGTGCCCGCGAGCATCTTCCCGGGGCCCGTCGCCCTCGCCGATCGGCTCCCCTCCCCCATGCCGCCGGTGGTGCTGGTGGCGGGGACCTGCATGCACGCGGGCAAGACCGCGGCGGCGTGCCTGTTCATCCGCGAGGCGACGAGCCGCGGGCTCCGGGTCGCGGCCACGAAGGTCACGGGCGTGGCGCTGCGGCGGGACTCGCTGGAGATGGCGGACCACGGCGCCATGGCGTCGGTCACGTTCGTGGACGCGGGCATCCCGTCGACGACGGGGATCGAGGTCGAGTCGGTGGCGAAGGGCTGCATCGCCGCCCTGGCCGACGTGGGGGCCGACGTGCTCGTCGTCGAGCTGGGGGACGGGATCCTGGGGACCTACGGCGTGGACAGGATCCTCGCCGATCCGGAGGTCCGGGCCCTGCACGGCGCGCTCGTGCTCGCGGCCACCGATCCCGTGGCGGCCTGGGGCGGGGTCAAGCTGCTGGAGGCCACGAGCTGGAGGCCCGCCGTCGTCACCGGGCCCGCGACGGACAACACGGCGGGCAGCGACCGGGTGGCCGAGCGGTGCGGGGTGCCCGCGGTCAACGCGCGGGCGAGCACGACGGCGTTCGCGGACGTCGTCCTGGACGCGTTGGAGGGCTCGATCCTCGGGGGCGCGACGTGACGTCCCGGGTCGCGGTCGTGGGGGGGACGGGCTACGCGGGCGCCGAGCTGATCCGGTGGTTGCTGGGGCACCCGGACATCCGGCTCGCGGCCGTCACGTCGACCTCGCGCGCGGGCGACTCCCTGGCGGCGATCCACCCCGGCCTCGCGGGGCTCACCGATCTGCGCGCGTCGACCTTCGACGCGGAGACGCTCGCCGCGCTCGACGCCGTGCTGCTCGCCGTGCCCCACGGCGCGGCCGCGGGCCCCGTCGCGGCGCTGGAGGCGGCGGGCGCCCCCCGGATCCTCGACCTCTCCGCCGACCACCGACACGCTCCCGGGTGGGTCTACGGGGCCGCCGAGTGGCACGCCGACCGGCTGGTCGGAGCCCGGCGGATCGCGGTGCCGGGGTGCTTCGCCACCGCCATCGCGCTGGGCATCGCCCCGTTCGTCGCGGCGGGGCTCGTGGACGGACCGGTCTCCTGCGCCGCGGTGACCGGCTCGACGGGCTCGGGCGCGACCCCCAAGGCGGGTACGCACCACCCCGAGCGCTTCGTGAACCTGAAGGCCTACAAGGTGCTCGCGCACCAGCACGCGCCCGAGATCACGGCCTTTCTGCGCGGCCTCGGGCCCTTCGCGGGCCTGCGGTTCGTGCCGCTCTCCGGCCCCTTCGATCGCGGGATCCTCGCGACGTCGTTCGTTCGCCCCGCGGAGCCGATGAGCGTCGACGACGTGGCGGCCCTCTTCGAGGACGCGTACGGCGCGCACCCGGGGATCCGACTGCGCGCGGGGACGCCCCAGCTGCGGCACGTCCGCGGCACCGCCTTCTGCGACCTGTCGGCGGCGGTGGAGGAGGAGACGGTCGCGGTCCTGTCCGCGATCGACAACCTCGGCAAGGGAGCGGCGGCGCAGGCCGTCCAGTGCCTCAACCTGTCGCTCGGATCGGCGGTCGACCGGGGGCTGCGGAGCGCGCCGTGCCTGCCCTGACCCTGCTCTCCGAGGCCTCCGTCCTGCCGTTCTCGATCGTGCGGGGCGAAGGCGCGCGGCTGTTCGACGCGGACGGGAACGCCTACTGGGACTTCTACGGCGGCCACGCCGTCGCGCTGCTCGGCCAGGGTCACCCGGGCTGGGTGCGGGCGATCGCCGCCCAGGCGGAGACGCTGTCGTTCATCACGACCGTCGCGCCCGTGCCCGTCCGCGCCGCCGCGATCGAGGCCTTGTGCGACTTCACGCGGATGGCGCGCGCGTTCCTCGTGAACAGCGGAGCCGAGGCGAACGAGGCGGCCCTCAAGATCGCCCGCAAGGCCACGGGGCGCGAGGTGGTCGTGGCCATGGAGGGGGGCTTCCACGGTCGGACGATGGCCTGCCTGGGCGTCACGCACGCGGGGCACTACCGCTCGGATCACGCTCCTGCGCACGCGTCGGCGAGGTTCGTGCCGCTCGGCGACGAGGCGGCGCTGCGGGCGGCGATGGGGCCGGACGTGGCCGCGGTGATCCTCGAGCCGATCCAGGGGATCGCCGGGGCGGTGCCCGCGCCCGTCGGCTTCCTGGAGACCTGCCGCGCGGTCTGCGACGAGCACGGCGCCGTGCTGATCCTGGACGAGGTGCAGACCGGGATCGCCCGCACCGGGCTGGCGATGGCCTGGCACGCCGAGCCCGACTGCTCGCCCGACCTCGTGACTGTCGGCAAGTCCCTCGGGGCGGGGTTCCCCGTCGCCGCGCTGCTGTGCAACGAGGTCATGGCGTCGACCGTCGCGCCGGGCGAGCACGGCACGACGTTCGGGGGGGCCCCGCTCGCCGCCGCCGCGGTGGGGGCCGTGCTCGCGGCCATCCGGGAGGAGGGGCTGGTGGCCCGGGCCGCCGCCCTCGGGGCGCGCATCACGCACGAGGCGGGCCGGATCCCGGGCGTCCTCGCCGTGCGGGGCCGGGGGGCGCTGCTCGGGCTCGTCCTCGACCGGCCCGCCCGCCCCGTCGCCGTCGCGCTGCGGGATCGCGGAGTCCTGACGGGGACGGCCGCGGACCCGGCGTGCCTGCGCCTCTGCCCCCCCGCCGTCCTCCCCCCCGAGGGTGTCGACGCCTTCCTCACCGCCCTGCGCGACACGCTCGCGGGCGGCCCCGCGGAGTCCTGATGGAACGCACGATCCCCCTGTTGTCCGCGGTCCCCTACCTCCGCGCCTACCACGGGCAGACCTTCGTGGTGAAGCTCGGCGGGGAGCTGCTGGCGGAGACGACCTCGTTGGCGCGCGTCGCGCGGGACATCGCCGTGCTGCACCGGCTCCGCGTGGGGGTCGTCGTGGTGCACGGCGGGGGCCCCCAGCTCGACGCGATGACCGCGCGACTCGGGCTCGACATCGAGCGCATCGCGGGGCGTCGGGTCACGTCGCCGGAGGTCCTCGAGGCCGCCAAGATGGTGTTCCGGGGGACCCTCAGCATCGACCTGGTGAGCGCCATCGCGAAGGCGGGCGAGCGCGCGGTGGGGCTGTCGGGCGCGGACGGGGGGCTGATCACGGCGGAGCGGAGGCCGCCCGCCACGGTCACGGACGACGACGGGAGCGAGAAGCGCGTCGACTACGGCGAGGTCGGCGACGTGGTGAGCGTCGACGGATCGGTCCCGCGGGCGGTGCTGAAGTCGGGGGCCATCCCGGTGGTCTGCGCGCTCGGTGCCGACGGCGCGGGGGCCGTGTTCAACGTCAACGCGGACACGATGGCGGCGGAGATCGCCATCGCGGTGGACGCCGCGAAGCTCATCCTCCTCACCCGCGCCCCGGGCGTCCTCGCCGACGCGGACGACCCGGCGTCCCTGCTCCACTGGGCGGACCTCCGCGAGCTCGGGCGCCTCGAGGCCGACGGCGCCTTCTCCGGGGGGATGCGACCCAAGATCGCGGCGGTGCGGCGGGCGCTGCAGGGGGGCGTCCCCCGGGTGCACGTGATCGACGGACGCAGGGACGGCGCGCTGCTGGAGGAGGTCTTCACCACCGAGGGCTGCGGCACGCTCGTGGTGCCCGAGGCGGATCAGGCGCCGGCCGAGCCCATTGTCTGAGGCGCCCCGCGGCGTCGAGGTCGCTCCGGCGGGGCTGCTCGCGATCGTCGCCGTCGGCGCCTTCGCGGTGCGGGGGTTCGCGTCGACGCGGCTGCCCGCCAACCCGGCGCACGACGTCGCACTCTTCTACCGGCCTTGGGACCGCGTGCCCCTGCTCGACCTGCTCACGCTCCCGTTCGGAGGCGGGCGGCAGTGGCTCGCGGTGGCGCTCGGGACGCTGACGGCGGTGGCGGCGGTCGCCCTGGCGAGCCGAGCCCTCTCCCGGCGGGGCACCCGCGCGGTGGCGGTGGTCGCGGTGGTCCTCCCGTCGCTGGTGTGGGCGGGGGCCTGGTGGTCGCACGTGGCGCTGGTGGTGCTCGCGACGCTCCTGGCCGCGTCCGCGCTCGCCGCCGTCCTGGAGGAGGACGGGGGCGGCTTCGCCTGGGGGGTGGCCGGGACGGTGTTCGTGCTCCTGCTCACGGACTGGCCCGCCTGGGCGCCGGCCCTGGCGTGGGCGGGCCGGCTCTGGATCTTCCCTCCCGGCGCGATCCCGGCGGCGCGCATCCGCCGGGCGGCGGTCGCCGTGGCAACGGGCGTCGGGGCGGCGATCCCGGTGTACGTCGGCCTCCTGACGTTCGGGGCGGACCCGGAGCGGGCGCTGGCGGCGGAGGAGACGCCGCTGGGGCCCGAGGCGCTGGTCGCGGTGGTGGAGGCGGCGGCGGGGGTGCTCCTGGGCCGGAGCCGAGGGCTGCCCTGGGTCGTGGTGGCGGGGGCGGCGTTCGCGGTCGTGGCCGCGGGCGGGGGGGGGGCGCGGGGGGCGGGGGCGGCGGGGCGGTAGGGCTGGGGCGGCGGCATGCGCCTCGGCAGC
>CAZEKB010000112.1:0-24505 GCA_964512225.1 uncultured Rickettsiales bacterium | reverse complement strand
GGGGGGGGGGGGGGGGGGGGGGGGGGGGCGCCGGGGGGGGGGGGGGGGGGGGGGGCCCCCCCCCCCCCCCCCCCGCTGGGGGTCGGGATCGCCCTGAGCCGAGGCGGAAGCGCACGGAGGACGGCGGTCGTCGCGGTGGTGGCCGTGGCCGTCGGCGTCGCGGCGCTCGGTCTGCGGGCCGACGTCCGCGGCCCGCTGCCGGGGGTCGGAGAGGGCGACGTGGAGGCGATGACCTCGGGGCGCGACGCCATCTGGCGCAACGCCGCCGCCATCGCCGCGGACCGGCCGCTGTCGGGCGTGGGCGCGGGGGCGGTTCCGGCGGCCTACGAAGCCCAGCGGGTCGCGCTGGAGGCCGACGGGGGTCCCACCAGCAAGCCCCGTCGCGACGCGCACTCCGTCTACCTGGAGGTGGCCGCGAGCCTCGGCCTCGGCGGGCTCCTGCTCCTGCTCGCGGCGTTCGGTCTGACGGGCCGAGCGGCGCTCGCGAGGGCGTCGGTGGCCGCGCCGCCCTGGCTGTTCGCGGCGGTGTCGGGCCTCACGCTCACGACCTGGGAGCACACCGCGTGGTGGCTGGCGATCGGCTGGGCCGCCGTGGCTGCTCAGGCCCCGCCGAGCGCGCGGACGGCCTCGACGAAGGGCGCGAGCGCCGCCTCGGGCGAGTGACGGGCGGCCACCCACGCGCGCCCGTCCCGCCCCATCTCCGCCGCGCGACCGGGCTCCCCCAGCAGCCGGACGAGGCGCTCCGCGAACGGACGCCGCAGGCGGGCCACGCTCATCCCCGTGCCCGCCCCGCCCGAGGTCCCGAGGGCGGCCGCCGCGGGCGGAGTCAGCACCACCGGCGTCTCCATCGCCAGGGACTCGAGCACCTTGTTCTGGACGCCGCTGCCGAACTCGAGGGGGCACGCGGTCGCGACGGCCGACGCGAGCGCGTGGTCCATGTCGTCGACGGGCCCCACGAAGCTCACCCCCGGGCGCCGACCGAGCGCGCGCACGGCCTCGGACGCCTCCACTCCCACGATCCGCAGCTCCGCCGAGCGGTGGACCGAGCGGACGATCGGCCAGACCCGGAGCGCCAGCTGCTCGGCCATCGCGCGGTTGCTGGCGGTGCGGAGGTTGCCCGCGAAGACGACTCCTCCGCGCTCCCCGGCGGCGGGGACCGGGCGGAGATCGACCGCCGCCCCCGCGACGATCCCGGCGCGGTGGGACCGCTCCCCGAGCACGAGATCCCGGTCGCGCGCCGAGATGAAGGAGACGGCGTCGGCGGTCCGCACGGCGTGCTGCTCCGCGGCCCCGATCCGGCGCGCCTCGACCCGGGCCGCGGCCCCTCGCCAGCCCCGCGCGCGCCCCACGGCCCCGGCGTACTGGGCCGACAGCGCGTCCTGGATGTCGACCAGAACCGGGGGCCGGCTGCGCGGGAGCCAGGGGACGGTGCGGACGAGGTGGCATACGACGACGTCGGCGTCGGCGGCGAGCTCGGCGGTGGCGGCCCGCGCCAGGGGGTCGGCGTACAGCGCCTGCTGGAGGAGGGAGCCGTCGACCGCGGCGCGCAGGGTCCGCAGCGTCGCGCCCCCGCGGGAGAGGACGGGGAGGCGCAGGCGGTCGACGAAGGGGAGGCCCTCGGCCACGGCTGCGGGGTCTTCGTCGGCCGAGCGCGTCGCGACGAGGTCGACCGGACCGAGGGTGCTCAGGGCCCGGGCGAGGTGCCACGCGCGGAGCCGGTCGCCGCCGGTGAGCGGCCAGGGCGGGCGGCTGCAGAGCAGGAGCGAGCGCATCAGGCCCGTCGGGCGCGGACGAGGGAGGCGAACGAGCCCACGAGGCCGTCCAGGCGCGCGACCGGCCACTGCGTATCGGGATCGGACGTCGCTCGCGACGGATCGGGGTGCGTCTCGACGTAGAGGGCGTCGAACCCCGCCCCGGCGGCGGCCCGGGCGAGGACGGGGACGGCGTCCCGGTCGCCTCCGCTGGATCGCCCCCGGCCCGACGGGCGTTGGGCGCTGTGACCCGCGTCGAACAGGGCCCGGTCGGCGGCCTCGATCAGGGCCGCCGTCCCCCGAAAGTCGACGACGAGGTCGCCGTGGCCGAACGTCGTCCCGCGCTCGGTCACCCACACCTCGGCGGCCCCCGCCTCTCGGATCTTGGCGAGCGCGGGGGCGACCGCCCAGGGGGCGAGGAAGGGGCCCTTCTTCAGGTTGACGACACGCCCCGACGCCCCCGCGGCTCGGAGGAGGTCCGTCTGCCGACACAGGAATGCGGGGATCTGGAGGACGTCGCAGACGGTCGCCGCGGGCCCGACATGGCCGATCGCGTGCACGTCCGTGAGCACGAGCACGCCGAGCTCCCGCTTCACCTGGGCGAGCACGGCCAGCCCGGCCTCGAGCCCCGGCCCCCGAGGGCTGTCGCCGGCGGTGCGGTTGGCCTTGTCGAAGGAGGCCTTGAAGACGAAGTCCATCCCGTGGCGGTCGGCGGCGGCGGCGCCCGCGCGGGCGACCGTCAGGCAGTCGTCGAGGGACTCGATCACGCAGGGGCCGGCGACCAACAGGGGGGGGGGCGGAGCCACGAACGGAGAGTACGTCCCGGGGGCGGCCGCGTGCCATGCGGGCGGACGCCGCGACCGCCGGTTATCCTCCGGCGCGATGTCCGACCCGCCCCCCGTCCTGCACGCCCTCGCCTGGCCCGGCGGTCTCTCCGGCGCAGCCCGTTCCATGGAGGAGACCCTCGCCGCCCTCGCCGCCGCGGGCCACCGGGTCTCCGCGTGGCTCGCGAACGCCACCCGGGTGGCCGAGCCCGTCATGCCGGAGCGGCTGGCGGCGCGCGGGGTCTCGGCGACCCGCCGCGAGAGCAACAGCGCCCTCGACGTGTCCTCGGTGGGGGCCCTCGTCCGGGCGCTGAAGGACCTCGGCCCGGGCGCCATCCTCCACACCCACGGGGAGCGGGCGCTGCTCTGGGGCCGATTCGCCGCGCGGGCGGCGGGCGCGAAGCACGTCCACACCGTCCACGGGTTCATCGAGAATACGGACCGCGATCGTCGAAGGGCGGCCGTGGCCCGTCGACTGCTCGACGGGGTCGACCGCGTGCTCGTGGTGCATCCGTCGCACGCCGAGGGCCTGCCGTCGCACGAGGTCGTCCCCAACTGCCTCGACGCCGACGCGTTCACGGCCGGCGCCCCCGATCCGGGCGACGCGCGTCGCCGCCTCGCGCTGGCGGCCGGGGACCGCGTCTACCTGTACCTGGGGCGGCTGTCCTACGAGAAGGGCGCGGACGCCATCGGCGTCATCCAGGCCACCCTGGAGAAGGAGTCGGCGGCCGCGAAGCTCCTGGTGGCCGGGCGCGGGGACTTCGCGCCGGGCGTGGAGGCGATGGAGGACGTGCTGTTCCTGGGTCAGCGCACCGATCCCGAGACGCTGCTGGCCGTCGCCGACGTGCTGATCATGCCGTCGCGGCAGGAGGGGGTGCCCATGGTCGCCCTCGAAGCGGCGGCGATGGCCGTCCCGGTCGTCGGGTTCGCGGTGGGCGGGCTCGTGGACGGTGGGCTCGCCCGCACCGTGCCCGTCGAGCACACCGAAGACCTCGCGAAGCTGGCCCTGCACCTGGCGCGGAGGGCCGAGGACCGAGCTCCGGTGCTCGCGGCCTCGCGCGCCGCGCTGGAGGGTCGGTTTTCACCTCGCGAGCACGTCGCCGCGCTCGAAGCGGTGTACCGGTCGCTCTGATTGGGGCGCGGCGCGTGGTCGCCGTGAGTCCTCGACCCGACGCTGCTAGGATTCGGATCCCCTAGCCCGCAATTTCCCGTCTCCGGACGGAGAGGATGGATCCATGGCCAGTGGCCGACTCGGCGAACTGCTCGTTCGCGAAAAGCTCATCACCCCGCTACAGCTCCAGGAAGCGATGCAGGAGCAGCGGGCCGGCGGCGGCCGCCTCGGGTACCAGCTCACCAAGATGGGCTTCATCGAGGAGAACGAGCTCACCGCGTTCCTGAGCAAGCAGTACGGCGTCCCCTCGATCGACCTCTCGGACTTCGACATCGAGCCCGAGATCATCAAGCTGATCCCCAAAGAGGTCGTCCTCAAGCACCAGGTGATCCCGATCAACCGGACGGGCTCGACGCTCATCGTGGCGATGGCGGACCCGTCCAACATCTTCGCCATCGACGACATCAAGTTCCTCACCGGATACAACGTCGAGGTCGTGGTCGCGTCCGAGCAAGCCATCGAAGGCGCGGTCGAGAAGTACTACACGTCCAACGTCACCTTCGACGACGTGATGCTCGACTTCGAGGACGACGAAGTCGACGTCATCGACGCCGAAGAGGACATCAACGAGCTGGACCTCGAGAAGTCCGCGGGCGACGCCCCGGTCATCAAGCTCGTGAACCTCATCCTGCTGGACGCCATCCGCAAGGGCGCCTCGGACATCCACGTGGAGCCCTTCGAGAAGCAGCTGCGGGTCCGTTACCGCATCGACGGCATGCTCTACGAGGTCATGAAGCCGCCGGTGAAGCTGAAGCACGCCATCACCTCCCGAATCAAGATCATGAGCCAGCTCGACATCGCCGAGCGGCGGCTGCCCCAGGACGGTCGCATCAAGCTCAAGATGGGCAAGAACAAGGAGATGGACTTCCGCGTCTCGGTCCTGCCCACGATCTGGGGCGAGAAGATCGTGCTCCGGCTGCTCGACAAGTCGAACCTGCAGCTCGACATGACGAAGCTGGGCTTCGAGGAGAAGATCCTCGAGGACTTCCGAAAGTGCATCCACCTGCCGTACGGGATGATCCTCATCACCGGCCCCACCGGCTCCGGCAAGACGACGACGCTCTACTCGGTGCTCTCCGAGCTCAACAAGACCGACACCAACATCTCCACCGCCGAGGATCCCGTCGAGTACAACCTCTTCGGCATCAACCAGGTGCAGATGCACGACGACATCGGGCTCAACTTCGCGAGCTCGCTGCGGTCGTTCCTCCGGCAGGACCCGGACATCATCCTCGTGGGTGAGATCCGCGACTTCGAGACAGCGGAGATCGGGATCAAGGCGGCGCTCACCGGTCACCTCGTGCTGTCGACGCTGCATACGAACGACGCCCCCTCGTCCGTCTCCCGCCTCCTGAACATGGGCATCGAGCCCTTCCTCGTGGCGGCCTCGGTGGTCCTCATCGGCGCCCAGCGCCTCCTCCGCAAGCTCTGCCAGGAGTGCAAGGAGCCGCAGGAGGTCCCGGCCCAGACCCTGCTGGACCTCGGCGTGCACCCGGACGAGATCGAGGAGTTCATCGTGCACCGCGGCGCCGGCTGCCGCGTCTGCAACAACACCGGCATGAAGGGCCGCATCGCGGTCTACGAGATCATGACGATGACCGAAGAGCTCCGCGAGTTCGTCCTCAACGGCGCCTCCACCCTCGAGCTCAAGCGCGAAGCCGTCCGTCAGGGCATGAAGACCCTCCGCATGTCCGCCCTCACGAAGCTCAAGCAGGCGACGACCACGCTCGACGAAGTCGGCCGAGTCACCGCCAACGACTAGAGGGGTCCCCGTGCGGGGATCCCGTCAGTCGGCGGCGAGGCGGCCTCGGATCTCGGTGGCTTCGCCGAGCTGGAGGCGGAAGCGGTCGGGGAGGCGGTAGCGTCCGCCGGGGCGGAGGTCCTTGCCGTTGAGGTTGGTGCGGTTGCTCGCGGTGGGCGAGACCTCGAGCCACCACTCCTTGCCGTGCAGCGCGGGGCGGATCACCACGTGGTAGCGGTGCACCGTGTCGTCTCGCTGGATGACGACGCGGTTGTCCGTGGCGCGGCCGACGCTGAAGACCTTGCGGAACTTCTTGGTCTTGCGCGCGACGGGGCGGCCGTTGAGCAGCACGCCGACCTCGAAGGCGCGCTCGGCGTCGTAGGCGGTGCCGTCGTCCAGGACCGGCATCGACACGGTCATCCCGGTGGACGGGCCCGCGGCCGCGGGGGGCTTCACGCCCGAGGTGGTCGCGGCCGCCGCGGGGGGCGCGACGGGCTTCGGGGCGGCCGTCTTCGGCGGCGCGGCCTTCTTCGGCGGGGGCGCGGGCGTGGTCGCCTCCTCCGGGGCGGCGCCCGGCGCGGGGCCGAGCTGCGCCGCCTTGGCGACGTCCTTTAGCGCGGGCATGACGCCCGTGAGCTGGAAGATCGTCGCGTTCCAGGCGTCCGCGTCGAGCGCGGTGGAGACCTCCTCGGCCTCGCCGACGGCCTCCCACTTCGCCATGTCCTCGGCGCCCGCGCGGGCCTTCAGGAACGCACCGATCCCGATGAAGATGATGAAGACGGCCAGGCCCGCCCACAGCTGCAGGCGACGCACGCGCGCCTTCTTCTCCTCGGCGGCCGCGACCCAGGCGTGGGGCATCTCGTCCTGGATCAGGACCGACTTCCAGGGGTTCTCGACCCCCGCCGCGGTGACCAGCACGTCGAACTTGCCGCCCTCGTAGGGGACCCCGGAGATCGTGAGCACCTCGTCCACGACGTCCACGTCCAGCAGCGCCTTCTTCACGGCGTCGCGCGTGTCCGCCTTGAAGAGCGTGACCTGCGTGAGGGAGTCGCCCGCCGCCTCCTGGACCTTCTTCAGCCACGCGGCGCGGTCGTTCTCGCACTTCTTGTCGATGCCCTGGTCCCAGGTGAGGAAGACGACCGGCCCCCCGAACTTCTTGATGTCCGGGACCTTCGCCTCCTTGCCGACGCAGAAGCTGGAGAACACGAACGCCTTGCTGCGGTTCTTGCCGCCGCTCGCCTGCGCGAGCACCTGGTCCATGTACTCCGAGACCTGGCTGACGATGCGTTTGCGCGGATCGCTCGGGAGCTGCGCTTCCCAGCCCCCCACGAGTCCCTTGAGCCCGGTGTCGACGGTGTCCGCGTTGGACACGGCCATGGCCTGACCGGTCTGGTCGGCCACGATGATCAGGGGCGGCTCGCCGGAGAAGCGGAAGTCGCCCAGGCGGCCCTCCGCGTCGAAGCGGGCGCGGGCGCGATCGAGGATCAGGTTCTTGATCTTGTCGAGCCCGTCCGGAACGACGTTGCTCCGGTCGACCATGAAGACCAGCGGCTGCCACCGCCGGGTGCGCACGCGCGTACCTTCGGTGGTCTCCACGGCCCGGCCGTCGACCTTGACCACGATGGGCTTGCCCTCGGAGCCGCGGACTGCGACGCGGAGCGCGCCGGAGGTGTCCTCATCGAGGACGGTCCCGAGGATCTCGGCGCTCTGGGCCGTGGCGGGCGCGACGAGCGCGGCCGCGAGCACGAGCGGGAGCAGAAGAGACCTCGAACGCGCGGAGCGGTTCGTCGGAGTGGACACTGGAGCGCAGCCTCGGCAGGGGTTCGGATCACTCGCGCGCGGGCGAGGGGAAGCGACCGCCGACCCTACCAGGGATGATCGGTGGGCTCAACGCGACCCGTCGCCCTGCGGGGCCCGCATCGACGGCCCCGCGCGCAAGACCTTTCGGCGAACGACGTTCTTGCTCTATGATCTCCGCGGTGTACCCAGAGGTACGCGTGGTCCGAAGAGTGCGTCGGACCGGAGGTGATGCTGATGCCGGTGTTCGTGTACGAAGGTCGCTCCGCTTCCGGCGAGGTCAAGAAGGGGGAACTGGAGGCCGCCAACCAGCAGGCGGTGATGACCAAGCTTCGGGAGATGAAGATCCGCCCGACGACGGTCAAGAAGAAGGGCGGGCTCGACCTCTCCGGAGAGATCAGCATCCCGCTGCCGGCCTTCCTGCAGCCGCGCGTCAAGGAGCAGGATCTCGTCGTCTTCACCCGTCAGTTCGCGACGATGATCGACTCCGGTCTCCCGTTGGTGCAGTGCCTCGACATCCAGGCCTCCAACATGGAGAACCCGACCTTCAAGAAGCAGCTGCTCGAGATCAAGGAGACGGTCGAGGGCGGCGCCACGTTCGCCGACGCCCTCAAGAAGTTCCCCAAGACCTTCGACACCCTGTACGTGAACCTCGTGGCCGCCGGCGAGGTCGGCGGCATCCTCGATACGATTCTCAACCGGCTCGCGGCCTACATCGAGAAGAACAGCAAGCTCAAGCGCCAGGTGAAGGGCGCCATGACCTACCCGATCGCGATCATCGGGATCATGTTCCTCATCCTCGCGGTCATCATGACCAAGGTGGTGCCGGTCTTCGAGGCCATGTTCGCGGAGGTCGGCGCGGAGCTGCCGGTGCCCACCCAGATCCTCATCGGGATCTCCGACGTGTCGGTCAACTACGGCCCTCACTTCGTCGTGTGCTGCGTGATCATCTACTTCGCGTTCCGCAAGGCCATGGAGACCGAGCTCGGGAAGAAGACCTTCGATCGGTTCATGCTCCACATGCCGGTCTTCGGCGACCTGCTGCGAAAGGTCGCAGTCGCCCGTTTCTGCCGGACGCTCGGCACGATGATCTCCTCCGGCGTGCCCATCCTCGACGCCCTCGAGATCTGCTCCCGCTCCGCGGGCAACTACGTGGTCGAGATGGCCATCATGAAGACCCGCGACTCGATCTCCGAGGGTCGCACCATCGCCGAGCCACTGGCCGAGTCGGGGGTGTTCCCGGGCATGGTCTGCCAGATGATCAACGTCGGTGAGGCCACCGGCGCCCTCGATACGATGCTCAACAAGATCGCCGACTTCTACGAAGAAGAGGTCGAGGTGGCGGTCGCGGGCATCACGTCGCTCATCGAGCCCTTCATCATCGTCTTCCTCGGCATCGTCGTCGGCGGCCTCGTCGTCGCGCTCTACCTGCCCATCTTCACGATGTCGTCCGCCCTGATGGGCTGACGCAGGGTCCCGGCCGCTCCCGATCCCCACCGTCTCCCCCGACGTCGAGCCCGGCTCGGGCTCGTCCCCGTCCGCCGGCCTGTACGGAGCGGCCCTCGAGGTCGAGTCCGGCACGCGCATGCGCGTGGTCGTGCCCACCCCCGAGGTCGAGACCGCCGACCGCGAGCTGCTGTTCGAGCGACTGCAGTGGCTCATGTTCGTGCGGGTGCTGGTGGTCAGCGTCCTCTTCGGCGTGCTCGTCTTCCTCCGCCTGCAGCAGCAGGAGTCGATCCAGCCGATCACGACGCTGTATCCCGTGGTCATCGCCGCCTACGCCAGCTCGCTGCTCTACGGGCTCGTGGCCAACCGCATGCCCAACCTGGAGTTCTTCACCTACCTCCAGTTCGGCGTCGACGCGGCCTGCATCGGGCTCGTCGTCATCTTCACGGGGGGGCAGGACTCGGTCTTCACCTGGCTGTTCGTCTTCAACGTCTTCGGCGGCGGCTACCTGCTCCTGCTGCGCGGGGGCCTCGTCGTGGCGAGCCTCGACTCGCTCGTCTACCTGGCCTGCCTCGTGGCGGTGTACCAGGGCTGGGTGCCCCAGCTCGACCCGCTCGGTCGACCGCTCGTCATCGAGACCGGCGGCTCCCCCCTGGAGGTCCTGCGCGCCTACTCGACGGTCGGCTTCCACGTCGTCTCCTTTTATCTGATCGCGTTCCTGTCGGGCTCCCTCGCCTCCAAGCAGGCCGAGACCGGTCGCGCCCTCGCGCGCGCGTCCATCAGCCTGTCGCGCCTGCAGGACATCCACGGGCGGATCGTCCAGAACATCGACGCGGGGCTCCTCACGGTGAACGCCCAGGGGGCGGTGACGTCCTTCAACCGCGCCGCGGAGACGATCTCGCTCTGCTCCGCCGAGGCGGTGCTCGGGCAGCCGGTGGAGCTGGTCCTGGGGGACGTCGACGTGCTCTTGAACCCCCCGCCGGACGCACCCCGGCGAGCGGGGGAGCGCGCGGTCGAGAAGTGGATCACCCGGAGCGACGGCCGTCGGGTGTACCTGCGCATCGCGGTCAGCGAGCTCCGCACCACGCTCGGGCGCGTCGACGGGCACATCCTGGTCTTCGAGGACCGCACGCGGCTCCTCCTCATGCAGGAGCGGCTCGAGCGAGAGGAGCGGCTCGCGGCCGTCGGTCGGCTCTCGGCGGGCATCGCCCACGAGATCCGCAACCCGCTCGCGTCGATCAACGGCTCGGTGCAGGTGCTCCGCTCCGAGCTCGCGGTGGACGCCGAGGACGATGAGCTGTTCGGCATCATCGAGGCGGAGTGCGAGCGGCTCGACAACCTCGTCTCGGACTTCCTGTCCCTCACGCGCGAGGAGCGGCTGCGCCTCGTCCCCCAGCAGCTGGGCTCCCTGATCCGCGACACCCTGCAGCTCCTCGAGGCGCGGGGCGTGCTCGCCGGGATCGACGTGTCCTCGGAGATCCACTTCGACCCCGTGCTCGAGGTCGACTCCGAGCGCATGGCGCAGGTGCTCTGGAACCTGCTGAACAACGCGTGCCAGTCGATGTCGGGCTCCGGGGGCACCCTGCGCGTGGCCCTCGAGCGGGCCCACGACACCGACCTGGCGGAGACCGGCGACGTGACGATCGGGCCCTCCCCCGACGACTCCCTGGGCCAGACCTACCTCGCGCGGAGCACGTCGGACGAGTCGGACACGGACTCGGAGGTCTCGGTGGAGGTCATGCGGCCGTCGGACGACCCGGGCGACTCCCTTCGTCGGCCGCCGGGGCGCTGGGGCGACGGCGACGTCCTCCGCCTCGTCGTCGCCGACACCGGCCCCGGGGTGCCCGAGGACGCGATCAGCCGCATCTTCGACCCCTTCTATACGACGCGCTCCGGAGGCACGGGCCTCGGGTTGGCCATCGTGCAGCGCATCGTGCAGGCTCACCGCGGCGTCATCACCGTCCAGACGCGGCGGGGGCGGGGGACCCGGTTCGCGGTCTGGCTCCCGGTGCGTCGGATCGCCGCGTCGGTCGCCACCGGCGACGAACCCGACACGCTGGACGGCCCCGACGACGACGCCGTGGGGACGGAGACGGGCATGCCGGTAGTGAACACCGACCAGCTGGGGGCCGAACATGGGTAAGGGCTCGGTGATCGTCATCGACGACGACCGCTCGCTGAGGCAGTTCCTGATGATCCTGCTGCGGCGAAACGGGTACTCCGTCCGGATCGCGGGAGGCGGCGAGGAGGGGCTGGCGCTCATGAAGGAGGCGGTCGCCGACGTCGTCATCACGGACCTCAACATGGAGGGCCTGGACGGGATGGACGTCCTGCGGGCCGTGAAGTCGGGCTGGCCCGAGACCGAAGTGATGATGGTCACCGCGTTCGCGACGACCAAGAACGCCGTGGAGGCCATGAAGGAGGGCGCGTTCGACTACGTGACGAAGCCCTTCAACGTCGACGAGCTGAAGCTGGTCCTGGCGAAGGCCTTCGAGCAGCGGGCGATGCGGCGGGAGAACCGCGCCCTCAAGCGCATGCTCAAGGAGCGCTTCACGTACGGGCGCCTCATCGGCCGATCCCCGCCGATGCTCGCGCTGTACGACCTCGTGGAGCGGGTGAAGGACACCCCGGTGACGGTCCTGGTCACTGGCGAGAGCGGCACCGGCAAGGAGCTCGTGGCGCGCGCGATCCACAACCAGGGCGCCCGCGCGGAGGGGCCGTTCCGCTCGATCAACTGCGGGGCCATCCCCGAGAACCTCATCGAGGCGGAGCTCTTCGGATACAAGAAGGGCGCGTTCACCGGCGCCGTGCGGGACCACGAGGGGCTGTTCGTGAGCGGGGCAGGGGGCACCGTGTTCCTCGACGAGGTCGGGGAGATGCCCCTGCACACGCAGGTCAAGGTGCTGCGCGTGCTGCAGGAGCGCCGGGTCAAGGCGGTGGGGGGGATCGACGAGCGCAAGGTGGACGTGCGCATCGTCGCGGCCACCAACCGCGACCTCGCCGAGGAGGTCCGCGCGGGCCGGTTCCGCGAGGATCTGTACTACCGGCTGCGGGTCGTCACCGTGCAGTTGCCGCCGCTGCGGGACCGCCTCACCGACCTCCCGCTGCTGGTCGAGCACTTCGTCGAGCACTACTGCGTCGAGTTCGGGCGCCCCCAGCTGGGGGTATCGGAGGCCGCGATGCAGGTGCTGGCCGCGCACGAGTGGCCGGGGAACGTCCGGGAGCTCGAGAACGTGATCCAGCGGGGCGTGGCGCTGTGCCAGGGCACGGAGATCGACCTGGCGTCGCTCCCGGCCGAGGTCGTGGGCGAGCGCCTGGTGCAGACCTTCGAGGCCGGGACCCTGCCCGTCCACGTGGGGGCGGAGGGTCTGCCCCTCGAGCGGACCCTCGAGGACTACGAGCGGCTGCTCCTGGAGTCCGCGCTGGGGACCGCGGGCGGCGTCAAGAAGGACGCCGCGAAGCTGCTCGGGATCACGTTCCGGTCGTTCCGGTACCGGCTGCAGAAGCTGGGGCTGGAGGAGGTCGAGGGCAACGCGTTCCCCTGACGGGGGCCGTTGTGACGAGATTCGTCACCGGCGGCGGCGGTCGGATCGACAAAAAACGTCACCTGCGCCGTCGTGGGCCGCGACCCGACCGGGGTCGGGGTCCTCGAGATCGCTGTACTGCTCTTCAATCGAAGAAATCGCCGTCGCGTTCGGGGACGTCGGCACGGCGCTTGCGAGCGAAGGGGGCAGCAAGCAGCAACCCCTTTCCCCCTGGAGAACAACATGCTTCGCAACAGCAAGGGCTTTACGCTCATCGAGCTCATGATCGTCGTCGCCATCATCGGCATCCTGGCGGCCATCGCCATTCCGAACTTCCTGGCGATGCAGATGCGCTCGAAGCGGGCCGAGATCCCGTCGAACCTGGACGCCCTGCGCACGGCCGAGAAGGCCTACCACGCCGAGTGGGACAGCTTCACGTCGGCCACGGCCACGCCCTCGACCGCCCCCACGCGGACGCAGGTGAACTTCTCCGGTGGTGGCTTCGTCGCGTTCCAGAACCTGGGCTGGGTCGCCGACGGCAAGGTCCGCGGCCAGTACTCGGTCCTCGCGGTCGTCGGCTCCTCGAGCCAGACGGACGACTTCACCGCTACCGGCATCGCCGACGTGGATGGTGACGCGACCAACTCGCAGTACGAGTGCAACCGCGCCGAGAAGGCGTCGATGCTCTCCAGCAACAACATCTACTGATCGATTCCTCCTCCCGAACGGGAGGAGCTCGTGTCCTCGAGAGGCTCGGCGTTCGCGTCGGGCCTCTCGTCCTTGGGGAGTCGTGACGAGAAACGTCACTCGGCGGGGGCCGTGCGGTGACACAAAACGTCACCCGCGGGCGTCGTCCACATTGCTCGCGTCCAGCAAGTAGTCGGCTGATCGGGGGACGCCTCGGGTGGAGAGAAAAAGATCCGGCCGCGGAGGGAGATCGGCACGGGACTTGCTCCAACGTCCGCCGCTTAGCGACCCCCTACCTACACTCTCTGGAGAACTACATGCTTCGCAACAGCAAGGGCTTTACGCTCATCGAGCTCATGATCGTCGTCGCCATCATCGGCATCCTGGCGGCCATCGCCATTCCGAACTTCCTGGCGATGCAGATGCGCTCGAAGCGGGCCGAGATCCCGTCGAACCTGGACGCCCTGCGCACGGCCGAGAAGGCCTACCACGCCGAGTGGGACAGCTTCACGTCGGCCACGGCCACGCCCTCGACCGCCCCCACGCGGACGCAGGTGAACTTCTCCGGTGGTGGCTTCGTCGCGTTCCAGAACCTGGGCTGGGTCGCCGACGGCAAGGTCCGCGGCCAGTACTCGGTCCTCGCGGTCGTCGGCTCCTCGAGCCAGACGGACGACTTCACCGCTACCGGCATCGCCGACGTGGATGGTGACGCGACCAACTCGCAGTACGAGTGCAACCGCGCCGAGAAGGCGTCGATGCTCTCCAGCAACAACATCTACTGATCGACTCTTCCTCCCGAACGGGAGGAGCTCGTTTCTTCGAGAGGCTCGGCGTTCGCGCCGGGCCTCTCGTCGTTCTGGCGTCCTCGAACCCCATCGGATCGACTCGCGTCGGCGCCTTCCTCCCCCTTCTTTGGGTATCCTGAGCGCTCATGGCCGACACCAAGAAGTCGGAGTCTCCGGTCCGAGGTGCCGCGGAGGGCAGCCGGGGCCGCGTGGAGTCTTCCATTCGCTCCAGCTCGGCGTCGCCGGAGCGCGACGGGGTGCCCCAGGGGACCCTGGACATCCTCCAGCGTCTGGAGGAGGGGGACGACCGCCGATACCGCTACGGCGAGGAGATCGGCAAGGGCGGCCACGGCCAGGTCACCGTCGTCTTCGACACCCACATCGGGCGCCGCATCGCTCTGAAGCGGCTGCGCAAGGGCCTCGACGCGAGCTCGCGCGACGTCGCGCGGTTCCTCGAAGAGGTCCAGATCACGGGGCAGCTCGAGCACCCCAACATCGTCCCCGTCCACGACCTGGGCCTGATGCCCTCGGGCGAGATCTACTTCACCATGAAGTTGGTCGAGGGCCGGACGCTCGAGCGGGTTCTCAAGGCCCTCAAGCGCGGCGAGCCCGAGGTCGCCCGCGAGTTCAGCCGGGTCAAGCTGCTCGGCATCCTGCAGCAGGTCTGCCAGGCCGTCGCCTACGCCCACTCCCGGGGCGTCATCCACCGGGACCTCAAGCCGTCGAACATCATGCTCGGCGACTTCGGTGAGGTGCAGGTCATGGACTGGGGCCTCGCCAAGATCGTGGGTGAGGCCGAAGGCATCGAGCCCAGCGACCTCTCCGTGCTCGGCCCCACCCAGGTGCGCACCAACCACGGCCACGAGACGGAGGTGGTGACGCAGGTCGGCACCGTGAAGGGCACGCCCGCGTACATGTCGCCGGAGCAGGCCCGGGGGCTGGTGGAGCAGGTCGACGAGCGCTCGGACGTGTACTCCCTGGGCGTGATCCTCTACGAGATCCTCACCTACCGCAGGCCGTTCTCGGGCAAGGACCCGCGCAAGGTGGTCAAGGCAGTGGCCTTCAACCAGCCGGTGCCCCCGCGCAAGCGCGCGCCCCACCGCAACATCGCCCCCGACCTGGACGACCTCGCGACCCGCTGCCTCAGCAAGGACCCCGAGCGGCGTCCCCGCACCGCGATGAACCTCTATCGGGAGCTCGAGGCGCACCTCGAGGGCACGAAGCGGCGCCAGGAGGCGGAGCTGCGCGTCCACCAGGGGGTGACCCTCGCGTCGCGCTACGAGGAGGTCCAGGCGGGCGTCCGCGACCTGGGGCGTCGGGTGCGGAAGCTGCGCGCCGGGGTCAAGGCGTGGGACCCGATGGACAAGAAGCGGGAGCTGTGGGCCGCCGAGGAGGACATGAATCGCGCGACCGTCGACGCGATCGACGTCTTCGGCGCGGCCCTCACGTCCTACAGCCAGGCGCTCGCCCACGACCCCGAGAACCGGGAGGCGCGGCTCGGCCTCGCCGCCCTGTACTGGAACCAGTTCCGCGACGCCGAGTCGCGGCGCGACCTCAAGGACCAGCGCTCGTACCGCAACCTCGTCGAGCTCTACGACGACGGCACCTACGCCACGTTCCTCGCGGGCACGGGCCGCTTGTCGCTGGAGACCACCCCGCCGGGCTGCGACGTCACCCTCTTCCGGCTCCAGGAGCGAGACCGGGTGGTCGTGCCGGTGGATCCCGAGGAGCTGGGGGAGACCCCGCTCCTGCAAGTGGACGTCGCCATGGGCTCCTACCACCTGGAGATCCGCGGCGACGGGCGGCGCAGCGCCGCCATTCCCCTGTTCGTCGACCGCATGGAGCACGTGCGCCTCCACGTCCACGTCCTCGAGGACGGCGTGCTCCCGGAGGACTTCGTGCACGTCCCCGGCGGCCCCTTCTGGTCCGGCGGCGACCCGGCGGCGTTCGGCGCGCTGCCGCGGCACCAGATCGAAGTCGCGGACTTCGCGATCGCGAGGCGGCCGATCACGATGGGCGAGTACCTCGCCTTCATCAACGAGCTCGCGGCGGGCGATCCGCTGCTCGCCCGGTTCCGCGCCCCGCGCGAGTCCGAGGAGACGGGGCCCCACTTCCACCTGCAGCCCGACGGGACCTTCGTGCTGCCCGACTACACGCGGGAGGGTGCTCCGTTCACCCCGGACCTGCCCGTGTTCGGCGTCTCCTGGGACGACGCGAAGGCCTACTGCGAGTGGCGCGGACGTCGCGAGGGGGTCCTGTACCGGCTCCCCACCGAGGCGGAGTGGGAGAAGGCTGCCCGGGGGGTGGACGGACGCTTCTTCCCCTGGGGCGACAAGGGCGACGCGGGCTTCTCGAAGACGTCGGAGAGTCGGCAGGGGCGCCCGATTCCGGAGCCCGTGGGGGCCTTCGGCACCGATCGTTCACCGTACGGCGTTCAGGACCTCTCGGGAGGGGTCGGCGACTGGTGCGAAGGGTGGTTCGACGACGAGGAGGCCCAGCGCCCCGTCCGCGGCGGCTCCTGGGCTCAGCCGGCCCACTACGCTCGCGTCTGCACCCGCACGGGCAGGCTCGCCCAGGAGGTCTTCCCGTACGTGGGCTTTCGGCTCGTGCGAGAACTCGGCCGCCGGCTCATCCCCACCTGAGTCGTCAGGCGGCGGCCCCGGCCTCCAGCTCGTCCAGGAACCCGCTGAAGTAGCTCCACGCGGACCAGACCGCGAACAGCGTGGCAACGAGCAGCAGGGCGTACCCGACGCGCTGGAGGCTCACCCCGAACAGGGGGTAGTGCAGGCAGAGCAGCGCCAGCGCGGTGCCCTGGAACGCCGTCTTGAACTTGCCCCACTTGCTCGCGGCGATGATCAGGCCCTCGGACGCCGCGACCGCGCGCAGCGACGTGATCGAGATCTCCCGGCACAGGAGCAGCGCCACGAGCCAGCCCTCCACGCGCCCCAGGGGCACGAGCATGATCAGCACGGAGCCCACGATGAGCTTGTCGGCGAGGGGGTCGAGGAACGCCCCGAGGGTCGACTGCAGGTTCATGCGACGCGCGAGGTAGCCGTCGAGCCAGTCGCCGATGATGGCGAAGATGAAGATCCAGCCCGCGAGCCAGGATCGCGCCCACGTGTCCTCGGCCAGGACCACGAGGATCACCGGGATCGCGGCGATCCGCACCGCGGTGATGGCGTTGGGCAGGTTCCAGAACTCGAGGTTGCGTCGGCGGGCGCGGGGCATCAGCGCAGGGGTCTCTCCGCGAGGAAGTACGCGTAGTACTTGAGCACCTTGTCCACGTAGTACTCGGTCTCCTCGAAGGGCGGGATCCCGTTGTACTTGCGCACGTTGCCCGGGCCGGCGTTGTACGCCGCCAGCGCGAGCTTTCGGTTGCCCTGGAACGTATTGAGCATGCGGCGCAGGTAGCGGGTGCCCCCCTCGACGTTCTGCTTGGCGTCCCACGAGTCCGCGACGCCGAGCTCCCGGGCGGTGCCGGGCATCAGCTGCATGAGGCCGCGGGCGCCCGCCGGGGACTTGGCGCGCGGGTTCATGCCCGACTCGACGAGGACCATCGCCTTGATCAGCTCCGGCGCGATCTTCCACTTGGTGGCCGACGCGACGATGGTGTCGTCGTAGTTGTCGAGGTTCTTGCGGAGCAGCGCGGCGTCGATGTTCGCGAACTTGGAAGGCCGACCCTCGAGGTCCTTGATGAAGACGTCGAAGCCCTCGCCGTCCGCGGGCGGGGTGTCGGTGAAGGTGAGGACGCCGTTGTCGTCCGTCCCCATGTAGATGTCGCCCGCCAAGGCGGGCGCCGCGCCGAGCGCCACGAGCAGCGCGACCGCGACGATCCAGGGGGCTGAAGAGGGGACGGAGCGTGAGATGGCGCAGGATACCGCAGGCCCCCCGGCCTCGGTAGGATGCCGCCGTGCCGTCCTCACGCCCCGCCGACGCCGAGGTTCGCGCCGACTTCCTCGTCATCGGGGCGGGGCTGGCCGGCCTCTCCTACGCCCTGCGCGTGGCCGAGCACGGCGACGTGGTGGTGCTGTGCAAGGGCGCCGTCACCGAGTCCAACACCGCGTGGGCGCAGGGGGGCATCGCCGCGGTGTGGGACCCCCGGGACTCGGTCGAAGCCCACGTCGACGACACGCTGGAGGCGGGGGCCTTCCTGGCCCGGCGCGAGGACGTGGAGGCCATCCTCGCGGAGGGGCCCGCGGCGGTGAGGCGCCTCATCGAGCTGGGGGTGCGCTTCTCGAAGAACGAGGGCGAGGACGCCTACGACCTCACCCGGGAGGGCGGGCACCACGCGCGTCGGATCCTGCACCACGGGGATACGACCGGGCGGGAGATCCAGCGCGCGGTCGTGGCCGCCGCGCACGCGCACCCGCGCATCCGCCTCATCGACGATCAAGTCGCCATCGACCTCATCACCGAGCGGAAGTGCCTGCGCCACCTCGCGAAGCGGCGGCTCGGCCTGCGCGGCCCCGAGGTCGAGGAGATCTACGGCCCCGGCGGGCCCGAAGGGTGGATGCCGGGGCGTCCCGACCGGTGCCTCGGGGCCTACGTGCTCGACGTGCCCACCGGGCGCGTCCGGGTGTACTCCGCGCCGGTCACGCTGCTCGCCACGGGGGGCTCGGGGAAGCTGTACCGGTTCACGTCGAACCCCGACCTGGCGACCGGCGACGGCATGGCGATGGCCTATCGAGCCGGGGCGGTGCTCGCGAACCTCGAGTTCGTCCAGTTCCACCCCACCTGCCTGTACCACCCCAGCCCCGAGGCGAAGTCGTTCCTCATCACCGAGGCGGTGCGCGGGGAAGGGGGCATCCTGCGGTTGCCGGACGGGGCGCCGTTCATGGAGGACGTGCACCCCATGGGGAGCCTCGCCCCCCGCGACGTCACCGCCCGCGCGATCGACGCTCAGATCAAGCGGCACGGGCTCGAGTTCGTGCACCTCGACGTGTCCCATCGCGACCCCGAGTTCGTGCGCAAGCGGTTCCCCGCCATTCACGCCAAGCTCCTGGGCCTCGGGATCGACATGACCCGGGAGCCGATCCCCGTCGTGCCCGCGGCTCACTACTTCTGCGGCGGGATCAAGGTCGACGGCAGCGGCCGCACCCAGATCGACGCCCTCCTCGCCGCGGGCGAGGTCGCCTGCACGGGCCTGCACGGCGCGAACCGGCTGGCGTCCAACTCCCTGCTGGAGGCTGCGGTGGTCGGCGAACGGGCGGCCCGGGCGGCCCTGCACGCTCGCGACGTCGCGCGTGAGCTCGCCCCGGCCGAGGTCCCCTCGTGGGACGCCGGGGCGGCGCGGGACGCGGACGAGCTCGTGGTCGTGGCCCACACCTGGGACGAGATTCGCCGCCTGATGTGGAACTACGTGGGCATCGTGCGCACCGACCGGCGGCTGGCGCGGGCGCTGCGTCGCGTCGCCCTCATCCGCAACGAGATCCGCACGTACTACTGGGACTTCAAGGTCACCCGGGACCTCATCGAGGTGCGGAACCTCGCGCTGCTGGCCGAGCTGGTGATCCGGTCCGCGCTCGGACGACGCGAGAGCCGCGGCCTGCACTTCAACTCGGACCACCCGGAGACGGACGAGGACGGGTGGCGTCGGGACACGCTGCTGCGCAGGGAGTGGTGAGGCCGGTCAGGCCTGCTCTTCGTCGTCCTGGAACCACTCGTCGAGCAGCGCGCCGGGGTTCGTCCCCCCGGGGGCGGCGGCGGGCAACGCGACCTCCGCGACGCTCTTGATCGCCGGCTGCTCCGCCGTCGCCTGGACCCGGGCCCCCATGGCGGCCTCGATCTGGCCCGTCGTGACGGCCTGCACCACCGCGGGAGTGATCGTGGCGCCGGGGGGACGCGATGCGCCCGGGTCGGTGCGCCCGCGGCTCCTGGGCTGAGCCCGGAGCATGCGGCGGGCGCGGCGCCCCGTGTCCACCGTCGACGGCTTCGGGCGCGGCGGGGGAGGGTCGCCGATCTGGAACAGCGCGTCGCTGATGTCGGCCTCGGAGATCGAGGGGATCGCCCCGGTGCTCGGCGCCCGCGGCGGGTCCACGTCGTAGACGCGCACCGGCTTCACGGGGGCCCGACGGACGGGGGCCGGAGGGGGTACTCGGGCCGCGCCGCGACCCTGCACGAAGCCGCCGTCGTCGATGGACAGGGTGCCGAAGACGTCGCCCACGAGGCGGCCCCGGGGCCCGACGCTCACGCGCTGGGCCGCCCGCACGGTCCCCTCCACGGTGCCCTCGACCCGCACGACGGCGGCCGTGATCTCCGCCTCGACCACCGCGTGCTCGAAGACGCGAACGGTGCCGCCAGCCTCGATGTTGCCGCGGACGCGTCCGAAGATGAGGATGTCGCCCCGGGAGAGCACGGCGCCGTTGAGGCTGCACTCGGGGCCGATGACGGTGGGCTCACCCCGCATCCGATCATCATGGCGCGTTTGCGCGCCGGGAGCCAGCCCGGGGGGGCTCAGGCGGACGCGAGGCGGGCGCCCATCCAGGCGCGCAGATCCGCGATGACCTGGTCCCGGTCCAGGTCGTTGTGGGGCTCGTGGACGGACTCGGGGTACGCCTTGATGTCCGCGCCGGACGTCTTGCGAGCCACCGCCTCCCCGGCGGTGGAGTCGACCACCGGGTCGGCCCCGCTCAGGATCCAGAGCCCGGGTCGTCCGAGCTTCTCGGCCTCGGCCTCGACCCGCTCCGCGGCGGCCGTCATCGACGTGAACCAGCGCGTGCTCACGAGGCCGTGGACGTACGGGTCCTCGTTGTAGGCCTTCACCTCGGCGGGGTCCCGGGAGATGCCGTTCGAGTCCACCTCGTTGGCGAGGCGGAGGCGGGGCAGGAAGCGCGACAGGAACCGGCCCGCCGCCACCTTGAGCCTCGGAGGCTCGAAGGCGGGCCTGATCAGGGGGTTGCTGACCGCGAACCCGACGGCCGGGGTGTCGGGGCGGTCGAGGAAGTAGCTCAGCACCACGAGGCCGCCCATGCTGTGCCCGTAGACCAGCACCGGCAGCTCTTCGCCGAATTCGCCGCGCGCCGCGTCCATGGCCAGCTGCAGGTCGTCGGTGTACTGGCGGAAGCCGTCGACGTGGCCGCGCAGCCCGGTGCTGCGGCCGTGTCCGCGCTGGTCGTAGGCGAAGACGACGAACCCGTCCTCCGCCAGGGGCCCGGCCACGTGGTCGTAGCGCCCGCAGTGCTCGCCGAGGCCGTGGACCAGCACGATGATCCCGCGGGGCTCCCCGCCGGGGCGGGTGACGCGCACCTGCAGACGCAGCCCCTCGGGGATGTCGAGGGTTGTTTCGGTGACCGACATGGGGCTCTCTAGTCTCCGAGCAGGCCCACGGACAGCCAGGGGAACCACGAGATGATCGCGAGCGCGAACAGCATCAGGAGCGTGAACGGGAACACGCTGCGGATGACCTGGATGATGGACTTGTCGAATACGGTGCTCGAGACGAAGAGGTTCAGGCCGAGGGGCGGCGTGAGGTACCCGATCTCGAGGTTGACGATGAAGATGATGCCGAAGTGGACCGGGTTGATGCCGTAGCTCATGGCGATCGGCGTCAGCAGCGGCGCCACGATGAGGATGGCGCTCATGATGTCCATCATGCAGCCGAGGGCCAGCAGGAACAGGTTCACCAGGATCAGGAACTGGAGCTTCGTATCGACGTGGTCCCCGACCCAGGCGGCGGCCTTCGCGGGCACCTCCTGGAACACCAGGAACTGGTTGAACGCGATGGCGAGCACGATGATCAGCAGCAGGCTGCCCATGATCACCGCGGAGTCGCGGAATACGCGCGGCAGTTCCATCGGCGGGAGCTCGAAGATGGGCTCCTTCGGCGCGCCGGCGGGCTGCTTGGCCCGCTTCGCCAGCTTCAAGCCGGGGTGGATCAGGTACTCGACGACGAGGGCGTAGACGACCGACACGGCGGCCGCCTCCGTGGCGGTGAAGAGGCCGCTGTAGATGCCGCCCAGGATCAGGATCGGCAGACCCGCGGCCCAGATCCCGTCCATGAAGGACAGGGGCAGCTTGTGCAGCGTCTCCTCGACGGGGAGCACCTTGTCCCGCTCCTTGAACACCGACCAGCTCACGAGGATCGCGCCGATGAGCAGCCCGGGCATGATCCCGGCCACGAAGAGGTCGCGCACCGTGTACGAGATCTCCGTGGAGGAGAAGGCGACCACCGCGAAGATGATCATCGGGATCGACGGCGGGATCAGGATCCCCAGGGACCCGGCCGACGTGAGCAGGCCGAGGGAGAAGTCCTCGTCGTAGTTCGCGTCGATGAGGGCGGGGACCATGATCGAGCCGATGGCGATGACCGTCACCGGGGAGCTGCCCGAGATCGCGGCGAAGATGATGCACGAGAGCACGCCCGCGATCGCCAGACCGCCCGGGAACCAGCCGATCGCCGCCTTCGCCATGTCGATCAGCCGTCGGGCGATGCTGCCCTCCGTCATGATCGCGCCCGCCATCACGAAGAACGGGATCGCGAGCAGGACCTCCTTGTCGGTGGCCTTGTAGATCTCCTTGACGATGTACGTCAGGTCGCGGCCCTCGAGCAGGAAGACGCACAGCGCGGCGGCGATGCCGATGACGACGAACAGCGGCGCGCCGACGATCACAAGCAGGATCGCGCACACGACGATGAACCAGCCCTGGCCCATCCAGAGGCCGAGGAGCATGCCGAACAGCAGCCCCGGGAAGAGCCCCGCGAGGAAGATGTCCTTGATGCCCGCCGTGCCCGCGGTGCGGCGGAAGTGCCGGGCGGGGATGTCGTCGTCTTCGAGGTCGAGCTGCTTACCGCGCCAGAACTTGCCCGCGAACCGAAGCGTCATGAGCAGGAACGCGAGCGGGAAGATGAGCTCCGCGACCCAGAGCTTCAGGCCGTTCTGGCCCAGGGCGACGGCGAAGCCCTCCTCGGCGAAGTACTCGTAGTCCTCGGCGTTGAGGCGGCCCTCGAAGAACCACGCAGCGGCCGCTTCGAACTTGGTCTCCACCCAGTCCGGGACGGTGAGGCCCGCCAGCGACTCGATGTCGAACGCCTTCTTCACCACGTCCACGGCCGCCTGGTACAGCTTCCAGGAGAAGACCGTCGCGATCAGCATCGAGAAGCGATAGAGGCGGCCGCTGCCCACGGCGCTGAGCGCGCGGTCGGCGGCGTCGATCGTGAGGTGCTTGTCGTCCCGGGTGGCGAGGCTGGCGCCGAGGAACGCGACCACGAGCATCAGCATCAGCGCGAGCTTCGCGGCGTTGTTGAACCCGAACTCGACGCTGTCCGAGGCCCGGTCCACGAACTCGAGGAAGACGAGGCCCGTCATCCCGAGCGTCGCGAAGAAGATGATCGTGGTCTCGATCCGGTCGAGGATCTCGTCCAGGAACCCGAGCGCCTTGCCGACGTAGTGGACGATCCCCGTGATCACGAGGATGAGCGCGAAGATCACCTTGAGGAGGACGATCTCCTTGAAGAACCACCGGATGCCGCGCCAGGAGCGGTCCCAGGTTCGCCCGATCGCGTCGAGCGGCGCGAAGATCGCGTCGAGGGCGGAGCGGGCCACGGTTCGAGCGCGCTACTTGCGGAGCTTCGCGAGCTCGTCCTGGACCGACTTGAGCAGGTCCGCGCCGATCTGGTCGGCGAACTGCGCGTGGGTCGGGAGGCAGGCGTCGATGAACGGCGTCAGCTCGGCGTCGGACGGTGTGTACACCTTCACGCCGAGCTCCGTGAAGTTGTTCAGGAGCTCGTCCTCGAGGCCGCGCACGAGGTCTCGGCCGATCTTGGACTGGGTGGCGCGGTCGCCTTCGATGATCTTGCGCAGCGCCGGGTCCTTCGCCTCGACCTCCTCCAGGAACGACTTGCTGTAGACGATCGCCGCGGGCTGGAAGATGTGCTTGGTGAGGGTGAGGAACGGAGTGGGCTCGAACCAGCCGGACGCCTGGGCGTACAGGGACGTGTTGTCGAAGCCGTCCACGGTGCCTCGGCTCAGGGCGTCGAGGACCTCGGCCGTGGAGATGGGCGACGCCTGCACGCCCAGCGCCTTGTACATGGCCTTGTGGACCTCGGACTCCTGCGTCCGCATCTTGTGCTCGGCGAGGTCGGCGATCGACTTGACGTGCTTCTTGCTCGTGAAGAAGGAGCGCCAGCCGTTCTCGGCCCAGTAGGACAGGTGGATGTTGCGCCGCTTCAGCTTCTTCTTCGAGGGCTCGTACAGGACGTTGTCGAGGACGTGGTCCACCTCCGCGGCGTTGCGGAAGAGGAACGGCAGCTCGGGGAGCTGCAGCATCGGCACGTTGGCGCCCTGCGCGATCGCGGCAGTCGTGAACCCTCCGCCCTGCAGGCGGCCGCCCTCGACGATGTCGCGGACCATCTCGACCTCACCGCCGAGGACACCCGACATGAAGATGCGGACGGCGATCCGACCCTCGGACTCCTTCTCGATGCGCTCCTTCTCGAGCTGCAGCTGCGTGGCCCAGGGCGTGCCCTCGGGGGCGACCGTCCCGAAGTTGATCGTGAACTCCGCGTCCGCCGCCGTGGCGGGGGAGGACGGGGTGAGGAACAGGGCGGCGGCGATGGCAGCCGAGCCGATCAAGAGGGAGCGTCGCAACATCGGGGGATCTCCGAGCGGAGGGAACTGAGGGGTCTCGGTGGGCAGGACCGGGGGGGGGGCCCCGGGCCCGGGGGCCCCCGGGGCCCGGGGCCCACCCCCCCCCCCCCAGGGCCCTCAGGCAGGCCCCAGGGCCCCTGGTGCCTGGGCCCAACCCACCCACCTCCAGGGCCCCTGGGGCCTGGGCCCAACC
>CAZEKB010000111.1:0-25042 GCA_964512225.1 uncultured Rickettsiales bacterium | reverse complement strand
CGGGGCGTCGTGATCGCCTGGACGCTCACCGGTCGCCGAAACGGCTCGTTTCGGGGCGTCGTGATCGCCTGGACGCTCACCGGTCGCCGAAACGGCTCGTTTCGGGGCGTCGTGATCGCCTGGACGCTCACCGGTCGCCGAAACGGCTCGTTTCGGGGCGTCGTGATCGCCTGGACGCTCACCGGTCGCCGAAACGGCTCGTTTCGGGGCGTCGTGATCGCCTGGACGCTCACAAGTCGCCGAAACGGCTCGTTTCGCCCCGCCGTGATCGCCTCGACACCACCCGCGGAGACGATAGGGTGCTCCCTCCTGGGAGGCCCCGTGAGCACCGACCCCACCAAGCAGACCAAGGCGCGGACCCGCGCGGAGCCGCCCGAATCGGTGGACGTCGCCATCATCGGGGCGGGCACGGGGGGCCTGACCGCGGGCGCCTACCTGGCCCGCCAGGGCCTGGCCGTGGCCGTCTTCGACTCTCACTACGTCGCGGGCGGCTGCGCGACGCAGTTCCAGCGGGGGCCCAAGAACGATCGGTACCGCTTCGACGTCGGCCTGCACTACGTCGGCGACTGCGAGCCGGGCGGCCTCTTCGACCAGGTGCTCGCCCCCCTCGACATCCACCCGCAGTGGCTCCCCCTCGACCCCGACGGGTTCGACAACCTCATCTTCCCGGACTTCACGTTCCGGATCCCCGCCGACCGCGACCTCTACCGACAGCGTCTGCTGGACCTCTTCCCCGAGGAGCAGCGCGGCATCGACAAGTACATCAAGCTCCTGCGCCAGCTCGACCGCGTCGTGAGGGTGATGGAGCGGGGCGGCGGGAAGGGTCGCGTCGCCCTCGAGGTGCTCTTCCGGGCGTGGGGCGTGGGCCTCAACCAGAACGCGACCATCGGCGCCTTCCTCGACGGCTGCACCAGGAACCCGAAGCTGCGGGCCGTCCTGCTCGGCCAGCACGGCGACTACGCCGTCCCCCCCAGCGAGGCGAGCGCGCTCCTCCACGCGGGCCTCACCAACCACTACTTCAAGGGCGCCTACTACCCCAAGGGCGGCGGTCAGATCCTCTCCGACATGCTCGCCGACACCATCGAGGCCAACGGCGGGGCCGTCCTCCTGCGCCGCGGCATCTCCGAGATCGTCGTGGAGGACGGGCGGGCCGTCGGCGTCCGCACCGAGGAGCGGCGGGGCGTCTCCCACGTCGTGCGCGCCGGCGTCGTCGTGTCCAACGCGGACCTCATCGCGACGTGCCGGGACCTCATCCCCCCGGACGCCCTCCCGCCCTCCTGGGCCGCCAGGACCCGGCGCTGGGAGATGGGCGGCGCCCTCTTCATGACCTTCCTGGGCGTGAAGGGCGACATGGCCGCGCGGGGCATGTCCAACTGCAACTACTGGTCCTTCGACCACTACGACACCGAGGCCTACTACCAGAACAACCGCGCGCCCGGCCCCGTCCGCGTCGAAGGCACCTACATCACGAGCGCCAGCTTCAAGGACCCCGACTCCGAGGGGCACGCGCCCCCCGGCGTCAAGACCGTCGAGGTCATGGCCGTCGTGCCCGGCGACCCGGGCAAGTGGAAGACCAGCTGGGACGAGGTCAAGGCCGGCAAGCACAGCCGCAACGCCGCCTACCTCGCCGAGAAGCAGCGCATCGAGGACGAGCTCGTGGACCGCGCCGACGCCCTCTTCCCCGGCACGAAGGACGAGATCGTCTTCCGGGAGTCCGCGACCCCCATGACCCACACCTTCTACACCCGGGCATCGGCCGGGTCGGGCTACGGGCTGGCGGCCACGCCCGACCAGTTCAACGACCGGCGGCCCGGCTTCCGGGGACCCGTCCCGGGCCTCTACCTGTGCGGGGGCTCCACCCGCGCCGGGCACGGCATCGCGGGCGCGCTGCGCGGCGGGCAGCTGGCGGCGAAGACGATCCTGCGCGACCTGGGCCGGACGTTCGACGAGGCCACGGGCGCGCCCCGCCGGGAGCAGTAGCCGCCGTCAGTAGGCCATGCCGATCGAGAGCGCGAGCGTGTGGGTGACCCAGGGGAGGACCACGCCGGGCTCGATCGCCACGCGGATGCCCGGGCCGTCGCGCAGCTTCTTCACGAACGCCACGGTGGGGCCGAGCGTGATCATCGGCCCCGCGTCGGCGGCCGTCAGGATCCCCGGACCCTCGAGGAACGCCACGGCGGTCAGGTCGAGCCGACCGCCGATGTGCACGTCCGTGTGCCCGGCCCGGATCACGCCCGCAGGCACGATGCCCCACTGCGCGAGCCAGGCCCCGTCCCCCTGGACGCCCGAGCTCGGGAACCAGAGCCGTCCCACGTCGAACGTCCCGTACATCGACCAGTGACGGCCCTGGCCCCCGACCGCCACCTGCCCGCGCTGCATCACGATCGGGGTCGGCGCGTCGAACACCGCGACGGCGACCTCCGGCCGCAGGGCGATCCAGCCGCCCGGGCGCGAGGTGTAGGCCGGGGTGGGGACGAGGGCCCGCGCGGCCGAGAGGTCGAGCTCGCCCGCCGCGGGGACGTCGACGAGGTCCGGGTTCTCCTGTGCCGAGGCGGCCCCGGGGAGCAGGACGAAGGCGGCGGCGAGCGTGGCGAAGGCGTGGATTCGACGGGTCATGGGGATCTCCTCGATGGAGGGTTCCCCCGCTCCCGATGCGGGCTCCGTGCCGGCCGCCCGAATCGAAGGCCGTCGCCCCCGTCGGCGGACCCGTCGACCGCGAGCGGCGCGTAGGTTTCACGCCTCCGCGAAGACCCCTACGCGGACGATCCAGCCCTCCCTCAGGGCCCTCTCCACAGGCCGACAACACCGATCTCCACGGCGGGAACAAGGCGGGAACAAGGCGGCTCGATCCGTTCCCACAACGAGCGTTCGGGGCTATCCCTCCTCCACCACGACCTGGAGAGAACGATGTCCACCACGATCCGCATCCTCCCCCCGACCTACCTCGCCGCCGCGCTCGCGCTGACCGGCTGCTACGACGCCGGCGACGTCTGGCCCGAGTCCCCCGACGAGCTCCTGGCGACCTACGAGGGCGCCCTCACCAACACCGCCATGCCCGGCGAGCTCGACGGCTACAACGACCCCCGCGCCGTCGAGCCCGACTACGAGATGCGCTTCGACGCCCTGCCCGAGGCCGGCTCCCTGTCCTTCCTCCCCTGGACCGACACCTACTGGCCCAAGAACGAGGGCGGCATCAGCAATCGCTGGGCGACCGGGGAGCACACCGACTACCGCGAGCTCGCCCCCGACGAGGTCGCCGCCATCACCCCGCTGGAGCTGAAGAACCTCTCGCCCAGCGAGAAGTACGACCTGTACGTGGGCAACCCCGACTTCTCCCTCACGGTGCGCGAGAAGGCCCGAAACCTCCCCACCGAGGCGAGCTGGCAGGGCTACTGCCACGGCTGGGCCCCCGCCGCGCTGATGTACGAGGAGCCGAAGCCCGTGACCGTGCCCGCTCCCGACGGGCGGGGCATCCCCTTCGGCAGCGCCGACATCAAGGCCCTGCTCTCCTACTTCCAGGGCGAGGTCGTGCAGACGACCTACAGCACCGAGAGCCTGCCCTGGGCCCGGTACGCCCGGGGCGTGGGGTCGATGTGCGCGTCCGGGCGCGCCGACAACCCGTCCTGCTACGACCTCAACCCCGGCGCCCTGCACGTGCTGCTGGCCAACGAGATCGCCCTGCGCGACCGCGGCTTCGTGCTCGAGGTGGACGAGGGCGTCGAGAAGTGGAACCAGCCCGTGCACTCCTACGAGACGCGCCTGCTGGAGCGCCGCGCCCCCAGCTCGGGCGCCGCGGAGGACGCGGTCGCCGAAGTGCGGCTCCGTGTCGACGTGCACTGGACCGTGGAGATCGAGCCGATGTGGAGCGCCCGGGGCGACCTCGCTCCGTCCAACACCGGCACGTACTTCTACACCGTGGAGCTCGACGCGGCGGGCGAGGTGGTCGGCGGCCAGTGGCTCATCCCCCGGGGCGACGGCCGCTACTGGACGATGGGCGAGGCGTGGGACCTCCTCATGAACTGGGACAGCGACGACGAGGGCGACTCCCCCGATCTCACCCGCGACGAGGCCTCCGACATCCTCTTCCGGTGGCTCGAGAAGCCCGACTTCGCCTGGGTGCTCGACGAGAGCGACTTCCCCTCGGAGTTCCAGCCCACCACGAGCGCCTACACGCTCCTCGGCGGCGGCCTCACCCTGCGGCGGTCGCTGCACGCCTACTTCGCGCCCCTCGCCGACCTGTACGCCCGCTCCATCGAGTAGCCGCGGGCTTCTGTCCCCGCCCGCGTCAGGCGCGACGGCGACGGACGCCGATCAGCCCGAGCAGCAGCCACGCCCCGGCGCCCCCTGCGCCCGTCGAGGAGCACGCACACGCGACCCCCTCGGCGGCGAAGGCCTGCGGGGCCGCGCCGGGGAAGAACGGGCCGCCCTCGGGGTCCGGGCCCGGCGCCGAGTCGTCGTCGTCGTCATCGTCCCCGACGTCGTCCGCGGGCACGACCTCCACGACCAGGTCCATGTCCCCCGCGGCGGGCCCTCCGCCGATGGGGCGGTCCTCGAACCAGGTCGTCCACTCTTCGACGAGCGCGAGCGACAGCGTCGTCGTCCCCACCTCGCCGCCCTCCAGCTGGAGCGGGAACCGCGCCGTCTCCCCCGGCGACGTGTCCGACTCGGGCTCGGAGACCCGCCCCTCCGAGATCCACGCGGCCGTCGCGTGCGGCGACGCGGCGTCCCGGGGCAGCGTGGCCAGGCGCGTCCCCTCGCCCCACACTTCGAGACCTACGTTGCGCACGTCGACCCACCCGTCCGCCGTCTCCCCCACGCGCAGGGTCACCGCGTCCCCCCAGGCCGTCCCCTCGAGCTCCCCCTCGAAGTGCGCCGTGGGGCTGCGGATCTCGGGGAGGCGCGGCACGACGCGGCCGCCCGGGCACGCCGTCGACTGCCCCGGGTACTGCCGGTGCCCGCGCAGCGTGTCCTCGTTCGGCGTGATGACGTGCTCGCCCGCGAGCGTGTCCACCAGCAGCCGCGCCCCCGCGATCATCACCAGCTCCGCCGGGTGGCCCCCGTCGCTGCAGCCCGGCTCGTCGAAGCAGCCCATGAACGAGATCGCGATGTTCCCGTCGTTGTTCCCCGCCCCGGTCGCCCCGCTGTACAGGTCGAGCGCGCGCCCCTCCCACAGCGTCCCGTCCCAGCCGACCAGGAACTGGTAGGGGATGTCGCAGAAGCCGCCCCCGCCCATCGTCCAGGCCTGCGTCGCCTGGATCGCGCCCATCACGGTCCCGCCGCTCGTGCGGTTCCCCGCGGTGTGGTGGATCGCGAAGCGGTACCACTCGTTCTCGGGGCTCGTGCACTCCGAGTCCAGCGCGCCCCAGTCCTCCCGGGCGACCACGCCGATGTCGCGCAGGGCCTGCGTCAGGACCGGGGATCGCGCCGTCGACGCCCCGGGCGCGCGCCGCCCTTCGTTCGCGGGGACGAACAGCTTCCACGCGAGGTCCACCACCCCGTCCAGGTCCGCGATCCGCACCTCGGCCGCGTCCACCGGGGCCGGGAAGTCGACGACGAGGATGCGCTGGTCGTCGCCGCCCGCCCACGTCTCCACCAGCGGCGTCCAGCCCCCGTCGCCGCGCGCCTCGAGGACGGGCTCCGCGCTCGGGTCGGCCGTCAGCACCACCCCCACGCGCGTCCCGAAGCCCGGACGACGCTCGGACACCAGGCCCGCGTCGACCGTCCACTCCGCCGCGATCGTCGTCGCCGACTCGACGCGCTCCGGCGGGGTGGCGGCGTCGTGGGGATCGGAGTGGGCCGGGCCCGCGGCGAGGAGGAAGGGGAGGCCGAGCAGAACGGGCAGGCTTCGCATCGGGCGCACGCTACCCGGACCGGGCATCATTCCGGCCGAGGTTTCCATGACGAAGATCCTGCTCACCGGCGCCACCGACGGAATCGGCCTCGCCACCGCTCGCGACCTCCTGGCCCGGGGCGCCGACGTCGTCGTCCACGGCCGCAACCCCGCCAAGCTGAACCGGGTCGCGACCGAGCTCGACTGCGACGCCGTGCTCGGCGACCTGTCGTCCATGGAGCAGGTGCGGAGCCTCGCCGCCGCCGCTCGGGAGCTCGGCCCCTTCGACGTCCTGCTCCACAACGCCGGGGTGTGGAGCAGCGATCACGTCGTCACCGACGACGGCTTCGAGCTCACGCTGGCGGTCAATCACCTCGCCCCGTTCCTGCTGACTCACCTGCTGATCGACGACGTCGTGGACGGCGGCCGGGTCGTGACCGTCTCGTCGATCGGACACACCCGGGGGCGCATGCACTGGGACGACTTCGAGCTCCGCCGGGGCTACACGGGGTTCGACGCCTACTGCCGCAGCAAGCTCGCCAACGTCCTGTTCGCCAACGCGCTCGCCCGGCGCGTGAAGGCGCGCGGCATCACCTCGAACTCGCTGCACCCCGGCGTGATCGATACGAAGCTGCTGCGGTCGGGGTTCGCGATCCAGGGGGCGCCCGTGCACACGGGGGCGGCGACGTCGGTCCACCTCGCCCTGTCCGCCGACGTCGCGAAGCACACCGGATGCTACTTCGACGACTGCAGAGAGCGGATCGCGAGCCCGTCGGCGCGCGACGAGGACACCCAGGAGCGGCTCTGGTTCCGCAGCGGCGCGCGACTGGGGATCGAGGTCTCTTGAGGGCGCTCGCCGCCGCGCTCCTCGTATTGGCGGGGTGTACGACGCCGCCCGTCGACGACGACGACGACGTCGGACCGGTCCCGGACGACGACGACTCGGGCGACGACGACGACGCGGTCGCCCGTCTCTGCAACGGCTCGGCCGCGCTGTGCGATCGGTCCTTCGCGAGTGTGGTCCTGCCCGCGACCCACAACTCCATGTCGAACCGCGCCGACGGCTGGCTCGCCCCCAACCAGAACGTGGGCATCGAGGCCCAGCTCGCCGACGGGATCCGGGGGCTGCTCCTCGACACCCACGACTGGGCGGGCGAGCCCCACCTCTGCCACTCCAACTGTCTGCTCGGCTCGCGGCCCCTCGACGAGGCGGCGGAGGGCATCGACGCGTTCCTGCGGGCCAACCCGAACGACGTCCTCGCGATCATCTTCCAGGACGGCGTCTCGGCCGAGGCCACCGAGGACGTCTTCGCGGCCACGGGCCTCATCGACCACGTGTATCGCCACCCCGGCGGGGCCTGGCCGACGCTGGGCGCCATGATCGACGGAGGCACCCGGCTGGTCGTCTCCGCGGAGTTCTCCGGCCCGCCCCCCGCCTGGTACCACCACGCCTGGAGCCTCTTCAGCGACAGCCCCTACACCTTCGACTCGGTGGACGCGTTCTCCTGCGAGCTCAACCGGGGCGAGGAGGACAACGAGCTGTTCCTCCTGAACCACTGGATCGGCAACCCGCTGCCCAACGAGGCCGCGTCGCGCGAGGCCAACGCCGCGGACGTGCTGCGGGCCCGAGTCGACGACTGCCGGGCCGCCCGGGGCCGACTCCCGACGCTCCTCGCCGTCGACCACCACGACGTCGGCGACCTCCTCACCGTCGTGGGGGAGCTCAACGCCGAGTAGCGGTCAGGGCATGAGCCGCCACGCGTGCTCGAGGGCCGACTTCACGGCCCGCGCGTGGGCGTACCGGTGGTCGGGGTTCTTCGCCAGCAGCCGCAGGATCACCTCCTCGAGCTCCGTCGACACCTTCCCGTTCAGCGCCGAGGGGGGCTCCGGGATCGCCTCGAGGTGCTGCATCAGCATCGCCGCCACGTTCTGGCCGCGGAACGGCAGGCGCCCCGTGAACGTCTGGTACATGACGACGCCGAGCGCGTAGAGGTCGCCCGAGACCGTGACGTCGGCGTCCCCCCGGATCCGCTCCGGGGCGATGTAGGCGGGCGAGCCGACGAGCTCGCCGGTGGTCGTGAGGCTCACGCCCGACCGCTGGGACTTCGCGATGCCGAAGTCCATGATCTTCAGCCGGTTTCCGTCCGCCGATACGAACAGGTTCTGGGGCTTGACGTCGCGGTGGATGATCCCGAGGCGATGGGCCGCGCCGAGCCCGTCGCACGCCTGCATCATCAGCCGGATCCCGCCCTGCATGGGGAGCGGGCCGGTGGAGTCGAGCAGGACCTCGAGGTCGCACCCGTCGAGCAGCTCCATCGTGAGGAAGTGCGCGCCGCCCCAGGCGCCGAACTCCAGCGTGCGCAGCACGTTCGGGTGGCTGAGCCGACGGCAGATCTTCAGCTCCTCCTTGAACCGCGCGAGGTCGGTGGGGCCGTCCTTGAAGAACAGCTTCATCGCGACCAGCTCGTCGAGCATCGTGTCCCGGACCCGGTACACCACGCCCATCCCGCCCTGGCCGAGCTTCGCCTCGATCTCGTAGCGGTCGCCCACGACCGTCCCGGCGGTCAGCGACTTCGTATCGACGGACCCCGAGGGCGCCGGTGGCCGGAGCCGCTTCTCGCTCATGGGCATCATCTGGGTCGCCGTCTCGGTCTCGGTCGACGGGTCGAGGTACGGGTCCGCGGCCTCCGCGCGCGCCCGCTCCTTCTTGCGGTTCGGATCGGCGACCGGCGGCAGGGCGGGCAGCGACGGCAGCGACGGCAGCGACGGCAGCGTCGCGGGCTCGTGGAACCCGCCCACGGCTCCGAACCCGCGCTTGTCCGAGTGGAAGCTCCGCTCCTCCTCGGCGATGCGGCGCAGCACGTCGTCGGCCGCCTTGTCCTCCCGCCACAGCTTCTTGAGTCGGTCCTTCACGTCGCCGTAGCCCGGCGCGAGGGCCAGCACCGCCGACCAGCACTCCTCGGCCGACTCGATCTGACCGTGCTCGGCGTAGAGGCCGCCGAGCGCGTACAGCGGCGCCACGTCGGCGGGCTCGTGGGGGCCGTGCACCCGGCGCACCCAGGCGCCGATCCAGTGGTCCAGCTCGAAGCTGAGCGACCCCGCGTGGGCCGCGATCTGCGCCGCCCGGCGGGCGGCCGCCGTGTACCGAGCGTCGTCCGCCGCCACCGTCATCAGTACGTCGAGCGCGCGGCCGGTGTCGCCCGCCCGCGTGAACGCGTCGGCACGGGCCACCGGGTTCATCGCGCCGCCCCCCCGGCTCGACTCGGCCCAGGGTCTGGCCGACCACTCCCCGCCCCGGCGGATGCGCTCCGCGTCGGACCGCCGCCCCACGCGCTTGAGGACCTCCACCGCCCGCTCCCGATCGTCGAGGGCGAGGAGCAGCCCCACCGAGCGGTCGAGGTCGCCCGCCCGGGCGTACGCCACCGAGGCCTGCTTGAGCGCTTGCCGGGTGGTGCGATCGGCGCCGAGGCGCGGGCTCCAGTCGGGGGGCACGGCCTGCAGGAAGGCCTTCGCCGCTTCTTCGTACCGCTGGGCGGCGAACAGGGTCCGGCCTCGCTCGAGGTGGTCCGCGCGGCTCAAAGGTCGGTGCCCTCCAGCAGGTCCTCTTGCTTCGCCATCCGGCGGAAGACCAGGGGGTACGTCGCGTGCTTCACGGCCTCGTCCACGGTGACTTCGTAGTCGCGGGCGAGGCGCAGGAGGTGGTTGTCCATGCTCTGCATGCCCGTCCCAGGATCCACGCTCTGGAGGAAGGCGTCGATCTGATGCGCCTTGTTTTCTCGGATCATGTTCGAGATCGCCGTATTGATGAACAGCAGCTCGATCGCCGCCACGCGGCCCTCGCCGGAGGCCCGACGCACCAGCCGCTGGCTCACGACCGCCCGGGTGATCACGCTGAGCACGCCCCGGATCTGGGCGGCTTGCGCCTCGGGGAAGGCGTCGATCATGCGATCGATGGACTTCGCCGCCGAGCCGGTGTGCAGCGTCCCGAAGACGAGCACGCCGGTCTCCGCCGCGGAGATGGCGAGGCGGATCGTCTCGAGGTCGCGCATCTCGCCCACGAGGAGGACGTCCGGGGACTCGCGCAGGGCCGAGCGGAGCGCGTCGGCGAAGCTCTTCGTATGCCGCCCCACCTGCCGCTGCGTGAGGAGCGCGGTGTCCGACCGATGCACGAACTCGATCGGGTCCTCGATCGTGACGACGTGCACCGGGCGCATGTTCGCCAGCTCGCGCACGAGCGCGGCCTGGGACGTCGACTTGCCGCAGCCCGTCGGGCCGGTGAACAGCACGAGGCCGTTGGGGTAGTCGATCAGCCGACGCAGCGCCGACGGCAGGCCGAGCCCCTCGAGGGTCGGCAGCTGGTCCGGGATCACCCGGAAGACGGCCCCGACGCCTCGATTCTGGAGGAACACGTTGGCCCGGAATCGACCGACGCCGTCCAGGTGGTAGGCGAAGTCCAGGTCGAGCTCCGACTCCAGCGTCTCGCGCTGCTCGTCCGTGAGGATCTCCAGGAGGAACCGACGGGCCTCCGTGTCGGTGAGGACGCGGAAGGGGATGGCGACGAGCCGACCGTCGTGGCGGATGATCGGCTTGCTGCCCGCCACGAAGTGGAGGTCGCTGGCCTTCTGGTCGACGACGAGTCGCAGGAACGAGTCGATGCGCGCCATCAGCCGTCCCAGGGAGCGTCGGTGGCCGACGGGAGCGGGTGGGTCGAGTGCTCGGGCGCCTCGGGGACCCGGGCGCTCGGGGTGGTCGAGCGGCGCAACATCGCCCGGCCCTCGGCCGCCGCCACCACCGCGTCGGTCGCGAGCAGCGCCTCGAAGTTCTTCTTCTGAATCGCCTTCATGTAGGCGTCCAGCGGCTCCGCGAGCCCGGCCCCGACCAGCCGCATCAGCTCGTTGTCCATCGACTGCATCCCGATCTCGCGACTCGTCGCGATGACCGACGGCAGCTGGTAGCACTGGCCCTTGCGGATGTGGTTCGCGACGGCGTCGGTGTTGAGCAGGATCTCGACGGCGGGGACCCGCGTCAGGCCGTCCGGCGACCGCAGGAGCTGCTGGCAGACCACCGCCCGCAGGGTCTGGGACAGCATCGCCCGCACCTGCTGCTGGGCCCCCGGGGGGAACGCGTCGATCAGCCGATCGACGGACGTATCGGCGCTCACCGTGTGCACCGTGGCGAGCACGAGGTGCCCCGTCTCGGCCGCCGAGATCGCGAACGCGATCGTGTCGAGGTCCCGCATCTCGCCCACGAGGATGACGTCGGGGTCTTCGCGCAGGGTGCTGCGCAGCGCGCGGGCGAACGACAGCGTGTGGGTGCCGACCTCGCGCTGGTTGATCAACCCCTGGATGTTGGCGTGCACGACCTCGATCGGATCCTCGATCGTGATGATGTGCTTGCCGTGCCGCTGGTTGATGTGGTGGATCATCGCGGCGAGGGTCGTCGACTTGCCGGACCCGGTGGGGCCGCCGATGAGGACGAGCCCGTCGGGCAGGTCGCAGAGGTCGGCGAGGAGCGGGGGGAGCCCCAGCGTCTCGAGGTCGTGGAGCTCCTGGCCGATCCGCCGGAACACCGCCGCCATGCCGTCGATCTGGCGGTGGACGTTCACGCGGAACCGCAGGTCGACGGACTTCACGGCCATGGACAGGTCCACGTCGTCCAGCTCGTCGAAGCGGTCCGCCTGCGCGCGGGAGAGCAGCGATCGGAGCGTCGACTCGACCTGCTCGGCCGTCATCGACCGCTCGGTCATCTGGACCATCTCGCCCAGCTTCTTCATGAAGACCGGTCGCCCGGAGACGACGAACATGTCGTCGCCGCCCTGCTTGACCATGTGGAACAGCAGGCGCTCGAGGCCGTGGAGCCGCTTCTCGACCTCCGCCTCGTGTTCGTCCCCCTCGAACCGCGTCTGCCAGCCGAGCAGGACGTTCTTGGCCAGCGCCCGCACCCGGGCGTCGGGGTCGATCGCCAAGGGCTCCACGTAGGGGGCGACGCGCCGGTCGCCGATGTTGGCCAGGACCTTCAGGGCGTCGAGGCGCAGGTCGGGGTCCTCCATGCGCAGCACCCGCGCCAGGAAGGTCAGCCCCGCCGTCGAGCCGATCGAGCCCAGGGCCGTGATCGTGGACGGGATCAGCGTCGAGTCCTCCTCGCACAGCTTCGCGAGGTGGGGGATCACCTTCTTGTCGCCGATCTCCCCCATGCACTCGATCGCGCGCTCGCGGACCCACCAGTCGGTGTCGGTCCGGGCGACGCGCACCAGGGCGCCCAGGGACCGCGGGTCGCGGATGCGCATGAGCACCTCCACGGCGTACCGGCGCACGACGTCGCTCTCGTCTTCGAGGTAGGCGACGACGTGACGCGTCAGGTCCGAGCCCGCGATCTCCACCAGCGCCTCGACGACGCGCTCGCGGACCCACCAGTCCTCGTCGCGCAGGAGTCGGAGCAGGCGCGGCCAGAGCTCGCCCAGCGGATCGCCGACCTGGCGCACGATCTCCACGGCCTGCCTCCGCACGTTCAGCGACTCGGATCGCAGCAGCCACATCAACATGCGGCTCACGTCCACGCGCCGGGCCCGCCCCAGCGTGACCACGACCTCCAGGGCGCGGGTGCGGATCGGCAGCGACTGGTCGTCCAGCGCCTTGACCAGCAGGGGCAGGGCGCTGTCGTCGCCGATGGCCTCCAGCACCGGCAGGATCGTCTCGCGCACGGCGTTGTCCCCGGTGCGCCACACGATGGAGAGCTCCTTCATCGTGCGCGGCGTCGCGAAGCTCACGAGGGCCTGGAGCGTCGCCCGCTGCAGGCGCCGGTCCGGGCTGCGCAGGAACGGCCCCACCGCGTCGAAGAACGCGTCCTCCGGCGCCACCACGCCGTACGCCTTCACCGCGGCGCCGACGACGCGCAGCTTCGTATCCCCGAGCGCAGGCTCCACCGCGGCCATCGCCGCGCGGCGGCCGGACTTCACGTACCGCTCGTTCCCCAGCAGGGAGAGCGCCGCGAGCTTGTCCTCCAGCGTGCCGATGCGGACGACGGGCGCGATGGACTCGATCGCGTGGTGGCCGCCGATCTCCATCGCGACCTCCATCGCCTCCACGCGGGAGCTCCACCCCTGCTTGCGGAGCAGACCGGCCACGGCCTGCAGCGTCTTGCGGCCGCCGACCTTCGTGAGGACCTGGGCCGTGAAGTGGCGGATGTCGGGGTCGGAGGACTGCAGGGACCGCACGAGGTCCAGCGGCGCCTTGCGGTCCGACGTCTTGACCAGCAGGGGGAAGAAGACGCGGCGGAGGGCTTCGTCCCCCCCCAGCGCCGCCTTGAACATGGGGGCGAAGAGGGACTGGTCGGGGGAGGACTTCACGATGGCCACGAACGCGCCGAGGCGACGCTTGCGCAGGTCCATCGAGACCCCGGACTCGGGCAGCAACGAGGGGATGAGCTTCGCGACGTCTGCGGGGCCGGAGCTCACCGCGCGCTGCACGAAGTCGTCACGGGCCGCCTGATCGGGCCACGCAGCCTCGATCAACTCCTTGCGCAGGCTTCGAAAACCGAACACCGGAAGCAGTCCCTACCTCCGCCGCAGGCTAGCAGCTACGGGCCTCGGACCGACTGGGCCCCCCTCGGGTCGGGGGCGGTCCCGCACGGGGACCGGGGCCGTCATCACCCGGGGTCGTCTTCCTCCACCTCGGTCCACTCGTCCGACTCGAGCAGCTCGCCGGTGGTGGCGTGCACCGTGACCACTTCGCCGCCCCACTCCCAGCCGTCGTCCCAGGTGGTGGTGTAGAGGTCCCAGGCGGGGAGGCCGAAGTCGCGGTTGAAGTAGATGCTGACGGACCAGCGGTAGATCCCCTCGGAGAGGCCGCCTGCGTCGGCGATGCACTCCGCGGCCTCGCGGGTGATGTAGGCCGCCGACGCGCAGTCGGTGCCGTCGGCGTTCTCGCACATCTCCTCGACGAAGCCGATGTCCAGCCGATTGTCGCTGTAGTGGTCGTAGCCGTTGGCGACCGAGTACTCGGCGATGCACGCGGCCACGTCGTCGAGCGCGTCGGGGACGGGCTCCGGGGAGCCCGTGTCGAGCATGGGCTCGCACCCCGCCACGAGCAGGCCGACGAAGACGATGAGGGTTCGGGTCGGGTTCATCTCGTTCCTCCGAGGAAGAGATTGACGGGTCGAACCTCTCACTTCGTAACGGGCGGGCCGCCTGCGCGAAGATCGGCGGCGAGGAGGCGATGGAAGTGGTGGATCGCCTTCTCCCAGGCGGGGGCGTACCGGCCCCGGTCGTAGGCCCCGGAGCCGGTCCCGACCTGCACGGACTCGCTCACGTCGATGTCTTCGAGCTGGGTGACGTGGCTCTGCTCCATGCTCGCGGCCACGAACTCCGCCGCCTCGTCGTCCGCGTCGCCGTCGAACCAGAAGTCGAAGTGCACCCGGCACCGGTCGGCGGCGAGGGCCTCGACCGTGTTGGTGTCCAGGACCGGCCCGTACCGGTTGATCATCAGCGTCGGGTGGACCCAGCCGTAGAGCGCCCCGGATCCGATGCGCGCGGAGACGTCGACCCGCGCGCGGGCGTCGTCGACCGAGGGCGGGCAGCTCTGCAGCGACGAGCGAGCGAACAGCTCGGTGCGGTACGACGACATGTCGATCTGCGCGTCGAGCGTCGGGTGCATGTGGGCGATGTGGTAGCCGCCGTCCAGGTAGTTGTCGTTGAAGATCTTCCAGTTGCACCCCACGTCGTAGCTCCGGCGAGCCGTCCACCGCAGCGAGCCCCAGCCCGTGGCCGCGAGGCGCGCGTCCAGCTCGGGCGCCGCGAAGGCCGCCGCGGCGGGGTCGGCGTGGATCAGGATCAGGGGGCCCCAGCGATGCACGGCGAGGGGACGCAGCCCGAGCGCGTCGCGGTCGAAGCCCTGCAGGGCCCCCGCCCGGGGCGCGGAGCGGAGGCGGCCGTCGAGGCGGTATCGCCAGGCGTGGTAGCGACATACGAGCTCCCCCCGGCCGCAGCCGCGGACCACCTCGGCGCCCCGGTGCCGGCAGACGTTGTGGAACGCACGCAGGGCCCCGTCGTCGTCGCGCACGACCACCCAGGGCAGCGCGCCGCACCGCCCCGCCGCCCAGGATCCCGGCTCCGCGACGTGGTCGGCCGGGCACGCGAACAGCCAGTGTCGCGAGAACACCGCGTCCGCTTCGAGGTCGTGGAAGGCGGAGTCGACGTACCACGACGCGGGCGGGGACGAGGCCCGGGCGAGGGGGACGTCCGGGTCGAAGCGCGCGATCTCTCGGGCGAGGTCGGTCGTCACGGGCCGGCCACCGTCGCCAGGAGCTCCTCGGGGCCGGGCTTGAGCATCACCGTGGAACTACTCGACCGGCACCCAGGTGGTGAGGCTCAGGGAGAAGTCGACGTTCAGGTCCGAGCTCGTGAGGTTCGTCTGGTGGACCTCGATGGCCACCACGTTCGTCCCCTCGGCGATGATCGCGGGGTCCAGCTCCACCGGGGTGTACTCGGTCTCGGCGGCCCCGCTGGCGGTGAAGTTCGCGAACGTGTCGGCGGTGATCTCGCCGCTCGGCAGCCCCCGCCGCAGGACCTCGATCCCGTTGATGTACACGACCGCGCCGTCGTCCTTGCGCAGCTCGGCGTCGAGCTCCGCGAGGGGATCGTCGCCCGCCGCGCTCGACTCGAACGTGTGCCGGAAGTAGGCCGTCGTCGCCTTGTTCGAGCCGTCGTCGCCGTAGCTGATGACGGTCTCGGTGGGGTCGCCGTAACCCAGCGGCGCGGGGCCGGAGGGCCAGCCGGAGTCGTCGTGGGCGGGGTCCCGCCAGGCCGTGCCGAGGTCCACGTGGCCGTCCCGGTACCGCCAGACGGAGCCGCGCTCGACGAGCGTGATCGTGGCGGGGATGCGATCGCCGTTCTCTTCGCCCGGGGTGCCCCGGTCGGTGCGACGCCAGTTCGCGCCCGCGTCCGGGATGCGGGACCAAGCGACGTCCGCGTCCAGCGACGGGTACTCGACCCAGTCGACGTTGGCGCCGTCCGGTCGGAACAGGCCCACCGACTCGCCGTTGCTCGAGAGGCTGAAGGCGAGGTGCATGTCGCCCGCGTTCGGCGTCGAGTCCGCCCAGAACACGACGTGGCCTCCGGCGGGCACGGTGACCGACGGGAGCACGGAGCGCTCGGGCACGGTCCAGTCGTCGGACAGGCTCCAGCCCGCGAGGTCGACGTCGGCCCCGGTGGGGTTCACGATCTCGACCCAGTCGACGGCGAAGCCCCGGTCGTCGATGGCGGACGTCTCGTTGTCGGCCATGAGCTCGTTGATCAGGACCGTCGCCGGGGCCGCGTCGTCGTCGTCCACGACCGCGTCGTCGTCGTCCACGACCGCGTCGTCGTCGTCCACGACCGCGTCGTCGTCGTCGTCCAGGACGCCCCCACCGAAGCCACACGCCGCGAGCAACAGCAGGACGGGGAGGTACCGCATCCCTCCAGGGTACTTCATCGCGCGCCTCGTTCGCCGAGCAGGGCGGCGTGTCGGTGGTGCCCGGTCTCGATCAGCCGGTTCCGCAGGGGGTCGGATCGCTCGATCTCCGGGGGCACCGCGAACATCCAGATCTGCTTCCCGTCCGCTACGTCGTCGATGTGCATCGACGTCACGGGGTAGCCCAGGTGCTCCTCGAACGCCGCCCGCGTCGCCTGGTGGAAGCCGCGCGCGCCGCCGTCGCCCGCCGCCACCGCCGGCGCGTCGTAGTCGAAGCCGAGGATGCAGGGGGCCGATGCGCACTCGGCGTCGCGCATCTCGACCTTCGCGTGGGGGAATCCCTCCCGCAGCGCCGCCTCGACGAGCGCGACCCGGGGGAGGACTGCGCCCGGGTGGTGCGACGGGGGCAGGGCGTCGAACTCGATCGCGGCGGGGGGCGCGGGGGGAGGACCTTCGTCCCCGCGGACCTCGGACGGGTCCGGGGGCGCGGCGGCGCGGGGGGGCGCGGCGCGGTCGGGGCCCTCGGCGTCTCCGGCGACGTCGGCCGCGGGCGCGGGGGGCTCGGGGGTGTCCGACGAGCGAGCGAGGTACCAGGCGGCGACGAGCAGGGCGACGAGTGCGCCGACGATCGGCAGCGGCTTCATGGGCGGTCTCCTCCGGCCAGCGTACCGGGCCCGCCGACGTCGATCAGCCCGGGGGCGACGACCGGGCGAATCCGGCCGTCCGAGGCGTCCAGCAGGCCCGAGGCGAACGCGTCGGCGGCCTCGGCGGGCAGGAGCCAGGAGAGCTGCACGCGGCCGCCGTACTCGGCGCTCGCCTCGGAGGCTCCGCGGCGTCGGGCGAAGGCCCGCGCGATGTCGAGATCGGTGTACGCGAGGTCCGCCCGGACCTCCCGGGACGGGACGACGCGGAGGATCTCGGCGCGGTCCAGGGCTTCGGCCGCCGCCGCTCCGTAGGCCCGCGCGAGCCCCCCGACGCCGAGCTTGGTGCCGCCGAAGTACCGGACCACGGCCACGACCACGAACGTCAGCCCGCGACCCGTGATCGCCTGGAGGATCGGCCGCCCCGCGGAGCCCGCGGGCTCTCCGGCGTCGCGAGCGCGGGCGTCGGCGCCGTCGGGTCCGAGGACGCGCGCCCAGCACACGTGCCGGGCCGCGTGGTGTCGCCTTCGGACGGCTTCGAGGTGGGCCGCCGCGGCGTCGTCGTCGGCCGCGGGGGCGGCGTACGCCAGGAACCGCGACCCCTTGACCTTGGGCAGCTCCGCCTCGGCGGCGGTGGCGAGGGTCCGATAGGGCTTCACGGGACGGAGTATGGACGTACGATTCGCCCATGCGGACCTACCCCCGAGCCTCGGTCTTCGCCCTCCTCGCGGGCGCGGGCCTCCTCATCATGTGCACGGAGGACGGCGACCTCGGCTTCGGCGAGGCCGACGACGACGACGCGACCGACGACGACGACGCGACCGACGACGACGACGCGGTGGACGACGACGACGCGGCGGACGACGACGACGCCGTGGACGACGACGACGCCGGGCCCGCCGCCCTGGTGACCTTCTCGGCCATCGGCGACGTGCCCTACGACGACGACGAGCACGCCCGGCTGACCGAGATCGTGGTGGAGCACAACGCGATCGAGGGGCCGACGTTCCTCATCCACCTCGGCGACATCAAGCCGTACAACAGCCCGTGCTCGCCCGAGAACTTCGGGGCGGTGGCGACGACCCTGCGCGGGTTCGACGTGCCCGTGTTCATGGTCCCCGGGGACAACGAGTACAACGACTGCGACGACCCGCCCGCGGCCCTGGAGCTGTGGCGGTCGACGTTCGCCCTGATGCACACCGAGTGGGACGGGGGGCCGCCCGCGGTGCACCAGGAGGGCCGGGCCGAGAACTTCGCGTGGGTGGAGAACCGCGTGCTGTTCGTGGGCGTGAACGTCGTCGGCGGGTCGGTGCACGACGAGGACGAGTGGACCCTGCGGCTCACCGAGGACGCCGAGTGGTTGGAGCAGCACTTCACCGCGGAGGCGGACTCGATCGACGCCGCGGTCGTATTCGCCCACGCGACCCTGGGCGAAGGCCACGGCATCTTCCTGACCCGGCTCCGGGCGGCGGCCGCGACGTTGGACCTCCCCGTCCTCTACCTCCAGGGCGACGAGCACCGCTGGACGGAAGAACGTCCGTGGAAGGAGCAGAACCTCCTCCGGGTGTCGGTCGAAGCGGACGCCGCGGATCCCGTGGTGGTCACGGTCCACGCCGAGGGGGATACGTTCCGGTTCGACCGGACCCCGTTCGACTGACCGCGGCCAATACGGGCGCGTGCCAGCTCGAGAGATCGGGGTGGTCGAGCTCGTCCGCGGGGAGGCGGACGGCCTCCACGCCCGCCTCGAGGCGGATGGGGACGTCGTCCAGGGGCGCTGCCCAGAACCACGCGATCAGGCGGCCGTCGACGTGCAGGGCCCAGCCCGGCGCGGCGGGCAGAGGGGGGACGAACCCCAGCTCCTCGCCCAGCTCCCGGGCGATGCACGCGGCCGGATCCTCGCGCGGCTCGCGGAGGCCGCCGAAGCACGTGAGGCGGCCGGGGGCGTCGGCCTTGGTCTCGGGCCTCTTCTCCAGCAGGAACCGCCCGGCCGCGTCCACGAGGACGGCGCAGCAGTAGTCGGGAGGGGGGCCCGTCGGGTCCGGGGCGACGACTTCGACGGGCATGGGCGAACCCTACCGAACCCGCGGCGGGCGGCCGTCGTGTAACGCCTTCGTATCGTTCGGGCGGGCCGGGAACCGGGGTCGCGCGCGCGGGGTCGAGGGGACATGTCTCGCTCGTCCCCCCTGGTCGTCGTCGTCCTGTGCAGCCTGCTCCTGGGAGGTGCCCCCGCCGACGAGCCCGGCTGGGAGCGGCTGGAACCCGGGCTCGACTTCGGGACGTTCACCGCGCCCACGCCGTCGCCCGTGGGCGACTCCGCGATCCGGGTCCTGCGGGTCGATCCGGCGCGGTTCGACCTCGTGCTGATCTCCGCTTCCGCGCAGGCCCGCAAGGGGACGCGCACCGCCCGCGGCTGGGCCGAAGCGCACGGCCTGCTCGCGGCGATCAACGCGTCGATGTACCGCACCGACCACCTCACGTCCGTGGCGTACATGCGCGACGGAGACCACGTGAACAACGGCCGCCGGTCGGCCGACAAGGACTTCCTGGTGTTCGGGCGTCGGGGCGACGGACCCCGGGCCGCGATCCTGGATCGCGGGTGCGACGACGTGGACGAGGAGCTGGTGAAGTGGACCACCGCGGTCCAGTCGATCCGCATGCTCTCCTGCGACGGCCGGAACGTCTGGTCGCAGCAACCCAAGCAGTGGAGCCACGCCGCCATCGGCGTCGACGGCGACGGCCGCGTGCTCTTCGTCCACGCGCGCTCGCCCTGGTCGACCCACGACTTCATCGACCACCTGCGCGCGCTGCCCCTCGATCTGAAGCGGCTGCAGTACGCCGAGGGCGGGCCCGAAGCCCAGCTGTTCGTGGGCACCGAGGCGATGGAGGTCGAGCTGGTGGGGTCCTACGAGACGGGGTTCTACGAGAGCGACGACAACGCGCGCGCCTGGCCGGTGCCCAACGTGGTCGGCGTGACGCGGCGCTCGTCGGCGCCGTAGGCCTTCGGGACGACCTCGATCACGGTGTGCAGCGGGATCGGGAGGTGGGGGACGTCCTCGCGCGGGAGGCCCTGGAGGTAGCCGTACAGGGCCCTGAGCACCGCCTGGTGGGCGATGACGAGGACCGGGTCCCGCTGCCGCTCGAGCTCGATGATGACGGGCTCGAGGCGTCGGATCACGTCCTCGTAGGACTCCCCGCGGGGGTATCGGTAGCGGAGCTTGTCGGCGCGGCGCGCGGCGAACTCCTCGGGCAGCTCGGCCTCGATCTGCGCGTAGGTCATCCCGTCGCAGACGCCCGCGTCGATCTCGTCGAGCGCGCGCACCTGCAGGGTCGGGCGACCGAGCGGCGCGGCCGTCTGGACCGTCCGCAGCAGGGTGCTCGTCCACACCACGAGCTCGCCCGGCTGTTCGCGCGCGAGCCACGCCGCGAGGTCTCGGGCGTAGGCCTCGCCTCGGGGGCTCAGGGGGCTGTCGCCGCCGAGGAAGCCGGACGCGTTGAACCGGCTCTCGCCGTGGCGCGTCAGCAGGATCGGGCGCGGCGTGATGTGCAGGTTCATGGCGAAGTTCAGCAGGCGCCCCGCGAGATACCCCTGCAGTCGATTGGCGACGACGCGCCGGCCGACGTCGATGATCTTGATGTGTGGGCTGTCCTCCTCGACGGGTTCGTAGGCCTGCTCGTAGCAGGCGATCCGGGCCCGGAAGTCGACGGCGGCGTCGGCCTCGGACATCTCCTCGTAGTCCGGCGCGCTCAGCTTCGTCTCGCGGATGTTGGCCTCGATGACCGCGGGGTCGTCGCAGATCGTCTCGATGAACAGGACGCGGTTGCCGCGCTCGACGCACCGCGTATGCACCAGCTCGCGGCGCGTCCGGGTGCTGTTCGTCGCGTCGTAGATGCCGATCCGGCCCCCGTCGTCGATCCAGGCGAGCAGGTCGTCGAGCGCGTGCATGGCGACGCGCCGCCGGGCCTCCACCCCCGACTCGTTGCCGGGGTCGAAGAACACCGCGGGCATGTGGCGCCCCACCTCGGTCCGGCGGTAGTTGCCGACGTTGAAGACGCGGGTCTCGTAGCCCAGCCACGACAGGTAGTTGCCGAGCTTGCGGGCGAGGTACGTCTTGCCGCGGGCGGGCAGTCCCACCATCACGAGGACGAGCGGCGAAGCGATCGGGGGCGCGGCCATGCGCTGCAGACTCTACTTGCCGGCGTATTCGGGCGGCGTGCGGGTCATGAAGGCGGTGACCGCGGCCGCGAGGTCCTGGGTGAAGATGTGCGCGGCGTTCCACGTGGCGACGTACTCGAGGTGGCGGTCGATCTCGTACCGGATGCCCTCGTTGAGGACGGTCTTGGCGCCCTGAACCGTGAGCGGCGGGTTGGCGGCGATCGCCTTCGCCACGCGGTCGGCTTCGGCGAAGAGCGCGTCGGCGTCGTCGAGCACGCGGTTGAGCAGTCCGATCGACGCGGCGTGCTCGGCCCCGAAGTCCTCGCCCGTGAAGATCAGCTCCCGCGCCCGGCCCGGCCCCACGATTCGCGGGAGCCGCTGCAGCGTCCCCACGTCCGCGACCATCGCCAGGCGGGTCTCGCGCACCGAGAATCGCGCGTCCGCCGACGCCAGGCGCACGTCGGCCGCCGTGATGATGTCCACCCCGGCCCCGATGCACGCCCCGTGGATGGCCGCGATCACCGGCACCCGGGCCCGCTCCAGCGCCGTCGGCGACCTCTGCATCGTGCGGATCAGGCGGTGCAGGGCGGTGGTCGCGGCGCCGTCGGGTCCGCCGCCCGGCTGGGCGGGCAGCCAGGGCATCGTCGCCGGGATGTCGAGCCCCGCGCAGAAGGCCTTGCCCGCCCCCCGAAGGACGATCGCCCGCACGTCGAGGTCGTGGTCGAGGGCCTCGATGACCCCCGGGAAGGTCTCCCAGAAGCTCGGGTTCAGCGCGTTGCGCTTCTCCGGTCGGTCGAGGGTGACGGTGGCGACGTGGCCGTCGCGGGTGACGGTGACCATGGACATGGGGGCTCCGGGGCGGGCAGGCGTCGCACCGTACCTCCGCGAGCGATCGCCGGCGCGCGTCAGGCAGACTCCCGCCATGCGGGTCGGTCTCCCCCTCTCGGCGGTCGTCGCCCTGCTCTTCGTCGGCTGCGCCCGCCCCGCCCCTCCCGCCGATCCTCCCCCGTCGCTGCCTCCCCTGGAGGCCCTGGAGCAGCTGTGCGCCGAGTCGGCGCCCGCGCCCCGGGTGGACGAGGTCGTTCCCGACGTGTTCGTGGCCCGCGGCTACGACCTCGCGAATACGATCGTGGTCCGCACGGAGGCGGGGAACGTCGTGGTGGACGTGGGCACGGCGCCGGCGACCGCGGCGCGGGTGCGGGCAGACGTGGAGGAGGTGGCCCCCGGGGAGATCGTCGCCGTCGTGCTCACGCACAGCCACATCGACCACGTGGGCGGGGGCAGCGCCTGGGTCGACGAGGGCACGGAGGTCTGGGCGACGGACACGCTCGCCGCCGCCTTCTGGGAGCGGTACGGGGTGTTCCGCAAGATCGAGAGCAAGCGGGCGGAGCGGCAGTTCGGGCGCGACGTCCCCGCGGGCGATCTGCCCTGCTCGGCGATCGGCGCGCGCCTCGACGTCGACGGGGCCCTCGCCACCGGCGCTCGGATGCCCACCCGGACCTTCGCCCGCGAGGCGACGTTCGAGGTGGGCGGCGTCGCGTTCCGGCTGGTGGCCGCTCCCGGAGAGACGGAGGACCAGCTCTTCGTCCACCTCCCCGGCCGCGGCGTCCTCATGCCCGGCGACAACTGGTACGCCGCCTTCCCGAACCTCTACACGATCCGGGGGACGTCGCCCCGACCGGTCGACGACTGGATCCGCAGCCTCGACGCCATGCGGGCGGTGGGCGCGGACGTGCTGATCCCCTCGCACACGGCGCCCGTGCAGGGGGCCGAGGCCGTGGCCGCCTCCCTCACCGCCCACCGGGACGCCGTGCAGTGGGTGCGCGATCAGGTCGTGCGCGGTGCGAACGCGGGCTGGAACGTGGACGAGGTCGCCTCCGCCGCGGCCCTGCCGCCCGCGCTCGCGGCCGTGCCCTCGCTCGCCGAGACGTACGGCCAGGTCGACTGGTCCGCCCGCGCGGTCTTCGACGCGAACCTGGGCTGGTTCGACGGGAGCACCGAGCTGCTCTACCCCCTCGAGCGGACCGACGTCGCCCGTCGCCGGGTGGCGCTGATGGGGGGCGCGGAGGCGGTGCGGGCGGCGGTCGAGCAGGCCCTCGCGGGGGGCGAGCCCGAGTGGGCGATGGTGCTCGTGCGGGACCTTCAGGACGCGGGCGCGCCCGATCTGGACGAGCTCTTCGTGCGCGCGGCGCGGGGCGCGGCCGAGGACGTGACCAATACCAACGGCCGCGGTTGGCTGCTCCAGGCGGCCCTCGAGCGCGAGGGACGCACGCGGCCCGCGGGGACCCCCGTGCTCGACGACGAGACGCTCGACGCCATCCCTGTCGCCACCCTCATCCACGCCCTGCCGCCGCGGTTGATCCCCGAGACGACGGCCGGGATCCACGAGACGGTCCACATCGTATTCGAGGACCTGCGGCGTCGGTACGTGCTGACCGTCCGCCACGGCGTCCTCGAGATCGTCGAGGGCGAGCCCCTCCCCGGCACGCCCGCGCCGGTCGCCACCGTCTGGGTGGACGCGGGCACGTGGCGGAGGGTGGCGCTGCACCGCACGAACCCGGCCGCGGCCATCGCGTCGGGGGGGCTGACGGTGGACCACCTGTTCGCGTTCAAGCGCTTCATGGACCGATTCGACAAGTCGCTGTGAGGGATTAGGTTCCGGACATGCCGAAGAAGCGCTCGTCCTCGCCCGGCGGCTGCGGCCGACTGACCCTCACCTGGCTCGCCGCCGCCCTCGCCGTCGTCTTCACCGCGTGGCTGCTGCCGGGGGTGCACGTGAAGGGCCTCTTCCCCGCCGCCTTCCTCGCGGCCGCGGTCATCGGCGCCGGAAACGCCGTGGTGCGGCCGTTCCTCATCGTGCTCACGCTCCCCGTGACGCTGCTGACGATGGGCCTGTTCCTGCTCGTCATCAACGGCCTGATGCTCGAGCTCGCCGACCTCTTCCTCGCCGGGTTCCAGGTCGACGGGATCTTCTGGGCGGCGATCGGCTCCATCGTCCTGTCGGTGGCGACGACCGCGCTCGAGCGGATGTTCGGCGTCGACGACGAAGACTGACCCGGAGGTCCCGTGCCCGCCTCGTTCGCCTCGATCCACGCCCGGGCCGCCGCCCGAAAAGGGGGCCCCGAGGCCCTCGAAGAGCTGCTGCCCGTTCCCGGCTCCGACGAAGCGCTCGCCGCCGTCCCGGACTCGGACCTCCTGGGCCGGGCGGCGAAGCACATCTTCGCGTCGGGCTTCGTCTGGCGCGTCGTCGAGAACAAGTGGCCGGGCCACGTCGAGGCGTTCCGCGGGTTCGAGCCCGTGCCCGTCGCGATGATGACCGACGCCGACCTCGACGCGCTCGCGCAGGACACCCGGATCATCCGGCACCGGATCAAGATCGGGGCCGTCCGCGCCAACGCGCGGATGATGGTGGACGTGGCCGAGGAGCACGGTTCGTTCGCCCGCTTCCTGGCGGACTGGCCGTCCTCCGACCTCGTGGGCCTGACCGCCTGGCTCAAGAAGAACGGGAGCCGCCTCGGCGGCAACACCGGCAGCTACTTCCTGCGCGGCGCGGGCAAGGACGCGTTCATCATCACCGAGGACGTGGCCGCCGCGCTCGTCCAGGCCGGGGTGGTGGACAAGGCCCCCACCGGCAAGCGAGCGCTCCGGGCCGTCCAGGAGCAGTTCAACGCGTGGCACGAAGAGAGCGGCCGCTCCTACTCCGAGATGTCGAAGATCCTGGCCTGCAGCGTCCCCGGTCGCCACGGCTGACGCGATCGGGCTTGCGAGGCCCCCCGAACGCCGGGTGTCTCGAAGTGGTGCGCCCCGATGTGGGCTCGGAACTCGCCGACATCCGGCATCTGGTCGAGTTCTGAGCGGGAATGCGCTCGGAAGCGTGCGACATCCGGCATCTGGTCGAGTTCCGAGCGGAAATGCGCTCGGAACTCGGAGACATCCGGCATCTGGTCGGGTTCCGAGCGGAAATGCGCTCGGA
>CAZEKB010000110.1:0-25084 GCA_964512225.1 uncultured Rickettsiales bacterium | reverse complement strand
TCGTTCGCGGTGCCCGCTTGCGCGGCGGTGCAGGCCGCCGACGCGGGGCAGGTCTCGAGCGTATTGCCGATGATCGCGAGGTTCGCGAAGTCGTTCGTCGAGTACAGCGACGTGAAGGGGCGCACGATCTGCCCCTGGGCGGGGATCGCGACGGCGAAGGAAGCGCAGAGGAGGGCGAGCACCGACGCGCGGCGAAGGAAGGGGTTCATGACCGACTCCAGCCGTCCGTCGGCCTGAGCAGGGCACGGACGGGGCGGCGGGATATATCACGCTCACCTCCGGCCGTTTTACGAAGATCGGTAAGGTCCAGCGTCGTGGCGAAGCGAAAGAAGCAGAAGCAGCGGGTGGAGGTGGCGGAGTCGCCCGCCACGGGCGCGCTCGGCGCGGGGCTCGCCGCCCTGGGGTTCCGGGCTTCGGCCGCGCCCGCCGAGGCCGCTCCGTCGGGGTCGAGCCCGTCGGCCCCCGTCCTCGCGGGCAAGCAGGTGGTCCGACGCGAGCGCAAGGGCCGGGGGGGCCGGACCGTGACCGTCATCACCGGCGTCGGAGGCGACCTCGAGGCCTTCGCGAAGGCCGCCCGCAAGGCCCTGGGCTGCGGCGCGACCGTGGAAGGCGACGCCGTGGTGCTGCAGGGCGACCTCACGTCGCGCGCGCGGGACTACTTGGTGGGCCTCGGCGCGAAGAGGGTCGTGCTCGGCAACTGAAGGGGCGCTCCTACTCCTCCCAGTTCGCTCCCCATCGCCCGGTCCCGAGGGAGGCGTCGGCCCTCTCGTCCTCCCGCAGCGCGCGTTGGAAGTGGGCGGTCACGGCTTCCTTGGTGATGTCCGCCGTGACCGTGGGGTCGGCGAACCCCCCGGCTTCGCCCGCGCAGTCCTCGAAGACGTCCAGCCCGAGGGTCTCGCAGAGGTCGCTGAAGCCCCAGTGGCCGGCTCCTTCGATCGTGAGCAGCGCCCGGTCCGGTCCGAGGTGTTCGAACAGGGCGCGGATCTCCTCCTCGTAGGGCATGTCGGCGTCGAGGCTGCCCCCCAGCACCAGCGGACGCGCGACGTCCCGGAGGCCCTCCTCCCCGAACGCGTACCAGGCCCCCGGGGCCATGGCGGCGGACGCGACGACGCGCGGATCGGGGGACGGGACGTCGACGTCGGGGATCGCGGACAGGTCGCCGATGAAGTCGCAGGCGGCGTCGGAGGTGGCGGCGCAGTGGGCGGCGAAGAAGTCGGGGTCGAAGCGCCCACCCGCCACCGCGACGGTCGTCCAGCCGCCGAAGCTGTGCCCGGACATGCCGTACCCGGCCTCCGGATCGACCAGGTCGCCCAGCCCGAACCACCCGTTCGAAGCGGCCTCGTAGAGCCGGTCGACCGACTCGCGGACGTCGGCGGGGCGGGCCACGGCGACCTCGGTGGCGAGGTCTTCGTCCAGGTCGAACATCGTATTGCGAGGGTGGTCCGGGGCGATGACGACGAACCCGTGCGACGCGAGGTGCTCCGTGAGGAAGGTCGACTGGTAGCGGATGCCCCCGAAGCCGTGGCTGAAGGCGACGAGCGGGTAGGGCGCCCAGCGAAGGTCCGCGACGGCGTCCCGGTGAGCGATCCCGGTGCGACTGATCTTCCCGTAGTCGTCGCCCCTGGAGCCGGGCTCGACCTCCGCCGGGTACCAGATCTCGGTGGTCAGCACGACGTCCCGGGAGTCCACGAAGGTCATGGTCGAGGCGCCCACGCCGAACGGCCCCGGGTCGCCCGGGGCCTCCCAGGGCAGCTCCCCCGGCCCCGGGTCGGAGCAGGCGAGCGCGAGGGAGAACGCGAGCAGAGTCCAGGGGGTCCGCACCGCCTCAGGATCGGGGCGGAGCGGCAATAGATCAATGCGGGGATCGCCCGTCGGGCACCCGGCGCGTTAGAACCGGGGGGCCCGAACCCCTGGAGGCTCCTCGTGACCGACTCTCAGTTCCGCTCGCTCCGCACCGTCCTGCTGCTCATCGCCCTCGGGCTCTTCGCCAACGCCGCCGTCCAGCTCGTCCCCCCCGCCGTCGCCGGGGAGCGAGTGGACTGCCGCATCGAGAACGGCATCGAAGTGGACGAGCTGCGCATCACCGACTTCCGCGACGAGCTCGTGATCGAGCGGATCAAGGGCGACCTCGAGGTGAAGATGGACGGCCCCGGCTCCACCGCGTCCTTCCCCATCTACATCAAGGTCGTTCAGTAGCCGCCCTCACGGGACCTCGAGCTCCGAAAGCAGCAGCGTCCACGACTCGAGCTCCACGCCCACCTCGTCGAAGACCCGCGCCTCGATCACCGGGTCGGGCGCCGTCGTGTCCGTGGACACCGTGATGAAGTAGTTGCCCGAGTTCCAGCAGCCCAGGAGCTCGTCGCCCGTGCGGCAGCCGGAGTTCGAGTTGGCCAGGGGCGAGCTCACCAGCTCCGGCAGCGAGTAGCTCCCCGCCGCGGTCCGATCGATCAGGCGCAGCTCCGTGCGGTGAACGTCCCCGGACAGCAGGACCACGCCGTCGATGCGCCGGTCGCGGATGAAGTCGAACAGCTCGTCGCGCTCGGGGAGGAACGTGGCCCAGCTGTCGCTGCTGCCCTCGGCGGTCCACTGGCTCCCGCAGGCGACCAGCTTGAACGTCGCCGTCGAGGCGTCGAGCGCGTCCTTGAGCCACTGCAGCTGGCCCGGGCCGAGCATCGAGTCGTCGAGGCCGCGGTGGTAGCGGTCGTCCACGAGGAACAGGTCGACGTCGCCCCAGGCGTGCGCGAAGAAGACCCCCGGCGTGCCCTCGGTCCCGGCCGAAGGGTTGGCCCAGTACTCGTCGAACGCGCGCAGCGCCGTGTCGCGGCCGGGCTCGGTGCCGTCGGTGTTGTTGCCGGTGAAGTCGTGGTCGTCCCACGTCGCGAGGGTGGACGTGCGGGCCGCCAGCGCCGCGCGCTCCGGGATCTCCAGGCCCCACCGGTAGTACCAGCGCAGCGCGCCCAGGTCGTCCGAGTTCGCGTAGTGGTTGTCGCCCAGGAACAGGAACAGGTCCGGGTCCTTCTCCGCGACGGCCGCGAAGATCGGCTCGTCGTCGGTCCGGGTGCAGGACCCGAACGCCAGGTCCATCTGACCCGGCGCGCCCGGCGGCGGGGCCGTCGTGACCTCGTGGAAGGACCCGATGGGCCGCCCCTCGACCTCGAACCAGTAGACGTACTCGGTGTCGGGCTCCAGGTCCGACAGCACGGGCTCGGCCGTGAAGTCCCGACGCGGCGAGGGGTACACCCAGGCCGCGACCCGCGCCCCGGCCACGCCCCCGTCGGCCGGGCCCGCCCACACCGCGACCCGTCGCGTGGCGTCGGTGCGGAGGTGCAGGCGCACCGAGTCGTCCGCCACGGCGCCCACCATCGGGCCGTGCGTGATCGTCGACTCCCAACACGTCGTGCAGTCCTGGTGCAGGCCCTCCGGGTCCTCCCAGTACTCGACCTCGCCGCCCCCCTCGTTCCCGAAGCCCACGCCGATCTCGCCGCAGTGCACCGGCTCGCCGTCGAACCGCACCTCGATGCAGGTCGGCGTCCAGCGGTCCGCCCCGTCGGCGCTGCGGATCGCGACCCGATCCACCGACGCCCGGGGCAGGCCCACGCCCTCGAAGTGATACACGTCCACCTCGCCCACCCGGAAGTCGTCGACGTCGGGCACGTTCAGGGGGAAGCAGTCGGTCTCCGACAGGCACACGGACAGGCTGTTCTCGTCCGTCCCGTGGAACTCGCCGGGCCCGGTGCGGATCGAGACGCTGAGGATGTCGATCGTGTCCGGAAAGTCGGGGGGCCCGGGGTCCTCCGCGCCGTCGTCGTCGTCGCCCGGGGCCGAGTCGTCGTCGTCCACGGGGGCGAAGTCGTCGTCGTTCGGGGTGCCGGAGTCGTCGTCGTCCGGACAGCCGACGGCCGGGGCGGCGAGCGCGAGGAGGGCGAGCCCGCGCAGGAGGGCGACGTTCATGGGGAGTCTCCCGAGGTGGGAGCGTCGATCTTCCTCCCCCCCGGGTCCCCCCGCAACCCGCGGGTCGCGTGGTGGGTCCGAGCCGGCTGTGCGAGACTTCGGCCGAAGCGCGGCTCACGAGCCAGCTGCAGCACCCGAACATCGTCCCCGTTCACGACTTCGGGGTCGACGAAGAGGGCCGCGTCTTCTACGCCATGAAGAAGGTGGAGGGCGTCGCGCTCGACCGCATCATCCGGGCCCTGCGCAGGGGGGACGGAGAGGCCACCGAGCGGTGGACGCTCGCCCGGCGGCTGCGCGCGTTCGTGCAGATCTGCCACGGCATGGCCTACGCCCACGAGCGGGAGGTGATCCACCGGGATCTCAAGCCCGCGAACGTGATGGTCGGGGCGTTCGGCGAGGTCCTGGTGATGGACTGGGGCCTCGGGCGTCTCCTCGGCTCGCTCCAGGAGCCCTCGGAGGCGTCCACCAGCTTCTCGGGGCTGGAGCAGGGCTCGACCAACGACGGCATCGTCAAGGGCACCCCCGGCTACATGAGCCCCGAGCAGGTCGACGGTCGCCTGTCGGACCTCCGGGCCTCCAGCGACGTGTTCTCCCTCGGCCTCATCCTGTACGAGCTGCTCGCGCTGCGGCCCGCGTTCGAGGGGCGTCGGAGCGTCGCGCTGCTCCTCGCCACGACCCGGGGGGTGAAGCACTCTCCCGCCCGCCGGTCGCCGGGGCAGGCCGTCCCCGCCGAGATCGACGAGATCTGCATGAAGGCCCTGGCCCTGGATCCGCAGGCCCGCTACCCCACCGCGGCCGAGCTCGGCGAGGCGGTGGAGGCGTTCCTCGAGGGCAGCAAGCGTCGGGAGCTGGCGGCCAAGGAGGTGGAGACGGGCTCGGCGCACTGGGTCGACCATCGCTTCCTCGACGAAGAGATCGCCGAGCTCGTGGCCGAGGAGCGGGAGCAGGCCGCGGCCGTGCAGCCCTGGGCGCCGCTCCCGGAGAAGGCGCGACTGCTGGGGATCCGCGCGCGCCTCGACGAGCTCCGGACCGAGCGCGCGAAGGTCTTCGGCCGCGTCGTGGGGGCGGGCGAGCGCGCGCTCAGCCACGATCCTCACAACCCGCCCGCGCGCGAGCTGCTGGCCTGGGCCTACTGGCACCGCTTCCTGGCGGCCGAAGCCCGGGGCGACGCGGCCGAGCAGGCCTACTACGAGGACCGCGCCCGCGCCTACGACGACGGCGTCCTCACGAAGCTGCTCGAGGGCACGGGCACGCTCGCGCTGGTCACCGCTCCCCCCGGCGCCGAGGTGCTGTGCGCCCGCTACGAGCGGCAGGGCCTCGTGTGGAAGCTCGGAGCCGCCGTGTCGCTCGGCGCCACCCCCCTGGAGGGCGTCCCCCTCGCCATGGGCTCCTACCGCCTGACCCTCCGCGCGCAGGGGTGCGACGACGTCATCTGCCCCGTGCTCATCGAGCGGACCGGGAGCTGGGACGCCGGACGCACGATCCGGCTGCCGCCCACCGGCGCGGTTCGCTCCGGCTTCCGGTACGTGCCCGCGGGCCCCTACGCGGCGGGCGGCGACCCCGACGCCATCGACCCCCGCCCGCGGCTGAGCGTCGACGTGGACGCCTACGCCATCGCCGAGTACCCCGTGAGCACGGGCGAGTACTGCGAGTTCCTGAACGCCCTGCACGTCCTCGATCCGGCGGAGGCCCGAGCCCGCGCGCCGCGCCACGCGGAGCGGCTCGACGGCCCCTCGACCTGCTACTGGGAGGTCCCCCCCGACGACGGCCGCTGGGAGGTCCCCGAGGTCGACGCCGAAGGCGACGCGTGGACCCCGGACATGGCGCTGTTCTCGATCACGTGGGAGGACGCCCGCGCCTACGCCGCGTGGCGGTCGGAGCGGGACGGGATCGTGTACTCGCTGCCCACCGAGGACCAGTGGGAGAAGGCCGCCCGCGGGGTCGACGGCCGCCCCTTCCCCTGGGGCGACACCTTCGACGCGTCGCTGTGCAAGGTCGGCAACTCGCGCCCGGGCCGCGCCCAGCCGGAGGACCGCGGCGCGTTCCCCACCGACTGCTCGGTGTACGGCGTCCACGACATGGCGGGCGGCATGCGCGAGTGGTGCGTCGAGCCCGACTTCGACGGCGACGTGGGCCGCCGACCGATCCGCGGCGGGTCCTGGATCAGCTCGCCCCGCCAGGCCCGTCCGGCCAACCGCTTCGGCATGGATCCCGCCGTCGTGGTCACCTACCTCGGCTTCCGCCTCACGCACGCGCTCCCCTGAGGAGCGCATCTTTCAACCCGGAGTCAAATACAGATGGCACTCACCAAGGCACAGCGATACGTCGGGGACCTCTCCACCGCGGAGAAGGCCACGGTCAAGTTCGAGGAGTCCGAGCGGAAGGCGAAGATCCGCTACAACGGCGAGATCCACACCGACGGCGAGGGCAAGAAGGGCCCGATCTTCAAGCTCGAAGCGGACGAAGAAGGCGAGCGCGCCGGGAAGATGACCGTCGACGTCGACGAGCACTTCAACGCGATCTTCATCGAAGACCGGGACGGCATCCAGACCACCCAGGAGCCGCTCTGATCGCGCGCCCTCCGCGACGATGACCCGGGGCCCCGCGGCCCGGCCGGCGTAGGCTCGGTCCATGCTCCGATCCGCCCTGCTCGCCGCCGTCGTCGTGCTCGCCGCGTGCGAGCCCGCGCCCGATCCGCCCCTCGGGATGACCCTCGCCGAGGACGGGATCACCTACGCGGGCGTGGCGAACGTCGACCTCACGCCGGTGATCGTCGAGACGTTCACGGACATCGACGGCAACTCGGACTTCGACGGCTGCCTGGACGACCCCCCGGCGGCCCGGGACGAGTGCGACGAGCCCTTCGACGACGTCGACGGCGACGGGTGGTTCGACGCCGTCTTCATCGGCGGGTTCGGCCCCATGCGCCCCGCGCTCGAGGTGCACGACCCGGTGGAGGCGAGGGCGCTCGTCTTGAGCCACGACGGCGAGTACATCGCGTTCGTCGCCCTCGACCTCGTGGGGCTCGGGTCGCCCAACATCCACGCCGCCCGCGACCGCCTCGTGGCCGACGGGTTCGACATCGACCGGCTCATCGTGGCGGCGTCGCACAACCACCAGGGGCCCGACACGATGGGCCTGTGGGGCAACCCCGAGGACTTCGACGACCCGGTCACGGGGCGCGATCCGGCCTACCAGCAGCGGGTGCGGGAGGCGATCGAGGCGGCCGTGCGAGAGGCCGCCGCGGGGATGGAGGCGGTGGACCTGCGGATCGGTCGGACCGCGATGCGGGACCGCAGCGTGTGGTTCAACGGCGCGACGTTCGGGGGCAAGAACCCCACCGCGAACATGCACGGGATGATCCAGGACGGCCGCGACCCGATCCTCGTCTCCGACCAGCTGCTCGTCGTCCAGGGGGTGGGGGCGAGCGGGACGGTGTTCACGCTGACCAACTGGTCCGGTCACCCCGAGGTGCGGGGCTCCCGGAACAACGCGATCTCCTCCGACTGGGTGGGCGTCACCCGGACCGTGCTCGAGGCCGAGTTCGGGGGCATGGCCCTGCACCTGCCCGAGTCCCTGGGGGGCATGCAGTCCGCGCTGGGGGGCGACGTGCCTCGCGTCTCCGGGGACGGCGAGCACGTATTCCAGACCTGCGCGGAGGAGGACGTCGCGGACCCCGGGCACGACTGCTTCGGCCTCGGCGTGGGCGCGCCCCGCGTGGACGCCGACGGCGACCCGGTGCCCGAGTGGGCCCCCCGGGACAGCTGGGCCTTCGTGAACTCCCACGGCCGGCACATCGCCGAGGCGGCGATCGACGCGCTCGCGGCCGGGGCCGCCCTCGTTCCGTCCCCCCTGACCGTCGACGTGGAGCCCTTCTACGTGCCCGTGGACAACGTCGCGTACCAGATCCTGGGGCCGCGGGACCTCTTCGATCTCGGGCTCGACCAGGCCGTCACGGACCCCGCGCTGTGCCCGCGGGCGGCGGACTCTCCGCTCGGCTGCATCGCGAACCGCACGTTCCGCATCCGGATGGGCGACCTCGGCCTCGTGACCGTGCCCGGCGAGCTGCTTCCGGAGCTCGCCTGGGGCCTGCCCACGGACGACGCGTGGGCGGCGGAGGTCGGCGACCCCGCGGCGCGCGGCCCGGGCGCGGTCTACTTCCCCCAGCACGACGCCGACTGCAACGACATCCAGTATCGGGAGTGCGTCGAGCGCACCGCCCTGGGCGACTGCAACTGCCTGTCCGTCCACGTCTGGCCCTACCGGCTCAGCGACGCGTTCGACCAGGAGCCCCTGCTCGCGGCGCTGGACACCGAGTACCGCGCCGTCGTGGGGATGGCCGACAACTACCTCAGCTACATCATCCCGGGGCCCGACTTCAACCGCGCCGTGAGCCTGCTGTCGGACGAGGACGGCGACCACTACGAGGACACGGTGTCGCCGTCCTGGGACTTCGCCCCGGAGCTGCTCCTCGCCCAGCAGCGCATCAGCGACCGGCGGTAGCCGCGGGCGCTACTCCGCGGGCGCGAGCGTCGCGTCCAGGAACATCACCACCAGCTGGACCCACAGGTCGCGGTTCTCGCGGCGGCGGAAGCCGTGGCCCTCGTTCTCGGCGCGCATGTACCAGACGTCGTGGCCCGCGGCCCGCACGGCGTCCACGATCTGCTCCGCCTCGCCCACCGGCACGCGCGGGTCGTTGGCCCCGTGGCCCACGAACAGGGCGGCCTGGATCTTCTCGACGTTGTTCACGGGGGAGATCGCCTCGAGGTGGGCGCGCATCTTCGGGTCGCGCTCGTCGCCGTACTCCACCCGGCGGAGGTCGCGCCGGTACTCCCTCGTGTTCTCCAGGAACGTCACGAAGCTGGAGATGCCGACGTTGTCGACGCCCGCCTTCAGCCGGTCGCTGTAGTGCACCAGCGAGGCCAGGACCATGTAGCCGCCGTAGCTGCCCCCCATGACGGCCACCCGGTCGGCGTCCAGCTCCGGCGTGGTCCCGACCCAGTCCAGCAGCGCCCCGATGTCCTTGACCGAGTCCTCGCGCAGGAAGCCGTTGTCGAGCTTCAGGTAGGACTTCCCGTACCCCGACGAGCCCCGGACGTTGGGGACCAGCACCGCCATGCCGCGCTCGTTCACGAGGAACTGCCGGCGGGAGCGGAAGTACGGGCGGGCCTGGCCCTCGGGACCGCCGTGGATCTCGACGATCACGGGGAACGGCCCCTCGCCGGGGGGCCGGTAGTACCAGCAGGGGATCGAGCGCCCGTCGAAGGTCGTGTACTCGATGGCGGTCGGCGCGGTGAAGCTCTCCGGATCGAGGCCGCCCATCTCGCTGAACGTCCACTGCGTCGCCGCGCCCGCGACGGGGTCGTAGGTCCACGCGTCGCCGGTCCGCGTCGGCCCCGAGAAGGTGAAGCCCAGCAGGTCCGCCCCCCGGGCGAACCGCAGCCCGGTGATGAGGCCCTTCGGGGCTCCGGGCGCGGGGTGGTGCTCGCCGGTGGCGGGGTCCAGCAGGTGCAGGGTGGAGTAGCCGCCCTCGTTGACGAGGAAGGCCACGCGCGTGCGGTCGGCGTTGATCGACACCCCCTCGACGTCCCAGGGGATGCCGGGGGTCAGGTCGGTCCACTTCCACCGCTTGCCCCGACGCTCGACCCGGTACAGCGACGTGAACTCGCCGCCCCGGTCCGACGCCACGAACAGCGTGTCGGCGTCCGCGCCGAAGACCGACGACCGCAGCGCCTGGACCTCGCGCTTGCCCGTCACGCGGGTGAGCGCGCCGGTGGCGGCGTCGGCGATCCACAGGCGCGACTCCGTGCGGGAGATGTACTCGCGGATCAGGATCGCCGAGTCGTCCTTCGACCAGTGCACCGGCGTGTAGGCCCCCTCGGCCTCCACCAGCAGCCTCCGAGACTCCGGATCCGCGCCGTCGCCGACCCAGACGTCGTGGTCCTTGCCGTTGCGCGCGGTCGACGTGAACGCGAGGCGATCCCCGGCCGTGCTCCAGCTCCACGACTGGTGCCGGCTCGTGCCGTCGGTGAGCAGCGTCGAGGTCCCCGTGTCCAGGTCGAACCGGAAGATCTGGTACTGCTCGTCGCCCCCGATGTCGCCCATGTAGAGGAACGCGCGGTCGGTCCCGGGCACGAACGACGCGCTGCGGGTCGGCTCCGAGCGGAAGGTGATCTGTCGCCGCGCGCCCCCCGGCCGTTCCACGACGTGGATCTGGGACAGAGCCCCGAACCGCGTCGAGATCAGCATCGTCCCCCCGTCCGCCGAGAGGGAGCGGATCGAGGCCCAGCGCGTGCTCTGGTAGGCGCTCAGGCGCTCGACGAGGGCGGCGGGGACGGAGGTCGGACCCTGCACGGTGACGGCCGCGGGGGCGTCCGGCAGGGTCGACTCCCCGGCGAGGGCCGACGCGGGGATGAGGAGGGCGAGGGTGCAGGCGAGAGTCGGGAGCAGGGCGCGCATCGGCGCATCATGAGGGATCGGCCCGGGGCGCGTATCCTCCGCCCGTGCAGAGCCCCCAAGTCACGGAGACGCTGCTGCGGCAGGCGCTCGAGGAGTACCTCCGGTCCTTCTCCTGCTCGCACGAGGGGAGCTGGGTCCGCGTCACGGGGCTCGTCATGTCCGACGACGACCCGGCCGAGCTGCTGCCCTTCCTCGAAGAGGTGGCCGAGGACGCCGCGGGGGTCCCCGTCTTCATCGACGCGCCCGTCATCGCCCCCGACGTCCCCGACTCCGTGCGCGATCGGATCCGCCGCGCGGCGGAGACGCCCGAGGACGTGGTCCGCATCGAGGCCGACGCGAAGGGGCGCCGCGTGACCGTGCACGTGCGTCACCAGGACCTCCTCCTGGGCACGAAGCGAAACCGCCTGCCCAAGCTCAACAAGGACCTGGCCGCGTCGGGCTGGCGCGCGTCCGCGAAGCCGCTGGGCGCGTCCGTGGACGTGGGCGGGCTCGCGAAGTTCCCCGACGCCCAGGCCTTCCTGGAGCCGCTCCTGCCCCCGTCCATCGCGGCGGCCGACGTGCACGACCACCGCGTCGTGGCCCGCCGTCAGGAGCTGCAGGTCAAGGTCGACGCGCCGGACGTCCCCCCCGTGGAGCTGCGGCGGCTCGAGCGCGACGTCCGCGACCGCACCGACGTGCGGCTGCGGGTGGAGCATCGGATCAGCAAGACGCGCGCCCGGGAGGCGGTCACGGCGGCGTTCGCGACGCTCCCCCACATCGCGCGGTTCCAGGTGCGGTGGACGGACAAGCCCCCGGGCGTCGTCGTGAAGGTGGACGTGGAGCAGACCCACCGCGACGGCCTCGATCGCCTCGTGGCGCGGCTCTCCGGCGAGCTCGGCGTCGACGTGTCGTACGTGTTCGACGCGGGCAACGAGCTGATGGCGGACCGGCTCGCCTCCGCGTTCCCCGCCGACGGGATCCTCACCCGCATCCGGCACGTCGACGGGTCGCTGTACGAGGTCGAAGCCACCCTCCCGCTCGCCGAGCCGACGGCGCTCGAGGCGTGGTCCGACGCCATGGAGGCCACCTGGGGCGTCGAGCTCATGCTGAGCCCGGCGTTCCTGCACGCCCCGGACCTGCGGTTCCGCGACGAGCTCGGCGCCGACCGGGAGACGATCGCGCGTCGCTACAACCGCCCCGGCGACTTCGACCCCGCCGTGCAGGAGCAGGCGCGGGCGGCCGCCGCGGGGTGGGATCTCGAGGGCGAGGTGGCCGCCGGGACCCGGCGCGACCTGCGCGCCACGGTGGTCATGTCCATCGATCCCCGCCGCACCAAGGACCTCGACGACGCGCTCTCGATCGACCCCGCGGGCGACGGGCTCTGGGACGTGGGCGTGCACATCGCGGACGTCGGGGCGTTCGTGCCCCGGGGGACGCCGCTGGACCTCGAAGCCCTGCGGCGCGGGTTCACGACGTACCTCGCGGAGGGGGAGATCCCGGTCCTGCCGCCGGTCCTGTCCGACGAGGTCTGCTCCCTGCACGGCGGCCAGGACTCCCCCGCCCTCTCCCTGCGCATCCGCCTGACGGACGCGGGCGAGGTCGTCGAGACGGACCTGGCCCACACCGTCATCCACAACCACTGCCGGTTCGACTACGCGGGCGCCCAGGCGGTGCTCGACGGGGCCGATCACGAGCACGCAGGACGCCTGCGGACCCTCGACCGCCTCGCGCGGACGCTGCGCGCGGGGCGCAAGGCCGCGGGAGCCCTCGACCTCAACCTCGAGGACGACCCCGAGAAGGCGTCGCACCAGCTGATCGAGGAGTTCATGCTGCTCGCCAACGAGTGCGTCGCCCGGTTCCTCGTGCGCCGGCACCCGATCGGCCTGTGCCTCTACCGCACGCACCCCGAGGTGCCCGACGCGTCCTTCCGAGCCCTCGGCGCGGTGGCCGAGTACCTGCGCTGCCCCGTGGAGGTCCGGGACCAGTCGACGATGCAGGCCGCGCTGGAGCACTTCGCCGCCCAGGACGATCCGACCTCGTTCCGGGTCTTCCGGTTCCACGTCGGCCGCGTGCTGGAGAAGGCCACCTACCACTTCGAGCAGCTGGGGCACGGAGCCCTCGCGAAGCGGCACTACGCCCACTTCACGTCCCCGATCCGCCGGTACTCGGACCTGATCGTGCACCGCCTCATCGACGACGCGCTGGCGTGGCGAGACGCCCCGGGGGAGGAGCCGCTCGCCGCGACCAGCTACCAGCCGGAGGACCTCTACTCGATCTGCGAGCACCTCAACGCGAGCGAGATCCGCGTGGACGCGGGCAGCTTCGAGTCGCACCGGCTCGACGACCTCCGCCGCTTCGACGGCGCGGGCCGGGGCGAGCACGGAGTGATCGTCGGCCTGATGCGCGGGCGGGTGTCCGTGAACCTCGAGAGCACCGACCTGCGCGTCGGGGTGCGCTACCGCAGCGAGCGCTGGATCGACGACGACATGCCCCTGCGCGTGGACGACGAGATCACCGGCCTGTCCTTCCGCCTCGGCCAGGAGGTGACCGTGAAGACCCGGGGGGTGGACTGGGGGCGCAAGACGATCGACGCCCTGATCGTCGGCTCCTGACGATTCCCCTGTCCTTTTCGGGTCCGCTTCCGTAGCTTCCCATACAGCGCAGAAGTCCCTCTGCGCCGGAGGACGCAGGATGCGGACCCGACTCGCGATCATGATGATGTTCCTGGGGGCGTGTGCGGCCCCCGACGACGCCCCCCACGACCCGGCCGAGCCGCCCCCCGACGACGAGGGGAGGGTCGACGGCCTGGACGTCGAGATCGTCGACGACCCCGACGCCGTGTGGGACTGCGACGCCCTCGGCGGTCCGATCAAGTGCAGCGCGGACTACCTCGATCTCGCGGCGGTCCTCGCGCCGCCCGAGATCGACCTCGACCGATGCGTCGCCGAGGCGGCGTCCACGTATCGGGAGATCCAGGAGGAGATCACGCCGCTGGAGATCGAGGAGGACTACTACCCCTCGAGCGAGTCGCTGGCGTCCCGGTTGATCGACGAGCTCGCCATGCGCGAGTGGATCGACGGCATCGACGAGCGGCCGCTGCTGCTCACGCGGCGGCTCCTGCGTCGCACCGAACTGTACGAGGAGGAGGAGTTCCTCGTGACGGACCCGCTCGTGGGCACGTTCGAGCTGCGGATGTTCCGGCCGTACACGGAGGGCCCGCTGCCCGTCGTCGTGGGCATGCCCGGGCACCCCCTGGTGCGTCATCGACGAGACCCACCCGGGCCTCTACCCGATCCACTGGCGCATCAACGACTTCAACAACCCCCGGCTCGACGTCCCTTACCTGGAGCAGGAGTACAACTACCCGGACGGCCCCCACGCGGTCCTCGACTTCCTGGACGACGCGCTCCGGGGCGGCAGCGAAGAGGAGTAGCGCTCCTCACCGGGACGCGAGGATCCAGGCGGCCATCACGGCGGCCCACAGCGCCGGGACGGCGATGGCGACGACGACGATCCCCAGGGCGGCGCGATCGAGGTAGGCGGGGGTGTGCATGGGGAAGTCTCCGGCCGTCGCCTCCGTGGCTCCGACGTCTTCCACTCTGGGTCGGCCGCGCCCCGCCGGCCGCACGAATCGCGTTCGGAACGGTAAGGGAACGTAATCACCGTGCTCGGGCGGATACACCCCGCGGAGCGGGCCGCCGCCCGGTCAGCGCGCGTTGAATACGAACGGGTAGCTGACGAGCACGATCCCGCCGCCGCGCGGCGGGGGGAACCGCAGTCGGCGGATGCGCGACACCATGCACGCCTCCACGACGGGGTTGTTCATCGTCGAGCGCTTGACGTTCGACTGGGACACGCTGCCGTCCTTGGCGATGACCCACTTCATGACGATCTTCCCGTGGAGGTCGGGGGACCGCTGCAGCTCGCGCTCGTAGCAGAAGCGGAACTGGGTCAGGTGCTGCTTGACGATGCGGTCGATGATCGACTTGTCGATCTCGCCGATGACGATCTCTTCGTGGTCCCGCTTGGGGGCGCGCGTCCGCTTGGTGGGGCGCCACTCGCCGATCGCCTCGGGGTCGCCGCCGCCCGGGATGCCCTGCGTGCCGATGCCGCCGAGCCGCTCCGCGCCGCCGCCGCCGCCGGGGCCGCTCCCGCCCGGGCCGAGGCCGCGGCTGCCCTGCTGGACGCCGTACTGGGTGCCGATCAGGTGGCTGCCGAGGTTGGCCGTGGCGCGCTCGAGGTCCCCGCCGCCGCCGTCCTTCAGGTTGTCGAGGATCAGGTCGAGCTCCGGGAGCAGCCCCGCGCGCTCGGCGATCGAGCGGTCGCGCTCGGCGTTGCGGGCGGCCGTCCGGGCCCCCCGCGCCACCGCGAGGCGAGCGTCCTCGCGACCGACTCGTCCCACCTCGTCCCGGGGCTTGTCGCCGTCGTTCGGCTCCTCGAGCACCGGCTTCGGCGCGGGCGGCGCCTCCAGCGGCTTCTCGACCTCCTGCAGCATCACGACGGTGACCTGCGGGATCTCGTCCACGAACTGGTGGGTGACCTCGTAGTCGCTGGTCAGGAGGTGCACGCCCACGGACGCGCCGATGAACAGCAGCGCGGCGAGGATCCCCAGGTACAGCGTGTCGAACGACGCCGACCGCGCGCCCGCCACCGCCTTCGCGGCGGGGACGCGGTGCACGAGGAACGTCGTGGCGCCGAACCGCGCGACGAGCCGCTCGTCGTCCCGGAGCGTCAGGCGACGGAGGCCGTCCTCCACCACGGCCCGCCCCGACGCGACCAGGTCCTCGAGCGAGACCTCCTCGTCGTCTCGCAGGACGCTCGCGGGGACGTCGACGGGCACGGACGCGGCGCCGTGCTCGACCAGGGGGAACGGGTCCGACGGGAGGGCGTCGCCGTCCACGCGGAAGCTCGCGCCCCGCCGCGCCGCCCGGCGCTCGTCGAGCCGCCAGCCGAGGGGCAGGAGGAGGAGGATCATCGCCCCGAGCACGACCGCTCGGCGCACCTGCACGCCCTGCTTCTCCTGGAGCCGATGGCGGGCGAGGCGATGGATGCCGTCGTCCACCGAGCGGAGGACCGCGGCGTCGTGGGCGGTGCCGATCACGAAGTCGCGCAGCGCGGTGTGGGCCGCCTCCGCGCGGTCGATCGCGGCCGGATCCACCTCCGCGTCCGCGGGGAACGCGGTCACGAGGGAAGCGCGCGCGGCGGCGTCGAGCATCCCCAGCGTGAGTTCGCGATGGCGCTCGACGGTCAGGGAGCCGATCGCCTCGGTGGGCTCACCGGGGTCGAGCGCGATCGCTCGCTCCAACGTCGCCGCCGAGGCCTCCCACTCGCCGCGATCCGCGAAGCAGCGGGTCCGCATGGCGTGGAGGTCGAAGCGGTCCTCGTACCGGGCCAGCCCGTCGGCGGCGCGGCAGCGCGCGCGGGGAGAGCCCGAGGCCTCGGCGGCGGTGAAGAGCACCGTCGCGATGCGGTGGTGCAGGTCGGTCAGCGCCGCGACCTCGGCGTCCGTCGGGGCCCACAGCGCGACCTCCTCGGCCCCGCGGATCTCCCGCCTGCCGTCCTCGCTCGCGAGGGCCACGGGGGCCACGTCGACGAGCGCCTGGAGCGTGCCGAACCGCCCCGCGACGACGGTCCACCGGGCGCCGTCGACGACGACGCGGGTCCCCATGGGCAGGTCCCCCGCCACGCGGGGCACGTCGAGGTCGTCGAAGAGGTCGTAGGACGCGGGGACCGAGAGCAGGTAGTCGGCCCAGTACGAGGGCAGATCGCCGCTCGCGGCGAGGCGCTCGGCCTCGGGCAGGTAGGTGTCGCGCACGACGTCCTCCCACCGCGGGTCGAGGAAGGGGTCGAGCGGGACCTCGATCGAGGGGCGCGGAGCCTCCTCGACCTCCCCGGAGTCGGCCTCGGCGACGGCGCGTCGGGCCTCCGCCCGGGCGGTCTCCCAGGCCTCCATGCGGTCCGCGTCGCCCGCGGGGAGCAGGGGCGGCGCGGCGAGGCGGGCGTGGGCCACCATGAGCCCGCCGACGCCCAGGACGAGCGCGGCGACCAGCAGGCCGGAGAGGCGGTGGGACGTGGGACGCCCCCGGTCACCGAGGGTGACGGAGCGGTCGTCGGAGAAGTGGCGGACGTCGACGACGGTCCCGGACCAGATCTCGGCGACCTCCAGCACCTGCGCGGCGCTGCGGTCGATGCCCAGGTCGGTCTCGGAGCGGCCGGAGCGGTTGGCGAAGACGAAGCCCTCGTCGCGAGGGGGAACGGACGGCATGAAAACCTCGAAGCTATGAAATGCGAGGCAGTCCGTGACCCAGCGCATCGGATGAACGAATCGGCGCGTGCGGCAGGCGACCGGCCTCACCGGGCACACACGCAGCTGTTCGGGCGTACGTCTCGGGACACCACCCCAGCGGACGGGTTCCCGACGATTCGCGATAGATTCCCCGGGCGATGAAGTCGCGCCTCTCGAATCACGCGCCCGCGGCCCTGGTTCCCCTCGCCGCGACGCTCGTGTCCGCCGTCTTCGTCCTGCATCGCACCGCCCGCTCCCCCGTCCAGCCCTACGGCGACCTCGGGGCGGCCCACCTCGAGCACGTCGTGCGGCTGCGCGTGCTCCAGGCCTGGCGGGGGGACGCGAGCGGCCTGCTCGATCGCCTCGCGTCGTTCGATCAGCAGTTTCCGCCGCTCATGCACCTCCTCACCCTCCCGGCGGGGGCCGTCTTCGGGCACCACGTGGAGGGGATCCTGTGGACGGGCCTGGTCTGGCTCGTCGCGCTCGCCGCGCTCGTCTCCTGGACCGTGCGCCTGCTCGGCGGCTCGACGACCGCCGCCGCCGCGGCCTTCTCCATGACGGTGCTGTGGCCGGCGGGGCACGCCTTCGCCACGCGCTACTACTACGACCTCCCCATGACCGTCGCGCTGTGGGCGATCGTCCCCGTGGCGCTCGCGACCTGGGACCGTCGCCCCCTCGCCGGGGGCGCCGCCGTCGGGGGTCTCATCACCGCCGCGTGCCTCGTGAAGTGGAGCGCGCTCGCGTTCGGACCGCTGCTCGCGATCGCGGCGGCGGGGTGCGCGCGGGGACCGATCGACGGCAGCGGGCGCACGGGCGGCCTGAACGCCCCGCGACGCGCGCTGGCGCTCGTCACGGCGGGCGTCGTCTCGGGCGTCGGCACGTTCGCGTTCGCCACCCTCTTCGGCCTCGACTCGTCCCTGGCGGTGATGCTCGACGACATGTGGCCCGGCCTCGGGGCCGCCCTGCACCCCGGCCGCGTGCCCGATCCCCTCGCAGCGCTCGCGTGGGCGAGCGAACAGACCGGCGTGGGGCGCCCCACCCTCGCCGCGGACCTGCCGTTCTACCCGGCGGTCCTCGTCACGGCGGTGCTCTCGGCGCCCGTCGCCGCTCTCCTGCTGGGCTGCGTCGTCGCCTGGGCCGTCCTGGACCGCCGCGGGCTGGTCCTCGTGATCGCCGCCGTGGGGCTGCAGTGGGCCTTCCTCGCCCGCGCGCTGCGGGTCCTGGACGAGCGCTTCCTCATCACGATCGTCCCCGCCCTGTTCGTCGCCGGGGCCCTGGGCTGGTCGTCGCTCCGGCCGGTCGCGCGCAGGACCGTCGCCGTCCTGGGGCTCGCGGCCGCCGTGGCGGTCGGCGTGGACTTCCACTACGCCCCCGCGCCCGCCCTGTCGACGCCCGTGGACCTGAACCTCGGGACCTCCGTCCCCGTGGTCGCGCGCGGGATCGGCATCGCCGACTCCTACGAGCAGCGCGGCTGGGCCCGCTGGGACACCGCCATCCCCGCGAGGACCCCCGCGCGCGTCGCGATCAACGCGGCGCTCGCGCGCTGCCCCGGGTCCCGACTCCTCATGGGCGACGCGCCCCGGCGGTCGTCCCCGTTCGGCGAGCGGTACTGGCTCGAGTACCGGCTCCTGCTGCAGGAGCTCGAGCACGGGCACCCCCGGCGCTACTCCCTGGACGGCTGCAACGACGAGCGGCGGCTCGACGTCGCCGTGACCGCCGCCGAGGCGGTGCCGGAGCCGCCGGGCTGCGTGGACCCGGGGGGGTGGCGAGTCGACCGCGTCGTGCCGATCGCCGAGCTCCCCCAGGACGCCGCGATCTGGGTTCGGTCGGACGTCCGGTGCGAGCCGTGAGCGGCCGCCTCTTCCGGGTCGCCGCCCCCCTGCTCGCGGGGGGGACGGCCGTCGGCTTCGCCCTGCACCGCATCGCCCGGACGCCGTTCACCCCCTACGGCGACTTCGGGGCGGCCCACCTCGAGCACCAGGTCCGGCTCGACACCGTGCTCACCTGGCGGGCCGCCGCCGGGACGCTGGGGGACAAGCTCGTCGCGGTGGACGGGCAGTACCCGCCGCTCCTGCACGTCCTCACCATGCCGTTGAGCGTCGCGGGCTTCGAGGTCGCCGACGTGGCCTGGACCGGGCTGCTCTGGCTCGGCCTGCTCGCGGCCGCCGTGGCCGCCTGCGCCCGGGCGATCACGGGCACGACGCTCGCCGCCTCCGCCGCCGCCTCCCTGGTCTTGCTGTGGCCGGTGGGACCGGCGGTCGCGACCCGGTACTACTACGACCTGCCCCTCACCGCCGTGCTGTGGACGGCCGCGGCCGTCGCGCTCCTCGGCGGCGACGGCGCCTCGCCCCTCGACCGTCGCCTCTGCGGCGCCCGACGCGCCCTCGCCCAGGCCGCCGTCGCCGTGCCCGTCGCGGCCCTGGTGGGGGTCCTCGCGGCCCTCGCGTGCGGCTTCAAGTGGACCGCCCTCGCCTTCGCTCCCATCCTCGTGGGCGGCGCTGTCCTCACCCCCGTCCGCCGCGACCGGGTGCGGTGGCGACTGCCGATCCGGGCGCTCTTCCTCGGCGTCGCGACGGGCGTCGGCGCGTGGATCCTGTGGGAGGTGGCCTCGGACCTGGGGCGGGAGTCGTCGCTGGCCACCACGTTCAACGACATGTGGCCGGGCGGGGGCGACGCCCTCTACGCCGACGACGGCACCTTCGTGCCCGCGGCGGCGGGCCGGACGCTCGGGGGCGACGGCGGGGGACCCTTCCTCAAGCCGGGGCTCGTCTTCTATCCCCTCACGCTCGTCACCGCCGTCCTCTCCCCCCTGTTCGCGGCGGCGCTGGCGGGGCCGCTGCTCCACTGGGCGAGGTCCGACCGGCGCGGGGGGCCCTTCGTGGTCGTGGTCGTCGTCGGACAGCTGCTCTTCCTCGCCCTGATCATCTCGGCGATCGACGAGCGGTTCCTGCTCACGCTCGCGCCCGGGGTCCTCCTCGCGGCGGCGATCGGCTGGTCGTCGATGGACCCGGGCCGACGACGACGGTGGGGCATCGCGGTCGTCGCCGCGGCCCTGCTGGTCTCGGCGGACGTGCACTACGGGCGGGACCTGCCCTGGTCCACGCCGGTGAGCGTGCCCATCCCCGGGGCCGACGAGGTGACCGTGCGCGGCGTGAGCCTCTCGGACTCCTGGGAGCAGCGCGGGTGGGCGCGCATCGACTCGCAGCCCCCGCCCCGAATGCAGGCCCGGCGAATGATCTGGGCCCTGATGCACCAGTGCGGGTTCGGGCCCGAGGCGCTGCAGGACGCCCCCCTCGCCTCCTCGCCCCTGGGCGAGCGGCACTGGCTCGAGTACCGGTCGATGCTCCGCACGCTGGGGGCGGCGCCGCCGGACCCCGTGATCGCCGACTGCGAGCAGTGGCTGCGGCTCCTCGACGGCATCGACCGGGGCGAGGTCGTGGACCGGGGCCTGCTCCAGCGCGCCGCCGTCGAGGTCCTGGACGGCACGGACCCCAGGCACGAGGTGCACGCCCGGGGCTGCGTCGCGGACGCGTTCCCGGGCGCCGACACCCGCGCGACGCTCCGGCTGCGGGCGAGCGCCCTGCTGGGCCTGGAGAACGGGGCCCCGCGGTGCCTCCGACTGTTCGACTGAGCCCGCGTGGGGGTTCGCCCGCGCGACCGATCGGCCTTTGCATTACTCTGACAAGCGCCGAGGATCCTGGAGCCGAGATGACCCCCCTGAAACGACACCTGCGCCGCCTCATCACCGCCGCGACGGTCCTGATCGTCGCCGCCGTGGGCCCCGCCTGCCCCGACGACGGCGACGACGACGAGATCGTCGAGTACGGCGATCCCCCCGGCACCCCCCTGCGTCGGCTCGGTCCCACGGAGTGGAACAACACGGTCCGCGACCTCTTCCCCGTGGAGACCCTCTCCCCGTTCACCTTCCCGGCCGAGTTCGCCATCGAGGGGTTCGAGAACAACGCCGACTTCCAGGCCAGCTCGGCGCTGCTGGTCGAGGCGCTCCGGGAGGCCTCGGTCTACGTCACGGATCAGGCCCTCCCCCAGTGGATCCCCGAGTGCAAGGGCCTCCCCGACGGCTCCTGCGCGCGCACGTTCCTGACCACGTTCCTGCCCCGCGCGTTCCGGCGCCCGGTCACCGAGGCGGAGCTGGCGGTCTACGTGGACTTCTGGAACGCGGAGGAGGCCGAGACCTACTTCATGGCCGCCTACCAGCTCACGGTGCAGGCGATCCTCCAGTCGCCGGAGTTCCTGTTCCGACTCGAGTTCGGCACCGAGCAGGGCAGCAGCGGCGAGCGCGTGCCGCTCACGCAGTACGAGATCGCCACTCGGCTCTCCTACTTCCTGTGGGCGTCCATGCCCGACGACGCCCTGTTCGACGACGCCGCGCTGGGCCGCCTCGACGACCCCGCGGTCCTGGCCGAGCACGCCCGCCGCATGCTCGCGGACCCCCGGGCCCGAGCCGCCGTCACCGACTTCCACCGCCAGTGGCTGGACCTCGACGACGTCCTCCGGATCGAGGTCGACGGCAACTTCACCCCGCACTGGTTCCGGAACATCCGCTTCCCCATGCGGGAGGCCCCGATGCGCTGGATCGAGTGGCTCGTATTCGACGGCCCGGGCTCGTTCGAGGGCCTGCTCACCGAAGACTCCGCCTTCGTGCACCGGGACACGGCGGGCCTCTACGACGTGCCCGCCCCCAACGAGGAGTGGGAGCGGATGACCACGCCGGACCGCGCCGGGATCCTGATGGACCCGGCGTTCCTGGCGGTCCTGAGCCACCCCGCGAGCCCGTCGCCGGTGCTGCGCGGCAAGTTCATCGCCGAGCGCGTGCTGTGCAAGATCATCGACCCCCCGCCCGCGGGGCTCACCATCTTCCCCCCGCGCGAGTCCGACTTCGCCGGGCAGACGACGAACCGGGAGCGGTACGAGCTCGTGACCGCCGCCCCCGAGTGCCGGTCGTGCCACGAGGAGATCCAGGGCCTCGGGTTCCCGCTCGAAGGCTTCGACATGCTCGGCGCGCTGCGGGCCGACGACAACGGGCTGCCCATCGACGAGTCGGGGGAGATCATCAACGCCGACGTGGCCGGACCGGTGACCGACCGCATGGACCTCGTGCGCACGCTCGCGCGCTCCGAGCAGGTGCGTCGCTGCTACGCCAAGCAGTGGTTCCGCTACGGCTGGGGGCGGCTGGACCGCTACGCCGACAACGCCGTGATCGACGAGGTCGACGTGAGCTTCGCGGACTCCGGGGGCGACATCCAGGAGCTCCTCGTGGCCTTCGTCCGCACCGAAGCCTTCCGCACCCGCGTCGTCTCGGGAGGGGAGTGAGATGAACCGCTTCAAGAACCTCTCCGCCGCCTCGCGCCGGCAGTTCCTCGCGGCCACCGGCCTCGGCGCCGGCTCGCTGTTCCTCCCCAGCCTCGCGGGCAAGCAGGCCCGGGCCGACGGCGGCGACGCGCCCCTGCGGCTCGTCGTCTGGTACTCGCTGCACGGCTGCGTCTACGACCAGTGGCGCATGCGCCCGGGCAACCGGCCGGAGAACGAGGACTGGGAGGTCGATCTCGGGGGCCTCTCCCGCGACGAGTTCAGCACGTCGCTGGAGCCGCTGTACGACGTCCGCGACCAGCTGATGATCCTCGACGGGCTGTCCCTGGTCGGGCCCCGCGTGGACATCCCCTACGACGGCCACCCCCTGGGCCAGATCCACTCCCTCACCGGCGCGCCGGTGCGACCGATCGCGGGGTTCGTGGCGGGCGCCACGCAGCCGTCGGTGGATCAGATCATCGCCGAGGAGATCAGCCGCGACGACCGCTTCCGGTCCCTCGAGTGGAGCCCCGGCAACGACCCCGGGACCGCGTCTCCGATCTGGTCGATGGGCACCGATCGGCTGCCGATCGAGACGGACCCGAACGTCGCCTTCGATCGGCTGTTCCCGGGCTCCGACCCCAACTCCGGCCAGGACGCCGCGGCGGTCTGGGAGCGCCAGAGCAGCGTGCTCGACCTGGTGGCGTCGCGGTACGACGCGCTCGCGCCGAACCTGTCCGGCGAGGACCGCCGCAAGCTCGAGCTGCACCGGGACCTCGTACGCGACGTGGAGCGACGCCTCGGGTCGCTGCGCAACCTGTCGTGCGACATCCCGAACGCCCCCGACGGCCAGTGGTACGACCAGAGCTGGGAGGAGGCCTACGACGACAAGTACCAGGCCTACATCGGGCTCATCGCGGCCGCGCTGTCGTGCGATCTGACACGCGTCGTCTCCATCCAGATGACCGACCTCGCCAACGAGCGCTTCGGGGCCCCTCCGGGCGACGTGCACCTCGACTTCGCCCACCTGATCCACAGCGATCAGGCGTCGCACGACTACATGACCGAGTACGTGCGCGTGCACGCCGAGCAGTTCCGCGACCTCGTCGCCCTGCTCGACTCGGTCCCCGAAGGCGACGGGACGATGCTCGACAACACCATCGTGATGTGGTGCTCGGAGATCGGCGACGGCGCCCATCGCTTCGCGCCCTGGCCGGTGGTCCTGGCGGGCGGCCGGTGCGCGGGCTTCAACCCCGGCCGGTACATCCACTACGGCCCGCGCATTCCGGGGGTCGACGGCGAGTTCGGCGGGGACGCGGTGGACGGCGAGTCGCACAACAAGCTGCTCGTCTCCCTCGCCCAGGCGTTCGGGGTGGAGCGCGACTCGATCGGCCTCGCGGAGGCCCGTCTCGGGGGGACGTCCTACTCCCTGTCCGGTCCGCTCGACTTCCTCACGTCCTGAGCGTGTAGGCTCGCGGCGCTCGACTGGAGGGCGCGATGACGGAAGAGAAGAAGGGCGGGGCCACCCACATCGTGCTGGTGGCGCTGCTGGGGATCGGCGCGCTGGTCGCCAAGAACGCGGACTCCTGCTTCCGCGCCGGGGCCAAGGTCGCGGACGACGCGGTGACCGTGGGCGCGAAGTCGGACGGGGTGGTGGACGGCGCCTCCACGGCAGCCCGGGACCGCCTCGGCGACGCCTCGACGGCGCGCGCGGGCAGCGTCGTGCCGACCCGGTCGGGCGTGCCGGAGGGCGGACACGCCGTGAAGGAGATGGACCGCACGGGCTGGGTCACCAAGGGCGGGGGCCTCACCCCGGACGCGGTCGACCTGCTCACTTTGCAGGAGGAGGACGACGCCGCCCTCCCGGTCGAAGAGCACGGCTGGCACGAACAGGACGGCCCCTTGCCCGACCTCGCGGGCAACTGGTGCGGTCTCCGCCTGGGCGGGGAGGGCGTCGAAGGCGGCCTGGTGAAGATCTTCACCTCGGACGGGCCCGGCAAGGCCAAGGGCACCGTGCACGCGATCGATCCCGCGAACGGCTACGTCCGGCACATCGAAGAGGTGTCGGAGGGGACCCGAAGCTGCTTCCGCGTCGCCGACAGCGAAGAGGCTCTGACCTCGGCGGAGTGGCAGTGCGGCGGGCTCGTGCGCCTGACCGACATCTCATCGACGGTGAAGTACGGCGAGCAGCATACGAGCTGGGTGCGCTGCGACGTGAAGTAGGTCAGCGCGCGGAGCGCTCCTCCTCCGACTCGGCGTAGACGTTGAGGTGGAGCATCTTCCCGTCGGCGTCCTTGAGCTCGAACCCGCGGGATCGGCGCCCCTCCTTCTCCTGCTTGGTGGCGGCCCCGGCCGCCTCCTCCGACACCGAGCGACCCTCCATCGCGTCCTTCAGGAACCCCGTCGCCACGGAGACAGCGGGGGGCGGCGAGGCCTCCGAAGCGTCGCCGCTGACCGCGTCCAGGACGAAGCTGCGCACGAGGTCCTCCCGGCTCTTCGCGAACAGGTTCGGGTGACCGAACAGCTCGGCCGAGACGATCTCGCCCCCCACCGACAGCACCACGCCGACCACGTCCTGCACCCCGTCCAGGCCCTCGGTCAGCTCCTTCACCGCGGGCTCCACGCGCTTGCGCACGGAGTCCGAACGCAGCGACGCCATGTAGGTCCCCGTCGACGGGGACAGCTCCCCGACGGCCTTCGTGGCCTCGCCCTTCCGGGCGTTCAGCGTCGCCACCGCGTCCCAGGTGCGGCTCTGGTTCTTCGCGGTCTGTACGACCTTCTTCAGACCCGCCTCGCCGCGACCGCCGTACCCGAACCGGACGCCGGTATCGCCCTGCTGCCACCGGCCGTGCTCCACGCAGTTGACGGCGATGTCGAGGCCGTCGGCGCCCGCGGGCACGACCACGTCCGCCACGAGGATGCGGTCCTGCTTGCCCCCCTGCACGACGTCTCCGGCCACGAGCAGCACGGGCTTGCTGCCCTTGTTGGTGACCTTGAGCGTCGGGACCGACCCGCTCGCGTCCTGCTCGGACACGGTCAGCGTCTTCGCCTCGAGCGCCTCGGGGAGGAGCTGGAAGTCCCCCTTCGGGCGCTCGGGCGCGG
>CAZEKB010000109.1:0-25188 GCA_964512225.1 uncultured Rickettsiales bacterium | reverse complement strand
ACCCCCGTCCGAGAGGTCGCATGAGGCATCCGCTCAATGCGAGATCCAGACCCGGTCGAGACCTTTCAAATCGGACAAGGCTCCGAACACATCGTCTGCAAGCACGACGTGGCGACTCAGGGTGTGCCGCAACGAGACGACCAGGTCGCCCGCCAAGCCGGCGAGCGACTGATTCTGGTTCTCGACGGTGTCTTTGGCGCGCGATTCCGCATCTGCCGCCACCAGAAACGCATCCCGATCCAGCTCCTCCTCGCCCCCGAGCCTTCGGCGCCGCACGCGAGCAGTCTCCAAACGAGAAGCAGCCGAGAGGAAGGCGCGTTGCCTCGCTCCTTGAGTCTCCTCCGCGAGGGCGGGAACAGCGGCGGCGCTCGCGTCCGGCAACGGACCACCCTCCTCTTTCGCCGCCTCCCCGGTCGGTGTCTCACCCGGAGGCTCCTCGACCTCTGCGGTTTTTGCCGGTTCCTCGCTCTCGACCGGCGGTGTGTCCGAACCCACGACTTCACGCACCCCGAACCACTCCCGCCACGCAGGAGCAAGCCGCAAGACCGGCGACAACAACTCATGGACCTGTTCGGGTTGAAGCATTCCGAACGCCAGCAGCAAGATCGCGATGTTTTCGTGCTCGGAGTCCGGTTCGATCGCCCCAATGTCGGCGAGGTAGTCCCGTTCGCCAGAGACCGAAGCCTCGAGTTTCTCCGGATCCGCGTACATCTTTTTGTCGGCCAGAAAAGTGGCCCGTTCCTGAACAACACGCACACCGCCGGTGCTTCCCCCATGCGCCTGGGTGCAATAGATCCCGAACACATCAAGGAATTTGTTGCCCCCCGCCACCCGCTCGGACCTCGAAACCGCGTCGCGATGGGCGGCACGGTCCAGAGCTCTGCGGAGCAGGGTGGCGGAAGGCTCCCGGGAAGAGCGGATTTTCAGAATGTTCAAGACGGTCTTGGGCTTGAGACCGATGTGCCGAAACGCCTTCTCGACCACCGCTGCCCGGAGACCCGGCGGGAGCGGGCCCTCGGCATCGAACGGCACGAAGTCCGACTCGAAGCGCGGACCGCCACCTTGCTCCTCCGAGCCACCCCCTTGCTTGTCTTCGCTCCGCGTCATCGACCCCTCACCACCGGTTGCGCATGCACTTTCAGGATCGCTGATTCACGACGTCGAGTAAAACGTCGGCACTCAGAACCGCACGACGACGGCACCTCGACCCAACCCGAAAGCGAAACGAACGTCCACCGCCGAGCGTCCCCGCCCCCCTCCGCCCGAGGCGAGGAGGATGCTCGCGTGGATGTCCATGGCGCCCCCGACCACCAGCAAGATTCCGGAGGCGGTTCCCAGCCCGATGCCGGTGACCATGAGCCCTGCGAACGACGACCGGTCCTCCGAGGGGCCATCGAAGAAGCCGACGATCCCGCCGACCCCCAGGGCGACCCCCGCGGCGAGGAGGCCGAACCCCGTGCCGAGGTGGGCGCCGGCACGCCCCTTCAAGCGCAGGCCGCGAGCCTCCCGGCCGTCCTGCTCGGACGCATCCCGGCGCCCAGAGCCCGACCGCTGCGCGGGCCCCGCCAGGTACGGGGGTTCGTCCGGAAGGACTCCATCGGGAGGCTGGAGGTGGAGGTAAACGTCGCCGGTCGGCTCCCCGTCTTCCAGACCGACCGCCAGGGTCACTTCGGCGAGAGCGTCCCACTCCCGGGCGAACATCGCACCCGCCGGGGTGAATCGTTTCTCGGCCGGGGCGAGCCCCAACACGTCTTGAGCAGCCTCGGAGAGGGCGGACCAGCACGCGGCCCCGCCCCCGGTGAACCAAACCCGCGAGAGGCCTTGGGACGTGAAGATGAAGGCCGTCTCCCCCGTGCACCCGAGGAACTCGCGCTCGACGGTCACCACCGCGAGGTCCTGGGGATAGGTCGGGCCGGACCAGCCGTCCGCGGAGGAGACTCTCGGGGACTCCCCCAGACGGGTCTTGACGACCAGAGACGAGGTGCCCCAGTCGATGCCTCCCACGCCGACGGTCAAGTCGTCGAGGGGACCGTCGAGCGCGTCCACCACCTCCCGCGTTTCGGGCGGAGCGGCCGCGGCCGTCGGAACCGGTGGAGGAGAGGAGCCGCTGCGCGCCGCTTCGAGCGCGGCCTCGCGGATCCGCTCCTCCGGGGCCATGGCTCCTCGGAGGAGGGCTTCGAAACGCTTCGAGCCGAGGTCGAGAGGAGTCAGGATTTCGAGAAGCTCGCGCGCCGCACGGAGCCGCTCCGCGAACGCAGGCGGGGCCCCCTCCAGAACCTCCTGCAGGTAGGCACCTCGGATCTCGTCCCCCGGCAGAGAGGCAAGATCCTCCACGACCTTCGCGGCCTGCTCCCGGAAGGGATCGGGGACCGACGGCGTCGCGACCGAGCCGGGGGAGGCCTCCTCGGCCTCCGCGGCGGCAGGGCCCGAGGCGACGAGGGCCAGGAAGAAGAACGCTGCGAGGCGGTGAAAGGTCACGACGAAGCCTGCTCGCTCAAGACCGCAGGGGGCCCGAAGGGCCGGAGCTCGTCACGAGGTCCGTGTGCGCCGCGATCGCTTTCGCCACGTCCAGAAAGACCGAATCCACTGGCCTTGCATCTCCGCACGGACCGACCCGGGAGTCGTCCTCGTCCAAAACGTCCTTCCGCCCCATGATTCCTCCCCAAGGCTTCCGAGCGTCGACCTTCCCGACCGGCCCCGGCTTAAGCCTGTTTCCACCATGCCACGGAACCACCCGACCCAACCTTGACTCATGTGGGCTCACCGGACGAGCACCGTCGACGGCCTCCTTCCCCGCCGCCCAATCCTCCGAGGACGGGGCGGCCGAGCCGGCGCGAACCACCGCGAACCCGGTCGAGGAAGAGGACTCGAAACCGCGCGCGCACTCCCGAAAAACGCTGCAACCACTGAGACCTGGGGATCTCGAGGTTCCAATCGGTGTCGGCTCGCGCCTGACCAGCAGCCTCGCTCGCGGCCGTTCTTGCGATCGTTCGAGCCATGCAACAAGGCGTTGGTGCATGGCTCGGCCTCTTGACCTTCCGGCCCTCCCAGTCCCACGGTGCTCTTTGAGGCAAGGCCTCGGGAGACGACACAGATGGCCGCACGCACGAAGAGCAAGGTGACGCCGAAGTACAAGACGAAGTACCGGGTGCGGAACTGGGCGGCGTACGAGGAGTCGCTGCGCCGGCGGGGGGACATCACGGTCTGGTTCGACGCTCACGCCGTCGACTCCTGGAACGCCCGCCCTACCGGACGACCCGGAGGACAAAGGGAGTACTCCGACGTCGCGATTGAGACCGCCCTGACGCTCCGGTCGCTGTTCCACCTCGGCCTGAGGCAGGCCGAAGGCTTCGTCGGCTCCCTGGTCCGCCTGATGGGGCTCGAGCTGCGCGTGCCCGACCACACCACTCTGTCCCGCCGAGGCAGGACCGTTCAGGTGCGGAGTCTTCCCAGGAAGGGCGACGGCCCTCTCCATCTGGTCATCGACTCGACCGGCCTGAAGGTGGTCGGTGGCGGTCAGTGGAACGCGGACAAGCACGGCGACTCGAAGAAGCGCCGGCAGTGGCGGAAGCTGCACCTCGGAATCGACCTGGGCGGCTTCATCGTGGTCTCGGCCCTGACCGACCGCTCCGAGGACGACGGGTGCGTCGGCGTGGAGCTGCTCGGCAGGCTCGGTGCGCCGGTCGCGTCCTTTCGGGCGGACGGTGCCTACGACACCCGGGCGGTCTACGCGGCGTTGGACGAAGTTCGGATGCCGGGGATCGACATCGCGATTCCTCCTCGTCGGACGGCGTCGTCCTCGCGCCCCGGCGTGGGCACTTGGCGGCACAGGGAGGCCGCCCTACGGAGAATCGACGACGTCGGTCGGCGCCGGTGGCGCAAGGACTCCGGCGCGAACCAGCAAGCTCGGGCCGAGAATGGGATGTATCGGTTCAAACAGGTCCTCGGCCCCCGCTTGCGCTCACGGTCCGAAGACGGGCAGACGAGGGAGGCGATGATCGGCGTGAACATCCTCAATCGAATGACGGAGCTCGGGATGCCGGAATCGGTGGCCGTTCGAAGCTGAAGCTTCGGGAGAGACGCTACGTGGGCCGATTCGGGTTCGTTTGGAGCCGTGCAACAACGCCGCTCCGTGACGCCGGTTCTTGGTGGTGTCGTGGGGGAGACGCGGGAGAGCTGTAGGACCTGACAGCAAGCCGGGAACTATCGTCTCGCATCGATCACGGACCTAGCTCCAGCGCGGACCGCGGTGGAGCCCAGCTCGTCCGTCCGCGGGACCGTCGAGGCCACCTCGTCTCGCTTGCACTGTCCAGAGCCCCCGATCGACACTGTCGGTCGCGCTCATCATCGGCGTGGGCATTCGGGAGGGCGCCGTGAATCCAGTGCTCGTCGGGGTTGGTCTATTCCTCGTGGGTCTCGCGTTGATCGGGGACTCGAAGAAGGGGGCGAAGCGATCGCACGACCAGTGGTTTGATCGTTGGGTGATGCTCAAGGGGAAGCTCGGAGAGCTCCAGGGGCACAAGAGCGACCTCTACAAGAGCCTCAAGTCCGGGAACCTCTCCAAGGAAGAGAAGCGCAAGGGACATGAGCACCTCGCTGCCCTGAAGCGGGAGTCACAGCGACTCCGGGCGCTCAAGGAGGAGGCGCACCGAGAGTGGCAAGCCAGCCGCTCGCGTCTTCTGCGCTGAGGGGGCGAGTAGCTGACAAGCGTCTGAATGTGACGTTCAGGGAGACGGGTGACAGCCCGGAAGAGCTCTACAAGTGGCGGAAGCGGTTCGTGGAGCGCCGTGATCGGGCCTCGGCAATCGGGCTCATCGGCCGTTCGATTCCGACTTGGAGGCTCCGGCACGCTCCGTGCCGCCCCCCTCCCCAGACTGCTCCTGTCCCACCCAACGGAGCAGCCATGACCACCACCCTTTCCACCCACACACCTCCCCTCCCTCGCCCCGTCGAGAACATCGCCGACGCGGCCCTCGACGCCGTCTTCGACCGCGTGCCTCGGGCGGGGCCGGAGCCGCAGCCCGAGTCCTCCGAGCAGGCCGCCGCGGACGAAGCTGCCGAGACCAAGCCGGAGACGGCTCACGATCGCATCCGCGCCCGCAAGCTCGACCGCTACATCCGCGGCTTCGGCGCGGACATCGAGAGGGTCGCGAACGTCGCCACGCCGGACGCCACCGAGACCTTCGTGCCCGTCCCCCACCACGAACTGTTCGAGCACGTCGAGCGCGAACTCGAGGCGGCGGGCATCCAGCGGACCGAGACGTTCCACGCCCTCTGGCGCGGCGGCGAGCGGTACATCGGCCTCGCCATCACGGACCTGGACCCCGGCTTCGAGGGCCGCGAGGTCGTCGTGGGCTGGTTCAACTCCCACGACCACAGCCACGCCGCGACCTTCCTGCTCGGCGAGCAGGTCACCGTGTGCTTCAACCTGTGCCTGCACGCCGAGATCAGGGTGTCGCGCAAGCACACCCGCCACATCCGCCGCGACCTCCCCGACCTCATCGCCGAGGCCGTCGGACGCCTCGAGGGCCAGGTGCAGCGCCACGCCCGCCGCGCCGAGCGCTACATCGAGACCGACCTCGACGAGGACCTCGGCGCCCCCCTCCTCCTCCGCCTGCACGACGCCGGCGCCTTCCCCCGCAGCTCCCTGCACCGCGTCCTCGACGAGTGGCGCAGCCCCTCGCAGGAGGAGTGGTCCGAGGACTGGAACGTCAACCGCCTCTACCAGGCCGTCACCGTCCAGCCGACGCCCCTGCACGCCATGGCGCGGCGCCACCGCGCCCTGCACTCCGTCCTCGACGGCTTCATCGAGGAGCGCACCGCGCGCGAGGCCCTCTACGAGCAGATCCGCGACGAGGCGATCGCCCGCCTCGACGTCCGGGACCTGGGCATGGACCTCGGGCGCGACCGTGGGTGATCCGACCCCCGACCGGGACGGCCCGAACGCGTGGTTGACCACGTTTCGGACCGCCGAGCGCGAGTACGCCGTGATCGTGGCGGCCCACACCCTGTTCGAGGCCGCCCAGTGCGCCGTCGCGCGATGGGCCCGCCACGGCATGGCGCCGGGGGAGCTGGTGGCCATCGAGAACATCGGCCCCGCCCTGCTCGCCGTCGACCTCCCCGCCCCGCCGCGCGGAACGTCCGCGGGCGAGGCATGACAGACTCGGCGGCGGCGATGTCTCGGCTCCAGGTCCACCACAGCCACCGCATCGGCGACCTCGCGGAGGCCCTCGGCGGGGTGCTCTCCGCGGGGTCGCCCGACCCGCTCGCGCGCGACGCCGTGGTCGTCCACAGCAAGGGCTTCGAGCGGTGGATCGGCATGCAGATCGCCCAGAGGACCGGCATCTGCGCCAACGTCGAGTTCCTGTTCCCGAACGACCTCGTCGCCGCCGCGCTCTCGGCCGTCCTCGGCCCCGACGGCGCCGTCGCCTGGACCGCGGACCGCATCGCGTGGGCCGTCCTTGCCTCCCTCCCCCACCTCGACGCCTGCCCCGAGCTCCAGCCCGTACGCGACTTCATCGCCGCGGGCGACGGCATCGACGAGGGCCGCCGCCGCATCGAGATCGCGCAGCAGATCGCGCAGCTGTTCGAGCGATACGCCTCCTACCGACCCGAGCTGGCCGCCCGCTGGTCCTCCGGCGAGGGCACCGGGTGGGAGCCGCCGCTGTGGCGCGCGGTTGCCGAGCGCCTCGACGGGCAGGACCTGGGCTCCCTCGTGGACGCGTTCGAACGCGGCATCCACGCCGCCGACCTCTCCTCCCTCCCCGCCCGCATCGCCGTCTTCTCCGTGGCGACGCTCCCGCCGCTGTTCCTCCGTGTCCTCGAGGCGCTCGGCCGGCGGCACGAGGTCCACCTGTTCGTGCTCGGCCCCACGCCCGGCCGCTGGAGCGACGACGAGCCGACCGACACGCACCCCCTCCTCGAGTCCATGGGCGGCCTCCCCCGGGACTTCCAGGCGAGCATCCGGGCGCTGGATCACGACCTGCGGCCAGCCGACTCCGGCGCACCTCCCCCGAGCGCCTCCCTGCTCTCCCGCCTCCAGGCCGACGTCCGCGACGGCCGGGTCGGCCCCCGACCGCACCCCCTCGCGGCGCGGGACCGTTCGGTCCAGGTCCACGCCTGCCACGGCCCCATGCGCCAGGTGCAGGTGCTGCGCGACGCGCTCCTCGACCTGTTCGAGTCGCTGCCGGACCTCGAGCCGCGCGACGTCGTCGTGATGACCCCCGACATCGACGCGTTCAGCCCCCTGGTCCGCGCCGTCTTCGACGACGGCCTGCCGTGGGCGAAGCGGGACGCGCACCCCGGCGGCCTCCCGCGCCTGGCCTTCCGGATCGCCGACGAAGGTGTCCGGTCCGCGAACCCCGCCGCCGACGTCCTGCTCGCCCTCCTCGAGCTCTGCGGCGGGCGACTCAAGGCGACCGACGTCGTCGATCTGCTCACCCGGGAGCGGGTGCGCACGCGCTTCGGCATCGCCACCGAGGACCTGCCGACCATCCGGGAGTGGATCGACGGCTCCGGCATCCGGTGGGGCGCCGACGCCGACCACCGGGCGGCCGTGGGGCAGCCCCGAACGGATCTGTACACCTGGCGCCTCGGCCTCGACCGGCTCCTCCTCGGGCAGGCGGTGGCGGCCCAGGACACCCTGCTCCTCGACGCCCTGCCCGACGGCGATGTCGAGGGCCGGGACGGGCGCGCCTTGCTCGGCGGGTTCGTCGATTTCGCCGAGCGGGTCCTCGAAACGACCGCCGCCCTCGAGGCCCCGCGACCCCTCGAGGCGTGGCGATCCGCCCTGCTCGAAGCCCTCGACGCCTTCGTCTCGACGGAGGGCGGCGCGTGGCAGCTGGAGCAGGTCCGCCAGGGCCTCGAGGACCTGGTCGAGGCGTCCCGCGACGGGGGCTTCGACGACGTGCTGGACGGCGGCGCGATCGACGCGCTGCTGCGCGGTCGCTTTTCCGTGAGCGAGCCCGGCCAGGGCTTCCTCACCGGCGGCATCACCTTCTGCCGCCTCGTGCCCATGAGGAGCATCCCGTTCCGCGTGGTGTGCATGCTCGGCATGGACGACGGAGCCTTCCCGCGCACCCAGGGCGGGCTCTCCTTCGATCGCATCGAGCAGGCCCCGCGCCTCGGCGACCGAAGCCCCGCGGCCGACGACCGCGCCCTGTTCCTCGAGTCCGTCCTCTCCGCCCGAGACAGCCTTGTGGTCACCTACAGCGGCCGGAGCCCTCGCTCGAACGTGCGACAGGCCCCCTCCGTGCCCGTCGCCGAACTGCTCGACCTCGTCGATCTCACGGCCGAGGCACCCGACGGAGCCCCCGCCTCTGAAGCGATCACCACCCACCACCCCTTGCAGCCCTTCAGCCCCCGCGCCTTCTCCACGGATCGACGCGCGGGTGCCCCGGCCTTCGATCGCCGACACGCCGAAGCCGCCCGCGCCTGGGTCGATTCCCAAGGCGCTCCGCGCACGGAGCGCCCCTTCGTCGAAACCCGCGCCTCCACGGCGCTCGCTCCCGACGCGACCGTGAACATCGACGAGCTCGCCCGGTTCTTCCGAGACCCGCTCGCCTGGTACGTCCGCAACCACCTGGGCCTCTGGACGAGCGACGACGAGGGCACCGTCGAAGACCGCGAGCCGGTCTCGAAGCCCGACCCGCTCACCCGGTGGAAGCTCCGGGACGAGCTTCTGCGCGAAGGGCTGGCGGGACGGTCCACGGATCGACCGTCGGCGGTGTGGGAGCGCATCCGTCGTCGGGCGGGACTGCCCCTCGGGATGCCCGGGGAAGTCCTCTACGACGAGCTCGCCGGCGAGGCAGCCCTCATCACCGCGCGAGCCCTGGAGCGGCGGGGGGGCGAACGGCGAGAACCCCTCGAGCTGGACCTCCCCTTGGGCGACCGGCGACTCGTCGGGCGCATCGACGACCTCTTCCCGGGAGGTCGCGTCGTCGCCCGGGCCGGCTCCGCGGGACCCAAGTACCTGATCGGACTGTGGATTCGGCACGTCGCCGCGTGCGCGACCGGGTGGTCCGGGCGGAGCGTCCTCGTCGGCCGCGGCGACGAAAGCGGCTTCGCCCCCCTCCCCCCGGACGACGCACACCGTGAGGTGTCCGCGATGGTGCGGCTGTACGCCGAGGGGAGCCGCGCGCCGCTCCTCTTCTTCCCGCAGCGCGGGCTCCAGCTCGCCGTGGCGCTGGCCGACGACGAGTACATCGCCGCCGCGGAGCTGTGGCCGCCGAGCGAGTTCGACTGCCCCGAGCGTGTTCGGGTACTCGGCGAGCGGAATCCCTTCCGGCTCGACTTCTCGGACCCCGTGCTCGCGCCCGTCCCCGAGCTCTCCGCCGCGGAGCTCGCGCTGCGGATCTGGAACCCCGCCCTCCGGCACGCGCTGGAGACGAACCCGTGAAGTCCACCGCCGTCCCCGCCGGCGTGACCCTGCTCGAGGCGAGCGCGGGCACCGGCAAGACCTTCCGGATCGCGCACAGCGTCCTGCGCCTCGTGGCGGAGGACGGCGTCCGCGTCGAGCGGTTGGTCGTCGTGACCTTCACGGAGGCGGCCACCTCCGAGCTCCGTGAACGCGTGCGGAAGCGCCTGCGCGACGGGCTCCTGGGCCTGCGCCGGCGCGCCGCGGGGGAGGTCCAATCGGGGCCCGACGAAGTGCTGGACGCGTGGGCGGCGAGCGCCGCCGAGGCCGACGTCGCTGCGTGGGCCGCGCGGCTTCGGACCGCCCTGGTGAACTTCGACGACGCGCTCATCTGCACCATCCACGGCTTCTGCCGACGCATGCTGCGCCGCAACGCGTTCGAGAGCGGCGCGCCCTTCGGCTCCGACGTCGTGGCGGGGCTCCCGGACCTGCTCGAAGACCTGGCCGTCGACTTCTGGACCCGCCTCGTCTACGGCGCGGACCCGTCCCTCCTCAGGGCGATCCGTGCCGCCGGCATCACGGTGACCAAGCTCAAGAACCTCGCCGAGAAGGCGTCCGACGAGGACCTCGTGCTCGTGCCCGCGCCGCCCCCCGCCGGGGCGACGACCGGCCCCCTGCCGGATCCGAGGCCCTGGCTACGCGCGCGCGAGAACCTCGCGAACGCCTGGGACGTGAACCGGGTGTGCCGCCTCTTCGCCGATCCCGGCGTGACCGTCCAGCGCAAGCGGGGCGGCTACGAGTCGTTCCCGGCGGGAAAGACGAAGAACAACGCGTTCGACGTCCGCGGCCGGCTCCGGGGGAACCGCGCGATCACACCCGTCGATTTCCTGCCCTCCTCGTTCGACTACTTCGCCCCGGCGCGGATCGCCTGCGCGACGCTGCCCGGCAAGACGCCGCCGTCGAGCCCGGCGATCGCGTCCCTGGCGGCGTTCGTCGCCGAGCACCGCCGCGTGCGGCCGCTCGTGGCCGACGTCCTGCAAGGGGCGAAGCACGCCCTGGTCGCGGAGCTCCGGCGGGAGCTGCCCCGACGGGCGCGCGCGGCCAACCTCCGCACGTACCGGGATCTGCTGGTGGACCTGCGCGACGGGCTCCGCCGCGGCGGCGGCGCCGACAGCCCCCTCGCGGCCGCGATTCGGCGGCGGTACGACGTGGCGCTCATCGACGAGTTCCAGGACACCGACCCGATCCAGTGGGAGATCTTCGAGACCCTGTTCTCGGACCGCCTGCGCCTCATCGGCGACCCCAAGCAGGCCATCTACTCGTTCCGTGGCGCCGACGTCTTCACCTACGCCGCGGCGAAGGGCACCGCGGCCGCGATCCAGACCCTGGACCGCAACTTCCGCTCGGACGCGTCGCTCCTCCGGGCCGTCGGCCGCCTCTTCGCGCGCGCCCAACCGTTCGGAGAGGCGACGACCACCTACCCCCCGGTGCAGGCGGAGCACCCCGACACGCGGCTGATCGGCGACGACCGCGCCCCGCTCCTGTTCCGCTTCCTGCCGCGCGCGGGCGCCGTGCTCGACCGGTGGGGCCGGTACCTGTTGAAGGGATGGCTCAAGGAGCGCGTGGCGCGCCTGGTCGCGGAGGACCTGGCGGGGGAGCTCGCGCGGGGGACGCGCATCGACGGGGACGACACCCCGCGCACGATCTCTGCGCGCGATTGCGCCGTCCTCGTGCGCTCGAACGCCGAAGCCGGGCTCGTCCAGACCGCGCTGCGGGAGCTCGGGATCCCCAGCGTGATCAAGTCCCTCGAGCCGGTCTTCAAGAGCCCCGAGGCGACCGATCTGGCGGCGATCCTCCAGGCCGTCCTGGAGCCGACGGACACCTCCACGGTGCGCCGCGCCCTCACGACGTCGCTCCTGGGCCGCACCGCCACCGATCTGCTCGCGATGGAGGCGGACCCCGACCGGTTCGAGGCGGAGGTCTCGCCTTTCCATGTGTGGCGCGGCGCCTGGCTGGAGGACGGGATCGCCCCGATGCTCCGCCGCATGATCGACGACGACGGCATGACCCCTCGCCTGCTCGCCGGCCCCGGGGGAGCGCGCGCGGTCACCAACCTGGAACACCTCGCGGAGCTGCTCGCGCGGGCCGCCCGGGAGCAGTCGCTCGGCCCCGCGGGCCTCCTGTCCTGGCTCCGTCGAGGGGGCCCCGGGACGGACGACGAGGCGTCGCCGCAGCGACTCGAGAGCGACGACGACGCCGTCCAGATCGTGACGATGCACAGCGCGAAGGGCCTCGAGTGGCCCCTCGTGTGGTGCCCCTTCCTGTACTACTCGAGCGCCTGGCAGTCGCTGGACAAGGACCACCTCGTCTTCCACGACCCCGACGACGGGTACCGCGCGAAGCTCGACATCGGGTCGCCGGACCGCGAGGACCACAAGAAGCTGCGCAAGCAGGAGCTCTTCCAGGAGGACCTGCGCCTGGCGTACGTGGCGCTGACTCGGGCCCGCCACCGGTGCGTCGTGTACTGGGGCGCGTGCGACCGCGACGCGGCCGTCGCGTACCTCCTGCACCGGATCGCGCTCGGGAAGTGGAGGTTCAACGCCGCGACGGACGCGATGAAGCAGGACGCGGACATGATCCGCGACCTGCGCGCCCTGGGCCCGGCCGACGAGATCGACGTCGAAGTCGTGGACTGGACGGCCGCGTCCCCGGCACGCCGCACCTCGCGCGCCGCCGTCCCGACCCTGGAGGCGGGCCGGCTCACCCGCACCCGCGCACCCGACGACTGGTGGCGGCGCTCCAGCTTCACCGGACTGACCCGCGGGGGCCTGGACGTGCGCGACCACGACGACGACGGCGTGGACGACGAGGGCGACGCCGACGACATCCCCCCGAACCCCGATACTCCCGAGCCGGGCGGCCCGTCGCTCGCCTCGGAGCTGGTGACGCTGGCGGACTTCGAAGCCGGCCGGCGCGCCGGCAACTTCCTGCACGAGGTCCTCGAGCTGCACGACTTCGAGCGCCCCGAGGCCCTGCGGCCGCTCGCCGAGCACCGCCTCGCCGCGCACGGGCTCGACGTCGGCCACGCCGCCTGCGCGACGGAGGGCATCCAGCAGGCGCTCGAGACGCCGCTCACCCCGGCCGGCGACCTGCGGCTGGCCGACCTGCCGCGCCGCCGTCGGCTCGACGAGATGGAGTTCACCCTGCCGTCGCACGGCGGGTTCGACGCCACCGGCGAGGTGCTCACGGCGAAGGCCCTCCGGAAGGCGTTCTCCGACGGGGGAGGCCCCGGACTGCCCGCGGGGTGGGCGGACCGCGTCGGACGCCTCGGCTTCCTCCCCCTGCGCGGGTTCCTCACCGGCGCGATCGACCTCGTCTTCGAGCACGGCGGGCGGTACTACCTCGCCGACTACAAGTCGAACCGCCTCGGCCGGACCTACGACGACTACGCGCGCGTGCGCCTCCCCGCCGCGATGAGCCACGCGCACTACGTCCTGCAGTACCACCTGTACTCGCTCGCGCTGCACCGCTACCTGGCGGGCCGCCTCCCCGGGTACGCGTTCGATGCGCACTTCGGCGGCGTCTACTACCTCTTCGTGCGGGGCATGCACCCGTCGCTCGGCGCGTCCCACGGGGTCTTCTTCGATCGCCCGACCGAGCGTCTGATCGAGCGACTGTCCCGCGCCGTCTGCGGAGCCGGCTCGTGAGCTCCCTCCTCGACACGCTCGCGGAGCTCGGGGTCGTGCGTCCCCTGGATCGCCGCTTCGCGCGGATGCTCGGGCGCCGCGCGGGCATCGACGACGACCCCGTCCTGGCCGCCGCCGCCCTCGCGGGCAGCCTCCCCATGTCGGGTCACGTATGCCTCGACCTCGACGGGATCGACGACCTCCTCGACGCCGAGGTGCGTCGCGTCCGGAACGAGGCCGAGGAGGACGGCGATGCCGGGCCCCTGGGCCTCCCGTCGCCCCCGGAGTGGGACCGTGCCCTGAAGCGCGCCGCGGAGGTCGTCCGCACCCCGGGGGAGGACCGGCCCACGCCGCTCGTGCTCAGCGACCGGCGGCTCTACCTCGACCGCTACTGGGAGTGGCAGCGTCGGCTCGCGTCGGCCGTGCGCGCCCGGGTCGCGCCGCCGCTCGACGTGGACCCGAGCCGACTCGAGGCCGCGCTCGGGAGGGTGTTCGCGGACGATCCCCGGGTCGAGCGGCAGCGTCGGGCGGTCGCGACCTCGGTCCTGGGCTCGCTCTCCGTCATCGCGGGCGGGCCGGGGACGGGCAAGACGGCGGTGGTCGTGCGGCTGCTGGCCGTACTGAACGAGCTCGCGCGGCAGGCGGGCAGGGCCCTCCCACGGGTGGCGCTCGTCGCGCCGACGGGCAAGGCGGCGGCGCGGCTCACCGAGTCCATCCGCTCCACGCGCGACGCCTGGCTGCCCGAGGACCTGCGGGTGGGGGTCGTGGACGACGCCTCGACGATCCACCGATGCCTCGGCATCAACCCGCGCACCGGGCACCCGAGGCACCACGCGGACAACCCGCTCCCGATCGACGTGCTGGTCGTGGACGAAGCGTCCATGGTGGACCTGCCGCTGATGGCCCGTCTGCTCGCCGCCCTGCCCCCGCAGGCGAGGTTGGTATTGCTCGGGGACCCCGACCAGCTGGTCTCGGTCGAGATGGGGTCGGTGCTGGGCGACATCCGCGCGGCGGCTGCGGGGCCGGTGTCGCGGCCCGCCGCCCAGGCCCTCGCGAGCGTGGGGATCCGAGTTCCTCCCGAGGAGATCGGGGCCGGCGACGAACCGCTGCTCGCCGACCGCCTCACGGTCCTGGACTTCACCTGGCGGTTCAGCGGTGCGATCGGAGAGCTCGCGAGCGCGATCAACGGCGGGGACGCGGCCGGCGCCGTGTCGGTCCTGCGTGAGGGTCGCGAGGCGATTCACCTCGAGCAGGAGGAGGGCTCCGGGCGTCGCGGGCTCCACGCCCTGCTCCGCGACCGCGTGGTCGCCGGGTACACGCAGCTCGTCCAGGCTCGCGAGCCCCGAGGAGCGCTCGACGCCCTGAAGGCCTTCCGCGTGCTGTGCGCGCACCGGCGCGGGGTGTGGGGCGTCGAGTCCGTCAACACGGCGATCGAGGGCTGGCTGGCGGACGTGGGGCTGCTGCGCCGCGACGGAGCCTGGTACGTCGGGAGGCCGGTGATGGTCCTCCGGAACGACCCACGGCGCGGGCTCTACAACGGCGACGTCGGCGTGGTCCTCGAAGACGCGGCCACGGGCGAACGGCGCGCGTGGTTCGACGGAAGCGACGGAGCTCCCCGCAGCTTCACGTTGGGGGCCCTCCCCGACCACGAGACCGTCTTCGCGACCACGGTGCACAAGAGCCAGGGGAGCGAATACGACGAGGTCATGGTGGTGCTTCCCGACCGGGACTCGCCGCTCCTCACGCGCGAGCTGCTCTACACGGCGGTGACGCGAGCCTCCCGGCGCGTCACGGTCGTGGGGCGCGAGGACCTCGTGGTCGATGCTGTGGGGCGTCCGACCCGGCGGATGTCCGGCCTGCGGGCCGAGCTGAGCTGAGTTGCTCAAGCCGGCACGCTCCGTGCCGCGACCGCGTGGATCGAGGTCCCTCCGCGTGCGAGGATCGCCTCATGACCGACGCCATCGCCGTGAACCTCGCGCGCATCACCGCGCGCCTCCTCCTGGATCCGCGCGGCTGGCGGGTGGACTCGTTGAAGTCGGAGCTGGGCATCGCCGACCGCACCTGGCGGAAGTACCGCGGGCTGCTCAAGGCCCACATCGAGGACCGGATCGACCCGGACGGCCGGATCACGATCGAGGAGGTCCCCGAGGGGACGGCGAAGTACATCCGCCTCTGCACCCGCGGCGAGGACCTCGAGCAGGTCGGCAACTTCCGGGCGCGGCTGGCGGCGGTGTGGCTCACGAGGAAGGTGTTCGAGTTCTCCGGCCCCGGGGTGTTCGGCGACGCGATCGACGACGAGTGGAACGAGCTGCGGTCCGGCTTCGGAGACCGGAGGTTCTGGCTCGGCTCGCACATGCTGCGGAACACCGACCGCCTCCTGCACTTCGTCCCCGAGGCTCCGAAAGACTACTCGGGGCACCAGGAAACGCTGACGACGCTGCTGCACGCGCTCTTCCACCGCCGCCGTGTCCGCTTCTCCTACCCGAAGGGCGAGTCCGGGGACACGAAGAAGGTGGTGGTGTGTCCGCTCACGCTGGTGATGTGGCGCAGCGCGCTCTACTTGGTGGCGCCGTACCGACCGGAGAAGAAGGCGTACGTGTGGTCGATCGACCGGATGACCGAGGTGGAGCTCTACAAGGGCCGGTTCGAGTACCCGCCAACGGCGGACTACCACCCGGAGCGGCTCTTCGACGGCTCCTTCGGCATCTGGCAGGACCCCGACGGCAAGCCCAAGGAGTTCGAGCTGGTGTTCGCTCCCAAACCCTGGCTCCACCGCTATCTGCGCGAGCGGCTGTGGCACCGCAGCCAGGCGTTCGAGGAGCTCGACGACGGCCGGCTGAAAATGACCTTCACGCTCACCTCGTCGGTCGAGGTCTACCCGTGGATTCGCTCGTTCGGGGAGGACGTGGCGCTCGTCCGACCGGACACGGCGGCAGCCCGGAAGGCGGCTGCCGCAGGCCCCGCTTCGGAGGCTCGCACGCCGAGAGCCGACGCGACGATCCCGGGCGACGGCTGAAGTAGGCTCGGAACCGCGGACGTGCTCACGCGGTGCCATGAGGAGGGACGATGGACAAGACACAGGCCCAGCGCATTCTGCAGACCGCGATCGAGCGAGACCCCCGCACTGCGGGAGCGGGGTACCTCATCCAGGACCGCATGACGATCACGCTTGCTTGCTGGTTCCCATCCGAGGCCGAGGCACTCTCCGCGATCCGGGATCTCGAGCCGTGGATGACCGACGACCCGGAGGGATGCCTGACTGCGCTCGGGGCGGTCGTGGGCGCCAACGCCGACAAGCTGACCGAGGACCTACGCAACCGCATCAACGAGGTGGTCAGGGAGGATTTCCAGATCCTCTGGTGGGGTGACTTCGAGGACCTCTGCGTCGCGGACGGCGAGGTCCAGCGGGAGATGCGATGGAACTACCTCGAGACGGAAGACGAGGACGGAGAAGGCAGCGACCGGGCCCTCCGCGATGAGGAGCGGGCGGGATTCGCCGAGTTCCTGCAAGAGCTCGAGACCTGAGGAGACGACCTGCGGGGTCTCGTCGGCGACCTCCCGGGACATCGGCCGAGCCGCGGGCGTCGCCGGGACCGGATCACGGAACATCGTCGGCCCGCCCCTCGCGAATCAGCGCGAACGTCGGACGAAGCAGCGACCAATGGGGCAAGCCGCCCGCCGTCCCCGCGCCGTGTGGACGGGTCGTGATGGCGTCCTCCTTCGGGTGATGCGTCCATCGGAACACGGCCCCGTCGGGCGCGATGAAGCGGCCCCGCATCCGACCGTCCGGCTCGAGGCGATCCGCATGGACGGTCCAGGGACCGACCCGCACGCGCCCCGTGAGGGTCTTCGCCTTGGGCTTCGAGTACACCAGCCGCAGCGCCATCGTGGCTCCTTCTCGAACTCGGGGCAGCCGACCGTGGTGACCCCGGAGACCGCGCGCCCCGGGCCGCACTCCCCCTGCAATCAGGTCGAGCGTCCACGGCCCTCGCCGGACACGGACCCGGGGCCGTGCCGACGAGCGGTAGCTGATCCAGCAGGTCGGGCAGTAGGTCACGTCCCGGCGGGACGCGAGGTCTCGGTACAGGAGCAGACGTCCGCAGCCGGCGGGGCAGTGAGGCGGGAGCGGCGCGCTCACTCCGCGCCTCGGCGACATCGCCAGACGGGACGCTGCACGAGTCCAGCCTGCATACGAACCTCCGCCCGACTGGGACGACCCCTCGTCGTCACGCCGTCCAAGACGAATAGGGAAGCACCGTGTCCTCACAACCCGAATCAGGGACGGGCCCGTAGGATGCTCCCTCAGCCCGACCAGGCCCCCGCGGCTCAGCTCGCCCGCCTCGCCCAGGCGACCCGAGCAGCCCGCGACCCCGGACACTCCAAGGACGCCGCACCCCGAAACCGTCCCCCGAAATGCGCCGACGTCGCTCGATCAGGCTCGCCAGGGAATCAGCGCCCCGAACTCACGATTCCTGAGTGATCTCAAACTGCTTCCGGATCCTCACCCCCGGTCCCGCCGCCTCCACCATACTTTTCCCAGTGTTATCGGTACTTTCCTGTTGCTCCCCCTCGGGGGTGTGACCGGATTGTGCCGATTCGCTGCTTGGAACCGGCAGGTTGTTGATCCACGGCAGGCCGTCCTTCGGCGCGAGGTGCGCGTACCGGAGGGTGGTCTGGATGTCGACGTGCCCGAGCAGCTGCTGGACGAGGTTCAGCGGCGCCCCGCGGCTCACGAGCAGGCTGGCGTAGCTGTGCCGCATGTCGTGGGGCGTGATTCGCGGGACCTCGGCCGCCTTGCACAGGCGCTCGAACGGGTGCTTGAGCATGTCCCGGGTGATGGGCCGGCCGTCCTTCATCACGAAGACGAGGCCGCTGCCGCTGCGGGGCAGGCCCTTCAAGAGCGCCGCCAGGGGCTTGCTCAGCGGGACGAAGCGCCGCTTGTGCCCCTTCGGCGAGGTCGTGACCCCGCGCGTCCGGCTGCGCCGCACCTCGATCTGCTCGCCCTCGAAGTCGACGCACTCCCAGCGCAGCGCCAGGAGCTCGCCCAGGCGCATGCCGGTGTGGAACCCGGCGAAGACCAGCGGGAACCAGTCCGGCTCCGACGCGCGGCAGGTGTCGAGGAACATCGCCATCTGCTCGGCGTTGAGCCAGGTGTGCTGCTGGGGCTCCAGCCGCAGGCGCTTGACCTTGCGGGCGGGGTTCTCGCCCAGGTAGCCCCACTCCACCGCCTTCTCCAGCATCGCCGCGAGACAGGCCAGGTGCTCGTTGACCGTCTTGGCGGACAGGGGCTTGTCGGTGTGCGGGTGCTTCGTCCGCGACCAGGTGGCCTTGGCGCGCTCGACGTCCTCGATGGTGATGGTGTGCAGCTCGCGGTCGCTGAAGACGGGGACGAGGTGCACGCGGATCATCGACTCGTAGCGGCGCTGGACCGACGGCTTGCAGTTCACGCGGACGTGGGTCTCGAACCAGTGGTCGGCGAAGCCGCTGAAGGCCACCCGCGGCGGGGCTCCGGCGCGGCGGTCGAGCAGAGCCTGCTCCATCTCCTTGAACAGCCGACGGGCGGCGCGCTTCGCCTCCCGCTCGGACGCGACGTGCTTGCCGAGGGAGCGGCGGACCCGGGTGCCGTCGCTGAGGACGAAGTCGGTGTACCAGTAGCCGTTGTCGCGCTTGCGGATCATCGCTCGTCCTCGGTGGGCCGCCGCTCGGACCACGACTTCGGCGGGATGGCCCAGCGGCGGGCCACGGGGGCGGGCGCGGGCTGCGGGGTCGGCGTGTTGCCGGGCTCGACGGGCTGGGAGGCGGCGTGCAGCCACGCCTCGAGGTCGCGGGCGGCGACGCGGATGGTGCTGCCCGCGAGCCGCAGGACAGGCAGCTTGCCGTCCTGGATCCAGCGGTAGACGGTCCGCTGCCCGACGCGGAGGTGCCGCGCGACCTCGGGCACGGTCAGGAGCCGGCCCAGGTCGGCGGGATCGTTCGCCGACTCGCTCGGCGTGCTGCTCTTCTCTGCTGCGTTCGACTTCCTCATCGCCCTGCTCCGCCTGCGCCATCCTTGTCGTCTCGACGACCTGGGAGTACCGTAATCATGTTTTCGCGCTTGCTCAAGATTTTTTAGCAGGAGTCGAACGTGAGCGAACCCGAGTGGAAGGCGCAGACCCCCCTGAGCGCGGTGTTCGGCCGCGTCCTGGCGCTGCTCCGGCAGGAGAAGGGCGTCAGCCAGCGCGAGTTCCGCACCCTGGCGAAGATGAAGCCGGGCGCCATCGAGCGGCTGGAGACGGGGCTGGCGACGGCGACGCTGCCGCACCTCTACAAGGTCAGCCGCGGGCTGCGGTCGGACGAGCGGGCCTCGGCGAAGAAGCCGCGCCCGGCGGTGATCGACGTCGGCGTGGACGGGCTGCTGCGGCTGGTGGACGACTGCGCGCGGGAGCTCGGCGAGCGCGGGTTCCGCGTCTACATGGAAGGGCCGGCGAAGGAAGGCCCCGAGGAGATGGACTCGGCGCGGATCGACCGGGTGATCGGGGGCGTCGTGGAGGGGTGGTTGGAGGGGCGGTAGTCGAGGGGCGATCTTCGCGCTCTCCCCGCTCTCCCGGGTGTCCTGGGGGCGGGAGAGTCGGGAGAGCGGATGAGGCACACCCTCCAAGCCCTCGAGATCAGCTCGCGCCCGCAAGCTCCTCGGTGAGCAACTCGACCAGCTCGATGGCAGCCAGGCAAAACGCCGCCGCCATCGTGACAGAGGGGTCGGTGCCGGAGTGGTTGCGCAGGTCACCGACCTGGCTCATGTGCTCGACGAGCACGTAGGTGCGCTTTGTGACGTACTTCGTGACCGGCTTCAGCTTCTGCTGGCCCGTCGCGTACCGCAGCAGGTTGCACTGCATTGGGTGTAACTCCGAGACTGACAACTCGACAACTCATCGCCCGGCCCGACGTCGGAGCGGGATCACGTTCTGGGGCACCTCGACGGGCATCTTGTGGTGAGCGCGTCGGGGCCGGCGTCGCGGGCCAGCACGTCCTCGCCGGGCTCGCCGGACTCCAGCGCCCGCAGGGCCGCCTCGACCCGAGCTCGCAGCGGACCCGAGGGCAGGCCCGCCCCCGCCGCGCGGAGCGCCTCGATCCGGCCGCGTCCCCGCCGCGTGAGCGCCACGATCTGGCGCAGGCAGAGGCTCTCCTGCTCCCCCGCCCTCACTCGAGCTCGTCCCGAATGTCCATCGCGAAGGTCCGCCCGTCGAGGGTGTAGAGCGACGTCTCCCCGTCCCCGTCGAGGTCCCCTTCGGCGGTGACGGAGAACGAGCCGTCGGCCACCGTCACGCCGTACCGGAAGCGGACGGGCCCCTCGACGATCACCCCGAGCTGCTTCCAGCACGCCCGGTCGGAGTCGAAGGCGGCGACGGGATCGGGCACCTCGCCCTCGGGGGGGCAGGCCACGTACTCCCCGTGGTCCCGCAGCGCCCGGAGCTGGGCGTGGGCGAGGTCGTGCAGGAACGCGTGGGCCTCGTCGGCGCGCGCGCGGCGCAGGAGGACGTCGTACACGGGCACGGTGATCGCCGCGAGGAGCGTGATCACGGTCACGACGTAGCAGAGTTCGATCAGCGTGAACCCGCGGTCGAGCGCGGAGGGGGCACCGGGCATGCTCACGCCGGGATCATACGCCCCGACGCGCGTTACCATCCCGGCATGCAGCCGATTCGCGTCCTCCCCGTCGCCCTCCTGATCACCGCGTGCACCCCGCCCGATCCGGCCCCCGAGGGGCTGAGCGAGCTGCTCGGTTTCGCCTGGTCGCACTACTCGTTCGAGGTCGACGGGAACGAGGTGAGCCTCGCCGACGCGGGCCGGAACTTCGAGGCCTGGTTCTCCGCGGACGTCGAAGCCCTGGACGACTACGACACCGAGGTCGGCTTCCAGGCCTCCCTGACGGAGGACACCGACCGCCTGCCGGACGACGCGCTGCTCGACCTGGACCCGGCGCCCGTGCACGCCAAGGGCGAGAACGCGGTGGGGGTCGTGGTCGCGCTGCACACGGAGTGCTCGCTGGCGGACATGGACCGCCTCTACACCATCGACGACCAGGCCTCGCTCCACCCGGACAACTACCTGAGCTACGAGCGCAGCGACACGTTCGGCTACGACTGCTTCCTGGACGGCAGCTGCGACGAGTTCGGCTGGGTGAGCACCATCCGCAACGAGCTCGTGCTCAACGCCGAGGCCGAGTTCGTGCTCCACAACCAGGTCCGTCGAGTCTCGGCCGAGGCGCCCGACGGGACCCAGGTCGAAGCCCGGGTGGGCCGCACCTGGATGAGCGAGGAGGCGACGCTCGACCCGTCGACGATCGGGCGCTGGTTCCAGAACTACCAGCTCGAGGTCATGATCGAGCGCCCCGACGGGATCCTCCACATCTATCCGCAGTGGGTGGAGGTCGAGGTGGGCGAGCTGAACACCGAGGGCGGGGCGTTCCTCAACGGCTACGTCGAGGGGCTGCACGAGTACATCCTCGAGACCGAGGAGCTCTGCATCGACGGCTCCTAGGAGCGCGCCGTCGACCGACTCGGGGTCAGTTCTCGATCGTCACCGAGTTCATCTTCACGGGGTTCGAGACCGCCCCGCTGCGGCTCCCGCGGCCCTCGATCTGCTTCACGACGTCCATGCCCTCGGTGATCTGCCCGAAGACCGGGTGCTTGCTCGGCGTGCTGGTGTCGAACCAGTCGAGGTAGCGGTTGTGGACCGTGTTCACGAAGAACTGCGAGCCCCCCGAGTTCGGGCGGCCGGTGTTGGCCATGCTGAGTGTGCCCGGCTCGTTGGAGAGTCGCGCCGTGAACTCGTCCTGGATGGTGCCGTGGGGCGGCCCGCCGGTGCCCGCCCGGGGGCTGCGGGGGTCCTTGCTGTGGGGGCAGCCGAACTGGAGCATGAAGTTCGGGATGATCCGGTGGAAGTGCAGGCCGTCGTAGAAACCGGACTCGGCGAGCGTGACGAAGTTGCCTGCCGTGATCGGCATCTGGTCGACGAACAGCTCGGCCTTGAAGGTTCCCATGGAGGTTTCGAAGACGGCGGTCGGGTTGGCCACGAGGCGGCTCCTGGTGCGGGAAAGCAGGGGGTTGGCGCCGGGAGGATGACACGTACTCTTCGCCCATGCGCACGAGGCAATCGCTCGGCGCACTCGGCGCGCTCCTGCTGTCCGGGTGCGGAGGCCCGCCCGCGGCCGTCGTCCTGGACGTCGCGGACGAGCACGTCGCGCTCTTCGAGGCGTTCCTGGCCCCGATCGGCTCGGACCTCGTACGCCTCGACGATCCCGGGGGGCGCACCGCGACGGTCCGGGTGGTGGCGGACCTCGAGTGCGAGGAGTGCTTCTCGATCGAGGCCGACGGGGACGGGTGGCTCGTGCGCGGCGACGCGCCGCTGGGCGTCCAGTACGGCGTGGCCGAGCTGCTGGAGCGCGCCGGGTTCGGCTTCTTCCACCCCTTCCGCACGCGAATCCCGCCGGATCTCGGGGACTTGGACTCGCTGTCGGGCGCGGCCGACCTCGGGGTGGTGCGCACCCCGCTCGTGCCCCGTCGCGGCCTGCACGCGCACACGCTGCACCCGATCGAGAGCATGTTCGACTTCTCCATGACCGGGCCCGTGGCCCTCGAGCGCGCCGAGCGGGTCATCGACTGGGTGGTGAAGAACCGGGGCGACTACCTGCAGTGGGTCGGCCTGGACGACATCAGCGGATCGGGGTTCGCCCTCGCCGCGTGGCGGGAGCACGCCGCGGCGATCGTCGACCACGCTCACTTCCGCGGCCTCGAGACGGGCCTCGGCGTCCAGCTGTTCGGGACGTCGAACCTCCAGCTCGCCTTCGACCTGGTCGACTCCCACACCGACGCGGCCGGCGATCGCGCCCGGATGGACGAGCGCTTCGCGGAGATCGCGGGGCTCGGGTTCGACGCGATCAACCTCAGCTTCGGGGAGTTCTTCGGGGAGGACCCCGAGGTCTTCGTGGCCGCGGTGGAGTCGGCCTGGGACGCCATGAACCAGGCCCTGCCCGACGCCGAGATGACGACCGTGATCCACGTCGGCAACTTCGAGGAGCTCCGCGTCGAGTACCGGGGCGTTGAGGTCCTCTACTACTTCCTGTCGACCTTCGCGGACCGCCCGATCACGCCCTGGATCCACACCGTCATGTACTACAACCTCTTCGAGGACGCCGGGGGCGCCTACCTGCACGACGAGTTCGACGAGCACCGCGCCTTCCTCACCGACGCGCTCGAAGCGGGCGAGCCGGTCGGGTACTTCCCGGAGACGGCCTACTGGGTGGCCTTCGACATCAACGTCCCGACCATGCTGCCCCTGTACGTCCGGTCCCGATGGCTCGACCTCGACCGGATCCGGGCGCTCGACGGGGCCGGCGCGCTGCGCGATCACGTGATCTTCTCGAGCGGCTGGGAGTGGGGCTACTGGCTCCACGACCGCACCTCCCTGCGGATGGGGTTCGAGACGCCCGCGTCCTGGGAGGACGCGCTCCGGGCCTCGTGGGCGCCCCTCGGCGAGGCGGGCGCGGGGGCGGCGGCGCTGCAGATCGTGTGGGCCGACGCGCAGGCCGACGCCCTGATCACCCGTCGGGCGGCGGCGTACCTCGGCGGACGGGACTCGGTCATCGACTTCGGGGCCGACTCCCGAGGCCTGGTGTCCCAGCCGGATCGGGTGCGCCTCGACCGGGTGGCGGAGGTCGACGACGCCGAGTTGGCCCAGCTCGGCCAACAGTTGGACGCGCTCGCCGACTTGGCAGACGCGTCCGGATCCGCTCACACCGCGGCGCTCGCGCTGGGCGTGGAACACGCCGACGTCGACGGATTCGCGCCCTGGATCGACGAGATCGTGGAGGGCACGCGAGTGACGGAGCTCCGGGCGCGGTTCGTGGGTGCCCTGTACGCCGCCGCGATCGCCGTCCGCTCCGGGGCGGACGCGACCGTACCTCCGCTGATCGACGAAGCGGAGTCGATCCTGGTGGAGGCGCGGGAGCTGATCCGGGCGCGCCACGCCGACGCTCACGCCCCTCACGGTCGAATCCTGTTCGAGCCCGGGGAGAACCCCACCCTCTACGACTACGGCTACCTCGCGCACGCGGAGGACCTCTGCTTCTGGGAACGGGAGCGGGTGCGCGCGAGGAACGCCCTGCTCGGCGAAGACGGCGCCGTGCCGGGGTGCACCCTGGATCCGTCGGTACGGTAGAACCCGCGCATGGAGCCGCCCCTCAACGTCATCGGAGGCCCCCTCAAGGCCTGCTCTCACTCCCCTCGCACCGGCTGGTTCCGCGACGGGTGTTGCAACACCGACGCCCGGGATCGCGGGTCGCACACCGTGTGCGCGCAGGTCACCGAGGAGTTCCTCGAGTACATCCGCGCCCAAGGCAACGATCTCATCACACCCGCCCCCCAGTACGGCTTCCCCGGGCTGCGCGACGGCGACTGCTGGTGCGTCTGCGCGGCGAGCTGGCGGGACGCCCACCAAGCCGGAAAAGGGTGCCCCGTACACCTCGAGAGCACCCACCTCAAGGCCCTCGACATCGTGCCACTGGAGGAGCTCATGGAGCACGCCGTCGCCGACGAGGTGTGACAGGAACCTCACGCGGGCCTTACGACCCCTTACTCCCGCGGGCACACTCGTCGATCTCCCGTTAAGCTGGATGAGAGCTGGGGAGCGAGTCCTATCGTGGGGGTGACGGAGGTCGACGTTTGCAGGCGGATCCGCCCACCGGGCCTCGTCGCATCCCGCAGCAGCCGAGCACGGGCTGGCTGCGGGTCGCGTTCGATCATGCGCCACACGCCATCGAACTCACGGACGCGGACTGTCGAATCCGGTACGTGAACGCCGCCTTCGAGCGCCTGACGGGGTGGACGCAAGCGGAGATCGTCGGGCAGACGCCGGCCCAGTTCCTGCGGTCCCCCCGGCACGCCGGCGGGTTCTGGAACGAGATCGACGCGAACATCCGGGCGGGCAAGCCGTGGTCGGGCGACATCGTCTCCTTGCACAAGGACGGCTCCGACATCCACCAGGAGCTCTCGATCGTGCCGATCGTGGAGGAGGGGGAGGTCCGTTGGTTCGTCTCCATGCGGGTGGACGTGACGGCGCGAAAGGCCCTCAAGGACCGCCTGCACCGGGCGGCCACGCGCGATCTCCTCA
>CAZEKB010000108.1:0-25385 GCA_964512225.1 uncultured Rickettsiales bacterium | reverse complement strand
GGCGGGGGGGGCGGGGGCCGCCCCCGGGGCCCCGGTCGGCGGCGGCGGGCCGCGCCGCCGCCCGGCGGGCGGCGGGGCGGGGGCGCCCGCTTCCGCCACCTCGTCGGCTTCGTCGTCTTCGGCGGGCTCCGGCTCGGCGGCCTGCTTCGCGGCCAACCGGGCCCGCGCGGCGAGCAGGTCGGCCCGACGGCGACGAGCCGCATCGACCCGGGCTCGGTTCCGCTCCTCGACCTCGATGGCGGGGCGGTAGGGCGGGTCGCTCAGCTCGTCCTCGGGGTACGCCTGCCCGAGGGACTCCAGGAACAGCATCATCGCCTCGGCCGCCGGGACGTCGTCCCCCGCCACCTCGCTCAGGTCGATCGCGAAGGCGTGCAACCCCGCGAGCGCGACCTTCGCCGCGATCCCCTCGATCGCGCGCTTGACGAGCGTCGGGTCCCGGTGGTCTCGACGCCCCATCCCCACCAGGAAGAGGTGCGTGAACGGCAGCCGCCCCTGGGTGTGGACGAGCAGCCACTCGCCCGCCTCGCCCGCGAACTTCCCGCCCAGCAGCAGGCGCGACAGGAACCCGTTCAGGCGCCAGTCGGCGTGGGCCCCCGAGCCCCGCATCGGACGGACGTCCTGGTGCACGACGGCCACCGCCCCGTCCAACCCCTGCACGGTGGCGAGGTGCGCCGACTCGAAGGTGACCTGGACCCGCATCACACCACCTCGAGGGTGCGGGCGACGCGGTCGAGGATGCCGTTGATGAAGCCCCCGGAGTCGGTCGTGCCGTAGCGCTTGCCGAGCTCGATCGCCTCGTTCACCGACACCATGGGCGGCACCTCGTCCAGCTCGAGGATCTCGAAGGTGGCCAGCCGGAGGATGTTGCGGTCCACGTAGGACATGCGCGGCAGCTTCCAGTTCGTGGACGCGTCGGCGATCAGGGCGTCGATGCGGCCCCGGTGCTCCACGACCCCGCGCACGAGCGTGCGCGCGAACTCCATGACGTCCGCGTCCGCGGGTTCGACCTTCCAGAACAGCCGCAGCGCCTCCTCGGCGGAGCTCTTGGAGATGTCGACCTGGTAGAGGATCGAGAGCGCGTGCTCACGGGCCTGGCGTCGGGTCCCCATCGACTCGTGCTACTCGCTCAGCTGGGGGATGAGGTTGGCCATCTCGATCGCGGCGAGCGCGGCTTCGGCGCCCTTGTTGCCCATCTTCGTGCCCGCGCGGGCGATGGCCTGCTCGATCGTGTCCGTCGTGAGGACGCCGAACGCGATGGGGACCGACGTATCCAGGGCGGAGCGGGCCACGCCGTTGGCGGCCATCGAGGCCACGAAGTCGAAGTGGGGGGTGCCGCCGCGGATGACGCAGCCGATGGCGAGTACGGCGTCGTAGCGACCGCTCTTCGCGAGGGTGTGGGCGGTGAGCGGGAGCTCGACGGCCCCCGGGCACCAGGCGAGGTCGATGTCGTCGGCGCTCGCGCCGCTCGCGACGAGGGTCTCCTGCGCGCCGGAGACGAGGCTCTTGACGATGAGCTCGTTGAACCGCCCCGCCGCGATGGCGAAGCGCTTGCCTGCGGCCGAGCGGCCTCCTTCGAAGACACGTCCCGTCATTGCTTACCTCCTACGACGGCGCGGAGGTCCGTCGGCTCCGTGGGCTCCGACGAGACGGGCACCCGCTCGACGACGGTCAGCCCGTAGCCCTGCACGCCCACGAGGCGGCGGTCGCTGTTCGTGATCAGCCGGATCTGCCGCACGCCGAGCTCGCGGAGGACCTGGGCTCCGAGCCCGTAGTCGCGCAGCCCGGTGGGGTACGGATCGCCGCCCACCGCCAGCGGGGGCACGTCCGCCTGCAGGTCCCGAGCGTGGGCGTCGAGGCGACGGAGCACGGTCTCGCCGTCGAACGGACGCAGGATGTAGAGCACCACGCCCCCGCCCGAGCGCTCGATGAGCCGCATCGCCCGCTGGAGCTGCGGACCCCCGTCCCGGCGGAACACCGTGAGCGCGTCGGTCCACGCATCCGAGCTGTGGACCCGCACCAGCGTGGGCGCCGCCGGGTCGATGTCGCCCTTCACCAGCGCGAGGTACTGCAGGTCGTTGACGCGGTTGCGGAAGACGTGCGCCGTGACGGTGCCGAGCACGTCCGTGTCCACGACGCCCTGGGCCACGCGCGTGACCTGCGGCTCCTTCTGGAGCCGGTAGCCGATCAGGTCGGCCACCGTGAGGATGGGGAGGCGATGCGCGCGCGCGAACTCGATGAGCTGCGGCAGCCGGGACATCGTCCCGTCTTCGTTCATGATCTCGCAGACGATGCCCGCCGGGGCGCAGCCCGCGAGGCGGGCGAGGTCCACGCTCCCCTCGGTCTGCCCCGCGCGTACGAGGACGCCGCCGTCTCGGGCCCGGAGGGGGAAGATGTGGCCGGGGGAGACCAGGTCTCCGGGCCCCGCGTCGGGCCGCACGGCGACCTCGATCGTCCGCGACCGGTCGGCGGCCGAGATCCCCGTGCTCACGCCGGAGGCCGCCTCGATGCTGACGGTGAACGCGGTCTGGTACGGCGACCGGTTGCGGCTCACCATCATGGGCAGGCCCAGGGCCTCGATCCGCTCGGAGGTGAGGGGCAGACAGATCAGCCCGCGCCCGTGCGTCGCCATGAAGTTGATCGCCTCGGGCGTGACCTTGTCCGCGGCCATCACGAGGTCGCCCTCGTTCTCGCGGTCCTCGTCGTCGACGAGGATCACCAGGCCCCCGGCCGCGACCGCCTCGATCGAGCGCTGTACGCGGGTCCTGGGGTCCGAAGGGAACGGGTCGAAGGGGGTCGTCATGGGCTCGCCTCGGGGTGCGGGGGCGCACCATGCCTCAGGGCTGAACCGCTGTCACCAACCTGTACGTGTAGTCGTCGCCGCCGCGCTCGGACAGCTCGGTCACCTGGACGAAGCGGGTCCCGGAGGCGGGCGCGGACCAGAGCACCTGCGAGTCGAGGCTGCCCGCGAAGTCGTCGTTGTAGGTCAGCTCCGCCCCCGCGCTCGTGGTGATCCTCAGGTACGTGTCCGCGGGCGTGCCCATCCGGGCCGACCACGTCTCGAACCGGTAGGTCACGCCCTGGACCGCCGAGAAGGAGAAGACGTCCTCGTCCCCCGCGACGGAGAAGCCGCCGCACAGCACCTGGCCCACGGTGATCGGATCGGCCGCGTTCTGGGAGTCGTTGTTGCCCGCCTCCTCGGCGACGTCGCAGGGGGGACCGCCCGCGGCGCCCACGACGGGCCGGCCGCGACCGTCGACCGCGCCTCCGACCTCCGTACGCAGGTCCACGAACCCGGCGAGGCCCGAGGTGTCCATCGCCACCCGGAGCTCGCCCGCGTCCACCACCTCCACCGACTCGGCGAGCCGCTCGTCGAGGAGCACCATCGGCGGGGCGTCGGGGTCCCACTCGGCCCCCGGGGCGGTGACGAAGAAGACGGTCCCGGGGCCGGAGGGGATCGGGTCGGGCTCCGTGGTCAGCCGGGAGACCCCGGGGCTCAGGAGCAGCAGCGTCCCGGCCTGCCACTCGGCCGACGACAGCAGCAGGTCGCCCGAGTCGGTCTCGAGCAGCGAGCGGGCCGTGCGGGTGTGGAGGATCTGCCCCACGCCCGATGGATCGACGACCCCCTGGGGGATCTCCGACCAGGGGATCTCGGCCACGCCGTTCACCATCGGCCAGCCCAGCGAGTCGCCCTGGGGGATGCCCGCGAACGACTGCGACAGGATGACGAGGTCGTCCGCGTCGGCGTCCACGCCCGAGGTGCGCAGCGTGAGGACGTCGCCCTCGCCGATGAGGGCCACGCCGTCGGGGGCCCCCACGATCTCCACCCCCGCGTACTCGGGGAAGGCCGGGGCCTGGTGAAAGCCCTCCCACGGGGTCCCGTCGAGGACCTGCAGGACCCAGCCCGAGCCCGGCTGGGCGTCCGCCGGCTCGACCGGGTACTCGCCCTGGACCCACCCGTACGCAGGGTCCTGCCGGGGCACCGGATACGACTCGGGGCCGACGTTCGCCAGGACCTCGTCGCCCACGTCGGCGTAGGGGAGCCCGGCGTAGGTGCCGGGGGCCACCGGCCCGGACCACGGCTCGCCCGCGGCGGCCCGGAACGGCAGCAGGAACCCGTACAGGTGCTCGATCAGCGCCTCCTCGGCGGAGGGCGCGAGGACCTCCTCGGCGAAGATGGCGCCCCCGACGACGATCGTCCCTTCACCGGACAGACCGAGGCGGATCAACGTGGCGGCGGCGCTCGCCTCGAGGACGGGCGGCGGATCGACCGCGTCGTCGTCGTCCACGGCGTCGTCGTCGTCCACGGCGTCGTCGTCGTCCACGGTGTCGTCGTCGTCCGTGCCCGAAGGGGCCCCGGGCAGGTCGTCGTACGTCCAGTGGAGGCAGCCCGCGGACGCGAGCAGGAGCAGGGGAGCGAACCGACGGATCACGGCGCGGGGACTAGTTTCCGAGCATCTGGACGATGAAGAAGGCCGCCAGCATCACCGCCACGAGGATCCCCGCGCCCGTGACGATCCAGGAGAGGGGCACGGTCCGCGAGTCGGGCTCGATGGGGCGCTTGCGCGCGGAGACGGCCGGACCGGAGCCGGGGCCGCCGCCCCCCCGGAAGTCGATCTCGAGGACAAAATCCTGGGGCACGAGGGTGTCCATGTGGGTCGCGCGCACCGGCAGGCGCACGGTCCGGCGCGAGGAGGCCGTGGGCGTGCCGATCCGGGAGACGACGTAGCCCGCGAGGTCCGCCACCGGGACCCGCATGGGGTGCCCGGTCTCGAGCACCGTCGACTCCCAGGTCTCGGGGGACCGGCCCAGGGCGTTGATGACCTGGGTCTGGTTGGCCGAGAACGCAGGCTCCGTCGGGGCCGGCGGAGGCGGGGCCGGAGTGGCCACCACCGCGGGCACGGGCGCGGGCGCCCGGTACGTATCGCCGCCTCGGGGGTCGATGCGGCGGGCCCGACCGGCGGGCGCGGAGCGCCCCGAGGACGTGGCCTGCTGAGGCGTGGACGCGTACCGACCCGACGAGCGGCCCGAGTCGGTGGGGCGGCGGCGGGCGGCGGGGGCGCGGCTCTGGGCGGGGGCGGCGCGCACGGGGGCTTCCTGGCGTCGTCGCCCGCCACCGGCCACGGCGCGGCGAGGCGGAGCGTCGGCGATCAGGTCGTGCTCCCGCATGAGCTCGGCGACCTCGCTGCCGGGCATGGTGCGGTCGTCCGCGTCGACCCCGTCCTGGAACGCGTCGGGGGTGCGCCAGGACGACGTGCTCTGCAGCGGCTCGGCGCGGAACGCCGAGGACGGCTCGGGGAGCGGCTCGGGCTCGTTGTAGTCGCGCCGGAACGCGGCCGCGCTGGGCTGCGGGGCCCCCCGGCGACGGTCCGTGGAGAAGGCCGTCTCGTCCTGGGGCGCGTCGACCCAGTGGCTCGCTTCGGCGGGGTTGATCTCGGTGCGGTCGTCGTCCCCGAGGCTGACGTCCCACTCCCGGGGAGCGGCCTGGGGAGCGCGCCGCAGGGGCGCCGACCGGGCGGGCGCGTGGTCGGACGCGATGGAGGTCACGTCGTCGTTGCCGTGGATCCGCCGCGCCGCCTCGAAGCTGGTGCCGTGGGCCACGGTCTTGGCGTTGCTCGCCGCCGCCGAGTCGCCCCCGCCCGCGGCCTGCATCTGCTGCCGGAGGTCGACGGCGACCGTGGCGGTCAGCCGCTGGAGGGCCTCGAGGACCCCCTGGCCGCGCACGGCCGAAGCCGCGATGTAGTTGGCGCCGCCCGCGTTCAGCCGCGACTCGAGCGCGCGGATCTCCACCGCGTCGCGCAGGTCGCGCTTGTTGTACATGAACACCATGGGCAGGTCGTCGAGCGAGCGCTGGACCCCGCGGACCATGCGGTCGAGCAGCTCCAGGGACTTGGCGTCCGCCTGCAGCGCGCCGGGGCTCGAGTCGGCCACGAACATGATCGCGTCCACGGCCCCCAGCAGCGGGCGGAGCAGGTCCACGTCGATCGGACCGGTGCACGTGACCAGCCGGAAGTTGACCTGGTAGCCGTAGACCAGCTCCTGGTCGTGGGGCCGGTAGTCCAGGCGCAGGAGGCGTCCGTCTCCCTGGACGAGGGGAGCTACCTTGCCGTGGGTGCCGGGCGGGAGGATTCGAGAGAGCGCGTAGAGCGACGTGGTCTTGCCGGATCCCGGGGGTCCGTAGAAGAGCAGGATCGCGCTGATGCGCTTGCGTTCGTGGTCGATGGTCGCCATCGGGCTGCGCTCGTGCTCCGGCCGAGGCCGGGGTCCGCTACTCCGCTCCCGCCGCGCCCGCGATCAGGGCGCCGACGTCTCGTTCGAGATCGTCCGGGTCGATGTCATCTCCACCGTCGTCATCCAGGATCAGGTCCCCCACACCGTCATCGCCGTGGAGGCGCGGGAACGGCTGCGTGGGAGGGTCGTTGAGTCGTCCCCGCGGCGCGGGGGGAGGCCCCGGCAGCGTGCGGGGGCCCGCCGACGGCACCGTGGGGCGCGCCGCCGCGATGGCCTGTGCGGACGCCGACGGGCCGTTCGCGCTCGCGGGCAACGCCTCCCCGGTCTCCGCTTCGGCCGTGAGGAGCACGGCGTGCGTGACGGCGCCCTTGTTGAGGGCGACGTACGGGGCGTGGCTGGCGGAGGCGGAGCCGCGGTCCTGGATCACCGCGTCGGTGAGGTTCAGGAAGGGCTTCGGGTCGTTGAGCTCGTCCTGGAGCCGGGCCCCGCCCACGAGCGTCACGAAGCCCTCGTAGATGAGGGTGTCCGCGAGGATCTGCACCCGAACCGTCTCCACGGAGGCGGCAGCCTCGGAGGCGTCGCCGTGGGGGCGTTCGAGTGGGCTCATGCGGGTCGGCTCCTGGTGCGCCGGGGCGTCCTGTTCGGGCCCCTCACGGACCCGCGTCGGGAGGCGTAGACCTCTGGTTCACTGTATCACAGGCGAGCCGTCCACCGTCCCGGCCCACGGCCCGCCCGACGAGCCCCCGCGCGCCCGGCCGGCAGGTACTATCCCGCTCCCCCGCGAGGCCGGGGGCTCGGGAGGAGCATGATCACCTGGACCGATTGGCCGGCTCGCCGCCGCCCGGCGCGCGCCGCGCTCGCTGCTGCGATCGTCCTCGTATCCACGGGCGCGGCGGTGGCCGTGGACCCGCTCATCGGGTTCGTCGGGGCCCTGCTGCTCCTCGCGTCGGTCCGCGACGGCCTCCTGCCGACCCGGTTCCGCCTCTCGGACACGGGGGTCCACCTCTCCAACCCGCTGCGCTCCCGGTCCCGGGACTGGGACGGCTTCGGCGGATGGCAGCCGCTCACGGACGGCTTCGAGCTCCTGGGCCGCGGCCGGAACCCCGCGCTGCGACGCCGTCGCGGCCTCGTCCTCCGGTGCCCCGATCGCCTGGACGAGGTCGCCTCCGAGCTGCGCCTGCGCCTCGGCGATCCGGAGGCCGCGTGACCGCAGCCGTGGAGCTGGTCCCGGGGTTCTCCGTGCCCGGGGACCAGGACGCCGCCGCCGCGCGCGTGGCCCGGTTCATCGTCCGCTGGAACCTGACCGTGCCCGCGATCCTGTCCCTCGAGAGCATGCGCCCGCTGTCCTTCGTGGGATCGCAGTTCATGCACGTCCTCAGCCCGTCGATCACGGCCTTCCTGACCGTGAACGACTGGGATCGCCTCGCTCGGCTCCTGGAGGACCGCCGGGGCCTCGACCACCTGATCCGCCGCATCGAGCTGCTCGACGAGCAGGGGGTGACATGACCATTCCGACCGAGATCCGGTCCGTCCTCGCGACCGACTGCGGGTCGACGACCACCAAGGCGATCCTCATCGAGAAGGTCGGCGACGGGTACCGCCAGACCTTCCGCGGCGAGGCCCCGACCACCGTGGAGGCGCCGTTCGAGGACGTCACCCGGGGCGTGCTGAACGCGGCCATGGAGGTCCAGGAGCTGTCGGGGCGGAAGCTCGTCGAGGGCGAAGGGATCGTCACCCCCGCGAACGACGAGGGCAGCGAGGGCGTGGACATCTACATCTCCACGTCGTCGGCGGGCGGCGGCCTGCAGCTCGTCGTGGGGGGCGTCGTGCGCTCCATGACCGCCGAGTCCGCGATGCGCGCGGCGCTGGGCGCGGGCGCCATCGTGATGGACGCGTTCGCCACCAACGACAGCCGCAAGCCCCACGAGCAGATCGAGCGCATCCGCCAGCTGCGGCCCGACATGATCCTGCTCGCGGGGGGGATCGACGGCGGCACCGTCAAGCACGTCGTGGCCCTCGCGGAGATGGTCGCGGCCGCGCGCCCGCGCACGAGGCTGGGGGGCTCGTTCAACCTGCCGGTGATCTTCGCGGGGAACCGGGAGGTGCGGTCGGAGATCGAGCGCCTCCTGGGGGACATCTCGGACCTCGAGGCCGTCGACAACGTGCGCCCCGTCATGGAGCGGGAGGACCTCGGCCCGGCCCGGGACAAGATCCACGACCTGTTCATGGACCACGTGATGGCCCAGGCCCCCGGCTACAACAAGCTGATGGGGTGGACGGACACCCCGATCATGCCCACGCCCGCCGCCGTCGGGCTGATCATGCAGACCATCGCGAAGCGCCGGAACATCAACGTCGCGGGCGTCGACATCGGCGGCGCCACCACGGACGTCTTCTCCGTGTTCGACGGCCGCTTCAACCGCACGGTGTCGGCGAACCTCGGGATGTCCTACTCCGTCTCCAACGTGCTCGCGGAGGCGGGGCTGGACTCGATCCTGAGGTGGGTGCCCTTTGACATCGACGAGAAGCTGCTGCGCAACCGCATCGGCAACAAGATGATCCGGCCCACGACCATCCCGCAGACGCTCGAGGAGCTGAAGATCGAGCAGGCGATCGCGCGCGAGGCCCTGCGGCTCGCGTTCGTGCAGCACAAGGAGTTCGCGGTGGAGCTGCGGGGGGTGCAGCAGGAGCGGACGATCGCCGACGCCTTCCGCCAGACGGGCGCGGGCGCGACCCTCGTCAAGATGATGAAGCTCGACCTGATCGTCGGGTCGGGGGGCGTGCTGAGCCACGCGCCCCGGCGGGTCCAGTCGATGCGGATGATGATCGACGCCTTCGAGCCCGAGGGGGTCACCGAGCTCGCCGTCGACTCGATCTTCATGATGCCCCACCTCGGGGTCCTCTCCTCCGTCAACGAAGAGGCCGCCACGCAGGTCTTCGAGCGCGACTGCATCATCTACCTGGGCACCTGCGTCGCCCCGATCGGAGACCCCGGGAAGCTCCCGCCGGGCGGCAAGCCGGCCCTCGACATCAAGCTCGAGAGGTCCGACGGCACGGTCGTCGAGCGCATCCTCAACACCGACCGCCTGTTCCTGGTGGAGGCCACGCGCGAGGAGCAGGTGGTGGCGACGGTCACCCCCCTCATCCGCTCCCTCGACCTGGGCGAAGGCCCCGGCAAGCCGCTCCGGCGGGTGCTGCGGGGCGGCGTGGTCGGCATCGCCTTCGACACCCGGGGACGCAGCATCCGAGTCCCGACGGAGCCCGCCGCCCGCGTCCCCCGCGTGCAGGACTGGGTCGCCGCCATGGACGAGTACCCCCGGGAGGAGGGAGCCTGATGGCCGCCATCTTCACGCCCGGCCTCACCGTCTCCGAGCGCGACATCGTGCTCAAGGACCGGCGCCTGCCCCTCGAAGGCGAGGTGCTCGTGGAGGTCGGCGCGCACGTCGGCGCCGCGGACGTCGTGGCCCGGACCGACCTGCCCGGCAAGATCTATCCGACCAACGTGGCCAACCAGCTGGGCGTCGACCCCGGCCGCCTCAAGGAGTTCATGCTCAAGGACGTCGGCGACACGGTCGAGCGCGACGAGCTCATCGCCAAGACGCCGGGCCTCTTCGGGCTGTTCGTATCCGAGGCCACGGCCGTGACGGGCGGGACCATCGAGTCGATCTCCACCGTCACCGGGCAGGTGATCCTCCAGGCGCACCCCATCCCGGTGGAGGTCGACGCCTACATCGACGGCACGGTCGTGGAGGTGATCCCCGGCGAGGGTTGCCTCGTGCAGGCGCCGGCGGCGCTGGTGCAGGGGATCTTCGGCCTCGGCGGGGAGGTGCGGGGCGACCTGCACATGGTCGCGATGGACCGCACGTCGGTGCTCGTCGAGAGCGACATCACGCCCGACCTGAAGGGCCTGATCATCGTGGGGGGCGCGCACATCGGCCTGGGGGCGCTCAAGAGGGCCGTGGAGGTCGGGGTCGCGGGCATCGTCACGGGCGGCTTCGACTACGACGACATCAAGGAGCTGCTCGGCTACGAGGTGGGCGTCGCCATCACGGGGGGCGAGGACCTGGGGCTCACGCTCGTGGTGACCGAGGGCTTCGGCAACATCGACATGGCGCCCGCCACGTTCGATCTCCTGCGCTCGAAGCAGGGGTCCCGGGCGTCGATCAACGGGGCGACGCAGATCCGCGCCGGGGTCATCCGACCCGAGGTGATCGTCACCTACGACGAGGACGGGCCGTCCGAGAAGTACGTGCCGCCCGAGCCCGAGGGCATCGCCCTGGGGGACACGGTCCGCGGCATCCGAGCGCCGTACTTCGGCCGCATCGGGAAGGTCGGCGGGCTGCCGGTGGAGCTCACGACCATGGAGTCGGAGACGCGGGTGCGAATCCTCGAAGTCGAGTTCGACGACGGCACGGTCGTATCCATGCCCCGGGCGAACGTGGAGAGCATCGAGCAATGAGACGCCTCGCCCACTCCGTCCTCGTCCTCCTCCTGGCGTGGCCCGCCTCGGCGAGCGCCCAGGACCCGATCCCCGAGATCCGGATCGACGTCACCATCGAGCGCGCGGGCCACGAGGTCGCGCCCGCGATCCGGTGGGTGTTCCCGAGCACGATCGAGAAGAAGCCCCCGGGCCTGTACGTGAGGGTCGACCGCGGCCCCGGCGCGGACGGGCCGTGGGAGGAGATCGCCAACGTCGTCGGGAGCGCGGGGCGCTGGCAGGGAGCCCCCGTCGCCGCGGACGCCCGGGCCGAACTCGAGCGCTCCTGGTACCGCGTGCGGGTGTTCGACACCGGGGCCCCGGGCGTCGCGCCGACCCAGCACGCCGAGAGCGTCGGGGTGAGGGCGGGCGGTCCGCGCCGGACTCGGGCTTCGATCGCCGCGGAGTCCGCCGCCCCCGCGACCGCCCCCCCGACGACCCCCCCCCCGGCCAGGTCGGTCAAGGCACCGAGCGGCGGACCCGAGCTCGCCGTCACCTCCCCCCGCGACGGCGACGGCCTCAACCTCGACCTCGAGTGGACCGCGGCGGGCGAGGCTCCGGCCGCCTGGGGCGTGGTCCGGCGCGTATCTCCCGCGGGCGACTGGACGGTCCTCACGGTGGGGCTCCCGTCGGGCACCACGGAGTTCTCGGACAAGGTCACCTCCGACCCGCGCACGTCCCCGCCCGCCGCGGCCTACGACTACCGGGTCGTCGCCCTGCGGGCGCTGGTCCCCGAGGACGCCGACGTCGCCGCGCTGCTCGCCGCGGGCACGGCCTCGGCGGCGGTGACGGGCGAGACGGACCCCAGCTGGATCCGCACGCAGCTCGGCTCGCTGATGCTCATGTTCATCATCGTCGCGGTCGGCTTCCTCATGTGGTGGTTCACCGCGCTCGCGCGCCGCGGCGAAGAGATCTACATCCGCCGCATCCCCGGAATCGACGCGATCGAGGAGGGGATCGGACGCGCCACGGAGATGGGCAAGCCGGTCCTCTACGTCCCCGGCATCGACGAGCTCCAGGACATCCAGACCATCGCGTCGATGCTGATCCTCGGGCAGGTCGGCAAGATGGTGGCCGAGTACCAGTCCGACATCATCGTCAGCTGCTGCATCCCCATCGTGCGCGAGGTCGCCGACGAGGTCGTACGGGCCGGCTTCTATCAGGCCGGGCACCCGGACGCGTATCGCCCCCAGAACACGCGCTTCATCAGCTCGGAGCAGTTCGCCTTCTGCGCGGGGACGAACGGGATCATCTACCGGGAGAAGCCCGCCACGAACATCTACCTCGGCCGCTTCTTCGCCGAGTCGCTGATCCTCGCGGAGACGGGGTTCGTCAACAAGTCGATCCAGATCGCGGGCACGGCCGAGGCCACGCAGCTCCCCTTCTTCATCGCGGCGTGCGACTACACCCTCATCGGCGAAGAGCTGTTCGCGGTCTCCGCCTACCTGAGCAAGGACCCGCGGCTGATCAGCTCGCTGAAGGCGTCGGACTGGACCAAGGTCCTGTGCGTGGTCGCCATCGTGCTCGGGACCCTCGAAAACACCCTGACCGGCGGCGGATTCATCCAGTCGCTGTTCACGATCGTCGCGGGATAGACCATGCGCTCTACGTTCCCGCTCGTCCTGACCTTCCTCGTCGGCATGTTCATGATCGGCGAGTTCTTCATCCCCCACTGGCGCTACCACGTGGCGACCGCGGAGCTGCTGGAGTGGGGGCTGATCCTCGCCGCCGCGGCCTTCGTGCTGGGGCTGATCAACCTCGTGCAGGTGAACCTGCCGAAGGTCGTCGAGCGCACCACCGACTGGCAATACAAGTCGATCATGCTGATCGCCCTCTTCTGCACGCTCGCCGCGGGCTTCGGGGGCGGCATCGACCGCCAGACGACCGGGCAGGCCTACAAGTGGTTCTTCGACTTCCTCTTCGTGCCCCTGAACGCGACGATGTTCGCGCTCCTGGCCTTCTACATCGCGTCGGCGGCGTTCCGGGCCTTCCGGGCGCGAAACCTCGAGGCCACGCTGCTGCTCGGCGCCGCGATCCTCGTGATGGTGGCGCGGGTCCCCATGGGTGAGAACCTGCCCCTCGTCGAGGACAAGCTCCCGCAGCTCATGAACTGGATCATGGACGTGCCCAACATCGCCGCGCGGCGCGCCATCTTCATCGGGGCCGCCCTCGGGGCCGTCGCGACGGGCCTGCGGGTCATCCTCGGCATCGAGCGCAGCCACCTGGGGGCCGACTGATGTACCGGTTCTTCGACCGCCTCCAGAACATCGACCGGCGCTGGATCTTCCTGGGCATGGGCCTGTCGATCCTCATCCCGATGCTCTTCCCGATCACGTTCAGCTTCAAGGTCGACGAGCGCGTCCAGTCGCTGTACGACTCGGTGGAGGCCATCGAGCCGGGGTCCACCGTGTTCATGTCGGCGGACTTCGATCCGGCGTCGCGCCCGGAGCTCGAGCCCTTCTTCCGGGCGAACCTGCACCACCTCTTCCGCAAGGACGTGAAGGTCGTCATGGCCACGCTGTGGGAGTTCGCCCCGCCCCTGGTCCTCCCGATCATGGAGGAGATCGCCGAATACCACGGCAAGGAGTACGGCACCGACTGGGCGTACCTGGGCTACAAGCCGGGCAAGGAGCTCGCGATCAAGGCGATCGGCGAGAACATCCCCAAGACGTTCCCGAAGGACCACCGGGAGACGCCCACCGGGGACCTGCCGATCATGCGCGGGTTCAAGCAGGCGAAGGACTTCGCGATGATCGTGAACGTCTCCGCCGGCTTCCCGGGCACCCGGGAGTACGTCCTCCAGATCCAGGGACAGTACGACCTGGCGATCGCGTCGGCGTGCACCGCGGTGTCGGGGCCGGACTACATCCCCTTCTACAAGGCGGGGCAGCTCACGGGCCTCTCCGCGGGCATGCCCGGCTCCGCCCAGTACGAGAAGCTCGTCTTCCCGGACGGGCCCCCCGAAGGCGTGCGCCTGCTCGCCACGCAGGGCATCAACGTCCTCAACCTCGGGCACGGCTACGTGATCCTGCTGATCCTGCTCGGGAACATCGGGTACTTCATGACGCGGCCCAAGGACGCGCCCGCCGGCGGGAAGGGGGCCTGACGTGGAGTCCCTCCCCCTCGACACCCTGATCGGCGCGTGGATCTCGATCTTCCTGACGCTGTGCGTCCTGTCGTTCCTGTACGACGACAACCCCGTCTACAAGTTCGCCGAGCACCTCTTCCTCGGCGTCTCGGTGGGCATCTCCATCACCGAGATCTGGTACGGCGTGTTCCAGCCGAACCTGGCGGACAAGCTCATGCCGGGCGCGCCCGTCCCCTCCTGGACGCCGTGGATGTTCGTCGTCATGGCCGTCGCCGTGCTCGTGGTGACGTTCGCCGACGTGCGCCGCAAGCCCGGCGAGGCGGGCGAGGACGGCCTGCGCACCGGGCTCGTGATCCTGGTGGGGCTCGCCGTGGTGGCGGTCGTGGGCCAGCTGCTGTGGTCGTGGGTCCAGTCGGCGACCTCCGAGCCCTGGTCCCTGCAGCGCTCGCTGTCGTTCTTCCCGCTCGTCCTCGTGGGCATGCTGTTCATGAAGCTCAGCCGCAAGCACAGCTGGCTGGCGCGCGTGCCGATCGCGTTCATCGTGGCCGCGTACGCCGGGGTGAAGCTCACGGGCGAGGCCAACGCCAACCTGATGACGCAGGTGGCGCAGACGATGCCGAACATCGCCGAGTCCTGGAGCGAGCACGGGCTGTGGAACTGGGAGAAGGACGGCGCGGGCGTGATCTCGGACGTCTTCCTCGTGGTCGGGCTCGCGTCCTGCCTGATCTACTTCTACTTCAGCGCCCCCGCGAAGGGCGGCCTGCGGTGGGTCTCCCGGTTCGGGATCCTCGTGCTGATGCTCTCGTTCGGCGCGTCCTTCGGCTACACGGTCATGGGCCGCATCTCGCTCGCCATCGGCCGCGCCCAGGAGATGCTCGGGCTCGACCGGCCCGCCGTGGAGGTGGCCCAGATCCACCCCCGCGTGGCCTCGATCGTGTCCCTGGCCATCATCGTCGTGCTGCTGATCGTCTGGCGCAGACGCACGGCGGGGACCCCGGACGCGACGGCGGTCAGCTGAGGAGGCGCAGGAGGATCAGCACGATGCCGATCCCTCCTGCGATCAACCCGATCGCGTAGAGCATCAGGCCGGACCGGGAGCGGTCCGCGAGCTCGCTCGGATCCAGGTCCGTCCGACCCATGAGGAAGTCGTCGCCGCCGTCCGCGGGCGGGGCGCTGTTCGTGATGTCCGGATCGGGGACGGGGACCGCGTTGACCTGAGGCAGGGACACGCCCCGCGCGGCGAGCTCGGCGCGGCCCGGCGGGGCCCGCATACTCTCGGAGAACTCGTCGCTGAAGAGGTCCGGCTCCGACGGCGTCTCGGCCCGGGAGTCGGTGACCTCCTCGGTGCGACGGGCGGGGGGCTTGTCCCCGGACCCGCCGCGCATGAGCTCCAGGGCGGCGTCGGTGCTGAGGCCCGCCTGGTTCTTGATCGACTCGACGGGGTCGTCGGGCAGATCGAAGCCGGCCTTCGGCGCCGACAGGATCTGGGGCTCGGGCACCTTCACCGCGTGGATCGCGGGGGCCGTCGCCTTGTTGTCGAGGTCCGCGCTGGGCACGGGCGCCGAGCCGCTGTCCATGTCGATCCGCACCGGCGGACCCAGCTGGGCGGCCGCCGGACCCCCGGGATCGCCCTCCTCCCCGCCCTTGAGGACGGAGATGGCGGCCTGGGTGGAGAAGCCCTGCTCGCGCACCACGGAGATGGCGTCGAAGGTCGGCAGGTCCGCGCCCTTGCTCGGCTCGGCGCCGAGCTTCCCCGCCGCGAACAGGGGCTCCTTCGCGGGGAGCGCGTCGAAGGTCGGGAGGTCGGTCGCCTTGGCGACCTCGATCGCGTCGAACGTGGGCAGGTCGAGGGCCTTCTTCGCCTCGATCGCGTCGAACGTGGGCAGGTCTGCGCCCTCCACGTCCACCTTGACGACGCCGGGCGACGAGCCGGTGCTGAGGTCGTCGAACGGCTGGACCACGTCCTCGATCGACGACCGCGCGGGGCTCCCCAGATCGGAGACCGTGTCCTCGACGTCCTCGGTGAGGGGGCCGTCGCCGTCGAACACGCCGCCGACCTCGTTGAGCACCCCGCACGACGGACACGGCGTGAGGGCCCCGCCGCCCACGAGCACGTGCCGGAGCTCGGTGCTGCAGGCGGCGCACCGGTCGTCGTCGGCGGACGTGACGCGCACGGGCATGTTGCGAGCGTCCTGGACCTTGAACAGCAGGCCGAGCTCGCCGAAGCGGACCAGCCCCTTGACCCCCCTGCTCAGGGGGACGACCAGCTCGTCGCCGTCGGTCTCGGCGAGGCCCTTCTCCTCGAGATCCGCCGTGGTGAGGATCCGGCCCGCCCGGGCGAGCTCGACCCGCATGTCCCGGGCGAACCGCAGGCCCGCGCCCGCCCCGCCGAGGCGGAACAGCTCGTGGATCGGGGGCAGGATCTCGTCGTCGAAGCGCAGCACGCAGTCCGCGTCGCGCCCCACGGTGACCCGCGCCCCGGCCGGGAAGACCGCCCGGATCAAGTACGTCCGCGCGCGCGTGACCGCGAGCTCCAGCTCCAGGGCGTCGTAGGGGGTCTCCTCCACGGCGCGAGCGTAGCAGCGCGCATCGGCCCATGCCCTCGGCCCGCCGGGGCGGCCGGTGACCCTCGCCCGCGTGTTCCATCGGTCCTACGGGTCGATCGGGACCCGGCAGGATTCCGGGGGCGGCGATCGGATACACTGATCGTCCACGGCTGTGGGCGACCCCACACCTCGGGACGTACGAATGGCCTTGTCGCGCGCGCAATCCCTGGTCTCGACGCTGCTCGCGGCGGCGATCGTTCTCGTGGCCCCCGAGGCCTCCGACGCGGGGGACGTCGCCGAGGTGAGGAAGGTGGCCGCCGGGCTGCATTCGGGCCACGCCTTCGGCCCCCGCCTCCGCTCCGACGGCACCTGGGTGGCCTACGGCGTGCGGGAGACGGTGAAGGGCACGTTCAAGACCGGCTACTACGCGCGGTCGCTGGGGGAGGACGGGATCTTCCGCTCGGTGTGGCCCAACCAGCACCCGTCGTTCGCGGACGGAGAGGGCACGGCGTCCTTCAGCGACCTCGTGGACTTCGAGTGGGCGCAGGACGGCAACCACAACGCGATGGTGTGCCTGCACAAGGAGAAGGGCCTGGAGGTCCTGCTCGAGAAGATCAACGTCCGGTTCGGGGGCCCGAAGGACCAGAGCCAGCCCAAGTTCTCGGCCCAGGGCGACCGGGTGATCGCGGTCTGCCAGAACGATCAGGGCGGGACCGACCTGTGCGTCGCCGATACGATCGACGACTCGCTGATGACTCAGCTCACCTTCACGGAGGAGCAGGAGGCGTCTCCGGACTGGCACCCCAAGGACGCGAAGATCATCCACGAGCTCCGCAACCGGCTCGGCGGCGACATCTACGTGTTCGACCTCGACATGTTCAGCCACGAGCCCGCGTTCCGGGCGGGCACGAGCGACGAGATCCTGCCCACCTACTCGCCCGACGGCGTGCACTTCGCCTTCCTGAGCAACCTCGCGGACGAGACGAGCGACCAGTACGACCTGTACGTCACGAAGCCGGGCGCCGGGCTCCCCAAGAAGGTCATGGACGACGTGCGCCGCAGCAAGCACAGCCGAGGCTACGCCTGGGACCCGCTGGGGCGGTTCATCGTCGCGGTCTCGAACGACGAAGCGGCCGGGTACCCGCTCATGATCGTCCCCGCGGACGGGTCCGCCCCCGCCGCCTCCCTCGGCGTGCCGAGCAAGGACAACATGGACCCGGTGATGATGCCCACGGGCTCGGCGATCCGGCTCGTCTGGGTCGGGATCTCCCCGGACTCGAAGCCGGACCAGCAATGGCGCGTCGTCCACGTGGCCGACCACGACGTCTCCGGCATGGCGGCCCTCGCGGCTCAACCCGAGTAGCTTGAAGCTCCACCGGACCCTCCCCGCCCTCCTCTGCGCCGCGGCGCTCTCCATCGGCTCGGCTCACGCGGGCGAGATGCTCCTGTACGGCCCCGGGGTCCCCTCCCCCGAGACGGCCGCGCGCGCCGAAGCCGTCCTGCGGGTCGCGGCCGGGGTCGACGCCCCGTCGGGCGGCACGTCCCACGTGCTCGACCTCCCCTTCCCTTCGGAGGCCCCCGTGTGGACGTCGGGGGATCTGCTCCCCCTGCCCTGCGGAGACCCGGCCCTCGCCTCGGTCGACCCGGCGGCGGTCGTGGCCGAGGGGACGGAGCTCGTGGACGAGCTGTCCTACGACAAGGCCCTGCTGCGCCTCGAGGAGGGGCTGCGCGCCCTGCCCTGCATGGAGGCCCAGGTCGACCGCAAGACGCTGACGGACCTGTACTTCTTCATGGGGCTGGCGGAGTTCGAGGAGGGGAGCAAGACCAAGGCGAAGCGCGCCTTCGAGTCGGCCCTCGCCATCGACATCGACCGCCCCTGGGACGACGACTACCCCCCGGATCCCCAGGCGCTGTACGACGAAGCGGGCGCGGCGCTGAAGGCGTCGGGGGCCCCGGACGTGGGCGTCGATCTGCGGGGGGGGCGGGTGACCGAGTTCCGGGTCGACGGCATGACGGTCGACGTCGCGACGGCCCGCACGGTCCCCCTGCACCGGGGCAAGCACCTGATCCAGTACACGGCCGACGACGGCACCCGCACCAGCAACCTCGTCAACGTGGGCCGCGACGGCGGGGACTTCGTCTCCCGCGACGCCCTGCGCGACGCCGTCCTCAACCTCGCGTGGAAGCCGGTCACCGCCGGGGCCGCCGAGGCCGCCCTCGCCGACCTGGGGAGGTCCCGCGGCGTGGACAGCGTGTACGTGGTGCTGCTCGGCGAAGACGACGACGTCGCGCGGGCCTACAAGTTCGAGGTCAGCACGGCCACGGTCCTGCCCCTCAGCGTCGACGCGGACGCCCTGGCGAAGGAGCTACGTGGACCCGGGGCGTCGGGACCCCCGGCGGAGGTGCGGGACGGCGTCTCGTCCGAGGCGGACATCGCCGCCGGGCGCGTGGGACTCACCGTCGACGGCGGGCTGCACGTGGGCAACTCCCAGCCCTACGGGCTCGTGACCATCCGGGGCGACTTCCGCCTCGTGGCGGGGCTGGAGGTCGGGGTCGGCGCATACCTCGGCGCGACGCAGGTCGAGTACGCGGCCACGGACGGCGTGAGCACCACGGCGAGCTTCGTGCTCCCGGGCGTCACGGTGGGCGCCCGCTACCGCTTCAACCGCGGGATCGGGCACCCCTACCTCGGCGGACGCGGGATCGTCGCCGTCTCGAACCTCGAGGACACCGAGGCCGCCCTGGAGGGGACCGAAGAGGGGATCGCCCCCGCGGGCGGCGGGGGCTTCGTGGCGGGCATCGACGTGACGCCGGGCGGCGCCAAGGGCTTCGTCGTGAACATCGACTTCCTCGCGGGCTACTGGAAGAACGCGGGCAGCGGCGGGGGGCTGCTGCTGGACCTGACCGCGGGCGTCGGCGTCCGCTTCTGATGCCGCGCCTCCCGACGCTCGCGCTCCTGCTCCTGGCGGGCTGCGCCCCGGTGTCCGCCCAGGAAGACCCCGGGCACGAGGAGGCCGCCGAGCCGACCCCCGATCCCGCGAAGGACAACCCCATGGGCGGGGACTCGCCGGAGGTCATCGAAGCCGAGCGCGAGGGCGAGCTGCTCCCCGAGAACTTCGGCGTCGGCACGTTCGTGCCCCGCGACGGCGAGCACCTCAAGCTCGAGGCGAAGCGCGACGGCGAGACGCGCGAGGTCCCGCACCGGGGGGTCATCCACGAGGACGAGGTCGTGGTGTTCGTGACCCGCGTCGACCCGGCGGGCGACGAGTACGTCTACCTGCTCGAGGGCACCGGGGGCCCGCCCCGGATGATCCACCCGCGCATGGGCCGCGTGCACCTGTCGAGCGAGCTCGGCGGGGAGCGACGCATCCGACCCCGGCCCGCCCACGAGGTGGTCACGGGCGAAGAGGACGAGCCGGAGGGCTGGCAGGTCACGGGCGGGGGCTGGGCCGAGTATCGGCTGGTGGCCACGCCGTCGCCCCGGGACGAGTCGGCGGCGGGCTCGCTGGGCAGCTACGAGCGGTTCCTGATGCCGCCCCCCTACGCCACGGGCAAGGCGGCGGGCGGGGGCCGCCTCGTCGACTCGATCATCGTCCGCTGGGACTGATCAGCCGTCCACCGGCAGCGTCGCGGCGGGCAGCGCCTTCGCGGGATCGGCGGCGGGCGGCAGCTCCCCGGGCGCCGTGGCGCGGGTCTTCCCGAACAGGAGCCGCGTCGCGTACCGCAGCAGCTTCCAGCCGCCGGGCGTGTACGGGTACCACCACAGCTCCTTGGTGAGCCACGGGACCGGCCGCGGGTGGTTCACGTGGCGCATCTCGCAGAGCTCGCGCAGGCCGTCGTCCGCGTGCACCTGGCCGAGCCCGCTCGCCTTCACCCCGTGCCAGGGCGCCTCGGGCATCCCGTTGCTGGAGATGAGGTCGTTGACCATGGTCGTGCCCGCGCGGATGCGCTCGGCGGCGCGACGGCCCCGGGCCACGTCGCGGGTCCAGACCGACGCGTGCAGGCCGAGGTGGGAGTCGTTGGCGAGGCGCAGCACCTCCTCCTCGTCGGTCCACTTCAGGATCGGGAGCAGGGGCGCGAACGTCTCCTCGCGCGCGCACTTCATCTCGTGGGTGACGCCCGTGAGGATGGTCGGCGGATAGAACTGGCCGGGCCCCTCGGAGCGGGTGGCGGACCCGCACCTCAGGGTCGCCCCCTTGGCGAGCGCGTCGGCGACCTGCTCCTCCGCGACGTCCATCTGGTGGTCGAAGATGATCGCCCCCACGTCGGTCTCGGGGCGGCTCGGATCGCCGTGCCGAAGGGCCGTCGCCTTCTCCACGAGGCGACCGACCAGCTCGTCGTGGATCGACTCGTGGACGTACAGGCGCTCCACGGACGCGCAGACCTGGCCCGAGTTGCAGAAGGCGCCCCAGGTGATGCCGTCGGCGACGCGGGCGAGGTTCGCGTCGGGGTAGACGATCGAGGGGTGCTTGCCGCCGAGCTCGAGGGTGCACGGGATGAGGCGGCGCGCGCAGGCCTCGGCGACGATGCGGCCCGTCGCGACCGAGCCCGTGAACACGACGTGGTCCACGCGATCGACGACGGCAGCCCCGGTCTCGCCGTAGCCGGTCGCCACCTGCAGGAGGTCCTTCGGCAGACCCGACCCGTCCCAGATCTCCTTGAACAGCACCGTGATGAGGGGCGTCACCTCGGACGGCTTGATGATCACCGCGCTGCCCGCCACCGCGGCCATGAAGGCGGGCACGGCGTTGAGCAGGAACGGGAAGTTCCAGGGCCCCACCACGCCCACGACCCCGCGCGGGGTGTAGTGCAGGTAGCTGCGCTTGTGGGGGAACAGGTGCAGCCCGACGTTGCGGCGCTTGAGGACCTTCGGACCCCGCTTGATGTAGTGGTGGGCCAGGTCGAAGAAGTTGAAGACCTCCGTGGAGTACGCCTCGTACCGCGGCTTGCCGCACTCGAGGTTGAGCAGGTCGACGATGCGGTCCTGCGCGTCGATCGACGCCTGCAGCAGCCCCTTCAGGCGGCGGCAGCGCTCCTTGACGCTCAGCGCGCCCCAGGCCTCCTGGGCGGCCCGGGCCTTGCCCACCATCTCCGCGACGTCGTCCATCGTGTGGACGGGGACGGCGCCGAGGGCCTCGCCCGTCGCCGGGTTGTGGGAAACGAGCCGAGAGGACGGATCGAGGAGGGTTCGGGCGGTGCTCATGCGAGAGGGATAACATGGGCGCTTCCGCGCCCGTTCCCTGTCATGCACGTGTCATTGGGGAGTCGGACCCCACGGGGACAAGATGGGCCTTCCCTGCCTTGGAGATCGATGTTGTCGCTCCGCTCGACTTCCGGAATCCGCGCCCTCGCGACCCTGATCGTCGCCGCGTCGATGTGGGCCCCCCCGGCGTCCGCCGCCCCCGTGATGGTCTACGGCCAGGGCATCGACGGCCCCACGGCGGCCTCACGAGTCACCGAGTTCCTGGGCGCGAGCACCTTCGTCAACGGCGGCTCGCTCGACGAGCTCGTCAAGCTCGACGACGCCGAGGTCCTGCTGCTCGGGGTCGAGGTCGAGACGTGCCGCACGCCCGACAAGCGCTTCAACTCGCTCACGTCCGAGCTCGTCGGCATCCGCGAGCTCCTGGACCAGATGGACTACACGCCGATCTTCACCAAGGCGAGCCTCGCCCGGAAGAAGCTGCCGTGCATCGCCGCGGGCGCCTCGACCCAGGACGTCTACGACCTCTTCTTCTACGGCGGCCTCGCCGCGGGCTTCAATGGTGACGAGGAGGCGGCCCGGGAGTGGTTCGCCGCGGCCGCCGCGGTGGCCCCCAGCAAGGAGTGGCCGACGCGCTACCCGCCCAAGCTCCGCCCGCTCTACCTCGAGGGCCTGCAGAAGGCGATTCGGACCCCGCCCGCGAACCTCGACCGGGACCTCGAGGGCGACATCATCATCGACGGTACGTCCTGGACCGGCGGCCCCGTCCTGTTCCCGGGCGGTCACCTGATCTGGGTGACGTCGCAGAAGACCGGGTTCTGGGTCGACGTGCCCCCGATCGACGAGCTGCCCGACGGCGGCATCGTCGTCACCACGGCCGCCAACCTGAAGGACGGCCTCTTCCGCGGCGACAACCGCTACGCGCCCTGGATCCAGGCCCGGGCGAAGGAGAAGGGCTGGGACGAGGTCCTCTTCGTGGGCGCGTCCTCCATCTCCCGGTTCAAGGGCGGCAAGCTGATCCCCCAGGACGAGACCGTGGAGGGGCTGGCCGCCGCCAAGGCGGAGGCGGAGGCGGCCGACGAGGGCGCGCGCGGGCGGGTGATCGCCGGGCTGGCCATGGTCGGCGCGGGCGCCGGCCTCGCGGCGGCGGGCCTCGGCCTCAACATCTCGTCGTTCGAGCAGGGCCTCCCGAGCGTGGGCGAGGCGTTGCCCGAGCGGGACGTCTACGAGGGGCACTATCAAACGAATCGAGTGGGCTTCGGGCTGGCGATCGGAGGAGGCGTGACCGCGGCCGTGGGCCTGGCGGTGACGGCCGTCTCCCTGGCGACGATGCCGAAGGGCGGGGTGGCGGCCGCGCCCTTCTTCGCGACGGACGGCGAGACCGTGGCGTTCGGGATCTCCGGGAGGCTCCCGTGAGGCGGGCGGTCACGGTGATCGCCTGGATCGTGGTGCTCGGCGCCGCGGCCTGCTTCCTCCCCGACGGCGAAGACATCTACCCCGGCGACGACGACGACTCCGCCGGTGAGGAGGCCGCGTGATGCGCCGACTGCTGCTGCCCGCCGCCGCCCTGCTCTTGCCGACGTCGGCGGCGGCCGTGGAGCTGCCGTTCGCCGCCCAGTCGGGGCTCGGGTCCCTGACCAGCGCCACGGACGTCGACGTCGGCGACCTCGACGGCGACGGCGACCTGGACGTCGTGGCCGTCGACTTCAGCACCGACACGGTCGCCTGGCTCGACAACGTCGACGGCACGGCCGCGGGCGTCGTGACCAGCCACACCGCGACGGTCGACCGCCTGCGCTGGGTGCAGGTCGTGGACATGGACCGCGACGGGCGCCTGGACGTGGTGATCGCGGCCGCCGGGACCGCGGACGAGGTGCGCATCTACTGGAACGCCGCGAGCAACCCCTGGACCACGAGCACGCGGGTCGTGAACCGGAGCGGCCCCACGGGGCTGGCCGTCGGCGACCTCGACCAGGACGGCGACCCCGACATCGTGATGGGGCGCTCCAACGGGAACATCTACTGGTACGAGAACCCGCGCACGCAGGCGACGGCGGCCTGGACGGAGAGGGGCATCCAGGGGGCCGGCGGCCACTCCGACGGGCTCGACCTCGCGGACCTCGACGGGGACAGCGACCTGGACGTGGTGGCGGCGCTCGACGACAACGGGTCGGGCGTCGGCAAGATCCAGTGGTACGAGAACGACCTCGAGTCGGGCTCGACCACGTGGACGATGTCCGAGGTGGAGACCCGGAACGAGGCCCGGGACGTGGCCTGCGCGGACTTCGACGGCGACGGCGATCCCGACATCGTCTCCGTGGCGCACAACGGCACCGGCGACGACGTCCGCTTGCACCTCAACACCGGCTCCGGCGGCTCGTGGACGCACTCGACGATCGCCGCGACGATCGCGGGCGCGACGCGCGTGAGCGTGTCCGACTTGGACACCGACGGGGACGTGGACGTGCTCGCGTCGCCCAACACGGGCACGGCGATCTGGTACGCGAGCTCGGCGGTTGCCACGGCCTGGACGGCGCACACGGTCGCGAGCTCGACGGGCGGCAGCGCCGTCCTCGCCGCGGACTTCGTGGGCGACGGCGACCGCGACCTGCTGATCGCGGGCACGGGGGGCATCGGGCTGGCCGCCAACCTCCGGCTGCACCCGGAGTTCTCGGACGGGGCGAGCAGCGCCACGGTGCTCATCGACGATCCCCAGTGGGTGGAGCCGGTCGACTTCGACGGGGACGGCGACCTCGACGTCCTGTACTGCAACCGCTCGACCCCCAACCAGGTGCGATGGCTCTCGAACGACGACGGCGTCGGCGGCGCCTGGACGGACGACAACCTCTTCAACGGGAGCACCAGCGGCTCGGGGCTCCAGGAGGTACGCCCCGCGGACATCGATCAGGACGGGGACATGGACGTCCTCTCCGTGTCGGCCGTGAACAAGAAGGTGATCTGGGTCGAGAGCGTCCCGATCGGCACCTCCCCCACGGGATGCACGGGCCCGTACTGCGGATACGAGACGATTCAGAGCAGCGTCTCCTTCGGGGCCGCGCGCGGCATCGAGATCGGCGACATCGACGCCGACGGGGACGTCGACGTCCTGTCCACGAGCTTCGGCAACGACCGGGTCTACTGGTTCGAGAACGACGGCCCGTCCACCGGCGGATGGACCGGCACCCTGCTCTTCCCTCCGCCGATCGACCAGCCGGTCGACGTCGAGCTGGGGGACCTGGACGGGGACGGGACGCTCGACGCCGTGGTCGCCTTCAGCGCGGCGACGGACGAGATCCGTTGGTACTCCAACGACAACGGGGACGGGTCCAGCTGGACCTCCGCCACCGTGACGGGCGCCGCCAACCCCACCGGGTTCATCAACGGGCCGAGCGGACTCGAGCTCGCCGACCTCGACGGAGACGGAGACCTCGACATCCTCGCGGGCGGCGGGACCAGCGGCAGCTTCTCGTACCAGGGCGCCTACTGGTTCAGGAACAACTCCAACGGAGCTTCGTGGACCGCGACCGCGATCGACTCGAACTACCAGCCGAGCGTGAACCGCGCGGTCGATGTCGACTACGACGGCGACCTGGACGTCGTCGTGGTCAACGGCACCGACATCCGGTGGTACGAGAACACGAACGGGCTCGCGACCCAGTGGACGCCGCACTCCGTCGCGTCCATGCCCGCGGGGACGGGGGGCCTCGCCGTGGCCGACCTCGACGGCGACGGCGTGCACGACTTCCTGCGGGGATCCCGCGGCAACGGTGCGCTGGACGACTTCCAGTGGTTCCCCGGCATCGTCGAGCGCACGGACACCACGACCACGGACCTCGCCCCCGGGAA
>CAZEKB010000107.1:0-25547 GCA_964512225.1 uncultured Rickettsiales bacterium | reverse complement strand
CGAGCGCAAGACCGCTCGAAACTCGACCACATCCGACATCTCCACGACTTCCGAGCGCAAGACCGCTCGAAACTCGACCACATCCGACATCTCCACGACTTCCGAGCGATCGTCCCTCCTCGCGCTCGTCCTCCTCCTCGTCGCCTGCGGCTCACCGGAGTCTCCGAGATCGGCGGACGCGGACCGGGCGGCTGCGACGTGGACCGAGGGCGCGGACGCGGTGCGCACCGGTCGGGGCCCGCCGCCGAACGCGACGCAGCCGGACGTGGTGCTCGTGACCATCGATACGTGGCGCGCGGACCGCCTCGGCGTCTACGGATCGGCGCGCGCGGCCACCTCCCGCACGCTCGCCTCGTGGGCCGAGGCGGGCGTCCTGTTCGAGCACGCGTACGCCCCGTCGCCCTGGACCTGGCCCACGCTCGCCTCGATCGCGACCGGCCTCCACCCCACGGCCCACGGCGCGACGACCCCGGAGGCGGGCCTGTGCGACGCCCCCGACACCCTCGCGGAGGTCCTCTGGGGGGCGGGGCTCCGCACGGGGTACGCCGGGTCGAGCGCATACGTCGAGCCCCCCGGCCCCCGTCCCACCGACGCGGGGATCGCCGCGGGCTTCGAGTTCTTCTGGGCGCGGGGCATGACCGACGGCGCGGGCGTCCTCCGCCGCGCCGCCGCCTTCCTCGACGGGGCGGACGACGGCCCGGTGTTCCTGCGCGTCCACCTTTACGACCCGCACTGCCCCTACGACCCCGACCCCGCCGGCGTCGCCGCGCTGGGGCCCCCGGTCGGGCACGCCGGGATGGACGGCGCCTGGCTCCCCGACTTCCGCACCAGCGTGCGCGAGGCGGGCGGCTGCTACCTCGTGCCGCCGCTCCCCCCGGGCCTCGACCGGGAGATCGCGCCGAGCGAGCGCGGCGAGGACCTGCAGGCGTACCTGGACGCGTACGACGGCGAGCTCGTGGAGACCGACGCCCTGCTCGGCGAGGTCGAGGGCCTGCTCCGCACGCGCGGCCGCTGGGACCGCGCCTGGGTGGTCGTGACCGGCGACCACGGCGAGGAGTTCGGGGACCACGGGCGCCTCGGCCACGGCTTCAGCGCGTACGCCGAGACCGCGCGCGTCCCCCTCGTCGTGCGGCCGCCGACCACCGGGGACGGTCCCTGGGCCCGCGGGGTCCGGGTCACGACGCCCGTCTCGCTGGTCGATCTTCCCCCCACCCTCGCCTCCGCCCTCGGCCTCCGACCACCGAAGAGCTGGCAGGGCCGAGACCTGGGCGACGCCCTCCGCGGGCGCCCCCTGGAGCCGGCCCCGGTCCTCGTGGCGTCCGACTACGAGGCCGCGTCCGCCCGGCTCGTCATCGACGGGGGCCTCGCCCTGCACCGGGACCCCCGCGACGGACGTCGGCTGTTCGACGTGGCCCGGGACCCGTGGCATCGCCGCGACCGCTCCGCCGGGCGCGCCCCCGACGTGGACCGGCTCGAGGGCGTCCTGGGCCGCGAGGAGGCGCGGGTGGCCGAGGGCCGGCTCTGCGATCCCACGCGGCGGGCGATGTCGCCCGAGCAGACCGAGGCCCTGCGCGCGCTGGGGTACCTCGGCGGCGGCTGATCCGAGCGCCCCGCACCCGAACGCACCCCCGCGTCGCGTCGCCCGGTATGGTCCGTCGCCATGCCCGACCCCAAGCTCCCCCTCCTTGCCCTCGCGGCGGCCCTCGCCGCCCCCGCGAGCGCGGAGACTCCCGACGTGGACGCCGAAACCTGGAACCTGGCCGACCTCTTCCCCAGCGTCGACGCCTGGAGCGACGCGAAGACCGCCGTCGAGGCCGACATCGCCGAACTCGCCGCGTACTCCGGCCGGCTCGGAGACGACGGCGGCGCCGTCCTCGAGGAGTTCCTCGACCGTCGGTACGCGGTGCGACGCGAGCTCGCGCGGGTCTACTCCTACGCGAGCAACGGAGCGAGCGGCGATACCCGCGACGCCGTGGCGAACTCCCGACGGATGGAAGGCACCTCGCTGTACACGCGGCTGGCCGAGACCACCTCGTTCGTGGAGCCGGAGCTGCTCGCGCTCGGACCGGACGCCGTGCGCGAGCTGATCGCGGGACGCCCCGGGCTCGCGACCTACGCCCACCCCCTCGAGGAGGTCCTGCGCCGGGCCCCGCACACGCTCGACGCGGCGGGCGAGACGCTGCTCGCGGCGGCGGGCGAGATCCGCCAGGGCCCCTTCTCCGCCTACCGCGTCCTCGCCAACGCCGACATGCCGTGGCCGACGGTGACCCTCTCCACCGGCGAGGAGGCCACGCTCGACCAGGCGACGTACGGCAAGCACCGGAGCTCGTCGCATCGGGGCGACCGCAGGCTCGTGTTCGACACCTACTTCGGCGGCTGGAAGCGGTTCGAGGCCACGGCGGGCGCCCTGCTCGACGCCCACGTCCGGTCCGAGAAGTTCGACGCGACCGCCCGCGGCTACGCGTCGTCGCTGACCTCGTCGCTGGCGGGCAACAACCTCCCCGAGGCGGTCGTCCGCACCCTGATCGCCGAGGCGAACGCCGCGCTGCCGACCATGCACCGGTACCTGCGGCTGCGGGGGCGGATGCTCGGGGTCGACGACCTCGGCTACCACGACATCTACCCCCCGCTCGTGGCCTCGGACGAGACCTACCCCATCGAGCGCGGCAAGCGGATGTGCCTCGACAGCGCCGCCCCCCTCGGCGAGGACTACGTGGAGGCGATGCGGGCCGGGTTCGACGCGCGCTGGATGGACACGTATCCGCGGCCCGGCAAGAGCTCCGGGGCGTACATGAGCGGGGCCGCGTACGACGTGCACCCCTACGTCCTCATGAACTACACCGAGGAGTACGACTCGGTGAGCACGCTCGCCCACGAGTGGGGGCACGCGATGCACACGGTCCTGAGCCACGATCAGCCGTACCACCTGGCCCGGTACGCGACCTTCATCGCCGAGATCGCCAGCACCTTCAACGAGGCGCTCCTGCTCGACCACGTGCTCGGCCGGGCGAAGACCGACGACGAGCGGCTCTTCTACCTGGGCAACGCCCTCGAGCAGCTGCGGGGGACCTACTTCCGCCAGACCCAGTTCGCCGAGTTCGAGGTGTGGATCCACGACGAGATCGCCGCCGGCAGGCCCCTCACGGGCGCCCGCCTGACCGAGCACTACCAGGAGCTGCTGGAGCGCTACCACGGCCACGCCGACGGGATCATGGCCATCGACCCGGCGCACGCCGTCGAGTGGGCGGTCGTCCCCCACTTCTACTGGTCGTTCTACGTGTTCCAGTACGCGACCTCGATCGCGGCCGCGTCGCTGCTGGCGGAGGAGGTCGTCGCGGGGCTGAAGAAGGGCGACACCGAGCCCCGCGACCGCTACCTGAAGCTCCTGCGTTCCGGGGGGAAGGACCACCCCCACGCCCTGCTGCTCCAGGCCGGGGTCGACCTCACGACGCCCGAGCCGCACCGCGCGCTGGCCCGTCGGATGGACGCGATCATGGACGAGATCGAGGCCATCCTCGACCGTCGCTGACGCGGGAACCCGGCCGCCTCCGGGCTGTCCCTGAAGGCACCTGCGCCCGCAGGAGCGGCTCCATGCGATCTCGCCTTCTTCGACGGTCCGCCGTCGTGGTCTTCGTTCTCGTTTCGGCGGGCGCGGCCTGGGTCCTGTCGGACTCGGGTCGACGCATGCAGTGGTTCCCCCGGCTGTGGGCGTGCGCGGCGGGACCGACGATGGACGCGCCCTTCGACGCCGCCGCCATCGAAGAGCCCGACGACGTCCCGCTCGTGGCCACGTGGCGGTGGGAGCCCTGGGCGGCCGTGATCGGCGGCGACACGCCGATGTTCGTGCTCTACGAGAGCGGCCGCGTGATCTGGATGCCCTGGCCGGAGGCGGACGGGGGGGGCCGCCGGGAGGCCACGCTCACGCCCGACGCCGCCATCGCGCTGCGGGACGAGCTGCTGGACCTCGGGATGGACCGCGCGCCCCGACACTTCGGGTGCTGCAACTGCACCGACCAGAACACGCTCGAGATCATGGTGCGCGCCGACGACGGCTGGCGCATCTCGTCGGGATACGCCGTGCGTCGGACGGACCAGCAGCGCACGCCCCGCGCGTTCCGGCGGCCGTACGAGCGGATCCTCGGGTTCACCCGCCAAGACTCTGTGGCCTGGTCTCCCGCGCAGATCGAGCTGCTCGTCTGGGGGTACGGGCATGCCCGCGGCTCCGTCCCTTGGCCGAGCGGGGTGCCCGAGCCGTCGGAGGACCCCTGGGCGTCGGGCCGATCGATGTACTCCGAGCGCATCGACGCCGAGCACCGCGCCACCCTCGACGCCGCGCTGAAGGCCCGCCCCACGACCTCCGCCTTCGCGCTGGGAGACGCCCTGGTCTCGGTGTCGTACCGGCTGCCGCTCGACGGAGAGTCCTACCTGCGCGAGGTCCTCGAACTCTCGCGCCGCTGACCGCCTAAGCTGGGGGCATGCGACGCGCCGCGTGCCTCTTCGCCCTCCTCCTCGTCGGCTGCCCCACTCCCGCGGAGCAGATCGAGGAGACGCCCCCGCCCATCGTCGACGGCGACGGCGACGGCGTCCCCGACGACGAGGATCCCTGCCCGGACGACTTCTCCCAGTGGACCGACGCGGACGGCGACGGGTACTGCGACGAGGTGGACGACGAGTGCCCCGACGATCCCGCGGGGCACATCGATCGCGATCTCGACGGCGTGTGCGCCCCCACCGACGAGTGTCCGGGCGATCCCGGCGGCACCGAGGACCGCGACGGCGACGGCGTGTGCGACTACCAGGACGACTGCCCGGCCGACCCCACCGGCTCCAACGACTACGACGGCGACGGCTGGTGCGAGGGCAACGACGACTGCCCCTACAACCCCCTGGAGCACACCGACACCGACGGCGACGGCGCCTGCGACGGCGAGGACGACTGCCCCGAAGATCCCGGCGGGTGGGTCGACTCGAACCTCGACGGCCTCTGCAACGGCGACGACGACCGCGACGGCGACGGCATCCCCGACCTCGAAGAGGAGCAGTACGGCGCCGACTGCAGCATCTCGGATCCGGACGACGCCGACACCGACGGCGACGAGGTGGACGACGGCCTCGACCCCTACCCCCGAGACCCGTGGCGCGAGTACCTGCTGATGCGCAACGATCAGGGCACGATCGACGTCCTCGTCAGCAACCGCGACGGCACCTTCGGCAACGTCTTCCAGATCGGCCTCCCCTACGGCGGCACCGCGAACACCGCCTACCGCTACGCGTCGTTCCTGATCTCCGACTTCGACGAGGACGGACGCACCGACTTCCTCGCCCTCGGCGCGGACGACGACGAGCTCACCGACCACGACGTGTGGTGGTTCTATCGGGACGCCGACGAGGTCCTCTTCGAGCAGCGCCTCCTGGGCCCGTGGCCCGTCAACCCGATGGAGATCGTCGCCGACGCCGACGGCGACCAGCGCGCCGACCTCCTCGACCTCGTGCTCATCCGGCCCGGGTACGTCAGCAACGCGAGCCTGCGCACCTACCTCAACCAGGACCTCATGGACACGGCCACCTGCTTCGCCACCGACGACCCCGCCAACCCCCAGGGGTGCGCCTTCGTGACCTTCGAGGGCGAGAACCTCGACGCCTGGGGAGGCAGCCAGTGGGTCGCCAAGGCGTCGCGCGACGCGGTGGACGTGGACGACGACGGCAACGTCGACCTCGCCCTGTTCACCATCTCGTCGGGGGGCAACTCGCCCGTGCCGGTGACGATCACGTACGGCAACGGCGACGGCACCTTCACCCACGACCCGAGCGTCCTCTTCCAGCACAACTCCGGGCCGTGCGGCGACTCCCCCGCCAACACCCTCGTCTTCGGCGACTTCGACGGCGACGACGTGGGCGACCTCGTCCTCGGGCTCGACGACGACGGCGACCCCGGCTCCGCCTGGTTCTACCCGGGGCGCTTCACCCAGAGCGGCTTCGCCTTCGACTCCACGGCCTGCGTCGAGGCCTTCGACCTGAACCCGGGCGACGAGAGCGGCTCCGATCGCCCCGGCAGCTCCGGCTCCGCACGCTCGACGGACGTCGACTTCGACGGCTACCCCGACGTGCTCGTGGGCTTCAGCTACGCCCAGGCCTGGGGCGGCCCCTCCCGCACCGAGCTGTGGATGGGCGACGGCGACGGCACGTTCACGGGCCCGACGATCCTGCGCGACGTCCCGGGCGCGAGCTGGGGCCACCACTTCGCCGTGCCGCAGCGCCTCTGCAAGCGCTTCCCCACCGGCAACTGAGGAGCCGCGAGCTCAGTCGCGCAGGTCGACGACGCAGCGGCTCGCGTTCACGGCGAACTCGAAGTCGACGAAGGGGCCGAACGACTCCCCGTCCCAGTCGATCCCGGCCGAGGCGTCCCCCCGCAGCGAGCCGACCACGGCCTCGATCGAGCCCGACCACCCGTCGAGCCCGCTGCCCGTCGAGCTCGCCACCTCCGTGTACCCGTCGTTGGTCTCGGGGTCCTCGGAGAGCCGGCCGATCGTGAACGTGACGGGCCGCGTCCACGACCCCCGCTCCAGCTCCTGCTCCGCGTCGGGGTCGGAGTCTCCCTCGAGGTTGAAGGCGACCAGCCAGTTCTCCGCTCCCCACAGCTCGAACACGGCCTCGAGCAGTACCTCGATGTACCCGTCCAGGTCGATCTCCTCGTTCTGGTACGCGGCGTACGTGGTCTCGACGGCCGTCCAGTACGCGCGAGCCCCGGCGCAGTCGATCCCCTCGCCCCCGAGGAGCACGAGCTGGTAGCCGAACGCCGGCCCCCGCGCCTCGAGATAGACCCCGTTCATGTCGAAGTCGAGTCGGCTCGCGCCGTCGGTCATCATCAGCGTGAGCGACTCCGCGCCCGCGGCGTCGTCGTCGTCCGTCGCGTCGTCGTCGTCCGCGGCGTCGTCGTCGTCCGCGGCGTCGTCGTCGTCCGCGGCGTCGTCGTCGTCCGTCGCGTCGTCGTCGTCCGAGCCGCCGCCTCCGCCGCCGCCGCCCCGACGGGGCGTACAGCCGAAGACGAGGCCGACGAGGAGCACGAGGAGGACGAGGCGGAGGGCGAGGCGCGTCATGCGCGCACGCTACCCCCGATCGTCACCGATGAGCGTGCCCTCGGCGCGGTGGGGCACGACGCCTCGGGCGCGGCCCGTGACGCAGGAAGGACGGGTCGGGCGTGCCCTTGAAGCACCGCGGGATCACGGGCCAACCCTCGGTCAGGACGTAGTGGTACGTGCCCTCCGGGAACTCCGGCGTGGCCGCCGTGCGACCGTTGCACTCGTCGAGGTTCCCCGCACCGGAGACGTACTCGTAGTCCTGCACGAAGGTCCCGTCGTATCGGCCCGACGGCTGGTCGCCCCCGGGGCGGCGGCCCTCCTTGAGGCGCCAGCTCGAGGCGAGGAGCATCGGCTCGGAGGCCGGGTCGGCGGGGTCCATGTAGCCGAACGGTCCGTAGATCGGGTAGCCGTCCGCGGCCCACCCGACGAGCACGACCGGCTCCTTGCCCAGGTTGCGACGGAGCAGCCCCGTGGGGAGGCCGTGATAGTGGTACGTCCCCCCCGGCTGCACGTGCGCGTGGTGGTGGTCGAGGCCGACGTCGCGCCCCCCCGACAGGGGCTCGTACCGCCACCCGGAGCTCGGGTCGTCCCGATACCACTCGGCCGCCCCCGGATCGAACGGCACGCCGTTGGTGGCCACCCCGAACGGGTGCATGCCCAGCTCGCGCACCCACGGCGACGCGACCGGCTCCAGGGGCATGCGGAAGCGATGGTCCTGCTCTTCGATCCGGTTCGGGTTGCGCCGGTTCGGGAACCGCCCGGTGTCGTGGTCGGGGATGCCGTTGCTCGAGACCACCCGCCAGGACGCGCGTTCGCTCACGGTGACCGAGGGCGGAGGGAGGAGGACGGCGGCCGCGCCCATGAGCAGGACGGCGCCGGGGATCGAGGCGAAGCGGAGGAGGGTCATGGGGGCAACCTAGGGACGGTGGCCGACGGGGACCTCCGGGATCCTGTGCCCGGGTGTAAGCGTTCGTAGCCCGCCGTGTCACGATGCCGCCGTGACTCGCCTCCTCGCCTTCGCCCTCGCCGCGGCCCTGATCGGCTGCCCGGGCCCCCCGCTCGAGGACGTCCCCGGGTGCGACGACGCCGTCCTCGCAGCCGTCCCTGACGACCCCGCGGCCCGCGGCCCCTGGCCCGTGGGGGCGCGCACCGGCACCGTCGGACGGATGCTCGTGACGATCCACTACCCCGCCGCGCCCGGGAGCGACGTGGACGGCGAGCCGCTCCTGTACGACGTCCGCCCGGCGCTGCCCCCGAGCCAGCAGCGCGCGATCCCCGACGCGGACACGCCGCTGCAGGAGTGCGACTGCGTCGCCGATCTCCCCCTGGACGACGCGCGCGGGCCCTACCCCGTGGTGATCTTCGTGCACGGCACCGCGGGCTGGGAGACGCAGTCGCTCACGCAGCTCGTGCACTGGGCGAGCCGGGGGATGGTCGTGGTGGCGGCGCGACATCCCGGGCTGTTCCTGGGCGACGCCCTCTCGGCCACCTGCCCCGACGAGCCCACCGGAGGGCGCGATCTCCACGGCGACGTGGACGCCCTGCTCGCGGCCCTCACGGCCCCGTCCGGCGACCTCGAGTTCCTCGCCGGGCGGGTCGCGATCGACCGCGTGGGGCTGGCCGGGCACAGCGCCGGGGGCATCGCCGTCGCGGGCCTGGGCGACCGCGACGGCGTCCGGGTCGTCGTGCCCATGGCCTCGAACGAGCCGGTGAACGGGACCGAGCGGGAGGCCCTCTTCCTGGGGGGCCTCGCCGACGACGTCGTCGACTGGGAGGACACCGTCGCCGCCTACGAGGCCACCGACGGTCCCCGGAGCCTCGTCGGCCTGGATCGCGGTGGTCACCTCGCGTTCGCCGACCTGTGCGACTTCACCAACGACGCCGGGCAGAACATCGTCGAGATCGCCCGGGAGCACTCGATCTGCGGGGTGGAGTTCGCGGGCGCGCTGTTCGACTGCGACCCCGACTACCTCGACGCCGCGGCGGCCCGGGACATCACGAACTGGGCGTCGACGGCGGCCTTCGAGGAGCCCCTGCGGTGCGCGGATCCGGTGCCCCTGGACGCGCTCCCCGACGCCCACCCGGCGGCCGCCGTCGTGCGCGTCGACTGACGGTTGCTAGGCCGGGGTCGTCTCCACGACGACGTCGGCGCCCGTGAGCTCGGTGCGGCAGGCCAGCCGCTCGGCGTCGTCGAGCTTCAAGCCGCGCAGCCGCGCCAGCTTCTCCCGGAAGCCGACCCTCCCGAGCCCGTCGGCGCCGGAGTGCACCTTGACCCGGCACGCGCCGCACAGCCCGTGCCCGCGGCAGTTCAGGAGCCGACGGAGGCCCGCGTGCAGGGGCACCCCGGCGGCGATCGCGGCGTCCCGCAGGGTCGCGCCGGTGGGCTGGCTGATCGAGACGTCGGCGGGTTGGAACGTGACTCTCGGCATGGCTCAGAGGACTCCCAGGACGAGGAGGGTGAGGCCGACCAAGGCGGCGAGGTTGGCGAGCATGGTCGTCTTCCCGAAGAAGTCGACCCCCGGGGGGCGAGCGTCCACGTAGGCGTTCTTCACCCCGGCCCGAACGTTGAGGGCGTACTGACCGATCGCTCCCCAGCCGGTCCACACCAGGGTGCCGCCGAGGGCGAGGTGGGCCCACTCCGGCCCCGGGAGCTCATGGACCCAGCCCGCCACGGCGAAGCACAGGAACGCCGACCACAGGGCCTCCTTGTGCAGCGTCATGCGGTAGCGATCGGGGCCCGCCGCGGGGTTCTTGCGCATCCACCGATCGAGGAGGACGCCGCTGGCGGCCCCGGCCCAGAGCGAGATCGTCCCGCCCGCGACCAGCAGCAGGACGCACTCGTTCATCCAGCGCCGTCCCGAACCGGGGTCCCGAGGTCGGAACCCCCGACCGGATCCCGGCAGAAGGAGCCGTCGTGCTCGGCCGCGCAGGTCGGCAGATCGACGCGCTGCTTGGCCTCGGGCACGTTGGCCTTCATCCACTTGATGGACTCGCCCGCGAGGCAGAGCGAGCCGCCGCCGCCGCACTCGACCGCGCGGAGGATGTCGGTGGCGATGGGCTCGAGCCGCTTCTGGCGGATGTTGCCGAAGCTGCGCTGGATGAACGGGCACGGGAGGACGTCGCCGTCGGCCGTCACGTAGACCTCGGTGCGGCCGGCCGGGCACGCGAAGGTGGAGGTGCCGACGCTGCCCTGGAAGAAGGCCCGGGGGTGGTCGCAGAGCCGCTTGAGCTCGGCGAGATCCTCGTCCGGGAGCATCATCTCGTATTGGCCGCCCCAGCGACCCACGGCCACGGGGAGGGTGAAGCCGATCGTGGCGTCCTTGTCCGCGGCCAGCTGGATCAGCGCCGCCGCCGCCCCCGACCGCACGGCCTCGGAGCTGCCCACGGTGCAGATGTGTCCGCGGAGCCCGAACATCTCCCGAATGTCGTCGAGGAGCCCGAGCACCTTCGCGTGGTTGCCCGGGAGCCCGCGACCCTCGTCGTGCACCTCGGGGATGTGGGAGTCGAGGCTGATCTTGAGCAGATCGACGCCCGCGTCCCGCAGCTTGCGCACCATGTGGAGGTCGAGCAGGTCCGCGTTGGTGTTCACGCCGATGTAGGTGCGGTGCGGCTGGAAGCACTTCACCAGCTCGGGCAGGTCCTTGCGCAGCGTGGGCTCGCCCCCGGTGATGTTGACCTCGTAGACGCCGAGCTCGAACGCCTGACGGGCGACCGCCTCGACCTCCCACAGCGCGAGGCGACCCCGCTCGCGAGCGTGCTCCGACAGCCCCGCCGAAGAGCAGTGACCGCACGTCGCCTGGCAGGCGTACGTGGCGGCGTACTCCATGGCCGCCAGGGACGGCATGCCCATCTTCTCGCGGGCCTTGCCGATGGCCATGCTCCGCAGCACGGCGGCGGCGAGCCGGGGCTTCCGGGCCAGGGTTTCGGTGAAGCCGGGAACCTGGCGAACGATTCGAAACGGGTTTTTGGGCATGTCCGACTCTTGCATCCGGAGGGGAAGTCGCACTGACATCGGTCATGCACCGACGCCTCGTCGGGGCACCATGCGGCATGGACTCCCCCGTCGCTCTCGTCACCGGAGGCAGCCGCGGCATCGGCGCCGCCATCGCCCGAACCCTCGCCGACGACGGCTGGGACGTCGCCTTCTGCCACCTCGGCGACGACGAGGCCGCCGCCACGGTCGCCGACGCCGTGCGGTCCCGCGGCCGCCGCGCCTTCGCCGTGGACGCGGACGTGTCCGATTCGGCGGCCGTGAGGGCCCTGTTCGCCCACGTCGAGCGCGAGCTGGGGCCGGTGTCGGGGGTCGTCTGCAACGCGGGGATCACCCGCGACCGGGTGCTGTGGAAGATGAGCGACGCGGAGTGGTCCGCCGTCCTCGGGGTGAACCTCGGGGGGGTCTTCCACTGCGTGCGCGCCGCCGCCGAGCGGTTCCGGTCCCGGGCCGGGGGGGGCTCCTCCGGACGGATCGTCGCGATCACCTCGATCAACGGCCTGCGCGGCAAGTTCGGCCAAGCGAACTACGCCGCCAGCAAGGGGGGTGTCCTCGCGCTGGTCAAGACCGCGGCCCGCGAGCTCGGGCGGTTCGGCGTCACCGTGAACGCGGTCGCGCCGGGCATGGTCCTCACGGACATGGCGAGGGACCTGCCCCCCGACATCCTCGACCGGGCCCGGGCCGAGACCGTCACCGGTCGGCTCGCCGAGCCCGAGGACGTCGCGGCGGCGGTCGCCTTCCTGCTCTCCCCGGCCGCGCGACACGTCACCGGGCAGTGCCTCCAGGTCGACGGCGGACAGCACATCTGATCCCCGGGCTCGATCCCCGGGGCGGGGTCAGATGAAGTCGCGGTGGGCCACCCGCCCCGCGACGTACAGGAGCAGCGCCCGAGCGCCGAGGGCCACGTCCCGGGGGGACGCGAGGATGCGCGGAGCCTTCGCCTTGAGCCACGCCGGGCGGAGGTAGAAGCGACGGTAGAAGGCGCGCTCCAGGGCGAAGGCGCGGTCGTCGTCCAGCTCGTCCGGGGCGCAGTCCTCCTCGCGCGTCCCCGGCCAGCGCTGCAGGCGCGTGACGATCACGAAGTCGAGCCCGAGCCGGATCGCGAGGTCCGCGGACCGACGCACGTCCTCCTCGGACTCCCCCGGGGCGCCGATGATGAAGAAGCCGCTCACCTCGATGCCCGCGTCCCGCGCGGCCGCCACGCCCGCCTCGATCGACGGCACCGTGAGCCCCTTGCCGTAGGACTCGAGCCGGGTGGGATCCCCCGACTCGATGCCCACGTAGATCCGGCGGCACCCCCCCGCGGCCATCGCGCGGGCCAGCTCCGGGTCGATCCGGTCGAGGCGCGTGAGGCACGTCCAGGTCAGGTCCGGCAGGTTCTCGGCGATCCACCGACTGAGGTTCAGGATGCGATCGCGATCCACGGTGAGCGTGTCGTCGAGGAAGCGCACGTGCCGGAGGTTGAGCCGGTACAGCCCCGTGAGCTCCTCCGCGAGGCTCTGCCAGGACCGCGCGACGAACCGGCGACCGAAGGTCCGCACGCAGAACGAGCAGTCGAACGGGCACCCCCGGGCGGACATGATCACGCCGATGGGCCCGGGCAGGAAGCTCTCGCTGTAGCGCTCGATCGGGACGGCGCGGTGGTCCGGGAAGGGCAGCGAGTCGAGGTCCTTGATGCGCTCGCGTTCGTCGGTCAGCACCACCCCGCCGTCGCGCTCGAAGGCGAGCCCGGCCACGTCGTCGACCTTCCCGCTGCTCTCCAGCGCCTCGCACAGCTCGACGAGCGTCCACTCGGGCTCGCCCCGGATCACGTAGTCGATCCCCGGCCGGGCGGCCACGTCCTCCGCGTCGCGGGTAGGCAGGTAGCCGAAGGCCGCGGTGGTCGCCCCCAGACGACGCCCGAGGTCGGCGAGCTCCTGGAGGTCCTGGTCGAGGATCGCGAAGCCGGTGAGTCCCACGACGAGATCGGGGCCGAAGTCCCGGTACCGCCGGGCCACCGCGACGCCGTCGAGGTCCTCCGCGATCGCGTCGCAGAGGCGGACGATCGTGCCCCGCGTGCGCAGCAGCGAGGCGAGCCCCATGAGCTCGATCGGCGGCACCAGGAAGTTCGGGGCGTAGTAGCTGGCCACCCACCGCCGCTGGACGCGCACGGGGTGGGGCAGGTTCACCAGGAGGACCCGAAACGACGGAGTGATCGGCAACGCGGGCTCGCGCATCAAGGCCTCCGGGGGGAGGGTCGAGCATGCCCCCGGGCCGTGGCGGCGCCATGACGGTCGTCACTCGCCCGGCGCCGAAGATGCGATGCTCCGCGCGCCCCGCCGCGGGGCCCGCCCAGGAGACCCCCGTGCCGGACGACCCCAACGCGCGCTTCGATCGCTGGCTGACCGAGGCCCACGCCGCCGAGGACCTGGCCGAGGCGATGTCGCTGGCGACGGTCGACGCCGCGGGCGCGCCGTCGGTGCGGATGGTCCTGCTCAAGGACCACGGGCCCGACGGGTTCACCTTCTACACGAACTTCGGCAGCCCCAAGGCCCGCGACCTCGACGCCGACCCGCGCGCGGCGGCGGCCTTTCACTGGAAGTCGCTCCGCCGCCAGGTCCGCATCTCCGGGACGGTCGCCCGGGTGCCCGACGACGTCGCCGACGCCTACTTCGCGACCCGCCCGCGCCTCAGCCGCATCGGGGCCTGGGCCAGCCGCCAGTCGGAGCCGCGCCGACCCCTGGAGCTCGAGGCGCGGGTCGCCCGGTTCACCAACGAGTTCGGCCTGGGCGCCATCCCCCGTCCGGGCTTCTGGGGCGGCTACGTCCTGCGACCGGAGACGATCGAGTTCTGGCGGGACCGGGCCTTTCGTCTCCACGAGCGGACCCTCTACACGCGCACGGCGGACGGCTGGGAGCGCACCGAGCTGCAGCCCTGACCGGCCGCTCAGTCGCCGATCGTCTTCTCGAGGCAGAGGCGCGGGGCGGGCGCGAAGCCGGAGCGCCGGAAGAAGCCGAGCAGCTCGAACTCGTCCCACGACACCTCGGTGCGCAGCGTCTCGATCCCGAGGGCGAGCAGCTGCATCTCCGCCTGGGCCAGGAGCGCGGCCGCGACGTGGTGTCCGCGAGCCTCGGGGTCCACGCCCACCACCTCGATGGTCGCGGTGGGCTCGCAGAGGCCGAACTCCCCGTAGTGGATCGAGCCCAGCAGGAAGCCCACGAGCCCCTCCACGGGGCGCTGAGCCACGAACGTCGCGGCCAGCGCGAGGCGGATCCCGCCGTCGTTCAGCGCCGACTGGAGCCGCTGCTCCAGGAACGCCCGCCGGGGTCGGCCGACGGCCGCGGCGTCGATCCTGACGATCGCCGCGAGGTCGTCCGCGGTGAGGGTGGCCACGTCCACGAGGTCGGTGGGGCGGCAGCCGGCGGCCTCGCCGGTGTCCATCTCGAAGGTGCTCATGATGCTCTCCGGTTCGCCAGGAAGTCGTGTCGCCAGGCCCCCCACAGGGCCGCGCCGAAGGCGCCCGCGTAGATCCCGTCGGGGTGCCTGCGCACCTCCACGGTCAGCTTCTTCGCCTTCTTCGCGAGCATCTCCCGCAGCGCCTGGGCCAGGCCCACGTCGGTGCTCAGCCCGCCCGTGAGCATGACCGCGCCGTCGGCTCCGACGGTGCGCAGCAGCTTGGCGAAGCGGACGGCCATCGACAGGTGGATGCCCTTGAGGATGTCCTCGGTGGAGATGCCCCGCGAGACCATGTTGATCACGTCCGTCTCGGCGAGGACGGCGCAGATCGACGACACCATCTCCGGGTTCTGCGCCTGCAGGGAGCGCGGCCCCACCTCGTCCATGGGCACCCCGAGGTAGCGGGAGATGTTCTCCACGAACTGCCCCGTGCCCGACGCGCACTGCGACGTCATCCGGTACTTGAGCACCTTGCCCCGCGGATCGATGCGCATCGCCCGCGCGTGCAGCGCCCCCACGTCCAGCACCGCCGCCGACTCCGGGTCCAGGAACAAGGCCCCGCGCGCGTGAGTCGTCATGCCGTAGAAGTGACCCGTCGCGTGGACGAACGCCTCGCCCTCCCCCGTCGTGGCCACGTAGTCCACGTCCTCGGCCGACGCGCCCGCCTTGCTGAGCGCGAGCTCCCAGAGCTCCTCCGCCACGTGCTCGGGGTTCCGTCGCCGGATGCGCTCGGTCGCCTTGGACAGGAGCTTCTCCTCGCCGCCCGAGACGTCGAACAGCGCGACCTTCACGGCGCCCGTCCCGATGTCGATTCCTGCCGCCGTGGTCATGCCCGGGCCTCCGCGCCGCGGTGTGCGAAGACCGCGGCCCCCAGCGCCCCCGTGTAGATGGAGGCGGGGTCGATGTTGATGGTCACGTCGCCGTAGTTCTCGCGGACCAGCTGCGTGAGCGCCTTCACGGCGGCCGGGTTCTTGGCGACCCCGCCCGTGAAGGTGAATTGATCGGTGATGCCGCCGCTGCGGGCGACGAGGGACATGGCCCGCAGCACGATCGCCCGGTGCAGCCCGAGCAGGATGTCCTCGCGCCGCTGACCCATCGCCAGCCGGTCGCGGAGCTCCGCGCCCGCGAACACCGTGCAGGTGGAGTTGATGCGGACGGTCTTGCTCGCCTCGAGCGCGAGCGGCCCGAGCTCGTGCAGCCCGAGGTTCATCTCGTCGGCGATGTACCCGAGGTAGCGGCCGCAGCCCGCCGCGCAGCGGTCGTTCATCTGGAACGACGTGACGATCCCCCGGTCGTCCACCTGGATGGCCTTCGTATCCTGGCCGCCGATGTCGAGGACGGTGCGGGTGCCCGCGTACATGCGGTGGGCGCCCAGGCCGTGGCACAGGATCTCCGAGCGGATGCAGTCCTTCGGAAACGGCAGGCGCACCCGGCCGTAGCCGGTCCCGACCTCGCGCACGACCTCGACCGGCTCCTCGACGGCGCTCAGGAGGGCGGCGCGCAGGGGGGCGCGCAGGGCGTCGGCGTCCTTCCGGCGACCGAGCATCCGCGTGAGCGAGGACTCCGCGAGCCCCTCCAGGGAGAGGTCGCCGGGCTCGTTCTCCACCGTGAGGATCGCTTGGTCGTAGAGCCCGAGCAGGTGGTCGAAGGGCAGGACCTCGGGGATCGCCTCGCCCTCGGCCGCGCGCTGGTAGCCCGCCCCCGCGAGGTCGCGGAAGAAGTCCGACCGACGCTCGGCCAGGGGACCGAACAGCCGCGCGGCGGCCACCCGGAGCCCCTCGAAGATGCGCCCCAGCGCCTCGTCGAGGCCGGGCAGATCGACGTACCTCGGCCCCGTCGCCAGCCGACGGACCTCGTTCTCCAGGGACGCGAGCTGCGTGAGGTGCTGCTCGTGCCGGAACGCCCGATCCAGCGCCTGGGCGAGCCGCGACGATCGCTCGACGAGCTCGGGCTGGGCCGCGATCGAGTCCTCCAGCATTCGGCTGCGCGCCTGGTTCAGGGCCTCGGTGCGGGCGACGGCGCACGCGGTGTCGTAGTTGCTGCGGGAGTTCGTGATCCCCCGGCCCACGACCCGCTCGTTCTCATCGAGGATGACGGCCTTCGTGGTGGTCGAGCCCAGGTCGATGCCGACGACGACGCGCATCAGACCGCCCCCGCCCGCGCGACCTGCGACGCCGCGGGCGCCGAGCTCCCGGCCGTGCGCTTCTGCTCGATCATCTGGAAGTAGGACTCGAGCCGGTTGCGGATGTTGGCCGGGCTGAAGTAGCGCGGGTCCACCAGATCGCTCTCGATGAACGCCCCCGGCACGCCGGTCCGCTTCTCGATCTCCCGCAGGATCAGCAGCTGCCCCGCGGAGAAGGAGTTGCAGGACTTCACCGAGTTGATCAGGAAGCCGTCGGCGCTGTACTCCTTCACGTAGTCGGCGATCAGCTGGATGCGCGAGGGCAGGCTGAGGTTCGTGTAGCAGCCCAGGCAGTACTCGGCGAGGCTCTCCAGGGGCCGCTCGGGGTCGTGGCGGAAGCCGCGGTCGTAGAGGCCGCCGACCTTCGTGTAGGTCGACGCGACGGCCACCGCGCCCTCGTTCTTGAACATCCCCCAGAAGTCGCGGAAGTGCGTCCAGTTGGGCGTGCCCTCGACCACGAGGCGGTAGCGCTCCTCGCCGAGGGGACCTTCGGGGGTGATCGGCCCCTGCCCCGCCGCGACGCGCTCTTCGACCTCCTCGCGCAGGGCCCGGTAGAAGTCGACGGCCTCCTGGGTGCCTCGGAACGCCGTGAACAGCGGCCCGATGTAGTACACGCCGCCGAAGTACGCGTCGATGGGCGACGGTCGGTTCTTCGCCGCCTCGAGCACGGCCACGAAGTCGTCTTCGGCCTGCCGCGACCGGGCGAGCAGCTCGCTGAGCTTCGCCTCGTCGAAGGCGTTGCCGGTGACCTCCTCGAACTTCGGGATGACGTCCTCCCGGAGCTGGCGCACGACGTAGTCGCGCATCTCGTCCGTGATGCGCCCTTCGGCCTGGTAGGGCACGTGGAGCATCGCCACGGGCGCGTCGTACTTCTCGCGCAGCAGCTCGAACCACTTCATGAACGTGAAGCAGCCGGTGTACGACAGCAGCAGCAGCGACGGCGGGGGGAGCCGCTTGCCGGTGGGGCCGAGGTTGCCCGCCTCCATCATCCCGATGTCGCACTTCACGTACGAGCACACGTCCTCGGAGTGGCCGGCCTTCTCGGCCGCCGTGATGTAGCCGCCCGACTTCTTCCGCATGCCGGACTGCAGCGCGTTGATCTCCGGCAGGACCGGGAGCGAGTCGAACGACAGCATCAGCTCGGTGAGGTTGCCGGGCACGAACGTGTACACCGCCGGGCGGCCGTCCTCTTCGGCGGTCGCGAGCTTGTCGAAGTGGCCGTTGATCAGCGCCTTCTGCGCCTCCATGGCCCGGTCCTTGGGGACGAGTTCTGCGCTCATGCGTGACTCCACAGTCGGATGGAGTCGGCGAACGTGCCCGCCTGCTCCCGGATGCCTTGGAATTGGCCGGTGTTCTCGGCGTACTTGAAGCCGGTCCAGGGGATGCCTTCGCGGTCGAGGGCGGCGGCGAGCATCGGGCGGTCGAGCAGCGACGGGTCGCAGAACGACGGGGAGCAGAAGACGACTCCCTCGGCGCCCGTCCGTCGGACGCTCCGCACGAGGTCGGTGCCCTTGGCCTCCCCGTCGGGGTGGTACCGGACCGCCGCCTGCACGGAGCTGCGCAGGAACGCGCGCGCCAGGGCGACCCACGGGTCTTCGTCGGGGGCGGGCGCGATCGGCTCGCGCAGCCACCGCCGGGCCTGGTGGAAGTCGTCGTCGACGATCCAGCAGCCCGCCCGCTCGAGGGTGCGGATGAGGCCAAGCGGCGGCTGCTCGCAGAACGCCCCGCTCACCACCACGCGCGGGTTGTCGCGGGTCCGCGGCGCCCGGTCCTCGATGCCCCGCAGGTACTCGTGGACCATCGCCGTGTGCTCCTCGACGCCCATGAGCAGCCCCGCGCGCATCACGAGGTACAGCTCCCACGTGGGGATCCGATCCGGGGCCTCGGCGCGCCGCTCGAAGAGGCGATTCACCACCCGCCGGGAACCGTCGCACACGGCGATGGCGGCCCGCAGAGCGTCGTCGTCCACGCGCGCCCCGCCGAGGCGCTCGAGATCGGCCGCGAGGGTCCGCAGCTCGCCCTGCCAGAAGCGCCCCCCCAGCCGCTCACCCAGGTTCTGGGGCACGTCGAGGTACTTCACGTACCGATCGGGGAACATCACCTGCCACATGCCCGAGAGGTTCCGGATCACGTCGCAGGTCGACGGGAACACCATGCCGTCGAGGCAGTCGAGTCGCCCGGACAGCCCCAGCTCGATGACCGAGCGGGGGAGGCGACAGATGTAGGACTGGAAGTAGGCGTCGCCCCGGATGATCTCGAGATCCCCCGAGCCGACGACCCCCACCGGCAGGAACCCCGCGGCCACGATCACTTCGCGGGGGCAGTGCACCGGGAGGCAGCCGATGGCCTTGCCCCCGGTCCGCTCCTTCCACTCGCTCACGGCGCCGAGCTCCAGGTCCTCGACCATGGCCTCGCACCGGGCGACGACGTCGGCGGCGCTCATCGGTGGGTCCAGCGTGGGGAGCGCTTCTCGAGGAACGAGCGGATGCCCTCCTCGCCGTCCGCGGAGCGCGCGACCTCGTCGAGGTAGAGCGTCTCCACCGTGGCGAGGTGGCGATCGACCGCGTCCCGCACCGGGCGACGCGCGGCGCGGGCCGCCGCCGACAGCGCGACCGCCGAGCGGGGTTCGATGTACTTGCCCACCCAGCGCGCGAACGCCGCGGCGAGCTCCCCGGGCTCGGCGAGCACGGCGGCGAGCCCCAGGTGGTGGGCCTCGCTGCCGTCGATCGTGCGTCCGGTGAGGAGCAGGTCCGCGGCCCGGGCGTGGCCGATGCGCGCGGGCAACAGCACGCTGCCCGCGGGGGCGAAGACGCCGAGGTGGACCTCGGGCTGACCGAAGCGGCTCGTGCTCTCGGCGAAGATCACGTCGCAGGCCGCGGCGAGCTCCAGGCCGCCGCCCAGGCACCGCCCCCGCACGAGGGCGGCCGTGGGCACGTCCAGGTGCACGAGGTCGGAGATCAGCGCGTGGAAGGCGGGCAGCATCGCCTCGACCGCGTCGGGCAGGTGCTCCGCCACCGACGCCCCGAACGAGAAGTCGCGACCGTCCCCCTCCAGGACGACGAGCCGCAGCGCGGGGGCCCGCCCCTCCTCGGGAAGCGCGTCCCGGAGCGCGTCGATCGTGGACGCGTCGAGGATGTTCGCGCGACCGTCACCGAAGACGATCCGCATCACCGCCCCGTCGACCTCGTACTGGACCCGGACGGTCGGTCTCACGGGGGCGGGGGCCCCCCCTTCGTTCGTGGCGGCGCGCATGTCAGCCCCGATCCAGGGGTCGGATGTGGGGGTTGAGGCTGCGCACGAAGTCCTCGTTCCAGCGCTCGCCCGCGGCGAGCCGACGGCGGGTCGCCACGAAGTCGACCTCTCGGTGCCCGCGCGGGCCGTCGTTGAACGCCCGGAAGCCGGCGTTGGCCTCGGTCATCATGTTGAGCGCCAGCCACGCGCGGTTGCCCTCGCGGTTCGCGTCCCAGTGGTGCAGCTTGTGGCGGCGCAGGCTCTCGACGGTCCTCGTGAGGCAGTCGGGGAACGTGAGCGCGAGCTTCCCGGCGAGCCGGTCCACGGTCTCGTCCAGGCGGGAGAGGTCGATCTCGCCCGCGCGGATGGCCGCCTTGCCCTGGGCGTACGCGTCGCCGGTCTTGAACTCGCCGTGCACGATGTTGCCGAAGGCGTCGAGGTAGCGATCCGTGACGACGGTCGGGTTGGGCACGAACTCGCCGTCGACCTTGAGGGCGGGCGCGATCTCGGTGATGAGGCCGACGCGCTTCGCCTTGTGGGCGGACCACGGGTCGCAGATCGTGCAGGACTCCATCGCCCGCTCGATGCCGACGTACAGGGGCAGGAAGTCGGTGGAGCCGCCGTCGGGGACGGAGCCGTGCTTCGGCCCGGCCTGCCCGAAGATCGCGAGGTCGGACGCGACGGTGAAGTCGCAGGCCATCCCGATCTCCTGACCGCCGCCGACGCGCATGCCGTTGGCCCGGCAGATGACCGGCTTGTCGCAGTGCAGGATGGCCGAGACCATGTCGTTGAACAGCCGCATGTACTGCCGGTACTCCTGCGGGCTGCCCGAGTAGTACTCGGCGTACTCCTTGGTGTTCCCGCCGGTGCAGAACGCCCGCGCCTCGGCCCCCGTGAACACGACGGCGACCGCCGCGCGATCACACGACGCCGCGCGGAAAGCGAGGATGACCTCGCGCACCATCTCGGTCGTGTAGGAGTTCAGCTGGCGGGGGTTGTCCAGGACGATCCACACGTTGTGGACGCCCTCCGCCGTCGAGCCGTCGGGGAGGATGACCGGTCGGCGCTCGTAGCGGATCGCCGTGAACTCGCGGCCGGGGACGAGGGTGTGGTCGTGAAGGGACTCGGTCATGCGGAAGGCTCCGTGGTCGCCCGGCTCGGGATCAGCACCGGACGCTTCGTGATTTTGTGGGCGTGGACGGCTTCGAGGACCTCCTGGACGTCGTCCAGGGGGTACTCCGCCACGAGGGGAGACAGGTCGATGGTCCCGTCGAGCGCGAGCTCGAGCAGGGCCGGGTAGTGCTCGGGGAGGCAGCCCCAGTTGCCCACCGCGCGGGCGTCGAGGGCCATGAGGCGGGACAGGCGCAGCGGCACCTTGCTGCCGGTGTACCCCACGACCAGCAGGATCCCGGCCGGGCCGAGGACCTCGAAGGCCAGCGTCTGGCCCGCGGGCGCGCCGGAGCACTCGAACACCGGCACCCCGAACCCGGCGCCGCCGAGCTCCTTCACGAGGCCGCGAACGGCGCGACGGGCGGCGCGGAGATCGTCGCCCGACTGGACCGTCGCGGCCGCGCCGGAGGCTTCCGCCTGGGCGAGCCGACCGGCGTCCACGTCCACCGCGATGACCTTCGCTCCCCGAGCCGCCGCCAGCTGCACGACGCAGGTGCCGACGCCGCCGCAGCCCACGACCACGGCGGGCGCGCCGGGCTTCAGGTCCGCCCGCAGGACGGCCTGCCACGCGGTGGACGCCGCGTCCGCGAGCACGGAGAGGGTCCGCAGGGTCACGCCCGAGGCCCCCAGGGGCTGGTCGGCGTCCTCCACGTCGGGCACGACGCACAGTCCGACGCCGGGGACCACGAGGTGCGACGCGAAGCCGCCGTGGCCGTCGTTGCCGGGCATGAACTGCCGCTTGCAGACGGTGCCGAGGCCCGCCGCGCACGCCGCGCAGTCCCCGCAGGGGATCACGGCGGGGACCACCACGGCCTCACCCAGGAGACCCTCGCATCCCTCGCCCGCGCCGACGACGAAACCGGAGACCTCGTGTCCCAGCGCCAGGGGCAGCGCGCCGCGGGTGCGGACGCCGTCGTAGTAGAAGCCCAGGTCGGTGTGGCAAACGCCGCAGCCGGCGACCTCCACGAGGACGGTTCCGGGCTGCAGTTCGGGGGACGGCTCCTCGATCGCGCGGAGGGGCCGCCCGGGCTCGTCCATCACCCATCGTCGGATCGTGATCGGGCCATTCGGCACAGGCATGTGTGTAATCGCACTCCTGAATGGGCCCTGATCGGGGTACCGGGCCCGTTTGGTGGGCCGAGGCTGCAAGGTCCATGCCCGGAACTCGATCTCCTGATCCGGGGCGGCGAAGGCCGCGCCGGGATCGGACATCCGCGTCGGACGGCGACGCGACGGGCTACTCTGACGCCATGACGAAACGACGCGGCGGATGGTCCTGGGTGGGCGCGTTGGTCGGGGCGGCGCTGACCGCCTCCGGCTGCGTGTGCAGCGAGCTTCCGGACGACGACGAGTGCCAGGGCTTCGGCTGCGGCGACCGCACGCCCGAGCCCGATCCGGGCGACGACGACGACGACGACGACGACGACTCGGCCTGGGTGCCCGACGACGACGACGCGGTCGACGACGACGACGTGGTGCCCGAGGACAGCCCCTGCGAGGGCATGGACTGGAGCCCCGTGTCGCCCCCCACCATCGCGTTCGGGGGCACCGTCGGCGACCTGGAGTTCGAGCGGGCCGCCTCCTGCGAGCCCTCGGGCAACCTCCGCCAGCTCTTCGCGGGCTGGATCGACGGCAGCCCCTTCTCCCTCTCCTTCCTGGTGACGCTCACGGACACGGAGTACCCGACCGTCGCCGACTTCGCGGGGCACACCCTGCACGCCGCCGACATGCCCGAGCCGCTGGTCCTGCACCTCGACGTGGGCGACGCGCCGTACCACTTCGAGGCGCCCGAGGACATGGCGTCGGTGCAGCTCTTCGAGTTCGAGGAGGGCGTCAGCTTCGCGGCGTGCGTCTACGACCACGGCGGCGTGTGGCGCCACACCGCCAGCAACGAGGTGATCCGGGTCCCGGACCCGCTCCTGTTCGTCTGCGACCCCTGAGTCCGGGCCTCAGCCCCCGCGCCGCCGATCCACGATCGCCTGCCAGGGCAGGCCCCCGATGAGGGCCCCGAGGCCCGCGCCCGCCACGATCCAGAGCCCCGGACCGATCGCCGCGGCCACGTAGGCGAGCGTCTGCCACGCGCCCCCGAGCACGACCACCAGCCCCACGATCAGCAGCGCGGTCATGCTCGTCCGGCGGCGGCCGAACCACGCGACGGCGCACAGGCCGGCGCCGAGGAGGGGCAGGAGCAGCAGCAGCGCGTGGCTCGACGACGACTGGAAGCCGTTCACGGTGAGCTCGAAGCCGGACAGCCGCCCCAGCGCGGTGTCGTTCAGCTGGAGCCAGGGGAGGAAGAACGACCCGATCAGGGCCGCCCCCACGACCGCGCAGAGGATGCGGTGGGGCAACGCCTCGAGGCGCGACGGGGCGCCCCCCCCGCCCGGGCGCGGCGGGGGGGCGGGAGCCGCGGTCTCGACCGGCGCGGGAGGGGGCGGGGCCTCCGCGGCGGGCGCAGCGGCGGGCGCGACGGGAGCGGGAGGAGCGTCGGTCGGGGGGGGGTCGGTCATGGGCCTTCGAGTATGCCCCACGGACCCCTCAGCCCCGGAGCCACTCGAGGATCGGCGGCCAGTCCTCGGCGAGCGCGCGCCTGCCGATGAAGACGCCCACGTGGCCCGCGTCCACGGTCTTCCGGAGCACCCGCGACGGCGACATCGCGGCCTCCGCGGCCCACACCTGAGGGGGCGGGGTGATGTGGTCCCGCGCCCCCGCGACCAGGGCGAGGGGGCAGCGGATCACCGACAGGTCCACGCGGACCCCGTGCACCACGAAGTCGCCCCGAACGAGTCGGTTCTCCCGGAAGAGCTCCTCCACCGCCTGCCGGTACATGCCGCCGGGGAGGTTCTTCTCGGCGCCGTACCAGGCCTCGAGCCGACGGGTGCGCTCGACGAAGGCGGGGTCGTCGAGCCCGACCCAGAGCCGGCTCCACTCGACCCACGGCCGCTGCACCGGGCGCAGGGCATCGAACGCGCGCCGGAGCAGGTCGCCCCGCATGACGCCCCCGCCGAGGGCGACGAGGCCGTCGAAGGCGGCGGGCGGGGTCGCGCGCGCCGTCGCGTGGATCAGGCCCGCCGACGCGTGGAAGTCGATCGGGGCGGCCACGAGGCAGAGCGACGCCACGGCGTCCGGCCGCAGGGCGGCGACGACCGCCGCCTCCCACCCGCCCTGGCAGATCCCGAGCAGGTGGACCCGCCCCCCGAGGTGGTCGATCGCGTCGAAGACGGCCGCGATGGAGTCGTCGACGGAGTGGTGTCGAGTCGCCTCGGTCGCGCTCCTCCACACCGTGAGGGCGACGCGGGGAAACCCGTGCTCGCGGACGGTCCGCACGAGGCTCTGGCCCTCCCCGAAGTCGGCGATGTGGGCGCCGTTCACCTCCGGGGCGACGATCAGCATCGGCGTGCCCTCCGCGCCGGGCTCCGAGAAGTCCCGGAGCTCCATGCCGGGGCGGCGGAGCACGACCTCGCCGGGCACGCTCCAGCGGACCTCGCCGGGGGGAGGACGCAGCGGCCCCTCCGCGAGGAAGCGGCGAGTCCGCTCCGTGGCGGCGACCGCGGGCCCGAGGGCGGCCTCGGCCCAGCTCACGAGCCCGAGACCCGGTCCGCGAGGGCCTCGATCACGGCCGTGAGGTCGCCCAGGGCGGCCGTGAGCCCGTCGACCTTGCCGTGGAGCGCGTCGAGGCGGCCGTCCAGGCCGTGGACCCGACGCTCCAGCAGCTCCACGGCGTCGAGCACGGGGCCGAGGTCGGAGGCGCGAACGGAGCCGTCCGCGTTGGCCTGCACCTGCGCGCCGAGCTCCTCGAGCCACCGGCGGCCCGCCTCCATCGCGGTCCACCAGGGCTCGAGCCCGCCGCGTGCGTCGTTCGAGGTCGCCATCGTCGTTCCTCCGAGTCGTGTTGCAGCGCGTTGCTGCATTGCAACATCGTACCCGGATGACGCGACGCGTCAAGGTCCGGTAGGCTGGTCCGATGACGGATACAGCGGGTGTGCGACGCATCAAGAAGTACCCGAACCGGCGGTTGTACGACACCGAGGAGAGCCGGTACGTCACGCTGGAGGAGCTCGCGGGCCTGGTGCGCCGCGGCATCCGGGTGCGGGTGGTCGACGCGAAGGAGGGCCGGGACCTCACGCGGCAGGTGCTCACGCAGGTGATCCTCGAGGAGCAGGACCGACTCGACGTGCTCCCGGTGGAGCTGCTCCACCTCGTGATCCAGGTCACGGGGACGAGCTACGCGACCGGACTGGAGTCCCTGCTGAAGCGCACCTTCGAGCCCTTCGCGGGCGCGGCGACGGGCTGGACGACGACCCCGCCCGACGACGTGGTCGCGGGGGCGAACCGGCTCGCCGAGGCGTGGATGCAGAGCATGCGCGGCATCTTCGCGGCCGCCGAGGCGAGCCCGCCTGCGAGCGACCCCCCCCCCCCAACCCCCCCCCCCCCCCCCCCCCCCCCCCCCCCCCCCCCCCCC
>CAZEKB010000106.1:0-25606 GCA_964512225.1 uncultured Rickettsiales bacterium | reverse complement strand
CGCCGCCCCCCTACTCGGCGGGGGGCGCCCCTCGGCCCCCCCCCCCCCCCCCCCCCCCCCGCGGGGCCCCCCCGGGGGGGGGGTCGTCGTTCCGGACCCTCGGACCCGTGGGGGCCCGCCCGTCAGGCGCCGGAGCCGCCCGCGGTGGTATGAACGCGCCATGGCGAACGTCCTCATCGTCGAAGACGAGGCCGACTTGATCGCGTCGCTCGACTACAACCTCCGGCGCGAGGGCCACGAGACCCGCGTCGCGTCCACCGGCGGAGACGCCCTCGAGCAGGCCCGCCGCCACCCGATCCCGGACCTCGTCCTCCTCGACCTGATGCTCCCGGACATGTCCGGCAAGGACGTGTGCCGCATCCTCAAGGCGGACGACAAGACCGCCCACGTCCCCGTGATCATGGTCACCGCGCGCGCCGAGGAGGTGGACCGCGTGGTCGGGTTCGAGCTCGGAGCCGACGACTACGTCACCAAGCCCTACTCCGTCCGCGAGCTGATGCTGCGCGTGGCCGCGATCCTGCGGCGCGGCCGAGGGGGCCCGCTCCCGGCCCCGGACCTGATCGAGTTCGGCCGGCTGCGGATCGACCCCGGGGCGCACGAGGTGCGCGTCGACGGCGAGATCGTCTCGCTCACGGCGCTGGAGTTCCGGCTCCTCACGACCTTCGTCCGGCGGCGGGGGCGGGTGCAGACGCGCGACATCCTGCTCGAGCAGGTGTGGGGCGTCCGCGGCGACTCGAACACGCGCACCGTCGACACGCACGTCAAGCGCCTCCGGCAGAAGCTCGGGGCCGCGGGCGATACCATCGAGACGGTGCGCGGCGTGGGGTATCGCTGCCTCGCCGAACCGCCCTGACAGGAGGCTCCATGGAACGTGTGCAAGGAATCGGCGGCGTCTTCGTGCGCGTACGGGATCGCGAGGCGACGGGCGCGTGGTACCGGGATCACCTCGGGATCGACGTGAACACCGCGTGGTGGGGCGCCGTCTTCAAGTGGAGCGAGCAGGCCGACGCCGACCGCGGCTCGACCACGTGGAGCCTCTTCGCGCCCGACACGGACTACTTCGGGGACCGGGCCAACCAGGCGATGATCAACTTCCGCGTGCGCGATCTCGATGCGATGCTGGCGCAGCTCCGGGCCGCGGGGTGCGCGGTCGACGAGCGCGTCGAGCGCACCGAGTACGGCGACTTCGGCTGGGTGACGGACAACGAGGGCCGCCGGGTCGAGCTCTGGCAGCCCCCCGAGAAGGACCCGCCGGGGTGAGGCGCCTCGTCCTCCTCGCGCCCGTCGTGGCGTCGATGGCCTGCCCCTCCTTCGTGGGGGGCCCCTTCACGGTCGACACGCACAGCGATCCGGGCTTCGAGGCGCTGCCGAAGAAGACGGTGGTCTTCGAGATCCCCATCTACGCCGCCCGAGGCGTCCCCGACGAGAAGGTCCTGCACGCCGCGCACCTCCTGGCCGAGTACCTGGACAACGACGAGGACGGCGCGGCGGACGACCCCGCCGTCCTCGACGCCATGCAGACGGCCCGGGCGTTCCTCGTGATGTGGGCGTCGCAGAGCGAGCTCGAGATGTTCGACTCCGGGGGCGGCTTCGGACAGGACCTGGGCGGGGAGGAGACGAGCCCCGGCTGGCACACCGATCGCACGCAGCGCTTCGACGCCGCGCTCGAGGAGGTGCTTCACCTGGTCACCGGGGCGGGCTGGGCGCAGGCCTACCCGGACGCCTTCGCCACCGAGCCGGACTCCACGCTGGCCGACGCGATGGACGTGGCCCGCGGGGGCCGGTTCCTGGAGATCCCCGACCCCTACCCGGACGGCGCCTGGTACTCCTACGACGATCCGACCTGCGACTACGGCTGCATGGTGGCCGAGTACCACTACTGGACGCTCACCTCGCTGCTCGGCGCCCAGGCGGAGCGGGCGGACGACATCGACGAGGAGTGGCGCGCCCCCACCCCCGAGCTCATGCGAACGGTGGACATCGCGGCCACCGCGCTGCTGGGGGACGCGACGTACGCGACCCCCGCCCGCCTCCCGGACGGCGACTACACGGGGATCTGACTCAGCGGAGCCGGAGCGAGCCGGTCGCCCACCCGAACGCGGCCCCGCCGCCGGTCTGCACCACCAGCTTGACCGCCCGCGGGAGCAGGTGGTTCGCGGGGAGGCCGGCGTTGCCGGGGTGGTCCCAGCCGCCGGTGTCGCCGTCGACCGCGCACAAGCCGGGGTTCGGGTGCCACAGGTAGTGCGCCGACTCGGAGGCTCCGGTCCCCCAGCCGCTGCCTCCCCCGCACTCGCCGTTGGTCCCCGGCGTCACGTTGAACCACTCCTCGTCGGCGCCCTGGACGTAGACCTCGTGCCCGTGGTTCGCGCCCCCGTCCCAGTCGCCGTTGTCGTCGTCGGAGGTGACGGCGACCATGAGCGTCGTCCCGTCGTAGGCCAGCACCCGAGCGCGCAGGAACTCCACCGGGCCCACGCCGTAGGTCTGCCCCGAGACGGGGTTGCGGTAGGCGATCGGGAACTGCGACTGCGTGTACCCCTGGGACCAGTCCGGCTCGACGTCCAGCTCGGTCAGCCCCTCGAAGTGCTCGGCGCTGTCGTCGCCGCACTTGTGCCAGGGGTTGCCCACCGAGTGCTCGGCCACGTACACGCCCTGGCTGCCCGTGGGCTCCAGGAGCACCCAGCCCGTCGTCTCGTCGAACTCGCAGGAGATCTGGAACGGATCGACGAGGTCGTCGCCCACCCAGTATTGGCCGTCCTCGACGGTGGGGTCGGCGGCCAACAGATCCGCGCACAGTCCGTCGATCGCGCAGGCGGCGTTCCGGCCGACCGCGGTCTCGGCCTCGGCCTCGGAGAGGTCGCCGCTGCAGTCGTTGTCGATGCCCGTGCAGGACGGCGGGGCGTCGGGGTGGCGCAGGGGGTCGTCGTCGTCGCAGTCGTCGCTGCAGACCGAGTAGCCGTCGAGGTCGGCGTCGGGGGCGTCGAGGGTCGACGTGTCGCAGTCGTTGTCCACCCCGTCGCACGGCGTCTCGTTCAGCAGCGGGGACGCGGTGGGGTCGTTGTCGTCGCAGTCGTCGCAGGCGCTCGCGCCGTCCGCGTCGGCGTCGGGATCGTCGTACGTCTGGTCGTTGCAGTCGTTGTCGACGCCGTCGCAGGTGCGCTCGGCCACGCCCGGACGCACGTCGGGATCGGTGTCGTCGCAGTCCTCGTCCGCGCAGGTGCCGTCGAGGTCCTCGTCGACGCAGTCGGCGGCGTCGTCGTCGTCGACGCCCGAGCCGTCCGGGACGGGACAGCCGAGCAGGAGCAAGAGCGGAAGAACCCCCCGAGCGATGCGAGCCATGACAACCCTCCTCCACCCAGTATGCGCCCGATCCCCGCCGACGCCGTAGGCTCCTGTCATGGAGCCCTTCAAGAATCGGGTCGACGAGGCCGCCGTCCATCGAATCGCCGCCGCACTCGGGGATCCGCCGGGGCTCGTCGAGCGGGCCTGCGCGGGCCTCGACGCGCTCGAGCTCAAGGCGCGGATCGCCCACGTGGCCCGGGCGGTGCGTGAGGCCGTCCCCGGGACCATGGCCACCCTCGGGCCGCGGCTCGTGGCCGCCTCCCGCGAGCTCGGCATGTGGGAGACCTGGCCCCTGTGCAGCGTCGTGGAGCTCTACGGCCAGGACGACTTCGACGCGTCGTTCGCGACGATGCACGACCTCACCTCCACGGCGTCCTGCGAGTTCGCCGTGCGGCCCTTCCTCCGCGACGACGAGGACCGGGCGCTCGCCGTGCTCCGGGGCTGGACGACCGACCCCGACGAGCACGTGCGTCGGCTCGTCTCCGAGGGCAGCCGCCCCCGCCTCCCCTGGGGCGAGCGCCTGCGGAGCTTCGCCGCCGACCCCACCCCCACGCTCGATCTGCTGGAGCGGCTCCGCCACGACCCGTCGGAGTACGTGCGGCTGTCCGTCTCGAACCACCTCGGCGACATCGCGAAGGACCACCCGGACCTCGCGAACGCGGTGGGGCGTCGCTGGTGGGGCGAGGGGACGGACGAGCTGCGCCGCATCGTGCGGCACGGGCTGCGGGGGCGCATCAAGGCGGGCGATCCGGAGACGCTGGCGATCCTCGGCTACGGCCCCGCCCGGGTGGACGTGCGTCGCTTCGAGGTCGGGCCTGCCCGCCTCGACTACCCGGGGGTGCTCACGATCACCGTCGAGCTCGTGCCCCGCGCCGACCAGCCGCTGCTCGTCGACTACGCCGTCCATCACGTCAAGGCGGACGGCCGCACGAGGCCGAAGGTGTTCAAGTGGACGACCGCCGAGGTCCGGCGGGGGCGCGCTTGGACGCGCACGAAGCGCCACCGGATCAAGCCCATCAGCACCCGCCGCTACTACCCCGGGGAGCACTCCGTGGAGCTGCTGATCAACGGGGCTTCGTTCGGCACGCGCCCCTTCGGCCTCGTCATGCCGTCGCCCGACGGCGGCGGATCGAGCGGATGAAGCGGATCAGGACGGCGACGAAGATGCCGAGGACGACGAGCCACGGCGCGAGCGCCACCGCCGCCAGCAGGGTCCCCTCGGCGACGGTGACCATCGCCGCCATCGAGCCGCTGAAGGTGTCGGCGATGCGGGCGACGAAGGCCTTCTCGACCTCGGAGGTGTAGGGCGAGCGCACCGACACGCGCAGGGTGAGGGTCGCGAGGGAGACGCGGTCGGAGAGGACGCGCATGCGGCCCTCGGCCTGCTCGATGTCGCCGCGCACCCGGGCGAGCTCCCGCTCGACGGCGAGGACGTCGTCCAGGTCCGCGGTCTCGGTGCGGAGCAGGCCCAGCAGGCGCTCCTCGGTCTGCCGCCAGTTGGCGATGCGGGACTCGATGTCGACCCACTGCTCGGTCACGTCGGCCGTGTCGATGTCGAGCCGCTCCACCTCGACGCGCGACTCGGTCCAACCCACCAGCTCGTCGAACCGGTCGGCGGGGACGCGCACCACCAGGGTGGCCCAGCCGACGCGGCCGGAGACGTGGCCGAGGTCGGTGTCGGCGAGGAAGCCGCCGACCTCCGCGAGCTTGGCGCCGAGGGCCTCGTCGAACGGCGCGTAGTCGTCGACGGCGACGCTGATCTCCCCGGTCCGGATCAGCTTGCGCCCGACGTTCACCGCGGGCTCCCCTTCGGCAGCGACGGCGCGCGCCCCCCGCTCCATCTCGCCCTTGTCCTGATCGGCGAAGCCGCCCACGGGCCCGCTCATCGGGGGCTCGGGCGCCATGCTGTCGAGGGTGACCCCGCCGCAGGCGCTCAGGGTGAAGAGGAAGGCGAGGGCGAAGGAGGGGCGCGGGCGCATGGGCTCTCCGGGGTAAGGTTCCCGGCGTCCGACAGCGCGCCCCGCCGAGAGTTCCCGGGTTCCGCGGTTTCGGTTGACTCCGTCGCGCCGTGAGCCGACGGTGGGGGGGGCATCGTGGTGAACACACCGAGCATCTCTTGGTCCCGCCTCCTGGCCATGCCGCAGACGGGGGAGTTCGCGAGCTGCGGCACCGCCTCGGAGGTCGTCGACCCTCCGTCGAAGCCGCTCCCGGAGCCGCGCCTGCCCGAGTCGTTGGGGCCGTTCCTGCTCGGCCGACGCATCGGCGAAGGGGGCAGCGCGGTCGTTCACGAGGCCAGCCGCGAGGGGGACGTGGGCCGCTACGCCGTCAAGACGATGCGGCCCGGCGCCCGGCACGGCACCTCGGCGTTCGAGATCGAGCGCGTCGTGCTCAGCTCGATCACGCACCCCAACATCGTGCGGCTCGTCGACCACGGCGTGACGGACGAGGGCCTGCACTGGATCGCGACCCGCTTCATCCGGGGGTGGTCGCTCCGCACGGTGCTCGACCACAGCGCGGACGTGCCCGCCGATCTGCGCCCGGACCTCCTGCGCAGCGTGCTCCTGCCGCTCCTGCTGGGGATCTGCGACGCGGTGCACCACGCCCACGACCACGCGATCGTGCACTGCGACCTCAAGCCGTCGAACGTCGTGGTGACGCCGGAGAAGCGCGCGTGGCTGATCGACTGGGGCATGGCGCGCACGTTCAACCCCGGCGCGCCCCCGCCCGAGGCGATCGTCGATCGGGTCTCCCGCGAGCGCCGCTCCGTGGGGGGGACGCCCGGCTACATGAGCCCCGAGCAGATCGGCGGCGGGACGGACTCCCTGGGACCCTGGTCGGACGTGTGGAGCCTCGGCGCGATGCTCTACGAGCTCATCACGGGGCAGCGCGCGTACCGGCGAGCCCCGGCCAAGCGGGTCCTGCAGGCGACGCTGGCGAACCCGCCCACGCGTCCCCACCTGCGGCGGCCGCTGCCCGACGACCTCGACCAGGCCGCGTGGCTGTGCACGAAGGCGATGGACCCGACGCCCGCCCGGCGCCCGGCGAGCGCGGCCGAGCTCGCCGCGTCGGTGGCCGCCTCCCTCGAGGGCTGACCCCGAGGTCCGTCAGCCGACGGCGTCGTCCGCGTCGGCCTCGGTGTCGTGGAACTTGCTGTAGTCGATCCGCAGGGTCCCGTCCTCCAGCGTGGAGATGACGTCGACGAAGCGGTGGTGATACCGGAAGTCCTCCGGCCGGTAGATGTGCCGGGAGTGCACGGTCTGGGCGTACGTCGCGTCGTGGCCGGTCATGGTCACGATCACGGCCATCATGTCGTCCTCGGCCTGCGCGCGCGTGAGCCCGAAGGCGGGGCTGTCCTCGGTGATCTTGTGCATCACGCTCCAGCTCAGGGCGAAGATCGGGGTGCGGCTGCGCTCGAGCTCGAGGTCGTAGAGGCGCCGCATCCGGTGCCCCTCGGGGGAGACCTCGGTCCGGAGCAGGGACACGGAGACCGACGCCTCGACCACCTCGTTGCCGCGCGCGTTCCCGATGCGGAACTCCATCGTGTCCACGCCGTCGCGCTGCGTGACCACGATCGGCTTGCTCCACAGCACGCTGCCCACCGGCCGCGACGCCTTGGCGAAGACCACCCCGGTGACGAGCGCGACGCCGAGCAGGCCCACGAACGCCTCGGCGATCATGAGCGCGTGGGCGTAGTCGGTGGTCGGCGCCATTCCCCCGTACCCGATGGTCGTGAACGTCTGCACGCTGAACGAGAAGGCCGCCACGAAGTCGTCCGCGGCCACGCCCGAGACCGACCCGGGTTCGATGAGATACAGGGCCGCGAACGCGACGTTCACGACGAGGTAGGCCACGACCGTGAGGCCGAAGAGGCGCAGCCACGAGCCCTCCATGAGGTGGAAGTAGAGGTCGCGCCGGAACTCGTTGGGGGTGCCCACCCGGATCGTGTCGCGGATGTCCGGCGCCCGCTTCTTCGGCACCTCGAGCTCCTGCTGCTCGTCGTCGATGTCGTCGCCCGCGGGGCGCTCGAAGAGCACCGGGCTCTCGTGGTGCGCCTCGTCCGCGTCGGCCATGGGCGCGCTGATCATGTCGAAGACGACCTGCGAGACCATCACCGCGGCGATGAGCGCGACGAACACCCACCCGGGCACGCCCCCGCCCACGGGGATCAGCAGCAGCATGAACAGCCCCGCGCCGAACCGGACGTTGACCCGCGTCTTGTCGCTGAGCTCGGCCTGCCGCCGCTCGGTGACGGCGTCGATGACCGCCACGGACAGCATCACGCCCGCGACCGTCGCGCACACCATCACGCGGTACTTCGTGGGCACGACGTCCATGGGCTCGAAGAGCACGGCCTTCTTGAGCGACACGCCCACGGCCGTCATCGCGGCGGTCATGGGGAGGTGCGCGTAGACCCATACGAACGGAGCGAGCGCCTTCTTCTTGATCCGTGATCCGGCGACGTCGTCGAAGTAGATCCACCACAGCGAGCAGGTGATGAGGAGCCCCAGCGCGCCCATGCCGAGGACGTCGGCGCCGTGCATCCTTCCCCACTTCTGGGAGACGGCGTCGAGGACCTTCACGAAGCCCTCGCCCAGCACGATGATCGTGAGGAGGCCGTACCGCTCGGTCATGTGGAGGATGTCCACGGGGAACTTGAGCTCCAGCTCCCGGGAGTGCGCGGTCGTGGGCACGATCAGGTCGCCGATGATCGCGATCAGCCACGCGAGGTAGACGTACGGCCACGGCAGGAACGCCGACGTGAGCCACAGGATCCCGCCGAAGCCGAACCCCTTGGCGTTCCACTTCGCCAGCTCGCGCGCCTCCGGAACCTGCTTCCAGGCCCGGATGTAGAGGGCCACGATCACGGCTCGGACGACGCAGTACGACAGGATGAAGGCGGTGGGATCGCCCTTGAACACGGCCCCCACCGACACGCCCATGGCGCCGATCGCGAACATCTGGACGAACACCAGCGCGCGGTGCGTGAAGTCGTCGATGACGAACCGGTTGTTGAAGAACGTGAACTGCGTCCAGTTGACCCACAGGGGCGCGAACAGGCCGAGGAAGGTGAGGATGCCGGTCGCGCTGATGTCCTTGGCGAGGCAGTTGCCCAGCTGGATGAGCGTGGCGACGTAGATCAGGTCGTAGAAGAGCTCGATCCACCCGACCCGACGGGAGTGCCCGTGCGCCGGAATGTGCAGCTTCGCGCGGTGGAACCAACGGTTTTCCATGGAGCGAATAGTGGCGCATCCGAGAGGCCGGTGCTATTGATCGACCCGATGCGCTTCTCACGTCCCGATACCGCGAACGCCGCGACCTGTCTGTGTTGCGCCTGTCTGTGGACCGGGGCACGCACCCGTGGCTGACTCGCTGATCTCCTAGCGAACACCACCACGAGCCGCCCCGGTCCCCAGTGACCGCGGCGGCTCGAGACGTTCTGGGCCGCTTCGTCTCCCCCCACCCCGCGAATGAAACGCGGATGCGCCCCCGGCGCGGAGAACGGACATGGCCCCCTACCTCTCGCTCCCCACGATCCACGTCCTCTACGAGAACCCCGACTGGCTGCCGCCCCTGGTGAGCGGCCTCGAGGACGAGGGCTTCACCGTGGAGCTGCACGAGCTCGACGGCGGACTCGTCGACCCCGCGGTGCCCCCCGCCGAGGGCATCTGGATCAACCGCATCTCGCCGTCGTCGCACACCCGCGGCCACCACGGCAGCGTCGGCCTGACGCGCGACTACCTCCTGTGGCTCGAGGCCTGGGGGCGCACCGTCATCAACGGCTCACGCGCCTACGAAGTGGAGATGAGCAAGCTCCGCCAGGACATGATCCTGCGCAAGCACGGCATCCGCACCCCGCGCACGATGCTGGTCATCGGGGCCGACGCGATGATCGAGGCCGCCGCCACGTTCGACGGCCCCTTCATCACGAAGCACAACCGGGGCGGCAAGGGCCTGGGCATCCAGCTGTTCCACTCGGTGGAGCACCTCGCCGCGGCGATCGAAGAGGACACGCTCGAGGAGGCGCCGGACGGGCAGTTCATCCTCCAGGAGTACGTGCAGTCCCCCGAGGCGTTCATCACCCGCGTGGAGATCGTGGGCGGGCGCTTCCTGTTCGCCATGCGCAGCTCCACCCTCGGGGGCTTCCAGCTGTGCCCGTCCGACGCCTGCCAGATCCAGGCGCAGGCCGAGAAGGGCCCGGACGTGTGCCCCGCGGACAGCGGCTCCGACAAGTTCAGCGCCTCGCCCCTCACCGCGTCGGACCCGCTGGTGGCCGCCTACATCTCGATGATGGCCTCGGAGGGCATCGACCTCGCGGGCATCGAGTTCGTGGAGGACGCGCGCGGCAACCGCTACACGTACGACATCAACGGCACCACGAACTACAGCGGCGTGCTCGGCGAGAAGATCGGCATCGACGGCATGCTCGAGGTCGCCCGCTGGATCAAGCGCGAGGTCGCGGCCCGGTCGTACTCCACCGTGCCCGCGCGCCGCGCCTCCTGAGGGCCGCGCACAGGATCAGGCCCAGGGCGAGGCCCGTCGGCTCGGAGGACGCCGACGAGCAGGTGCAGTCGTCGGGATCGTCGTCGTCCGGTGGGGGCGGCGGGGGCGGCGACACCACGAAGAAGCCCACGGGCTCCGATCCTTCGCCGCGACCCCAGTCGTCCCGGGCCCACACCCGCGCGGCGTACTCCCCCGCGAGCAGCTCGCCGGAGAGGTCCAGGGCCGGCTCCGTCAGCCCCGTCCAGGACAAGCCCGGGGCGGCCGCCGAGTCGTCGTCGTCCCCCGCGTCGTCGTCCCCCGCGTCGTCGTCCCCGTCGTCGTCGAGGGAGAGGTCCACGATCTCGACGTCGTAGCGGACGGGCCCGCCGTCGGGGTCGACCGCCTCGTCCCAGCGCAGCACGACGTCCCCCACGAGCTGGTCTCCCCCGTCGGCGGGACGCAGGATCTCCGGCGCCGGCGGAGGCCCGTCGTCGGCCACCGCCGTCACCGCGGCGCCCGCGTCCACCCGCCCGCAGCCGTAGGTGGGGCTCCAGCCGTGCTCGTCGTAGGCGGCGACGGTCGGGTTCACCCGCACCGCCGTGTCGCACAGGACCCGGCGCACGTCGGCCTCCGTGATGCGCGGGTTCGCCGCGAGCATGAGCGCGATCGCCCCGCTCAGCACGGGCGCGGCCCCGGAGGTGCCGCCCATGCGGTGGGTGTACTCCCGGTTCTCGCCGCGCCCGTTGAGCCCCGGGTCGCCGCTGAGATCGGTCGAGCGCAGCGCCTGGTGGGACCCGCCGCCTCCCAGGGGGCCGGACACGGCCATGATGTCGAGCATCTCGCCCCAGACGGAGTAGCCGAACTTCGTATCGTCGTGACGCAGCGACCCGACGGCGAGGACCCCCGGCTGGGTCTGCATCGGGTACACGTCGACCTCGCAGCCGGAGTTGCCCGCGGAGAAGACGACCACCGCGCCGAGGCCGCCGCGTCCCTCGATCCGGGCGTACTCGAGCGCGTTGTTGAGCGGCTGGTAGGACGGCACGTCCGAGCACTCGCCGTCGATCATCCCCCAGCTGTTGTTGACGACCCCGGCGCCCGCGTCCACGGGGGCGACCATCGCCTCGTACATGTCCCCGAGCGTCAGCCCCGTGCCCCCGAGCATCCGCACCGGGTAGATGCGCGCGCCCCAGGCGACCCCGGCGGTGCCGATGCCGTTGTCGCCGATCGCCGCGGCCACCCCCGCGACCGCGGTGCCGTGGCCGGGGTTGTCGGTGTTCGCGATGTCGGGTTCGGCGAGACCGTCGCGCTCGTACGCGTCCCACCCCTCCTCGGTGACGTCGAGGTCGGGGTGGTCCAGCTCCACGCCGGAGTCGATGACGCCGATGATGACCCCCGCTCCGCTGGTGATCTCCCACGCGGGCACGGCGTGCACGTCGGCCTGGGGGCGGGAGAGCGGGAAGACCCCGGTGTTCTCCAGGTGCCACAGCTCGTCCCACATGGGCTCGTCGCGGGGGTCGTGCGGCCGGGGGTCCATGAACCGGTCCGGCTCGGCCCACGCGATCCCCGGGCGCGCGGCGAGCTCCCGGGCGAACGCCGCCGGGTCCAGCTCCGGGGCCCCGACGAGGCGATACACCGGCCACGCCCCGATGAGGCGCTCCACCCCGGACACGCGGGGGTCGGCGGCGAGGCGCTGCACGGCGGCGGGCGAGGGGTCGACGCGGCCCCGGAACTCGAGCAGCACGTCCCCGGTCATCGGCTCCGTGGGTTCGGGGGACACCGAAGCCCCCGGGGGCACGGGCGGCTCGCTCTCGGCGGGGACGTCCGCCGCCGCCGGCGACGCGATGAGGAGCAGCCCGAGCGCGAGGCGCTTCATTCGCCCGCGGGCGTGTCGTCGCAGATGTCGCCTACGCCGTCTTGATCGAGGTCGCTCTGGCCCGGGGCCCAGGGCCCGCCCTCCTGCAGCGACAGCTCGTACCCCGCGAGGGGGGCGCCGGTGTCGTCGAGGAACCGGAAGAACATGCCCCAGCCGCCGCCGTGGTCGCGGACCTTGGTGAGCACGCGGTTCCACCCCTGCAGGAGGGTCACTTCGGCCGTGAACTGATCGACGTTGGTGCCCTGACAGCCCGCGATGTCGATGTGGACGTCGCCGTTGAGCCACACCCGCGCGCCGTCGTCGGGCCCGATCGCCATGGTGACGTCCTGCTCGACGGGGCTGTCGATCCAGGTGATGGCGTACACCTCGCGGTCGGTCTGACCGCCGTACCGGTCCTTGAAGTTCACCCGGTTTCCGCTCTGGAGCCACGCGAGCCAGACCTCGCCGCCGGCCGTGTCGCCGATGCTCGGGATGGTCGTCGCGTCGTCCTCGCCGATCAGGCTCTCGGGCGAGGCGCGGCACCCGTCGTCGCCGTTGGGGACCTGGTGGAACTCGCCGATCGTGAGCCACGCGCCGATGAAGCCCTCGGCGTTGGTGACCGGGGCCTCCATCGTGGGGCCGTTGGGGTCGAGGGGGCAGTTGTCCTCGTCGTCGTCCACGCCGTCGCCGTCGTCGTCGTCGTCGCAGCCGTTGGGGTCGCCGTCCCCGTCCGGGTCCTCGGCGTCCGTCCAGGGCAGGCCCTCGAGCACGCACGTGTCGTCGCCCCAGGTCACCGTGAGCTCGTACACCGGCACCTCGCGCCCCAGGAACCCGCTCACGCAGACGGCGTGCAGGCCCTCGGCCAGGAAGCGGGCGCCGGGCTCGCGGATCGGCTCGATGCGCGAGCAGCCCTCCGCGTCGCCGCCGGGGGTGCCCGTGGCGAGCAGGCCGAGCGTCGGGGCGAAGAGCTCGAGCAGGACGTCCGGGCAGCCCTCCCCGCCTTCGGTGCGCACGTCCGCCTCGACCCAGCCGCCCTCGGGGAGCTCCACGTGGAAGCAGTCCACGTCTCCCTCGGGCAGCGAGCCCGTCACCGTCTCGTCGGCCCCCAGCGCCTCGGCGTCGAAGTTGGTGCTGTTCGGCTCCTCCTCGAGGCGCCCGGTCTCCTCCGCGCAGGTGGGCGAGCACCCGTCGGCGCCCCAGACGCCGCCGTCGTCGCAGGTCTCCCCGGTGTCGACCACGGAGTCCCCGCAGCGGGCCGAGCGGCAGTCGGATCGGCACGCGTCGGCCGCTTCGTCGCTGTTGGCGGGCCCGTCGTCGCACTCCTCGAAGCCCCCCACGACCGAGTCGCCGCAGCCCGCCGGAGTGGGCTCGGGGGTGGGCTCGTCGCCGTCGTCCGACGGGCAGGCGACGAGCAGGGGGACGGCGAGGGCGACGAGGAGGAGGGAGCGGATCACTGCGTGTCGGAAGATAGCAGCCTCGACCCCGCCCGGCCGGTGCCTTCCCGCGCCCCGATCACCCGGCCCGCCGGCGGTAGAGCATGGCGGCGACGTGCAGGAGCATCTTGATGCCGATGCCGGGGACCGTCTCGATGGCGCCCACCAGGAACGGCAGGTCCACGCGCAGCAAGCGGGCGCCCCCGGGTCCTCCGACGACGTCCGCCGATCGCGGCAGCCGGGCGAGGGCTCCCCAGTCGCCCACGCTGCGACCCACGCCGAGGGGGAGCCGACCCTCGGCGTCCACGACCTCGACGCTCCCCTCCAGGATGAAGAACGTCTCCGAGCCCCGGGTGCCCGCCTCCAGGATCGACGCGCCGGGCTCGAACGCGACCTCCCGCACCCGGGGGAGCCGCCGGAGCCCCTCGATCTCGGCCCGGGTGAAGAGGGGCCCGTCGCCGTCGAACCGCGGCAGCGCCGCGTTGACCGAGCCGTCGGCCACCCCGAACCGCTCGGCGAGCACGCGCAGCATCGAGATGCACAGGCTCGGCACGCGCCCGAGCTCTTCGCGCAGCTGGTCGGGCGTGAGGACGAGCAGCTGCCCCCCCCCGTCCGCGACGGTGATCGTCGCCGATCGCCGGGTCCCGGAGAGGGCCGCAAGCTCGCCGAAGAAGTCGCCGCTGGTGAGGCGCCCGAGCTCGAGCTCCCGGTCTCCGTCGCGGCGCGACGCGATCAGCGTCCCCTCCTCCACGATGAAGAAGGCCCGATCCGCCGCCCCCTCGCGCACCACCACGTCGCCCGCGGCGTGCGTCCGCCGCTCGAACCCCGCCGATCGGCCGCGCAGCTCCTCGTTGGAGAAGTAGTGGCGGAAGGGCGCGGCGATGCGCTGGACCACGCGGTGGAGGTCGACGGCGTACTCCGCGCCGATGTTCTCCTCGAACCACCGCCGCGCCTCGCCGTCGGAGCGGAATCGGTCGAGCAGCGCTCGCGCCCAGCGGCCGGCGTGGGCGTCGATGCCCTCGAGGTAGGCGACGTCCTCGAGGAAGCAGACCATCGTCTCGTACCTGTGGCCGCTGACGGGGTGCACGTACGGCTCCCGGAAGCGGCGGTACCCCCAGGACTCGTACATGGGCACGAGGCTCCGGTCGCAGTCCAGGAACAGGAGCCGGACGCCCTTCCCCCGGAGCAGCAGGTACATGTGGCGCATCAGGAGCGTCGACGCCATCCGGCCCCGCGCCGAGTCGACGGCGATGAGGCGGCCCGCCTGCGCCATGTCCACGTCGCGGAACCCCGGCGCGTCCGGCGTTCCCCGCCAGAAGTCGAGGCGGAGCGGCTCCTCGTCCTCGAAGGGCCCGTCGGGGCGATGGATCGACCTCACGGCCGCGACGATCGTGCGGTCCGCGCCGCTGCCTCCCTCGACGATCCAGTGCTCGGCCCACGCGTCCTCGTCGTCGGTGAGCAGGTCGTGATCGTCGTACGTCGCGGCCTCGCTGAAGATGCGGCGCCGCAGCGCGACGACCTCCCGGAAGCGCGGGTCGTCCATGCCGATGTGGACGAGGCGGAGGGGCTCGTGCACCGCCCGGGGCTTGTACTCGTGGGGCGCGCGCCGGCGGAACGGGTGCTCCGGGTCGACGTGCGGGACGACGTGGGGCAGGCGTCGATCCAGGACGACCTCACGGATGTCGGCGGCGGCCGCGGCCGCGTCGAAGGGGCCGACGGCCTCCACGAGGATCTGGACCCGGGGGTCGCCCTTCGGGTCGTCCGCGGGGTGGTGGCGCAGCTGGACGGCCCCCGTGACCGCCCGCGCCCGAGGCGGGGACGACAGCAGCGCCTCCTGCACCGCCGCGGGCCAGACGCCGGCCCGGGGGCCCGGGAGGACCGCGTCGCGACCGTAGAGCCACGCGAGCCGACCCCCCTCGGGGACCGCCGCCACGGCCCGGAGCGCCGCGATCCCGTCCGCCGACACCACGCCGCCGCGATCGCCCGTGTCGTACCGGACGACGGGTTGGAAGCGGGGCACCTCGACGGTCGTCACCAGGAGCGTGCGGTCGGGGGCTTCGATGTGGACGTGCTCGGGCTCCCACGTCAGGAGCATCGGCGAGGTCGGCAGCGACGTCCCGCACACGCGCAGGCGCAGCGCGGCGTCCTCGCGCAGCAGGCGGCGCAGCCGGATCGTGAGGTCGGTCTCGTGCAGCAGGTTGAGGCCGACCTCGCCCATCCCGTAGGACGAGCCGATGTAGGTGTCGTCGCCGCCGACGCTCACGCCGAGCAGGCCCGCGAGGTGATCCCGGAGGGCCTCGGGCACGTATTCGCCGCCGATCGCCACGCGCAGTCGCACCCCCGCGGCGGCCCCCGAAGAGACCAGGTCCTCCACCGCCTCCTTGGCGAACCGCGGCTCGGCCACGAGCAGCACCTGGGCGAATCGAGCGGCGAGCCCCGCCACGAACCCGCGCACCACCTCGACCCGGGGCCCCGCGTGCACGACGTGCGCCGCGCCGGGGGCCGGAGGCAGCGACGTGCCCCCCGGGAGGCCACCCACGATCAGGGTCGGCCCGCCCCGGCCGACGTCGAAGTACCGGGCCAGGAGGCGATGCAGCCGCGCGGCCCCCGCCGCGGCGGTCGGCTCGTCCAGAAGACAGAAGACGGGGTCCCCGCCCGTGGTGCCCGACGAAGGCATGGCGGCGAGGACGTCGGTCAGGGGGCCCACCACGCGGTCCGCGGGCGTCACGTCGGGGGCGAACAGGCGCTGCTTCCTGGTGACCGGGACGCGCTCGAAAGCCTCGATGGACGGCAGCGGATCGGGCACCGAGGCGAGGCGGTCCCGCCAGAAGGGCGCCTGCCGCGCGTGGCGCAGCGCCTGCGCCAGGAGCGCGAGCGATGGGTTCTGCGGCGTCCCCCCCGACATGCCCCGAGGTTACCCCCGTCCGCCGGTCAGGGTCCCGGGCGAACGAAGAGCAGCGTGTCGTCCGTCGACCGGTCCGCCTGGAAGACGTACCCCATCTCCGAGAACTCGTGGAGCCGGTCGGGGTCCGTGATGCGGTTGCGGACGATCCACCGCGTCATCACGCCCCGGGAGCGCTTCGCGGTGAAGCTGACGGTGATCTCCTTGCCGTTCCGGTCCTCGCGGAAGACCGGCGTGACCACCCGCTGCTTCAGCGCCCGGACCTTCACCGCGCGGAAGTACTCCTGCGACGCGCAGTTCACGATCACGCGCGGCTCGTGCGCGGCCGTCATCTCCCGGATCTGCTTCGTGATCCGGTCCCCCCAGAAGGCGTAGAGGTTCCCGCCTCGGCGGGTCTTCAACGCCGAGCCCATCTCCAGGCGGTAGGGCTTCACGAGGTCGAGCGGCCGGAGGATCCCGTACAGGCCCGACAGGATGGCGACGTGCTCCTGGGCGAAGGCGACGTCGCCGGAGTCCAGCGAGTCGATGTCGAGGCCGCGGTAGACGTCGCCCCGGAACATCCAGCCCGCGGGCAGCGCGTTGTCCGGCGTCAGCGGGGTCTCGAACGCCTGGAAGCGGTCGCGGTTCGTCTTCGCCAGGGACTCGCTGATGCTCATCAACGCCCGCAGCTTCTTGAGCGACAGGTTGCGGGCGGTGCGGACGAGCTTGGTCGCCTCCCCCAGCAGCGCCGGCTGCGTGGCCGGGTGGGGGGGAGTCACGGGGCTCTCGTCGAGCGTCTTCGCGGGGGAGAGGAGGATCAGCATGGGGGCTCCGGAACGTCCGGGGACCGTAGCCGATCGAGCGCCTACTTCAGAAACGAACCGCCCAGGAACAGGAACGGCGAGAACGACTGCAGGGCTCCCCCGCAGGCGGACGTGGTGCCGGCCGCCGCGTCGCAGGGGGTGAGGTGGTGGATCGATCGGAACCCGACCCCGTAGCGGCCCTTCAGGGGGCCGAGGGTGGGGAACGCGAGGACCGTCACCTTGGCCTCCAGGAGCGAGTCGCGGCCGAGGTTCTCGAGACCGAGCCGCAGGTCCAGCCCGCCCCGGAAGCTGCCGGATCGCTCGCCCCCGCGCGGGACGACGTCCGGGGACAGCAGGACGGCGCCGACGCGGACGTAGCCGCTGTCCCGGGGCTGGGGGCGGGCCGTGATGAACGGGACCTCGCTGCACTCCTGGTCCACGGCGTCGGGGGGGCCGCCGTCGTCGGCCGAGGGGGCCGGGCGGCAGAAGGTCGTGCGCGCCGCCCGCGGGGCCTGGTCCACCGCGACGCCCGCGCGCGCCTGCAGCGAGACGGGACCCGCCGAGATCATCCCCTGGGCCCCGAGCTCGACGAAGAACGCGTCGATCTGACGCGGGACGGAGGCCGGGTGGAGGCCGCCGAGGTAGACGTCGAGGCGGTCGTAGCCCCCGGCGACCTGCAGCCCCGCCGACCAGTGGGGTCCGCGCAGGTCCATCGGGGGGACGATGTTGCGGGCCACGTGACGGGCCCAGGACCGGGCGCTCGCGTAGGGGGCGGACTTCAGCGCGCGGCGGTAGCCCGCCCAGGCGTCCTCGTGCTGCTCCCACCGCCGGCCTGCGCGGTGGAAGTCGCCCTCGGCCACGCTGAACGCGGCCTGCGCGGCCAGCAGGTCGGGGAGCGCGTCGATCGTCGGGCCGTGCTCCCGCGACACCGCGGCGATCTCCTGGGTGATCCGCTCGAGGCGGGCGTCGCGGTCGGCGGCCCCCGGGAGCAGCAGGTCTTCGGCCAGCTCCTTGCCGAACCGCAGCTTGCGGGCCTCGAGGTCCTCCTTGGCGCTGCCCCGGGCGGTCTTCAGCTCCTCTTCGACGAGCTCGAGGTCCGTCTCGATCGACAGGCGACGGGCGACCGCCGCCTCGATCGCCTTCATCTCGCCGATGAGGGCCTCGCGCCCCGCGTAGCGAGCGAGCACGAACTCCGCCGCCTCGAGCGCCTGGTCCTTGCGGGCCCAGCCCGCCCGAGCGGACTCCCAGGCGGCGCGGGCCTGGTTCCAGCGCGCCTCCTCGGCGTCCGCGGTGCCGTCCGCGTCCGCCGGATCGCAGGCGCTGCGCGGCCCGCTCACCCCGAGCTCCACGGGCGAGTCCATGCAGAACGCCACGGCCGGAGACCAGGACCGGTAGTGGTCGTACAGGGCACTCGCCCAGGTGTCGCCGTCGCGGCCGACGGTGGCCGCCGCCGCGTCGACCTGCGCGGCCCGATCCCGATCGATCTCGGGCAGCCGGTCGAGATCGAGATCCGCGCCCACGACCTCCGCCGCGGACAGGCCCACGGCCTTGAGCCGCCCGGCGGGCAGCATGCAGCCCGCGCTCGACGCGCCCGTGGACGCCGCGACCGCCTCGCAGAGGTCCTGGTCGACGAGCGCGAGCAGCGCCGCCCGCGTCGCCCGGCCGTGGGTGCGATCGGTGTCGGTGGCGACCGCGATCGCCGCGAGGTCCCGCGACGTGAGGGCGGCCAGGAGGGAGGCGTCGGCGGCGCCGCAGTCCAGCGGAGGCAGCGAAGCGGCGACGTCGACCGCGTCCTCGACGAGGCCCGCGCGCAGCAGCCCGTGCAGCTCGGGGAGGGTCACCCCGGCGTCGTTCGCCCCGCCCGCGAGGTCCGAGGCCACCTGGGTGCGGCCCTCGGCGAGGTGATGCGCGACCCACACCCACGTCGACAGGGCGCCCCCGCTGTGGTCGACCTGCGCCCCGTCGGCCACGGCCCGCTCGAGGGTCCGGGCGGCCGCCAGCGCCTCTCCCACGTCGCCGAGGGCGAGGAGGTCGTCGATCGCCATCCGCTGGTCCAGCCACCCGATCCAGCCGCCCTCGATCGAGCCGGGACCGCCCGCCACCCGCTCGGCCACGCGGCACAGCGCGGCCGGGGTGAGGCTCGAGTCCCAGCCGTCCTGCAGGCGGGCGGGACGGATCCGCTTGTCGAACGCCTGGGCGCTGTTGTAGCCGAGCTCGAAGTACCCCTTGAAGCCGTAGGTCCAGGCCGCGTCCGGGTCCTCCAGCAGCGCCGACCGGGTGGCCGGGCTGAGGGGCACGGACAGCCCCATGCGCTTGCCGAACCCGGTGCCCCCGAAGGCCATCCCCTTCTCGGCCACCAGCCGGGCCTCGGAGCCGGTCAGCAGGAAGCCGAAGCCGTCGTCCGGGATGGTGAGCAGCTGGTCCGCCTGGGCGTCGGCCGCGGCGGCGGTCGCCGGGAGGAAGAGAACGAGCGCGAGGATGGTCCCGGCGAGCGCGCCGAATCGATCGAAACGAGACATGGAGTTCTCCTAGGTCGGCGGATCAAACCACGGTCGTCCGGAAAAAGGAAAAGCGAGCCCGAGGGCCCGCCCTTCCCGTGAGAGAGACGCCGGAGCGTCGAGAGACCTAGAGGCTCTCGAGGTAGGCGCGGAGATCGGCCATTTCGGCGGCCGAGAGGCTGGAGGTGTCGCCCATGGACCCGTCGCGGACGCGCTCGAGCAGGGCGCCCAGGTCCGGGATCGAGCCGTCGTGCAGGTACGGCGCCGAGGACGAGATGCCCACGAGGCTCCGGGTGCGGACGTCTCGGGCCCCGTACATCGTGTAGGGCTCGTTGTCGGTGTAGGCCGGGCCCGAGTGGCACTCGCCGCAGGCGACGGCTTCGCGGTTGAAGATCTCTTCGCCGCGCGCGACGGCTTCGTCGTCGAGGAGCCGGCGGGGGGAGTCCGGCGCGGGGGTGTAGTCGATGAACGCCGCGACGGCCGCCTTCTGGTCACCGTTCAGGCCGGTGCCGCCCATCTGGCCTTCGCTCGTGAGCTCGACCTCGTGGGCGACGGACGGGACGCTGCTGGTCCAGGTCACCGGAGCCGTGGCCGACACCTCGCCCGCGAGCGACGGGGTCTGCCGGGGTCCGACGCCGAGGGGCCAGGTCAGGCCGTCGTTGCGGCCGTCGAGGTGGCACGTGGAGCAGGACACGCCCGAGCCCTCGGCCGACATGCGCCGGTCGTTGGCGGAGAAGAAGAGGGCGCGGCCCTCGTCCAGCGTGGGCGAGAGCGTCGACGGGTAGGCCTCGACCGACCCGGTCGCCTCGATCGCCGCGGTGGCGCCCACGGGGTCGTTTCGGTCGATGTCCACGGCCCCGAAGTCGATCGACGTGAGGGTGCGGTCGATGAAGTTGTGCACGAACGCGTCGTCGTCGGACAGGAAGACGACGCCGCGGGGGCCGGCGTCCGTCAGGATCGGCGTGGTCGGGCGCTGCTCGAGGCTGTTGCCCGCGCCGAGGAAGAAGAAGTCGTCGTCGTCGCCGACGAACTCCGAGGCGCCCTGGCCGGAGCCGGGAGCGTCGGGACCGGAGGCGACGCGCGCGGGCTTGCTGGGGACCGCGACGACGATGCCGCTGGCCTCCATCGTGGCGAGCAGGGTGTCGCCGTCGGGCGAGAAGGTGAGGGAGCTGATGTAGCTGCGAACGACCGAGAGGTCGGCGTCGTTGGTGGCGACGTTGAGCGTGTGCGAGTCCTCGGGGAGGACCAGGCCGTCGTCGTCGAGCACGAGGGTGACGACGCCGGGGGTGAACCGACCGGGGCCCGAGCCGGGGACGGTCGTGTCGAAGGGCTGCTCGCCGCTGCCGCCGTAGCCGCTGGGCGCGGGGAAGCCGTCCGGGGTGGGGACGCCCACGGGCGTCGTATTGTCGACGAAGAGCAGCGGGACCGCGAGAGCTCGCCCGTCGGGGGCGACGGCGGGATCGCCCGTCACGCGCGGGGTGAGCTCGATCTCGTCGAAGGTCTGCAGGTGGGGGGCGAGCTCGGTCGGGAGGTCGACGCGCGAGACCGTGTCCGCGCCGAGGTCGACGCGCGAGACGATGCCGCCGAACGCCGAGCCGACGAACAGGGCGTTGTTGGAGGGGTGCAGGGCCAGCCAGCGGGGCTCGCCGGGGACGAGCCAGTCGCGCAGGAGCTCGAGGGTCTCGCCGTCGAACTCCTGGACCACGCCCGAGGCGGCCGCCGCGATGTAGATGCGGGTGCCGTCCTCGGACGTGACGATGCCGTACGGCTCGGCCGCGGTGCCCACGCGGTCGAGGACCTGCAGGCCGTCCTCGCCTGCGCCCAGGACCACGAACTCCCGCTCGCCCTTGAGGGTGGCGACGACGTTGTCCCCGAGGCGCGCCACGCGGACCGGCTGGTCGCCGACCTCGACGCGCGAGGTCACCCCCGTGTTCACCTCGAAGGACGCGACGGTCCCGCCTTCGGTGTCGACGGAGTGCACGACGGCGTAGTCGGCCGAAGCGACGACCGACGACGAGCCGGTGGCCCAGCGGGCGTCGTCGACGCCGGTCTGGCAGCCCGCGAGGGCGAGCGTGCAGGCGACGGGGATGAGGCGGGGGAAGCGAAGGTGCATCGAAGAATCTCCTGGCTTGCTACAGCTTGCCGGGGAAGGCACCCCCGAGCGAGGGGCGAGCAGTTGCCCGCTTTCGTGTGCCTTCCACCCGGCGACCGAACTGCAATGTGCCGTCCGGAGGGGTCGGGCAGCTGTGCGCCCGATCCCGGGAGCGGGGGGGTCAGTCCTCGCGGAAGGCCGCGGTGTCGATGCCGTAGCGGCGGATCCACCGATAGACCTGGGCCCGCTCCTTGCCGAAGAAGCCCGCCACCTGCGAGACGTTCCCCGCGTACTTGGCGAGCACCATCTCCAGGTCGTGGCGGCTCGGAGTGCCTTCGCGGCGGACGGCGAACTCGATCGGCGCCGTCACGGATCCCGGGTCGGGGACGCGACGGACACGCGCCCCGACCCGGCCCCTCACCTCGTCGGGGAGGTGGACCAGCCCGAGCTCCACGCCCTTGCCCGCCCGGACGATCGCGGCCGAGACCACCTGGAGCAGCTCGCGGACGTTGTAGGGCCACTCGTAGAGCAGCAACGCCTCGGCGGCGTCGGCGGTCATCGCCAGCTCGCGCCCCGCGCCGGGCATGCGTCGGGCGATCGCGAGCACGTCCTCCCGGCGCTCCCGCAGCGAGGGCACGTCGATGCGCCAGCCCGAGAGGCGGGCATAGAGGTCGCCGCGGAAGGCGTCGCGGTCCACCCGGTCCTGCAGCGTGCGGTTGGTCGCCGCGACCACGCGCACCTGCACGCTCCGCGGCTGCGACGAGCCGACGGGCCGCACCTCGCCGGTGGAGAGCACCCGCAGCAGCTTGGGCTGCATCTCGAGGGGCATCTCGCCGATCTCGTCCAGGAAGATCGTGCCCCCGTCCGCGGATACGAACAGGCCCTTGGCGCGCTTCGACGCGCCGGTGAAGGCCCCCTCGACGTGCCCGAACAGCTCGTTCTCCACGAGCTCCGCGGGCAGGCCGCCGCAGTTCACGGGGACGAAGGTGCCGGTGCGTCCGCTGCGCGCGTGCAGCTCCGAGGCCACGACCTCCTTGCCCACGCCCGACTCCCCCTGGATGAGCACGGGGATGGCCTCGGGGCCGAGGGTGTCGATCTGGCCGCGGACGCGCTCCATGGCGAGGCTCGAACCCAGCAGCGGGGGGCGCTCGCCCACGAGGGGTTCGTCCCGGCGGACCTTGAGGACCTGGAAGAGGAGGACGGTCTCCCCGACCCGCACGACGGCGCCGTGGTCGACGCCCGACTCCACGCTCCTGAGGCCGTTCACGAAGGTGCCGTTGCGGGAGCCCAGATCCCGCACCTTGTGCCCATCGCCGGCGGGCTCGACGATCGCGTGCAGCCGCGACACCGACGAGTCCTTGACGGTGAACGTCGCCTTGGAGCCCCGGGACCCGACGCGGCCGATCGTCACGGCCTTGCCGTCGAGCACGTGGGCGCGCCCGATGTCGTCCCTCTCCGGGCTGTGGACGACGAGCACCCGCTGCACGGTGAGGTCGGCGGGGAGGGCCGCGTGGAGGGACCGAGTGTCGAAGGTATCGAACCAGTCGGTGGGGGGCCTGGGATCGGACACGGGCGGGGGGTTTCCTTCGAGCCGCACTGTATCGTGCGCGCCATGCCCGCGCCCGTCCTGCATGCCCCCCCCAGCAAGTCGCTCACGCACCGCGCGCTCCTGCTGGGGGCGCTGTCCTCGGTGCCGTGCGTCGTCCGCAACGCGGGCCTCGGGGCGGACAACCGGGCCACGCTCGACGTGCTGCGCGCCTGGGGAGCCCGGGCGGAGGTCGACGAGGAGGGGGGGACGGTCCGATTCGAGCCGTTCGAGCCCACGGCCCCCGCGGCCGCGTTGGACTGCGGCAACTCGGGCACGACGCTGCGGTTCCTGGCGGGCCAGGCGGCCCGGTTCTCGTTCGCGAGCACGCTGACGGGCGACGCGTCGCTCCGCACCCGACCCAACGGGCCGCTCCTCGCCGTGCTGGAGCAGCTGGGGGCGACGGTGTCGTCGGACGCGGCCCGCGCGCCGCTCACGATCGCGGGGCCGATCGCCGCCGCCGACGTCTCCCTGCGGGGGGGGCTGAGCTCGCAGTTCGCGAGCTCGATCCTGCTGGCGCTGGCCCAGACGCGGGGCCGCTCGACGGTGCGGCTGCTGCCCCCGGTGGCGTCGCGCCCGTACCTCGATCTCACGTTCATCGCGGCGGACGCCTTCGGCCTCGGCTTGGACGTGCAGGAGGACGAGGGGGGGCTGCGGGTGGGGGTGCCCGGGGGGCGCCGACCGGCGGCGTCGGAGTTCACGGTGGAGGGCGACTGGTCGGGGGCGGCGTTCCCGCTGGTGGCCGCCGCCCTGCTGGGTCGGGAGGTCGAGGTGCACGGGGTGAATGTCGACAGCCGCCAGGGAGACCGGGCGATCGTGGAGGTCCTGCGTCGGACGGGGGCGGTGGTGGAGGCCACGGACGCGGGCGTTCGGCTCACGGGCCGGGCGAGCCGCTCCCCGGGGAGGGTCGACGTGGGCGCGACGCCGGACCTGTTCCCGGTGCTGGCTTCGTTGGCGGCGGCGGTGCCGGGCACGACGATACTGGTGGGGTCGCCGGGGCTGCGGCACAAGGAGTGCGACCGCATCGCGGCGATGGCGCAGGGCCTCACGCGCATGGGCGTGCAGGTCGAGGAGCTGGCGGACGGGGCGATCGTGCACGGGGCTCCCGGGGCGGTGCGCGGGGCGACGGTGCGGTCGTTCCACGACCACCGGGTTCACATGGCGCTGGCGGTGCTCGCGCAGACGGCGAACGGGGGCTCGAACATCTCGGATCCCGAGTGCGTCACGGTGTCGTACCCCGGCTTCCACGCGGACCTGGCGCGCCTCGCGGGGGCGGCGTGAATACGTTCGGCAGGCTGTTCCGGTTCCACATCTTCGGCGAGTCCCACGGGCGCGGGGTGGGGGTGGTGATCGACGGGGTGCCCGCGGGGCTGCCCATCGACGAGGCGGCGATCCAGCGCGACCTCGACCGGCGCCGCCCGGGGCAGTCGCGCTTCACGACGTCGCGGAAGGAGCCGGACCGGTTCGAGATCCTGAGCGGGGTCCTTCGGGGGCGGGCGACGGGGGCGCCGCTGACGATCCACGTGGGGAACCGGGACGCGCGGAGCCGGGCCTACGGGGAGGTGCGGGTGCTGCCGCGCCCGGGGCACGCGGACTGGACCGCGCACGTGCGCTACCGGGGCTGGAACGACTTCCGCGGCGGGGGTCACTTCTCGGGTCGGCTCACGGCGGCCGTGGTGGCTTGCGGCGCGATCGCGAAGGCGGTGCTCGGGTCGCACGGGGTGGTCGTGGGGGCGCACCTGCTGCAGGTGGGAGACCTGGGCGGCGAGGCGAACACGACGCCGGTCGCGGCCATGGGCGACACCGAGTCCAACCCGTTCAAGACGGCGCTGCCGGAGCTGGTCGAGCCCTGGACGGAGCTGGTGGACGCGGCGAGGTCGGCGCGCGACTCCCTGGGCGGGGTGGTGGAGTTCCGGGCGGAGGGGATGCCGGTGGGCGTCGGCGAGCCCTGGGCGGCCCCGGTCGAGTCGCACCTGGCGCGCCTGTTCTTCGCCATCCCGGCGGTGAAGGGGGTGTCCTTCGGCGCCGGGTTCGAGGCGACGACGATGCTGGGCAGCGAGCACAACGACCCCTACGACGCCGACCCCGGCGCGCCGGGCGGCATGCGTCCCCGGACGAACCACGCGGGAGGGATCCTCGGGGGCCTCACGACCGGCGCGCCGGTGTGGGGCCGGGTCGCCATCAAGCCCACGTCGTCGATCTTCCAGGCGCAGGACAGCGTGGACCTCGCCACCGGGGACGCCCGCGCCCTCGAGCTCAAGGGGCGGCACGACCCGATCATCGCGATCCGAGCCGTCCCCGTCGTGGAGGCCGCGACCGCCATCGGGCTCGTCGACCTGCTCGCCGGGCACCTCGCAGCGCGCGGGCTCGCGGCCCCCTTCGACGCCCGGACCGTCCGCACGGACGGAGACGAGGCGCTGCCCGAGTAGCAGAGCGCCGGGCGACCAGGCGATCACGACGGGGCGAAACGAGCCGTTTCGGCGACCGGTGAGCGTCCAGGCGATCACGACGGCCCGAAACGAGCCGTTTCGGCGACTGGTGAGCGTCCAGGCGATCACGGCGGCCCGAAACGAGCCGTTTCGGCGACCGGTGAGCGTCCAGGCGATCACGGCGGCCCGAAACGAGCCGTTTCGGCGACTGGTG
>CAZEKB010000105.1:16737-25846 GCA_964512225.1 uncultured Rickettsiales bacterium | reverse complement strand
CGAGCATGTTCAGCCGGTACTCGTTGATGATCTTGACCTCCATGTCCTTCCACTCGGCCCAGCACGAGCGGCAGGTGACGGTCATGACCCGCTTCCAATAGTCGTTGAACACCGGGATGTCCTGCTCGGTCATCGCCTCGAGGGGGAGGCCGGCCGCGCCGGTCGGCTCGCCGGGGGTGAGGCCGCACTTGTTGCACTTGAAGTCGGACATCGAATCTCCTGCGTTTCGGCCGCATCGTAGAGCACCGGGACGACCCTTGCCTGCCTCGCGCACGGGTCCCATGCTGCGTGCATGTCCACGCGCTCCCCCGTTCTGCTCGTCCTGCTCGCGGCTGCCCTGTCGGCCTGCCCGGTGGAGCCCCCCGCGGCTCCGTCGATCGTCGACGCGGACGCCTGGTGCGACGACGAGGGCGAGTGGTGGACCTTCTGGGCGCAGGTCGAGCACGAAGACGGCCCCCGCGCGGTCACGTGGGTCGTCATGGAGGCGGCTCTGGAGCTCGGCGAGGGGGGGCTGGACTCGCTCTACCTCGCCGACCTCGAGTACCAGGCCGAGGGCGAGTGGGCGGCGAGCCTCGAGAACGGCACGACCGCGCTGGACTGCGACTCCGTGGATCCGTACGCGTACCTCTTCACGGCCGGCGACGCCGACGGGGAGCAGGGCTTCTTCGACGTCTACGAGTCGCTGGAGTAGCGCCCCGGATCCAGCGGCCCCGGGTCCACCGCGGGATCCGCGCCGGTCATCAGGTCCGACAGCATCACGGCGCTCCCGGGCGCGAGCAGGATCCCGTTGCGGTAGTGCCCGGTGAGCATCCACAGGCCGGGGACGGACGTGGGCCCCAGGAGCGGGAGGTGGTCGTCGGTGTACGGGCGGAAGCCGCTGCGGGTGGCCACGACGGCGGCGTCCGCGAGGGCCGGGACCAGCTCGATGGCCGTGTCGAGGATCGACCGCAGTCCGGCGACGGTCACGCCCTTGCGGAAGCCGACGAACTCGAGCGTCGACCCCGCGAGCACCCGGCCGTCCGGGCGGGAGAGGACGTAGCCGCGCTCGGAGAAGAGGATCGTCTCGAACAGCCGCTCGGGCGTCTCGAGCTCGACGATCTGGCCGCGCGCGGGGCGGACGGCGTCGGGGGGCACGGGCACGCCGGGGATGGTCGTGGACCAGGCGCCCGCCGCGACCACGATGTCCGCCGCGGGGTAGCGCCCCTCCGCGCCGACGACCGCGAGCGACGCGGTGTCCACGCCGACGACCGTGTCCCGCACGAACTTCACGCCCGCCGCTTCCGCCGCCTTCGGCAGGGCGGCCATCACCGCCGGGGGGTCGACCTGGGCCTGCGTGGGGAAGGCGAGCACGGACGTCGCGCCCGTGGCCAGGGCGGGCTCCCAGCGCGTCGGGTCGGCGACGAACTCCCCCGCCGACCGTCGCATCCGCAGCCGGTCGTCTTCGTCCCCATCGAACCCGACGAGGGCGCCGCCGCAGCGTTCGAACCCCACGGGCACGCCGCTCTCCGCTTCGAGCGCGGCCGCCCAGTCGGCGTACAGGTCGAGGCTGTAGGCCCCGATGTCGAGCAGCGGGCCGGAGTCGGCCTCGAGGTGGGGCCCGAGGATGCCGCCCGCCACCGAGGACGCCTCCGCTCCCGGGACCGAGCGCTCGAGCACGAGCACGTCGCGGCCGCGCATGGCGAGCTCCCGGGCGACCGAGCACCCGTGGATCCCTCCTCCGACGACGACGACGTCTTGCGGTCGGGCCATGTCGGGGCCTACTCGTCGGCGGGCGGCGGGTCGTTGGAACCCAGGTCCGCCACGATGGTGTAGACGCCGTCCCAGCGGCAGGGCTGGATGAACGTGCAGGACTCGCCGTCGGTGGTGACGTTGCCGCCCCAGGGCCCCCAGCCGCCGCTGTCGGGGTTGTCGTAGACGATGGTCGTCTCGTCGTAGTCGAGCTCGCCCGCGGACAGCTCGAACCAGTCGTCTCCCGCCCGCCACCACAGGATCGCGAAGCCCTCCTGGGTGACGCGGTCGAAGGCCATGCGGTTGTCGTCGGGCATGCCCGCGCCGCCCGGGCAGCTGTCCTCGACGGTCGTGAAGAAGACGCTCAGGAGCTCCGTGCACTCGGGGCAGGACTCCTGCAGCTCGGCGAGCTCGTCGGGCGCGTTCTCCGAGGCGTCCACGCCGCTCATCGAGTAGGTCTCGGTGCACTCCCCGATCTCTTCCGCGGCGCCGCCCTCGGTGTACGTGATGTCGTACGTGAGGGTCCCCTCGATGCCGTCGAAGACGGGGTCCGGGTGGGGCTCCGGCGTGGGCTCGGAGGTGTCGTCGTCGTCGGTGATGATCGCGCCCGCGCTGCAGCCGGTGGCGAGGGCGACGAGGAGGAGCAGCAGGAGTCGGTTCGTCATGAGCCTCATTCTCTACATGATGTGGATGGGGTGGCCGAGCACCTTGTTGGCGGCCTCCATGACCGCCTCTCCGAGGGTGGGGTGAGGGTGGATCGTCAGTCCGATGTCTTCCGCGAACGCGTCCATCTCGATGGCGAGCGCGGCCTCGGAGATTAGATCGCTCGCGTTGGGGCCCACGATGAGAATTCCCAGGACCTGGTTGTCGGCCGCGTCGGCGACGATCTTCACGAACCCGTCGGAGGACAGCTGGGTCAACGCGCGGGCGTTCGCCCCCCACGGGAACTTGCCGACCTTCACGTCGAAGCCCTTGGCCTTCGCTTCGGCCTCGTCCATGCCCGCCGACGCGATCTCGGGGTCGGTGAACACCACCGCGGGCACGGTCTTGTAGTCCGCCGCGACGGCCTTGCCCGCGGCCACTTCGGCGGCGATCTCGCCCTGCTTGGTGGCGCGGTGGGCGAGCATCGGGTTCCCCGTGACGTCGCCCACGGCGAGGATGCTCGGCACGTTGGTGCGCAGCTGCTCGTCCACGGGGATGAAGCCTTGCTCGTCCCGGGCGACGCCCGCGGCGTCGAGCCCGAGGCCCGCCGAGAACGGCTTGCGGCCGACGGTCACGAGCACCTTGTCGCAGACGACGCGCTCGGGGCTGCCGTCCTTCTTGGTGATGTTCACCGCGACCTTGTCGCCGTCCTTCTCCCAGCCCTCGGCGCGGGCGGACAGGTGCGTGACGATCCCGGCCTTCTTCATGGTGCGAGCGACCACCCGCACGACCTCCGGGTCGAAGCCGGGCAGGACCTGGTCGGCCATCTCCACGACGGTGATCTTCGCGCCGAGCTTCTGCAGCATCTGGCCCATCTCGAGGCCGATGTACCCGCCCCCGATGACCACCACGTGCTCGGGCACCGCGTCCAGGTCGAGCGCGCCGGTGGAGCTCAGGATCGTCTGCTCGTCGAACTCGAAGGTGGGGATCTCGATGGGGACCGAGCCCGTCGCGATGACGGCCGTCTCGAAGGTGACCGAGACGTCGCCGTCGTCCGTCGCGACGGTCGCCGTGGTGGGCGACGTGAACCGCGCGGTGCCCGTGAGGAGCTTCGCGCCGTGGCCCTTGCAGAGCTTCTGCACGCCGCCGGTCATCTTCCCGACGATGGAACCCTTCCAGGCCTGCATCGCCTTCATGTCGATGGACACGTCGCCGACGGTGATGCCCATGGCGGCGATCTTCGACGTCTTCTCCACCATCTTCCCGGCGGTGATGAGGGCCTTGCTGGGGACGCACCCGATGTTCAGGCACGTGCCGCCCCACATGGACTTCTCCACGATGAGGGTGTCGAGCCCGAGCTGGGCGCTGCGGATGGCCGCGGGGTAGCCGCCGGGGCCGGCTCCGATGACGAGGACGTCGACGTCGCGATCGCTCATGGTCGCTCCTTCCCGGCCGGCGGGCCGGGGTGGGTGGCGCTTCTACCGTCGCGACGCGGGACCGCGCAAGGCGGTCGGGGGCGCCTCTACCTCCTGCGCGCCGACACCACGGACCAGTAGCCCGCGGTCGGCGTCACCTCCACGTCGTCGAAGCCGGCGGCCCGCAGCATCGTCGCCACCTCCTCGAAGGTGTACTGCCTGCCCTCCGTCCAGAAGAGCATGTCGAGGTCCACGAGCACGGTGGCGACGGGCCCCGGGCGCGGCTCCGTCCTGACCAGCTTCTCGTGAACGAGCACGGTCCCTCCGGGCGACAGGGCGCTCGCCGCGCGCTCGAACAGCCGCGCGCAGTCCTCGGGGCTCCAGTCGTGGAGGATCTGCGAGAACAGGACGACGTCCGCAGGCGGGTACGGGGACGCGGGATCGAACAGGTCGCCGGGGGTGGCGACGGCCCGCTCGCCGAGGCCCGCTCCCCGGAACCGTCGCCGCGCCTCCGAGCACACCGGAGCCAGGTCGAGCACCTGCGCGGTCATGCGCGGAAACCGCCGCAGCAGGGCGACGGGGTAGGCGCCCGAGCCGCCCCCCACGTCCAGCAGGCGGGCGTCCTCGCCCCAGCGCCAGGCGTCGGCCAGCGCGGCCGCGGGGCGCTCGCTGATGGAGTGCATCGCCTCGGTGAACCGCCGGGCCGCCTCGGTGTCTTCGGCGTGCTCCTCCCACACGTCGCCGCCGCCGTACACGGTCTGAGTGCCGCTGCGGATGGCCGTGAGGAGCGACGCCGGGGACATGAAGTGGTCGAAGTCGAGGTCGATGAGGCCGGCGAGGGAGCCGTGGGCGTCGGGGAGGAGGTCGGCGCGGGCGGCCTCCGTCAGGTGGTGACGTCCGCCCCGGGGCTCGGTGAGCCCGAGCGCGTGCAGGGAGCGGAGGAGCGCGGCGGCCCCCCGGGGCGCGAGGTCCAGAGCCGCCGCCAGCTCCTCGGGGGTGCTCGGGGTCGCGTCGAGGTGCGCGAAGAGGTCGAGCCGCACGGCGACCGCGAGCAGCGCGCTGGCGCGCCCCGCGATGTAGAGGTCGTAGACCCGGGCCGCGGGCGCGTCGCTGCCGGGGAGCCGGATCACGCGCGGCCGACCATCTTGACGTCGCGTCCGACGAGCCGGTTCACGACGACCGACGCGCAGGCGAGCCCGAACGCGCCCGTGACGAAGCCGAGGCTGCCCTCGACCTGGACGCGGTCCTCGCACGTGTGGCCGCGGTCCTCCTTGGGGGGGCACACGCACTGGAACCCGCCGGTCGCCTGGTCGTAGTACAGGGCGGTCGGCGCGATCGGGCGTTCGATCGAGAAGACGGCGGGGATCCCCGTCGGCTCGTCCATGTCCCAGCCGTACTTGCGGCGCAGGATGCGGCGGATGTCCCGGGCGAAGGGGTCGTTGTAGGTGTCGCGCAGGTCGGCGACGCGGATCTGCGTCGGGTCCGTCTTGGCGGCCGCGCCCAGGGAGCTCACGACGGGGATGGCCCGACGGCGGCAGGTGTCCAGGAGCCGGCACTTCGCCGTGATGTTGTCGATGGCGTCCACGAGGAAGGACGGCGGCGCGGCCTCGGGCAGCAGATCGGCCTCCGTGTCCGCCGAGAAGAAGGCCTCGCGCGCCCACACCTCGACGCGGGGGTTGATCGCCTTGCAGCGGGCCGCCATCGCGGTGACCTTCGCCTCGCCGATCCGTCCGCGGACGGTGTGGATCTGCCGGTTGGTGTTCGTGACGCAGATGTCGTCGAAGTCGACGAGGGTGAGGTGCCCGACGCCGGTGCGGGCCAGCGCCTCGGCCGCGAAGCTGCCGACGCCGCCCACCCCCACGACCATCACGTGCGCGTCGGCGAGCGCCACCATCCCGCCGTCGCCGAGGAGCCGCGCGGACCGGTCGAATCGGCGCTGGGCCCGCGCCAGCGTCTCGTCGGGGTCGAGGTCGTCGGGCAGCGGTCGCTCGGCGCGGGCCCGGCCCTTGGTTTGCCGTCCGGTCATGGCGGCGCATGGTAGACCGAGTTCCATGAGGTGGGCGTGGGTCTTGGGGCTGGTATCGGTGGGCTGCGCGACCGAGCTGCCGGACTGCGAGGTCGAGGTCTGGTTCCCGGACGCGGACCGCGACGGGTTCGGCGCGAACGCCCCCGCCCTGGGCTGCCTGCCCGCCCCGAACGCGCGAAGCGCACCCGGCGACTGCGACGACGCCGACCCGAGCGCGTTCCCGGGCGCCGAGGAGGTCGCCGGTGACGGCGTCGATCAGGACTGCGACGGGGTCGACGCGGCGGCCTGCTTCCTGGACGCCGACGCCGACGGAGCCGGCGGCCCCACCCCCTTGACCGCCTCGGACGGCGACTGCGACGACCCCCGGGAGTCCACCACCAGCGACGACTGCGACGACCTGGATCCCGGGCGGCGTCCCGGCGCCGAGGAGGTCGTGGGCGACGGTATCGACCAGGACTGCGACGGCTTCGACGCGGTGGACTGCTTCGCCGACGTCGACGGCGACGGGTGGGGCGCCGAGCCCCGGGTGAGCCCCGGCGGCGACTGCCGCCCGGAGGGCCTCGCGGACGCAGGCGGCGACTGCGACGACGCGGAGGCCGCCACGTTCCCGGGGAATCCGGAGGTCTGCGACGGTCTCGACAACGACTGCGACCCCTCGACGGACGAGCTGGCCGACGGAGACGTCGACGGCTTCACCCTGTGCGACGGCGACTGCGACGACGCCGAGCCGCGGGCCGGGCCCACGGGGCCGGAGGTGTGCGACGGGGTCGACAACGACTGCGACGGGCCCGACGACGAGCGGCGGGTGCCGGGCGACTACGAGCGCATCCAGGCCGCGATCGACGGCGCCGTGGACGGGGACCTCGTGTGCGTGGGCGCGGGCACGTGGGCGGGGGCCCTCGACCTGCTCGGCAAGGACCTCGCGCTCGTCGGCGAGGGATCGGGGGGCACGATCGTGATCCCCGATGTCGGCGCCGCGGTCGGGCTGGACGCGGACGTCGCCGACGTCGTGGGGATGGCGTTCGTCGGGTTCGACCTGGGGATCCGAGCGCAGGCCGACGCGACGCTGCAGGACGTGCTGGTGGACGGGGCGGGCGTCGCGGGGGACCGTGGTCTCGTCGTGCTCTCGGGCGATGTCGTGCTCACGGACGTGACGCTCCGCGGCCACGCCGGGGGCGCCGATCTGCGGGCCCTCTCGGGCTTCGCCGCCGTCGGCCTGTCGATCACCGACAACCACGGCGCGCTCGAGGGCGGCGGCCTGCGGATCGAGGGCGCGGTCCCCGGCGGTCTGGACCTGTCCGGCGCGGCCCTGCACGCGAACTCGGCCGTGGACGGCGGTGGCCTGTTCTGGGTCGGCTCCCAGGGCGGGACCCTGGCGGGCGGGTCCTTTACGAGCAACACAGCGGTCTCCTGGGGGGGCGGCGTGCGGCTGCCGGACCCGACGGCCGTCGCGGACGTGGTCCTGCACGACAACACCGCGCTGGCGGGCGGCGGGCTGAGCGGCACCGTCACCGCGATCGTCGACAGCACGGTGACCGACAACCACGCCCCGGGAGGGAGCGGCGGGGGTCTGTACCTCCAGCCCGCGGGCGTCGTCGCCGTGTCGGGCTGCGTCATCGAAGACAACGACGCCGGCGCGGGAGGCGGCGTGGGGCTGTGGGGCCCCGGTCCGGGGGGCGAGGTCTTCGACTTCACCGGGACGATCATCGAGAACAACGCCGCCGGGCTCGGCGGGGGGATCCACTCGGGCATTCAGGACGTGACGCTGCGGGGCGCCGTCGTGGTCTCCAACAGCGCGGGGGACGGCGGGGGCGTGGAGATCCACTCCAGCGCGGTGCTCGAGGACTGCACGATCGACGGCAACACCGCGTCCGACGACGGCGGGGGCGTGTCCGTGTTCGGGAGCGCCGCGCTGACCCTCGTGAACGTGGTGGTCACGGGCAACACGGCGGCGGACGACGGGGGCGGAGTCCACCTGTCGTCGGGCCCGCTCGTGGCCACGGCCGGCGGCTTCTCGTGGAACACCGCGGGAGGCGTCGGCGGGGGTGCTGCGGTCGGGGCGGCGACCCTCACCGACTGCTCGTTCTTCCACAACCAGGCGGCGCACGGGGGCGGGATGATCGGCGGCGACGTCACGGTGGTGGGCGGCAGCTTCTCGCACAACGACGCGGTGGCGTTGGGGGGTCAGGGAGGGGGGCTGTCGGCCGGTCCCGCCACGATCACGGGGGTCTCGTTCACCAGCAACGAGGCGTCGTACGGGGGAGGCGTCCATACGACGGGGGCGACGGTCGGAGACTGCACCTTCGACTCCAACAGCGCCTGGTTCGGGGGCGGCCTCCACGCCCCCGCGGGCGACATCACGATCACCCACTCGGCCTTCGTGGGCTGCACCGCGATGTTCCCCGGCAGCGGCGGGGGAGCGCACGTGGAGTTCGACGCGGTGATCGAGAACAGCATCTTCGACGGTGCGCCGATCGGCCCGTTCGGGGCCGCGGGCGGCTCGCCCGCGTTGGTGGTCGAGGGCGGACCGACGACGCTGCGCTACCTGACCATCGTCGGGACGTTGCGCACGGCGTGGCTCGACGGAGCGGACACGTTGGAGGGGATCGCCGTCGAAGGGTGGGGGGCCACGCCCGCGATCGAGGTGACCTCGGGCGCGCTGCCGTTGTCGTACTCACGGCTGCAGTCGACCGGGACCGTCGTGGCCGGGGCGCCGGATCCCACGGGCACCGACGGCAACACCGCGGGCTCACTCGGCCTGCAGGGCGGCACATGGAGCAGCGTGCTGCTGCGGAACCACCTCTCGGCGACCTCCGCGTCCATCGATCTCGGGCCCCCGGGCGATCTCGACCCGGACGGGAGCCCCGCCGACGTCGGCGCCTTCGGCGGCCCCGACGCGGGCGCCTGGGACCTCGACGGAGACGGCTTCCCGGGCTGGTGGCAGCCCGGCCCCTACGACACGGCGACCTACCCCGCCGGGGCGTGGGACTGCGACGACCAGAGCCCCGTCGTCTACCCCGGCGCCCCGCAGCCCGCGGGGTACGACACCGACTGCGACGGCATCTGAGCCGGAGACCCGGTTTGTCGGCGGAGAGGCGGCAAGAAGTCGCCCGGTTCGGCGAACCCCCCGGTTTGTTGCCGGGAATGCGGCAAGAAGTCGCCCGGTTCGGCGAACCCCCCGGTTTGTTGCCGCGAGAATCGGTTCTCGCCGCCGCCGCCCGGGGTCGGCCCACCCCTCTGTGCCGAGAATCGGTTCTCGCCGCCGCCGCCCGGGGTCGGCCCACCCCTCTGTGCCGAG
>CAZEKB010000105.1:0-16637 GCA_964512225.1 uncultured Rickettsiales bacterium | reverse complement strand
AATCGGTTCTCGCCGCTGGCCGCCACCGCCCCCGCCGCCGGCCGCCACCGCCCCCGCCGCCGCCGCGCCGCCGCCGCCGCCGCGCCGCCGCCGCCACCGCCGCCCCCGCCGCCGCTCCGACCGGCCGCCCCCTTCAGGGCTCTCCCAAGCCGAAGAGCCGCCGCGCGTTGGCCGCGGTCACGCTCGCGACGTCGGCGCCGGACACTCCTCGGATGCGGGCCACCTCGGCGCAGACACGCGCGAGCTGATCGGACCCCTCGTCGTCGGTCTCGATCAGCAGTCGCTCGCCGGGGATCGCGCGGATCGCGGCGGGCCGGTTCAGCCCGCGGGGCGACACGGAGAGGAAGAAGCCCGCGTCCACCCAGCCGCGCACCACCTCCACGGGCCCCCCGAAGTCGTGGACCATGCCGCGGACTCCGGCCTCGACGGCCGCCTCCATGCAGGCCCCGTGGGCGCGCACGACGTGGAGGATCACGGGCAGCTCCCGGGCCGCGGCGAGCTCCAGCTGCCGTCGGAACGCTCGTCGCTGGAGCTTGATCGGCCCGCCCCGCCGCCCGCGATCGAGGCCCGTCTCCCCGATGGCGACGACGGACCGGCGTTCGCAGGTCGCCCCCACCTCGGCCAGGGCAGCGTCGAGGGCGTCGAGGTCGTCGGGCAGGTACCAGGGGTGCAGCCCCACGGCCGCCCGCACCCGGGGGTCGGCGACCAGCGTCGCGGCCAGCGCCTCCGAGGCCGCGTCGACGCCCGGGACGATCCAGCCGTCGCCGTCGGTGGGGACCGACTTCAGGTGTGCGTGCGCGTCGATCACAGGCGGTCCAGGACCATCGTCGCGATCGCCTCGATCGTGGTCGGCGAGTGCCCCTCGAGGCGGTTGTTGGCGATCACGAACGTCTCCATGCGCTGGTGCAGCGCGTCGAGGATCAGCTCGGTCGTGTCCTCCCGGCAGGTCGCCTGCACCGCGCGGACGCGGTCGTAGGGCAGGAACTGCTCGACGGAGGCGGCGTAGCTCGTGCCCAGCGGGGTGAGCAGCCGCATCACGTGGTGCGCCGGCGGGGCCGTGCGACAGCGGCTCGCCACCTCCCGCTGGACGTGCAGCGGGGGCATCCCGTCCCAGTGGTTGAAGACGTGGGCGACGCCGTGGCCGTGCAGCAGGTCGAACCACCACGGCTCGAGCAGGGCGGGCGTGCGGACCTCCACTGCGTACCGGAGCGTCCGCGGGATCCGGCCCAGGAATCGGTCGAAGCGGCGCGCGAAGTCGTCGACGGCGGCCGCCGGCGGACTCCGGCCGAGCGACGCGAACTGGAAGATCAGGGGCCCGGTCCGCTCGCGGACGCCGTCTCGGTCCCACACCGGCAGGACCTCCCGGACGAACACCTCGGCGTCGAGGTGGGCCGGGTTGGTCTCCCCCGGTCGGAACCCGCGGGGCACCCGTTCCCCGCCGAAGGTGCGGATCGTGATCTGCTCCCAGACCTTGGGGAGCCAGCGGAAGGTCGCCGGGGTCTGGGCCGCGTATCGGTCGACGGTCTTGCGCGACGGCGGCCCGTAGAAGGAGCTGTCGACGCCGACGCACCCGAACCACGGGTGCCGCGCGTACTCCTCGAGGCACCCCTCCCGGAACGCCTTCTCCGACGCGTACGTGCGCCGGTAGATCGAACCCTTCCAGCCGGGGTACGTCCAGGAGCTCGTGCCGAACCGCAGCGCCGGGGGCAGAGCGTCCCACGGGCCCGACGGCCGCGGGGGCCGGGGCGGGGGGACGGGGGCTCCGAACAGGGACGCCTGGCGATCGTCGGGGCTCACCCCCCGAGCCTACCGGGCGACGATCAGGTAGCTGCCCTCGGCCTCCTGCAGGGTGTGCGCGGCCTCCACGGTGAACCCCGCGTCTTCGAGCCACCCGCCGACGGTGGCGGCGGCGAAGACCCCGCCCCGCTCCGTGAACATCGCCATCGACACGGCGAACCGGGACGCTGCGGGGGGCTCGAGCCCGTCCTCCGAGATCGCGATGTCCTTGACGGCGACGCGGCCGCCGGACACGAGGCGCTCGCGCACGAGGCCGAAGAGCCGTCGGCTCCCCTCCTCGCCGAGGTTGTGGACGAGGTTGCCCACCAGCGCCAGGTCGTAGCCGTCGCCCCAGTCGTCCTCCAGCAGGTCGCCCCCGAAGAAGCTCACCCGCTCCTCGAGCCCGACCTCCTTCACGAACGTCCGCACGGCGTCGGCGGCGTTGGGGCGGTCCACCAGCGTCGCGCGCCCGTCACCCCGGGCGAGGAGCGCGGCCGAGTAGGTCCCGAGGCCCGAGCCGATGTCGACGATTCGGGCCACCGGGCCGAGCAGGTCCGCGACCTCCTCGGCGGCCTCGACGCTGACGGTGTGCAGGTACCGAAGGAAGCGCTCCCGCTGCTCCGGCGCCACGTCGCCCCCGGACCCCGCGACCTCGAGGGGCCGGTCGTCGCGCAGGATGTCCGCCACGCGGGCGAGCCGACCGAACGCCTCGGACACCGGCCCGAACCCGAACCTCTTCCCGCGTCCGGTGGCGCGGTCGAACAGCGCCTCGTCTCCGGGGACGAGGCCGTAGCGGCCGTCGTCCTTGCTCAGGAGCCCGCGGGCGGTCACGCGATCGAGGAAGGGCGCCAGGCGTCGCCCGTCGGCGCCGACGACGCCCGCGATCTCCTCCGCCGTCCCGGGCCCGTCCAGCAGCGCTCCGAAGGCACCCAGCTCGTGCAGAACGAGGAGCGCGGCCGCGTCGGTCATCCCCGACACGACCTCCTCGAACGCTTCGGTACGACCGCGCTTCACTCGCGTCCTCCCAGGCCCGGGCTGCGAGGCCCGATCATGACACCTCGCCCGGACGGAAGGAGCTGCCCTACGCGGTGCCGGCGACCTGCTCTTCGTCGGTCCCGGCGCGGCGCCGGGAGCGCGTCCTCCACGCCAGCCCGCGGGCCGGGCGGGGGTGGATTCGATTGCCGTCGGCCGCGTCGAACACCAACAGGTCCTGGTCCAGCCGCGTGATCTCGAAGAGCTTGCGGTGGTAGTCGGTCGTGCCGATCACGGCGAACCGCCGACCCTCCGCCAGCGCCTTGCGGTGCCACTTGAGCAGGAGCGTGAGCCCCGCCGAGTCGATCTGGGTGAGGTCGACGACGTCGATCCACACGGACTCGCGGCGCCGCGCGAAGAGCTTGCCCAGCGAGAAGTCCAGCTCGGGGCACGTGGTGCGATCCAGGGATCGGGTGACGGTGAGGATGGTCCCGCTCTTGGTCTTGGCTTCGGTGATGTCCATGGCCCGTCCTAACCCGCGGAGACGCGGAGCACTTCTTCGAGGGTGGTTTCGCCCGCGGCGACCTTCATGAGGCCGTCCTGGCGGAGCGTGGCGTGGCCGCGCAGCTCCCGGAGCTCGCGCTCCAGGTCCTTGCCGGAGACCCGACGGATGATCATCGACTGGACCGGCTGGTCGACCTCGATGTGCTCGAAGATCCCCATCCGGCCGCGGTACCCGAGGTTGTTGCAGTACATGCAGCCGCCCGCCCGGAAGATGACCGGGTTGGGATCTTCACCGGGGAAGCGGATGCCGAGCGCGGTGAGCTCCTCCGTGGTGAGCCGGTAGGGGACCTTGCAGTTGGCGCACAGGCGCCGCACGAGCCGCTGGGCGAGGATCCCGGACAGCGACGTGGACAGCAGGAAGGGCTCGAGGCCCATGTCCAGCAGGCGCGCCACGGCCGACGCGGCGGAGTTCGTATGCAGCGTCGACATGACGAGGTGCCCCGTCAGCGAGGCTTGGATCGCGATGTTCGCCGTCTCCACGTCCCGGACCTCGCCGACCATGATCACGTCGGGGTCCTGGCGCAGGATCGACCGCAGCCCCGTCGAGAACGTGAAGCCCGCCTTCACGTGGGTCTGGCCCTGGCAGATGTCGTCGAGGTCGTACTCGATGGGGTCCTCGAGCGTGATGATCTTCTTGCGCGTGGCGTCCATCTCGGCCAGCAGCGCGTACAGCGTCGACGTCTTCCCCGACCCCGTCGGCCCCGTGACGAGCAGGATGCCGTTGGGGCGGTGCACCGTCGTGCGCATCGACGTGGCGAGCTCGTCCGGGAACCCCAGCGAGCCGAGGTCCATCTTGAGCCCGGAGCGGTCGAGGATCCGGATGACGACGACCTCGCCGTAGCGCGTCGGGAACGAGCTCACCCGAAAGTCGACCCGGCGGCCCTTGAAGCGCATGGAGAAGGCGCCGTCCTGGGGCACCCGCCGCTCGGCGATGTCCATGTGCGCCATGATCTTGGTGCGCGAGAGGACGGCCGCCTTGTAGCCGTTGGGGATCGACGGTCGATCGGTGAGGATCCCGTCGATGCGGAAGCGCACGCGGAGGTGCCGCGCCTTCGGCTCCAGGTGGATGTCGGACGCGCGGCAGGTGATGGCCTCGACCACGAGGTTGTCGATCAGGTCGATGATGATCTTGCTGCGGCCGAGCTCGGCCGGGTCGATCTTCTCCCCCTCGGACCAGCCGTAGGCCTCCTCGTCGGAGAGCTCGGCGTCCTGCAGATCCTGCTGCCGACGGATGCCCGCCAGCTCCACGAGGTTGCCCGTGCGCGCCTCCACCGCCTGGTCGATCGTCGCCGCGGTCGTGTAGACGGCGTGCACGCTGCAGCCGGTGGCGAACGCGATCTCCTGCACCTTGTCGAGGTCCGTCGGATCGTCCATGGCGACCGTGAGCAGCTTCTCCACCTGGAACAGCGGAATGCAGCGCAGTCGCTTGATCATCCGGAACGGCAAGACCCCCGCCACGGCCGGGTCCTGGAACGCCGGCTCGAGGTGCACGAACGGCAGGCCCGCCTGCTCGGCCAGGCACGAGTACAGGAGCACCTGGTCGACGTGGCCCAGCTCCACGAGGATGTCCCCGAGGTAGCCCGGGTCGTCCTTCTGAGCGGCCAGCGCCTCCTCGAGCTGCTCGTCCGTGATGACGCCCTTGTCCATCAGGATGCGGCCGAGCCGCCGCGACTTGCTGTCCTGGAACGGCAGCGAGCGCACGCGAGTCTCGATGGTGCTGACGGGCGTGACCGTCGGGTTGGTCTGCGCTGCGGCCTCGGACATGAACGACCTCCTCGGTCGCCCAAGCATCGGAAGAGGTACGAAGTACTTGAGCCCGCGACCGAGTTTTCTCGGCGCGTCGCCTCAGCCCTTCACGGACCCGGCGGTGAGGCCTTCGACCAGGTTCTTCTGCAGCGCGAAGAACAGCGCCATCACGGGGATGCTCACGAGGATCGCCCCCGCCGCGAAGGCGCCCCAGTCGGTGCTGTAGTCGCCGACGAAGCGCTGCAGCGCGACCGGCAGCGTGAAGGCCTTCTCGTCCCCCATGAAGGTGGCCGCGAGGATGAACTCGTTCCACGCGGTCATGAAGGAGAAGAGGGCGGTGACGGCGATCGCCGGGCGGCTCAGCGGGAGCACGATGACGGTGAAGATCGTCCACTGCGAGGCGCCGTCGATCGTCGCGGCCTCCTCGAGGTCCCGCGGGATCGTGTCGAAGTACCCCTTGAGCATCCACACGCAGAACGGGATGGCGGTCGTCGAATAGCACAGGACGAGGCCCGTGATGCTGTTCAGGAGCCCCGTGGCGTCCATGAGGATGTACAGCGGGATCGCCATGACGACCCCGGGGAACATCTGCGTGACGAGGAACGCGTTCATGCCGAGCTCGCGGCCCGGGAAGTCGAAGCGGGAGAACGCGTAGGCGGCGGTGCAGCTGAGGGCGATGCCGACGACCGTCGTGGCCCCGGCGATGACGAGCGAGTTGAAGAGCCAGTGCCCGAACAGCCACGCGCCGTGGATGTCGGTGGTGCCGATCAGCGCCTCGAAGTTGGCGAACGTCACCTGGGTGGGGAAGGGGTTCGCGGACAGGTCCGGCGTGCCCTTCGGCGTGAGGGCCATCTTGAGGACCCACAGCACGGGGTACAGCGTGGCCATGGTGAGGGGGATCAGGACGGCGTGGCGCCACCACTGACCGCGCCAGGTCGTCCGCCGATCGACGTGCTTCGTCGGGGTCATGCGGGGGCCCCGGCTTCCGTCACCTTCTTGGTGAGGAGCGTGTAGAGGATGAGGATCCCGAAGATCAGCAGCGAGTAGGCGGACGCGTACCCGTACTGCGCCTGCCGCGTGAACGCCCACTTGTAGGCCTCGGAGATCAGGATCTCGGTGCTGCCCCCCGGCTCGCCGCCGCTGACGAGGTAGATGATGTTGAACATGTTGAAGGTCCACACGGACCCGAGGATGACCGCCGGGAGCAGCGCCGGCCGCAGCAGCGGCAGCGTGATGTGGCGGAAGCGCTCCCACGCCGACGCCCCGTCGACCTCCGCCGCCTCGGTGAGGTCCCGGGGGATCGCCTGCAGGGCCCCCAGGGTCACGACCATCATGAAGGGGAAGCCGAGCCAGGTGTTCGTGGTGAGGTTGGCCGCGAACGCCGTGAAGAAGTTGCTGAACCAGGACACGGGCTCCACGCCGAACACGTCCAGCACGCCGTTCACCGCCCCGAACTGTCGGTTGAACATGCCCTTCCAGATGAGCGCGGTGATGTAGTTCGGCACGGCCCACGGCACGATCAGCAGCACGCGGTACACGCCCTTGAGCTTCATCCACGGGTCGCGGAGCAGGAGGGCGAGGCCGAGGCCGATGCCGGTGTGCAGGGCGACGTTGCCGAGCGTCCACATCACGGTCACGACGAGCGTGAACCAGAACGACATGGGGTCCGTCACCGGGTAGTCGGACGCCTGCAGGATGCGGACGAAGTTCTTGAGCCCCACGAACGTGAACTCGCCCCCCTTGTGGGCGAACAGCGAGACGGCCGAGCCCACCAGGAACGGCACGAAGACGACGAGGACCATGCCGAGGGACGCGGGCAGGAGGTAGAGGTACGCGTGCCGGGACTTGCGGGCTCGGGCCACCACGTTCGACCGCCGCGCCAGGTGCAGCGTGCCCATCGCGCCGCCGAGCAGCAGGACGGCGAGCAGGACGAGGTACGGACCGGGCGACGTGGGCGCCGGGGGCGGCCGCAGGTAGAAGCCGACCTCCTGTTGGGCCCGGGCCGCGGCGACGCCGGGGACGCTCGAGCCCCGGATGACGGCGCGGAGCGAGCGGTTGGCGGGCTCCCACACCGCGCTCATCTCCGGGCGGTTGGGCATGGGCACCGCGGCGGCCGCCTGCTTCACGAACGCGGCCAGCGTCGGGTCGCGGGCGATGCGGGGGTCTTCGTGGGCGGGCCGGTACGCCACGACCTGGCGGCCGACGGTCGCGCGGACGACGCTCCCTTCGAGGCCCGCGACGGCCGCGACCACCTTCGCCACGGCCTTGTCGCTCGCCTTCGAGCGCGCCGCGCGGTAGAGCGACTCGACGGTCAGGAACGGCTGCAGCGGGCCGACGCCGGGGATGGTCGGCAGGGGGGCGACGCCGTAGTCGACGCTCGGCCGGATCTCGCCCATGAACCACGGGCCGTTGAATACGAACGCGGTCTTGCCGGTGTTGAAGAGGTTGGCGATCAGCGCGCCGTCCGCCTCGGGGGGCACCACGCCGGCGTCCACGAGGTCCTTCACGAAGCCGAACGAGTCGCGGGTGCCCGCGGTCTCGAGGTTCACGGGCCCCCGCCCGTCGTCGCCGAAGATGCGGCCTCCGAAGGCGTGGAAGAACGCGGCGTGGTGATAGAAGTTGCCGACCTCGTAGGCGAAGGGGATCTCGGCCACCTCGGCGCCGCGCAGCGCCATGGCCTCGAGGTCGGCGGGCACCCGATCGACCAGGGCGCGGTTGTAGAAGAGCGCGAGCGACTTGAACGCGAGGGGCACGGCCCACACCCGGTCGTCGTACGTCACGGCGTCGATCGCGGTCTCCGGGAACGTCGACGGGGGCAGCGCGGCGGGGAAGATCGCGGGGGCGATGATGTTCGTGCCCGCCCACTCCGCGGCCGCCTCGTGCGGCGCGATGAACAGGTCGGGCCCGTTGTCGTGGGGCACCGCGGACGTCAGCTTCTGCCGGAAGGCCTCGCTCGGGACGGCGAGGATGTCGACGCGGATGGCCGGGTCCCGTTGCTGGAGCCACAGGATGTTGGCCTCGAGGGCGCTCTGCTCCTGCCCGCGGTAGGCGTGCCAGAGCTTCACCACCTCCCCGTCCTGCGCGACGGCGGGACGGGGGAGGAGCGCGACGCAGAAGGCGACCGCGAGGAGGCGAAGGAGGGCGGGCATGGGCGGCAACTCTCGCACGGACGGCGAGAGAGTACAGTAGTGACTCCAGCCAGAGTCACTAATCGGAGCCGGCCCCCTCAGGCGGCTTCGAGCCGCTTGCCTTCCCGGTAGGCGTCGACCGCGAAGGCGGTGTTCATGATGAACACGCTCGCGAACATGATCCGGTAGAGCTCCGGCAGGGGCTCCTGAATGCCGAACTCGACGTAGGTCAAGCCGATGACGCCCACGAGGAAGCCGACCGCGAGCACGCGCTTCACGCCGAGAGCGAGGTAGCCGGCGCCGGGGAGGAAGAAGTTGAGGAGGGTGGCGATCCAGGTCTTCATGGTCGGTGTCTCCGTGCCGAGTTCGTCTCGACATCCAGTGACGTCATCTTGGCGAGGATCCTCGGACGATGGAATGCCATATCGTCCGGAGGATTTGACCAATCGTACGGATTAGCTGAAGTGACGGGACGATCGGTGTAGCCTCTCGGCATGGATGCACTGAGCGACTTCCTGGCCTCGATCCGCGTCGAGGGTTCGATCTTCAGTCGGGCGGAGATGTCGGCGCCCTGGGGCGTGCTCACCCGAGGGGCGACGGACGCGATCTTCCACGTCGTGCTCTCCGGGGCGGGGTGGATCTCGGTGGACGACGCCCCGCCCGTCGCGTTCCGATCCGGCGACCTGCTGGTCGTCCCCCAGGGCAGCAAGCACGTCCTCAGCGACGCCCCCGGGACCCCGGGGCGCTGGATCATGGATCTGCCGACCCACGTCGGTGAGGACGGGATGCCCTGCGTGACCGTGTCGGGGGGCGGGCCGAGCACTTCGATCCTGTGCGGGACGTTCCGGCTCGACGACCGCGGTCGGGAGTCCCTGCTGCCCCTCCTTCCCCCGCTCCTGCACCTCTCCGTCGCCCCCGGCGGGGGCCGCACGGCGGCTTGGCTGGACGCGACCCTGCGGCTGATCGCGGATGAGATCGCGGGCGCCCGGCCGGGCGTCGAGCTGATGGTGGCGCGCCTGGCGGACGTCCTCTTCGTGCAGATCCTGCGGCGTTGGATCGAGGGGGGAGCGGGCGGCGCGGCGGGGTGGCTCGGAGCCCTCGGCGACCCGGGGCTGGCGAGGGCGCTGGGCGCGGTCCATCGGTCGCCCGCGCACCCCTGGACCTCCACCTCGCTCGCGGCGACGGCGGGCATGTCCCGCACGGTCTTCTTCGAGCGGTTCCAGCGCGCCGTCGGCGAGTCGCCCGCGGGCTACCTGCTGCGGTGGCGCATGCACGTCGCCCGGGGGGCGCTCGGCGCCGACCTGGGCATGGCCGAGATCGCCGAGCGGGTCGGCTACAGCTCGGAGGCGGCCTTCAGTCGGGCGTTCAAGCGCCACGTGGGCGTCGCGCCGTCGGCCTGGCGAAGGGCGAGGGCCTGAGTCGCTCGCGGATCTCGTCGGCGCGCGCTCGACCTCTCCCGGGCCCGCCCCCATGATCACGGGGATGGGCGACTGGGTCCGACGCGCGCTGGTCGCGTTCTTCACGCTGGTGCGGCGCGTCTTCTTCCGGCGGGTGGACGTGGTCGGCGCCCACCGGCTGCCGACGCACGGGACCGTGCTGGTGGGGAACCACCCCAACTCGCTCGTCGACCCCGTCCTGATCGTTACGACATGCGGCCGCCGGTTGTCGTTCGCGGCGAAGGACGTCCTCTTCCGAAAGCCGCTCCTGGGCCCGATCATCGCCGCGGGCGGGGGCGTCCCGATCCGACGTCGCCAGGATCACGGCGGGGGCGCCGTGGACAACGACGACGCCTTCGCCGCCTTCCACTCCGTGCTCGCCGACGGCGGCACGGTGGCGATCTTCCCCGAGGGGATCAGCCACCGCGGCCCGGAGCTGGCGCCGCTCAAGACCGGGGCCGCGCGCATCGCCCTGAGCGCCGCCGCGGCGGGGGCCGTCGTGTCGGTCGTGCCGGTGGGGCTGACCTACTTCGACCGCGACCGCATGCGCTCCCGCGTGGCCGTCCGATACGGCGAGCCCCTCCCCGTCACGGAGGAGCTGATCGAGCTGCATCGCTCCGATCCGGTGGCGGCTGCCCGGGCGCTCACGGACCAGGTCGACGAGGCGATGCGGCATGTCACGGTCAACGCGCCCGACTTCGAGACGGCCTCGGCCCTGGGCACGCTGCGCTCGCTGGTGGCCACGGAGCACCAGAGCCCCGCGGAGGCCTCGAAGTTGTCCGGGCGCATCAACGACCTGTGGGCCGAGCGCCGCGACGATCCCGAGATGCAGGGCCTGCTCGAGCGCGTGCGGCGCTACCAGTTCTGCCTCGACGCGTTCGAGATCAAGGACGACCTCCTGCGCGGAGACCTCTCCCGCAGACGCGCGATGTTCGCCCTGGTTCGGCACGTCTTCCTGCTGCTCGTCCTGCTCCCGCTCGCGTGGCCCGGGTGGCTCGTGCACGTCCCGCCCGTGGCCGCCGGCCTGTTCGCCGGGCGCACCCTGTCGCCTCGCCCCGACGTGGTCGCCACGACCAAGATGTTCGTGACGACGCTGCTTGTCGTCCTCACCTACTCGGTGGTGGTCGGCACGGTCCTGTGGGGTACGCCGTTCCCGGTGAACGTCGCCTGGGCGCTGTGGGCGGTCGCCTGGCTGATGGCCTCGGGCTGGGCGCTGGTCCGTGTCCTGGAGCGGCAGGCGATGGTGCGCCGGGGCCTCCACACCGCGCGGATGCTGCTCCGCTACCAGGCCCAGTTCACGTTCCTGCAGGAGGAGCGAGAGGCCCTACGGCGCGACTTCGCCGGCCTGCTCTGAGCGCTTCTTCGCCAGCCGCGCGACCAGGTCCTTCGCCTTGGCGTGGTCCGGGGCGCGTCGCAGGCACTCCCGTGCCATCGCGTCCGCCTCCTCGAAGCGGCCCAGGGCGGCGAGGGACCAGGCGGTATTGAACGCCGGGGTCGGGTTGGCGGGATCGCGCGCGACCAGCTCGGGGCCCAGCGCGGCGGCGGCGCTCCAATCGGCCTGGTTCATGAGGCAGGCCTGCAGGTTGTTGCCCGCGCGGGGGTCGGCCCGGATGCCCAGCCGGTACAGGGGGATCGCGCTCGCGCAGTCGTTCGCCCGCACGTGGAGGTCGTGCGCCACGTGGAACGCCGCGTGGGGGTTGTCGGGCGTGCGGGCGAGGGAGGCGGTGTACAGCGCGCGGTTGGAGGTCCACTCGGCCGCCCGCAGGGCGGTGAAGGGGGCGAGCAGGAGGGCGACGGCGGCGACGTACGAGGGGACCCGCGCCCGGGACCGCTCGAGGCGCGTCGCGGCCAGGGCCACGGCGACGGCCGTGCCGCCCCATAGGACGTAGTAGTAGCGATCGGCGAGGAAGCCGTTCTGGGCGGCCGCGGCGGCCCCCGGGGCGACCAGCAGGGCGGTGCCCGCGACCGCGGCGATGGCGGGGCGACCCCGGGCGGCGACGAGGCAGGCCGCGCCGAGGCCCAGGAAGGCGAACCCCGCGACGGGCCGCGACGTGAACAGCGGGAAGGCGTCGGCGGCCCTCGGATCGACGAGCAGCTCGGCGAACCGCAGGCCCGTGGCGCCCAGCGCGCCGGCGAGCTCCTCGGAGCCCCCGCGGGGCAGGGGAAGGTCCAGGGCGGATCGCACCCCGAGGTAGGCGAGCACGCCCGCGATCGAGCCGCCGAGCGCCCGCGGCGCGAGCCGACCGACGCCGAGCAGGAATACGCCCGTCGCCACCGGCGTGAGGAGGAACGGCTCCTTGCAGAACGGCGCGAGGGCGAGCACGAGGCCCGCCGCGGCGTCGCGGCGCTTGGCGATGAGGGCCCAGCCGCCGAGCAGGCACGTCGTCGCGAGCAGGTCGTGACGGGCCGACGCCCAGGCGACGGCCTCGGTCGCCACGGGGTGCAGCGCGAACAGGAGCGCGGCGGCCCCCGCGGCCCGCGATGAGGCGCCGACGCCGCGCGCGATCACGATCACGAGCCCGGCGTGCAGGAGGTGGAGGAGGAGGCTGAGCAGCCGCTCGACGAGGGGGCCCGGCGCGAGGACCTGGCCGGGGACGTGGGACAGCAGGGCGAGGGGTCGGTACAGGTCCGACGGCGCGTCGTTCAGGGCCCCCCACACGTCCATGGTCACGAGCCGCCAGGGGTCGTGAAACGGCGTCGGATCGGCGATCTGATAGACGTCGTCCCAGACCCAGTCGCCCCCGAGCGAGGGCGCGTAGACGGCCACGGTCACCAAGGCCCCAACGATCGCCCACCGACGTGCCTGCATCCCCTGCGGTCTACCACCCCGCCGATTCACATGCGGTTCACACGGGTGCGTCATCGCGTGCACAGCCCGCCCCGAATGTTGTCCCCGTGGCCGCCCGACGCGGCCTTGGAGACGCCATGACCATGCTACGAGCCACCCTCGATCGCCTCGCCCTGGGGATGATCCTCGCGACCGGCATCGCCGTCGTGGGCTTCCTCTTCTCGATCGGCACCGCCCACGCGGCGGGCACCCTCACCCCGGCGGGATCCCCCGACGCGCCCCTCACGATCGTCGACCACCACCTGGACGTCGTCGTCAACAACGGCTGGGCGCGGACGGAGGTCGTCCAGACCTTCAACAACCCCGACACGACCACGATCGAGGGTGTCTACAGCACGCCCGTGCCCAGGTCGGCGGCCCTCTCGGAGGTCGAGATCGTGGTCGGCGAACGCACGCTGCAGGGTGAGGTCGTGCGCAGGGAGCAGGCCCGCACCGTCTACGAAGACGAGAAGGCGCAGGGCAACTCCGCGGGCCTCACGGAGAAGAACGAGTACCTGGACTACCGGTTCCACGTGGCGAACATCGCCCCCGGCGAGACCATCCGCGTGAAGGCGGTCTGGTACCAGGCGATGGAGGTCGAGTCGGGCATCGCCCGGTACCTCTACCCCCTCGAAGACGGGGGCACCGACGAGGCCGCGAAGAGCTTCTGGACTCGCTCGGAGGCGGTCACGGGGACCTTCTCCGTGGACGTCGAGATCAAGAGCGCGGCCCCCCTGCTCGACCTGCGCATGCCCGGCTGGGACTCGCTCGCGAAGGTCGAAGAGCTCGGCGACGGTCACCGCCGCATCCACGCCGAGGCGACGGGCGAGGCCCTCGACCGCGACTTCCTCCTGTACTACCGGCTCGACGACGACCTGCCCGGCCGGATCGACCTCGTCGCCCACCGCCCCGACCCGAGCAAGCCCGGGCATTTCATGATGGTGGTGACCCCGGGCGTCGACCTCGCGCCGATCACGCGCGGGTCCGACTACGTGTTCGTGCTCGACATCTCCGGTTCGATGGAGGGCAAGCTCGCGACCCTGCAGGACGCGGTGGTGCGCAGCCTGCAGGGCCTGACGCCGGACGACCGGTTCAAGGTCGTCGTGTTCTCGGAGCAGGCCCGCGAGCTGAACCGCGACTTCTGGAACGCCACGCCCGAGCGCGTGGTCACGATGTCGAACCAGGTCTCGGCTCTGCAGACGGAGGGCGGCACGAACCTGTACGCCGGGCTCGACCTCGGCCTCGGCGGCCTCGACGACGACCGGGTGACGTCCGTCCTCCTCGTGACCGACGCCGTCGCCAACCAGGGCCTCGTGGACCCGAAGGAGTTCGCCACGCTGCTCGGGAACGTGGACGTCCGCGTCTTCGGGTTCCTGCTCGGCAACAGCGGCAACTGGCCGCTCATGCGCACGATCGCGGATACGTCGGGCGGCTTCAGCGAGGGGGTGTCCAACGCCGACGACATGCTCGGCCGGCTGATGCTCGCGAAGGAGAAGATCACGCACGAGTCGATGCACGACGCCGAGCTCACGGTGCGCGGCGTCAAGGTCATGGACGCGGGCGACGAGCACATCGGCAAGGTCTACAAGGGCCAGCAGCTCGTCGTGTTCGGCAAGTACGCCCAGGGCGGCCCGGCGACGGTGAAGCTGGCCGCGAAGATCTCCGGGGACGACAAGGACTACGTCACGAAGTTCGACTTCCCGGACGTCGCCACGGACTCCCCCGAGGTCGAGCGGCTGTTCGCCCTCGCCCGCGTCGAGGACATCGAGGACGCCATGAACAACGGCCTCGCCGACCCCTCCGAGAGCAACGACGCGATCGCGGACCTCGGCGTCGCCTACCAGCTGGTGACGGATCAGACGTCGATGCTCGTGCTCGACGACGACGCCTTCCAGCGCCACGGGATCGACCGACGCAACCGCGATCGCATCGCCGGAGAGCGGCTCGCGCAGCAGGCCCGGGCCGCGCTCCCGCCCGCGCCGACCCGCGTGGACACGCAGCAGCCGATGTTCCAGGGCAAGAAGGCCTCGCGGATCCGCCTCCCCAGCGGGGGCGGCGGCGCCATCGACCCGATCAGCCTGACCATCGGCGGGTCCATGGCCTTCCTCGCGATCGCGAGCCGTCGTCGTCGTGAGGACTGACGCTCCCCGCAAGCCCTGGGCGGTCGCCTCCATCGTCCTGGTGGGGGCGGCCGTGGCGCTGCACCTGATCCCCGGGGCCCCCGAGGCGCTCGAGTTCCAGCGCGGCGTGCTCGCGACGCAGCCCTGGCGCGTGCTCACGGCCCAGGTCGTCCACTACCCCGGCGACCACCTCATCTGGGACCTCGGCATGTTCGCGCTGCTGGCGCCCCTGCTGGAGCTCCGGGACCGGCGCGTGTTCGCGGCGACGCTCGCGGTCGGCGCCCTGCTCATCCCCTTCTCGGTGCTGCTCTTCGCCCCCGAGATCACGACGTACCGGGGGCTGTCCGGCATCGACACGGCCCTGTTCGGCGCCCTCGCCGTCCTGCTGTATCGGGAGTTCCGGGCCCACGACGACCGCCGCGGGCTCTGGATCCTCGCGGCCCAGGTCGCCCTGCTGGTGGTGAAGCTCACCTACGAGCACACCACCGGGAACTGCCTGCTGGTCACGAACGAGGGCTGGGTGCCCCTGGCGGGCGCCCACATCGTCGGGTTCCTGGCCGGGATCGCCTGCTCCTGGGCGATCGTCGACGGCGCACGTCAGGGCTGCGCGACGGGGATCGCCCTGCGCTCGGAGATGAACTCGAACCCCGCGGGGTAGCGCCCGCGCAGGCCGTGGTGGTCGAGGGCTTCGTCGGAGATGCGCCGCTTGTCGGCGCGCAGGACCACCTCGACCGTCCCCCCCGCGGGCGCCGTGCCCGTCAGCCGCAGGGTGCGGGCCTCCCCCGGGAGCAGTCGGTTGTCGGCGAGCTTCTCCACGGTCGGGCTCCACCGGTACACCGTCCCGATGCGCTCGGACGCCTCGGCGATCACGGCGCCCGCGGTCGTGGCCGCGAGCTCCACGGTGATGTACCGCTCGGGGTCGCCCGTGGGCAGGCGGTGCCCCGCGTGCTCGTTGCGATACTCCACGACCACGTCGAACGCTTCTCCCGGGGCGACCCGGTCGGGCAGCTCCGTGAACGACGCGGTCAGCCCGTTCGGGAAGACGTCGCGGAGGGGCGCGAGGTCCGCCTCGTCCTCGGGCCGCTTGGGGATGAGCGAGCCCCCGAACCAGTGCCTGCGCGTGACGCGCTCGGGACCCCCGGGGGCCACGGACCGGGTGACCGTGGGCATGTGACACGACCGGCAGGTCTTCCCCGCGGCCGACTGCGGGCTCGCGTCGAACTCCCGCCCGGTCGTGAACGCGCAGGAGAGGACCAGCTCGGGGAACTCGCGCTCGGCCTGGTGGCAGCGCGTACAGACGTCGTGGGTCGTGAGGTGGTCGGACTTGCGGACGGCGTGAGGAGCGGCCGAGTCGCCCCGGGGCCCGAGGACGAAGCCGTCCCTCACGTGGCAGGTCGCGCAGGTGATCGCCTCGCGCTGCAGCTCCGGGTCGTAGGCGGGGTTCGCGATGGTGACGGGGCGGTCGAACTGCCCGTCCTCGAGGCCCACCACGAGCCGCTCGAGCTGGGCCTCCAGGGGCGTATGGCAGTTGACGCACATCCAGGTCACGTCGCCGCCGTCCGGCCGGGGCTTGTGGAGCTCGGCCTGGAACTGGGCGTCGTCGAGCCAGGCGCGGGCGTGGGTGGAGACGCTCCACTCGTCGAAGTGGGCTCGGTGGCACGCGCCGCAGGTGGACGCGCGCACGTCGGTCAGCCCCGCCGGGATCTCGGTGCCGAGGACGACCGGCGAGAGATACCGCGGCTGGGACCGGTAGAAGGCCCGGGCGTCGTCCACGGTCGGCGCGGGGGTGGCGGACTCCGTCGGCGGGGGGGCGGTCGGGGAGGGGTCCTGGGCGGGGCGGTCCGGGGCCTGCGTCGACGGGTCGGGGAGGCCCGCGCACGCGGCGAGCAGGAAGACCACCGCGAGCGCGGGCGCGTTCTTCACGCCCCGACCCTACCCCGAGGGGCGTCCGACTTGGACCCGGGGGCGCCGGCTGGGGTCGGCCCACCCCTCCGTGCCGAGAATCCCTTCTCGCCGGGGCCTCGTGGGGTCGGCCCACCCCTCCGTGCCGAGAATCCCTTCTCGCCGG
>CAZEKB010000104.1:0-26137 GCA_964512225.1 uncultured Rickettsiales bacterium | reverse complement strand
GTTGCTTTCACAAGGTTTCGAGCACCCTCCGGACCGAAACTGATCGATGGACGTCTCGCCGGCGCGACCCTCGGAGCGACCCTCCGGATCGTCGCAGCCGACGGGAATGACTCTAGAATCCGCAGCCATGAACTTCCGGTTCATCTCCAAGTCCGCGCTCCCGGCGGGGATCTGCGTCCTCGCGGCCTGCTCTCCGACGTCCGAGGAGCTCCCCGACCTCCTGCCCGACACCGGCTCGTCCTTCGGTCACGTGCCGGTCTCCGCGGCCCTGCCCGGCTCCATCGCGATCGAGGACGTCCTCGAGGTCCGCGTCGGCGGGATCCGGGCGTACTCGCTGCACGTCGCCGAAGGGGGCCGCCTCGGCTTCGTCGTCCAGGGCTCTCCGGTGCCGGGACCGGCCGACGTCGAGGTCCTCACGCGCGCGGGCGCGACCGTCTTGGGCCTCCCCTTCACGTACCTGCCCCCGGTGGGGGGCACGGGCGGCCCCCTCGCGCGCCCCGCGGCGTTCGGCGCGTCCCTCACCCAGGGGGTGCAGAACGGCGTGCCGACGCATCGCTCGATCCCCGTCGGCCCCGCCGCCCAGCTCGCCCGGGCGATGGGGGCCTGGATGCCGCTGCCCCTGCTCGTCCCCGACCTCCTGCCGGAGATGACGCCCGCGGACATGGGCCCGCCGCCGGAGTGCGCCGCCCCCGCGGTCATCGACTTCGTGAGCGACGCGGCGTCGGGCGTGCTCGGCACGCTCATCGACCCCCTGACCGACCGCTTCGACTTCGGGCTCGGCCGGGTCGACCCGGAGCTGATGCCTCACAACGTCGCGGTGGGCGGGTTCCGCATCGGCGACACCCTGCGCGGCCCCGACCCCGACGACTTCAACCTCAACTTCTTCGGTCACCTCGTGCTCGAGCCCGACGCGGGCCTCGCGGCGGCGATGGAGCTCGACCAGATCACCCTGCTCGAGCAGATCGAGCCGAGCGTCATCGTCACCACGGACCTCTACGGCAACGACGTGATCAACTCGCTGCTCGACACCGAGGTCGACCTCGACGCCCTCACGCCGGTCGACGAGGTGCGGCGGGACCTGGTGGAGATCCTCGATCGCCTCTCCGCGCTCGACGCCCACATCTTCGTCTCCGACCTGCCCCGGCCGTCGATCCTCCCCGCGGCCGCGCCCCTCGCCGGGCCCGACGTGGACTCGGTCGACGCCCACGCAGCCGCGCTCGACGCCCTCCTGCACGAGGTCGCCGCGGACTACGACAACGTGCACGTCGTCCGGGGGCACGACCGCACCGAAGAGCTCGCCGCCGACGGGGTCGACGTGGGGGGCCGGCACCTCACCGCCGAGCGGTTCCGCGGCCTGCTGAGCATGGACGGCCTGCACTTCAGCGACACCGGGTACGCGCTCACCGCGCAGCTCTTCGCCGACGCGATCGACGACGTGCTGGGGACGGACATCCCCGACATCGCGTTGGAGCCCGTGGTCCGCGGCGATCCCAGCTCCCCCGCCGCCGTGGCCGCCGCGGGCATCGATCCCGACGCCTGCGACTGAGGCGCGACGCTATCGGGGCGGGACGTCGATCGGCTGCATCGCCCCCCAGCGATCGCCCACGGTGGCGGTCACCCGGAGGGGGATCCGCAGGTCGTAGGTGCCGCGCATCGCCGTGACGGTGACCGCCAGGGCGTCCTCCACCTCGTCTTCGGGCACCTCGAAGAGGACCTCGTCGAGCATCTGCAGCACCGGGAAGGCGCGCAGTCCCGCGTCGCGCAGGGCGACGTCGGTGGCGAGCAGCGCCCGGCGCGTGACGTCCGCGACCGACCCCTCGTGCGTCGCCCGCCGCCCCACGCGGTCGGCGTAGGACCGCAGCGCGTTGTCGAGGGACTCGAACCCCGAGACCTGCTGGCGACGCCCCGCGATCGTCTCGATGAATCCGCGGCGCCGGGCCTTCTCCACCTCGCCGTCCTGGAAGGCCTTCACGCCCCAGTAGTGCTCGTAGAACTTCGCGATGATCGTCTTCGCCTCGGCCGCGGCGACGCCGAGCTGGAGGGCCAGCGCGCTCGCCCCCTGCCCCGCGAACGTGGCGAAGTTCACGACCTTGCCGATCTGGCGCTCGTCGTGGGTCATCGCGTCGTGGTCCACGCCGAGGACGGCCGACGCCGTGATGCGGTGCAGGTCGGCGCCGCGGCGCAGGGAGCCGCAGAGCTCGTCGTCCCCGCTGAGGTGCGCGAGGACGTAGAGCCCGAGCTGGTCGTAGTCGACCGAGAGGAGCGTCGAGCCCGGCGGAGCGTGGAAGGCGTGGCGGATGCGCACCATCTCCGGCGTGCGCCCGGGGACGCGGCCCAGGTCCGGGTTGGAGACGATGACGCGGCCCGAGAAGCTGCGAGCGTGGTGGAACGTCGCGCGGATGCGGCCGTCGGGGTCGATCGCCTTCGTGAGCGCGTCGGTCCAGGTGCTCCGCAGCCACCGCACGCGCCGCCAACGCATGACCAGCGGCACGATCGGGTGGGCCCCCTCGATGCGCTCGAGCGCCGACGTGGCCGTGCTCCAGCCGGTCTTCGTGCGCTTCATCACCGGCAGGCCGAGGTCCTCGTACAGGACCGACCCGAGCTGCTTCGTGGAGCCGACGTTGAACTCGCGCCCCGCGAGCGCGTGGATGCGGCCCTGGACCTCCTCCCCCAGCTTCGCGAAGTCGGCGGCCGATCGGGCGAGGTCGTCCGCGTCGCAGGCGAAGCCCCGCAGCTCCATTCCCGCGAGCGTCTCCCCCAGCGCCAGCGTCTCGGCGAGCCGCGCTGCGTCCAGCCCGGGGGCGAAGCGCTGCCACAGGGCATCCGACGCCGACGCCCAGGGCCCCCAGTGGCCGGCGACCGTGGCCGGCTTCATGCCCGCCCACCGTCGCCGGGCGCGACCGACGCCGCGGGTCGCGTCGTGCTCGGGGACGGCGAGGTGCAGGACGCGACGGGCGACGTCCGGCAGATCGTGGGGCGCGAGGCCCGTCGGGTCGGTGAGGTGGGAGCCGACCTCCGAGTCGCCCACGACCCCGGCGAGGGTGATCCCGACGCGCGCGAGGGCGACCCGCAGCGACTTCGTATCGTGCCCGACCTTCGGCTCGCTCGGGTCCTCGAGCATGGCCTGCAGCGCCTCGATCCGGGACAGGGGGACGTACCCCGCGACGTCGCCGCGGGCGAGGGCGAGACCCACGAGCTCGCCCCGGGCGGCCGACGGGTCCCCGGTGACGGCGAGCACCGCGGGCGGACGTCCCAGGGCGGCGAGCAGCGCGGCGACGGCCTCCGGCGTGTCGCACACGCGGGTGTCGATCCGGGGCCCCTCCGCCTCGACCAGGTGGTGGAAGCCGAGCTCGGCGTACAGCGCGTTCAGATCCTCGGCGGTGGGGGGCGTGAACGGGAGGTCGTCGAGGGCGACGGGCAGGGGCCGGGCGCGATCGAGGACGGCGCGACCGAGCTCGCGGACGGCGTCGTCGTGGGCTGCGCGCAGGGCCTTGCCGGTGCGGCCCTCCAGCTCGTCGACGGCGGCGAGGGCTGCGTCGAGCGAGCCGCGAGCCCGGATCAGCTCCGTCGCGCCCTTCTTGCCGATCCCCTTCACCCCGGGGAGCGCGTCCCGATCGCCCACCAGCGCGAGCCAGCCCGCGACGACGTCGGGCAGCACCTCGAAGCGCTTGCGGACGAGCTCGGGCGTGTAGCGGACCCGCTTGTAGGCGTCGTACCACCACACGTCGGCGGCGACGAGCTGGGCGAGCCGCTTGTCGCTGCCCACCACCACGACGTCGAGGCCGTCGTCCAAAGCGGCCTGCACGTAGGAGGCGACCACCTGGATCGCGTCGGCGGCGCGCACCGTGGGCACGCCGTGGGCCTCGAGGACGCGGGGGAGCAGGTCGTGCAGCGGACGCGCGGGGGCGGGCCACGCCGCGAGGTCGGGGGCGTCGTCGAGCACGGCGACCGCGCGCGCGGGTTCCTTGAAGGCCAAGGCCCGGCGCAGCGCCCCCACGGCGGCGCCGAGCGCGTGGCCGGGGTCGCCCGAGACCTGCGAGCCCATGAAGAGGAGGTGGGTCGCGTGGACGACCAGGGCGCGACCCGACATCAGGTCATCAGGTCCCGCGCGCGGAACCGAAGGAACCCGACCGCGGCCACCGCCGCCGCGCCGCCGGCCAGGAGGCACGTGCCCACGACGTCGAAGTCGCCCGTCATCGGGTTCTCGGCCATGTACCAGCCCACGGGGGACACCGCGCTCATCCAGTCGAGGTCGACCGTCGGGCCGATGGCGTTGAGCATCCACCCCACGACGGCGAGGGCCGCGGACGCCGCCAACGCCCAGGACCTGCGTCCGGTGGCGGCGCCGGTGGCGAAGGCCACGGAGCCGAAGAAGCCGCCGGTGAGCCAGAGCCCGAACGTCGCGCTCAGCAGGTCGACGGCGGGCACGGCCAGGTCCAGCGCTCCGACGACGCCGGCGGTGGTCGCGAGCAGCGCGACGACGAGCAGCGTGACCTGCACCCACAGGGCGGCGAGGCGCTGGAGGTAGACCTGCCCCCGCGGGACGGGGCTGGTGAGCTCGAGCTCGAGGCCCCCGTCCTCCTCCCGACCCGCGACGAGGCCCCCGCCGTTGCCGATCGCGAACACCAGGATCAGCGCGAACGCGACGAGGCCGAAGACCGCGGAGCCGATGTACCCCGACGCCGTGCCGAGGTCGTCGTAGCCCATGATCTCCATGAACTCCGGCGGGAACGCCGCGAGCATGTCGTCCAGGTCCATGCGCTCCATGTAGGGGTACATGCTGCTGTACATGGCCGAGACGAGCCCCAGCGACACCGCCCAGATCGTGAGGGGGCGGCGGCGGGTCGCGAGGATCTCCCGGAGGATCTCCGGCATCAGTCGTCCTCTCGGTAGCGGTCCATGAACAGCTCCTCGAGGGTGCGGTCCTGGGCCGACCAGGCGACGACCTCGCGCGCCGCGGCGGCCTTGAGGAGGGCGTCGGGGGACCCCCGGAGGATGCCCGTGAGCGTCGCTCCCTCCACGACCTGCTCCGAGAGCCCGGCCACGTCGGCGAAGTCGGACGCGGCGACCGGGCCGGCGAACGTGAGGCTCACGTGCTGACCCGCCCGGTGCCGGAGGGCGCCGACCTCCTCGACGTCGACGATGCGGCCTGAGCGGATGATGGCCACCCGGCCCGCGGCGGCGTCGATCTCGCCGAGGATGTGGGAGGATACGAAGGCAGTGGCGCCCGCCGACGCCGCCTCGCCGAGCAGCTCCAGGAACTCCTGCTGCAGCAGGGGATCGAGCCCGCTCGTGGGCTCGTCGAGGATCAGCAGCTCCGGGGTGTGCATGAACGCCTGCACCACGCCGACCTTCTGCTTGTTGCCCTTCGACAGGCCCCGGAAGGGCCGATCCAGGTCCAGCCGGAACCGCTCCGCGAGGGGCTCGATCCGGTCGAGCCCGGCCCCGCCGCGGAGGCTCGCCAGGTACTCGAGGTGCCGGCGCCCGGTCTGCTTGCCGTCCATGTGCAGCTCGCCGGGCAGGTAGCCGATGCGCGCGCGGACCTCGGGGTGGGCGGCGAGGTCGGAGACGCCGAGCACCGAGGCCGTCCCCGCCGTGGGGCGGAGGAGGTCGAGCAGGACGCGGATGGTCGTCGACTTGCCCGAGCCGTTGGGGCCGATGAACCCGAACACCTCGCCGCGCTCGACCTGCAGGTCGATGCCGTACAGGGCGCGGAACGAGCCGTAGTCCTTGACGAGGCCCTGGACGGAGATGACGGGCTCCATGCAGGCGGGAGTGTAGAAGGAGCGGGGCGTCGGGGCGACCGCAACGGGGGTCGGGGCCCGACGGCGCGAAAGAGACCCGTGCCTCGGGGGCGCGGATGTGCGAGGGTCTGCGGTCGATGTTCCGGAGTCTGCGAGGAGCGGCCGCGAGCGCGGTCGCGGTGCTGGTGGTGGCCTGCATGCCCACCCGCGACGGGGGCCTGGGGCTGCCCGACGAGCCGGTCGCAGACGACGACGTCGCGGACGACGACGACGGGGACGACGGCGTGCCCGACGAGTGGGGCGAGGACGGCGACGGGGCCACGTTCTTCCCCCTGGACCGGCTGCTCCGCATCGACATCGAGCTCCCGGACGAGTCCTGGGACGCGCTCGTCGACGAGCCGTACGGCTGGACGCCGGGGCGGGTGGAGATCGACGGACGGCGCATCAACGACGTGGCGATCCGCCTGCGGGGTCGGATCGGGTCGTTCCGGGAGGTGTGGGAGAAGCCGAAGTGGCGGCTGGACTTCAACCGGCTGGTGCCGGGGCGGCGGATCGAGGGGCTGGAGGCGCTGTCGCTGGACAACAACGTCGTGGACTGCAGCGGCCTGAAGCAGACGCTGGGGTTCTACGTGCTCGGGCTGCTGGACGTCCCCGCGTCGCGCGGCGGGTTCGCGAGCGTGACCGTCAACGGCGAGGACTACGGCGTCTACAACACGGTCGAGGTGCAGGACGACCGGTTCCTCAAGAGCCGCTGGGCGGACGGCACCGGAAACCTGTACGACGGGGCGTACACGTGGTTCGGCGACTGGAACGTGCGGTTCGCGGACTTCACGTCGGGCAACGGGAGCTGGTTCGAGCTCGAGGAGGGGGTCGACGTGGGCGCGACGGACGTGGACGCCGTGACGGCCGCGCTCGAGGAGGCGGAGTCGGGGGACTTCACGGCCACGATGGACGCGGTGTGGGACCTGGCGGCGTTCCATCGCTACGCGGCCGCGGAGTACTGGATCGGCCAGAACGACGGCTACATCCTCAACCGCAACAACAACCGCGTGTACTTCGACCCGGCCGACGGGCGCGGCTCGTTCATCTCCTACGACCTCGACTACGCCTTCCTGTGGGAGCCGTGGGAGGCCTCGTGGGACCGGCCCGCGGGGCGCCTCGCCGCGGGGTGCTTCGCGGACGAGGAGTGCAGCGCCGGGGTCCGGGCGACGGCCGCGGACGTCCTCGATACGCTGGAGGGCGCGGACCTGCTCGGCACGTTCGAGGCCTGGGACGACGTGACGCTGGACGCCGTCCTCGACGACGGCAACGACGAGTGCGGGGCGAGTCGAGTCCGAAGCGGCCGAGACGGCCTACGTCAGTGGATCGACCTCCGCGGCGACGCCATGCGCGACCAGTGGGAGCTGCCGTGACCGTCCTCCGACCCGTTCTCGTCGCGTGCGTGGTCCTGCTCGCCGTGGCGGCCTGCCCCACCTCCGACGAGGCGGAGCCCGGGCCCCCGGAGGGGAGCTCGCCGGGCGACTGTACGGACGCCCTCGACAACGACACGGACGGCGACTACGACTGCTGGGACGCGGGCTGCGCGGGCTCCCCCGACTGCGTCCGGCCGGACGACGACGACGCGATCTTCGACGACGACGACGGCGGCGCCGACGACGACGCGGCGGACGACGACGACGCGGTCCTGGAGTGCGTCCCCGACGACAGCGAGGAGAACGACACGTCCGAGACGGCGACGGCCCTCTCCCCCGGGTCGCTGGAGGACCGGACATCCTGTCCCGACGACCTGGATTGGTACACGTTCGAGGCGGCGGGCGCCGACGACGTGACGATCGTCGCGCCGCACGACGCCGCGGAGGGCAACGTCGACCTCCGGCTGCTGGACGGGGCGGGCGTGGAGCTGCGCACCGGCACCTACGTCGACGGCGCGGAGACGCTGGAGCTCCGCACCCAGTCCGAGGGGTCGTTCTTCCTCGAGGTGTTCCTGGCGGGGGACGAGGGCGCGGTGCCCGGGAACACCTACGATCTCGAGCTGGTGGTCACGCCGTCGGGCTTCGATCCGTGCGTGGAGGACGCGCTCGAGGAGAACGACTCCCTCGCCACGGCGACGCCGCTGACGTTGGAGACGCTGGTCCCCGCGCAGGCCTGCGAGCTCGACGACGACTGGTACTCGTTCACCGTCGCCGAGGGCACCCAGATCCTGTTCGACCTGCAGTTCCTCCACGCCGAAGGGAACCTCGACCTGTTCCTGCACGACGTGGACGGGAACCTCGTCAACGACGCCGCCTCGCTGAACGACAACGAAGTCCTGAACGAGTACTTCAACCGCGCGGGCACGTTCCACCTGCGCGTCGCGCTCACGACCGACGCCGGGACCGCCCTCGGCAACGCCTACACGCTCGAGACGAGCTTCCTGTAGCCGTCGGCGTCGGCCGAAGCCCGACGCCCGCCCTCGGATCGCTCAGCGGGCGCGGAGCTCGCGGCGCAGGATCTTCCCGGACGCGGACTTGGGGATCGAGTCCACGAACTCGACGACGCGCACCTGCTTGTAGTGGGCGACGTGCTCGGCGACGAACGCCTGCACGCCGGTCGCGTCGAGGTCCGCGGCGCCGGCTCTCACCACGAACGCCTTCGGGATCTCCCCCGCTTCTTCGTCCGGCACGCCGATCACGGCGGCGTCGGCGACGCCGGGGTGGGTGAGCAGCAGCGCCTCGAGCTCGGCGGGCGGCACCTGGAACCCCTTGTACTTGATCAGCTCCTTGAGCCGGTCGACGATGAAGGTGTGCCCGTCGGCGTCGATCACGGCGACGTCCCCGGTGTGGAGCCATCCGTCCGCGTCGACCGTCGCCGCCGTCGCCGCCGGGTTGCCCAGGTATCCCTTCATCACCTGCGGCCCCCGCACCCATATCTCCCCCGGCTCGCCCGAGGCCGCGTCGCGTCCCGTTTCGGGATCGATCAGCCGCGCCTCCGTCCCCGCGACGAGCGTCCCCACGGACCCCGCCCGATACTCCCCGTCCGCGATCGCGTGCGTCACCGGCGAGAGCTCGGTCATGCCGTACCCCTGCGCCACGGAGCAGCCCAGACGCCGGGCGGCCGCCTCGGCCACCTCCCCCCCGAGGGGCGCCGCCCCGGAGAAGATCCGCCGCACGGACGAGAGGTCGTAGCCGTCGACCACCGGGTGTTTCGCGAGGGCGAGCACGATCGGGGGCACCAGGAACAGCTGCGTGATGCGGTGCTGCTGCGTGAGCTCGAGCATCTGCACGAGGTCGAAGCGCGGCACCGTCACCACCGGGATCCCCAGCGAGACCATCGCGTTCATGAGGATCTGCATGCCGTAGATGTGGAAGAAGGGCAGGACGGCGTAGCAGACCTCGTCGTCGCCGAACGAGCTGTGCGCCGCGAACTGCTCGAGGTTCGCGACCAGGTTGTAGTGCGTGAGCATCACGCCCTTGGGGAACCCCGTCGTGCCCGACGAGTAGGGGAGCACCGCCACGTGCTCCCGCACGTCCACGGGGACCTGGTCCGCGGGCTCGCCGAACAGCGACGCGAACGGGACCGCGTCGCCCGGGCCGATCACCACGACGTCCTCGATTCCCACGATCGCCGCCGCGGCCTTCGCCGTCCCCAGGAACAGCTCCACGGTGACGATGCACGTCGCCCCGGAGTCCCGCAGCTGAAACGCGATCTCCTCGGCTCCGTACGTCGGGTTGAGCGTCGTGATCGTGGCCCCGGCCATCGCCAGCCCGTGCAGCGCCACGACGTACTCCGGCAGGTTCGGCGCCAGCATCGCCCACGTCGTCCCCGGACCCACGCCCCGCGCGATCAGGCCGCCCGCGAGCGACCGGATCGACCGCTCGAGCTCGGCGAACGTCACCACCCGACCCGTGGCCCCCTCGATCAGCGCCGGCCGATCGCCCCACTCCGAGGCCCGGGCGAGCACGTAGTCGGTCACGGTGAGCGCGGGCACATCGAGGGCGGGGCGGGTGCTGGTGTAGACGGTCACGGAGTCTCCCGGGTGAGCGCGAAGCATGCCGGCTCGTGCCTCGGGCGACGGGCCCCGGGCGGGAGCCGACGAAGAGCGCCGATTCTCGACCTCCGACCTCTGGTTGATGTCCGTGGATTTGTTTCTATAGTTGTCGAAACAATTCGAGATCAACATGACTGCCGACGACACCCTGCTCACGTTCTTCAAGTCCCTCGCCGACGCCAACCGGCTGCGCATCGTGGGGCTCCTGGCTCACCGCGCGCACACGGTGGAGGAGCTCGCCGAGGTGTTGTCGCTGCGCGCGTCCACGGTGTCCCACCACCTGTCGAAGCTCGCGGCCGCGGACCTCGTCTCCGCGACGGTGCAGGGCCACTACCACCTGTACGCGCTCGACGCCGACGCCATCGAGGCCCGGGCGCGCGCGCTCCTGTCCCCTCGGGAGCTCCGCGAGCTCGCGCCCGTGGACGACGCCGCGGATCCGTACGAGCGCAAGGTGCTGACCACGTTCCTGGACGCGGACGGTCGCCTGAAGGCGCAGCCCATGAAGCGGAAGAAGTTCGAGGTGGTCCTGCGCCACGCGCTTCGCACGTACTTCGTGGACGACGGCCCCTGGTCGGAGGTCGAGGTCAATGCGCGCCTGAGGGCGATGACGGACGACGTCGCCAGCATCCGGCGCGGGTTCATCGACCACCGGCTCATGGTCCGCGACCGCGAAGGGACCGCGTACCGGCGGCTGCCCTCCCGATGACCCGCGCGTCCGAGCTCGTGGCCCCGGGAGGTCGCATCCTGCACCTCGGCCTCGCGCCGGGAGAACTCGCCCCGGACATCGTCCTGGTGGGGGATCCCGCGCGAGCGCTGAAGGTGGCGGCGCGCTTCGATCGGATCGAACACGAGGTCCGCAGGCGCGAGTACGTGACCCTGACGGGCACCCTCGGCGGCCGACCGGTCTCCGTCATCGGCACGGGCATCGGCACCGACAACGTCGAGATCGCGCTCGTGGAGGCGCACGCGGTCCTGTGCCACGACCTGGCCACGGGGCTCCCCCTGCCGGAGCCGCCGCGGCTGTCGTTCCTGCGGGTGGGGACGTCCGGGGGCGCGCGACCGGACGTCCCCGCGGGGACCTTCGTCGTGGCCGCCTACGCGCTCGGGCTCGACAGCACCGGGCTGTTCTACGAAGGGCCGCCGGAGGACGACATCGTCCGCGCGCTGGAGACCCGCGCGGCCGAGCTGCTGCGCGAGGGCGAGGACCCGGCGAGCCGCTTCGCGGGCGCGCTGCGTCCCTACGCGTCGAAGGCGGACCCGGTGCTCACGGAGGCGATCGTGGACTGCGCCCGGGATCGCGCGCTGCCCGCGCTGGTGGGCGTCACCGGGACGCTGCCCGGCTTCTACGCCCCGTCCGGGCGCCGGGTGGAGCGCCTCACGGCGACGGTCCCGGACATCAAGACACGCCTCTCGGGCGTGCGCGTCGGCCCGCTGCGGCTCCTCAACTTCGAGATGGAGTCCAGCCTGCTGTTCCTCCTCGCCGGGCAGCTGGGGCATCGCGCGGGGACGATCTGCCCCATCATCAGCACCCCCGGCGAGCACGGGCGGGTGATCGACTACAAGCCCGCCGTCGAGCAGGCGATCGACGCGGCCCTCGACGCCCTGCTCCGGGAGCCCGAGTGAGCGCGTCCGGCGTGACGGTGGTGGTGCGACGCACCGTGAGACCGGAGGCGACCGAGGCCTTCGAGGTCTGGCTGCGACGGATCATCGACGTCGCGTCCACGTTCCCGGGCCACGGCGGCGGCGAGGTGATCCGCCCCCCCGCCGGCCGCCACGACTGGGTCGTGATCTTCCGGTTCGAGACCGTCGCGCAGCTGGAAGCCTGGGAGACATCCGACGCCTGCCGAACGATGCTCGCCGAGGCCGAGCCCATGACGGTCACGTCCACCATCGAACGATTCTCGGGGTTCGACTTCTGGTTCCGGCCCCCCGCCGGCGCCGCCAAGCCGCCCCCCTGGAAGATGGCCCTCGTGACCCTGCTGGGGCTCTACCCCCAGGTCCTGTGGCTCGCGCCCGTCCTCCAGGATGCGATGGGCGACCTCCCCGGACCCCTCGTGACGCTGGTGAGCGTGGGCGCCATCGTCGTGCTCATGACGTGGCCGGTGATGCCGCTGCTGGTGCGGCTCTTCGCCCCCTGGCTCTTCGGCCGTCGGTAGGCCCCCGCCGCGCGGCTCGAAGGATCGACGACACACTTCGGCTCTTCGCCGGCTCTTGACTGTGAACCCGTCGCGGTCGGCGGGCTCGAGGAGAAAGTCATGTGCCGACGAACGACCTGCCGCGACTGCGGCAAGCCCGACTGGGCGGGCTGCGGAGCCCACATCGAGTCCGTCCTCTCCACCGTCCCCCCGAGGGACCGCTGCCGCTGCCGCGAGGACGGCACGCGCCGCGCCGGAGGGTTCTTCGCCTCGCTCTTCGGAGGAGGACGCCCCCCGTCTCGCGGCTAGCCGATCCCCGCCGGGCCGGCAGAGTTCACGCCATGTCCACCGAACCCCTCTGCGACTCCGACGAACTCCTACACCTCCTTCGGACCGGGGACCTCGAGGTCCTCGACCGCGTCACCCGCTGCTACGGCGACCGGCTGCTCGCGGCCGCCCGTCGCACGTGCCGGGGGAAGGAGGAGGACGCCCGCGACGCGATGCAGGAGGCGACCCTCGCGGCGTGGCGCTACGGCCCCGGCTTCCGGGGCGAGGGGCGGGTCGACCGCTGGCTCGTGCGGCTGGTGGCCACCGCCTGCCACCGGATGCACCGCGGACGGAAGAACGCGGCGCACCTGCACCGGTCGGACGTCGAGTTGGCGTCCGAGGACCCCGACCCCGAGGTCCTGGCCGCCCGCGCCGAGCTGGCCGAGACCCTCGGCGAGGTGCTCCTGGACCTGCCCGCCCGCGACCGGGGGATCCTCATCCTCGCCGACGCCCAGGGCCTCACCGGGCCCGAGATCGCCGCGGCCCTGGAGATGACTCCGGGCGCCGTTCGAACGCGGCTCAGCCGCACCCACGCCAAGCTTCGAGCGCGGCTGGAACCCCTCAGGAGCGACCCATGAAGCTCATCGTCATCGGAGGCGTCGCGGCCGGCGCCTCGGCCGCCGCCCGGGCACGCAGGATGTCCGAATCCGCCGAGATCCTCGTCCTCGATCGTGGCGAGCACGTCTCCTTCGCCAACTGCGGCCTGCCCTACTTCGTCGGGGGCGTGATCCCCGACGAAGAGGACCTGCTCCTGGCGGGCCCGGAGCTCTTCCGCGACCGGTTCGACATCGAGGTCCGGACGCGTTCCGAGGTCCTCTCCATCGATCGCGCGGGCCGCACGATCTCCATCCGGGATCTCGCCCGCGACCTCGTGTACGAGGAGCCGTACGACGCGCTGATCCTCGCCCCGGGCGCCCGCCCCGTGGTCCCTCCGTTCCCCGGCGTGGACCTCCCCGGCGTGTTCCGGCTGCGCACGATCCCCGACAGCAAGAAGATCAAGGCTGCGGCCGCCGACGCCCGCCACGCCACGGTGATCGGGGGCGGCTTCATCGGACTCGAGATGGCCGAGAACCTCCGGCGCCTCGGCCTCGACGTCACCCTCTTGGAGCGCAACGCCCAGGTGCTGAAGCCCCTGGACCCCGAGTTCGGGGTGCGGGTCGCTCGACGCATGCAGGACCACGGCGTCGACGTGCGCCTGAGCGTCGCCGTGCAGGGCGTCTTCCAGCGGAACGACGGCCTCCTCGTGGAGCTGGACGACGGCCCTCCGCTGCGGACCGACCTCGTGCTGCTCGCCATCGGCGTGCGCCCGGAGTCGGACCTCGCCGCCGCCGCGGGCCTCGATCTCGGGCCGACCGGCGGGATCCGGGTGGACGCGGCGATGCAGACCTCGGACCCCGCGATCTGGGCCGCCGGGGACGTCGTGGAGGTGCACTCCCTGCTCACGAACAACCACCAGCTCCTCCCGCTCGCCGGGCCCGCCAACCGGCAGGGTCGAATCGCGGGGGAGAACGCCGTGGGGGGCCGCGCGCGGGAGCCCGTCGGCTTCCGCGGCGTGCAGGGGACGGCGATCGCCGAGGTCTTCGGGTTGGCGGTCGGCGCCACCGGAGCGTCCGAGAAGCTGCTCGAGCGGCGGGGGGACGTGCCCTGGGGCGCGGTCCATCTGCACCCCAGCCACCACGTCGGCTACTACCCCGGGGCCCGAGCCCTGAGCCTGAAGCTCCTGTACGCGCTCGACGACGGGCGGGTCCTGGGAGCCCAGGCGGTCGGCGAGGCGGGCGTCGCGCGTCGCATCGACGTGCTCTCCATGGCCATCCAGCTCGGGGGCACGGTCCACGACCTCGCCGAGGCCGAGCTGGCCTACGCCCCGCAGTTCGGCGCGGCGAAGGACCCCGTCAACCTCGCGGGCATGATCGCGGTCAACAACCTGCGCGGGGATCTGCCCCTCGCGCCCTGGGCCGAGCTCGGCTCCACCGACGCGACCCTGCTCGACGTTCGGAGCCGCTCCGAGTTCGCCGCCGACGGCATCGCCGGGGCCGTCAACATCCCCCTGGAGGAGCTCCGAGGCCGGACCGACGAGCTGCCGAGCGGCGAGCTCTGGGTCGTCTGCGGCGTGGGCAAGCGCGCCTACTACGCCACCCGACTGCTGCGCCAGATCGGGGTCGACGCCAGGGTCCTGTCCGGGGGCATGCGCACCTTCGCGCCGCTGCGGGCGGCGGGGGTGCTCAGCGAGCCCGGACCGGCGCCTCGGCCCACATCGCCCCCCGCAGGTCCCCCACGGCGTAGCCATGGGCTCGGTCGTCGGGGTAGCGCTCCGTAAGCGCCGCAGTCAGCTCGGCGCTGCGCCCCTCCGGGGGGCCGTGGCATACGACGCACGGGGCCTCGACCGCCAGGGGCTTCAGCACGCGCACGACCTCGACGCCGTCCTCGCGCGTCGCCGTCCGGACCGTCCCCTGCACGCCCTCGGCGGGCCGCTCGCCCCGCTCCTGCAGCCACGCCGCGACCCAGGGCGGCGCCGCGTTCGCCGGGTTGCGCAGGCGCAGGCTCGACCGGCCGACAAGCACCCCCTCGGCCCGCGCGACCTCCGCCGTGAGGGTCTGCGCGTTCGTGGCGCAGACGTGCAGCGCGGCCACCGGCCCCTCCGCGTTCATCGTGGAGACGAGGCGTCCCTTCAGCTCCGCGCCGACCGCCCTCATGGCGCTCCGGGCGCGCTCCTCCGCGCTCGGGCCGGGCGGCTCGGCCGAGGCATCGGGGACCGGCGCGTCGGGCGGGTCCGCGGGGATGGGGTCCGGGGCCGACGAGGCGCAGGCGAGCAGGGAGAGGACCGGGAGCAGGAGGAGGTGTCGGAGCATGGTGTCCTAGGGGGCGTCGACGCCGGCGGCGAGCACCTGGGTCTTGCCGTTGCCGTCCATGTCGTCCTCCCACAGGACGACCAGGGTGCCGACCTCGTCGATGCCCGCGCCGGGCGCGAGCTGCTGGCCCCGGGCTTCGTCGTTGATCGTCTGCTCGGCGAGCCACGGGGCCCCCGCGGCGGTCCAGGTGGCGGCCCGGATCTGGAACGTGCCGTTGCCGTCGCCGTCGTCTTCCCAGGCGATGGCGAAGGCGCCGCTCGAGGCGCGCGACACCGACGGAGCGAGGTGAGTGCCCCCGCCGGGAGTGACCGTCCACTCGGAGATCGGCGCGCCCGCGGCCTCGAAGCGGCGGGCCAGGATCCGGTAGTCGCCGTTGCCGTCCTGGTCGTCCTCCCAGGCCACCACGAACGCGCCCGGCGCGTCGCCGCCGATCGACGGGGCCCGCTGCTGGCCGGCGGCCTCGCTGTTCACGGTGAGCCGGGCGAAGCGCTCGTCCCCCCCGGCGGTGAAGCCGCGGGCGTGGATCTGGTACGTGCCGTTGCCGTCGCTGTCGTCCTGCCAGGTCACGACGAACGCCGCCCCCGCGTCGATCGCCACGGCAGGCGCCACCCGCTCGCCCACGACGTCCGCGTGCACGCTCCGGTCGCTGAACCGCTCCGTGCCGTCCGCGTGGAACCCGCGGACCCGCACCTGGGGGTCTCCGCCCGCCCGGCCGTCCTCCCAGGCCACCACGAACCGACCGTCGGGGGCCACGCCGATCGCGGGCGCTCGCTGCTGGCCCGACGCCTCGGAGTTCACCGTGATCGGGGCGAACCGCTCGGTCCCGTCGGCGTCGAAGCCGCGGGCGCGGATCTGGAAGACGCCGTTGCCGTCGGTGTCGTCGGCCCAGGCGACCACGAACTCGCCGTCGGCGGCGACGCCCAACGCGGGCGCCTCCTGCTGCCCCGCGGTGTCGGTGTTGACCACCACGTCCGCGAAGGACTCGCAGCAGCCCGCGGAGAAGCCCCGCACCTTGATGTCGTGGTTGCCGGCCCCGTCGGCGGACGACGCGTCGTCCTCCCAGGCGGCGACGAAGCCCCCCGTCGCGTCGAAGGCGAGCGTCGGCCGGAGCTGGTCCCCCGACGCCGCCGAGTTGACCGTCCGGTCGTGGAAGCCGCGCTTGCCGAGGTCGTCGAAGGCGTAGGTCGGGGGCGTGTTCAGGTCGTAGGCGAAGGAGAAGAGGTGGTCGGCGGCCGTCGGGTCCTGGTCGTACCAATCGCCCCCGCTGCCGCTGCCGTCGTACAGCTCGCTGCAGAACAGCACCGGCGTGCCCCCGGGGAAGATCGACGCGTTGCCGTCCTCGACGGTGATCGTCTCGTTGTGCACCTGGTCGGTGAGCGGGTCGAAGGTCAGCACCCGGAGCCAGCCGTTGCCGGTGTAGTCGTTCGCCCAGCACGACGCGTCGCAGTTCGCCGGGTTCGAGTCCGTGCAGCGACCCTCGAACTGGTAGTCGACGAGCATCTCGTGCACGTCGGTGCCGGTGTTGCCGACCTTGATCCGGTGCTCGGAGTCGCCGATGTGGCCCGCGACGACCGCGAACATATTCCCGTGGCGCGAGGCGAGCTCGTCCCAGATGGTCTGCCCGTCGGAGCCGGTCACGAGGTAGCTGGAGTTGGGGCAGTTGCCCGCGTACCCGCCGCCGTGGGTCTGGTAGCAGTGCGTGGCGACGATGACCCGGTGATCGGGGTGCTGGGCGATCACGTCCTCGGCCCAGCACAGCGCGTCCTTGCGGGGCGCGTACTCGACGCTGACCACGAGGAACTTCATGGGCCCCACCTCGAAGGTGGTCCAGTTGTTCGCGTTGCTGCCGCCCCGGTTGCCGCCGTACCAGGGCCGCCCCGAGAAGCGACTCGCCGGGAAGTACTCGTCGATCTTGCCGCCGCCCCGCTGGAAGTCGCCGCTCACGAGGTAGTCGTGGTTGCCCGGCACGACGCTGTAGGGGACGTCCGCGTCGTCGAGGATCGCGTGGGCCTGCGTCGCGATCTGCCACTGGGAGTCGGTGTTGTTGTGGGTGATGTCGCCCAGGTGCACGACGAACCGGATGTTGCGCGCGGCCTGCTGGGCGACGATCCACTGCGTCTGCTTGTAGTAGGTGTTGTTCGCGTCGTCGGGCAGCTTCGAGGCGTAGTACTGCGTGTCCGGGAGCAGGACGATCGAGAAGGGGTCGCAGTAGTCGCCGCAGGGGGGCCCCGAGTCGTCGTCGTCGGCCGCGTCGTCGTCGTCCACGGCGTCGTCGTCGTCCACGGCGTCGTCGTCGTCCACGGCGTCGTCGTCGTCGGTGGGGCCCGGCTCCGACTCCGGGAGGGTCGTGCAGGCGGTCGAGGCGACCAGGAGGAGGAGGGCGAGGCGGCTCACCGCCCCAGGGTACCGCTCCGTCGCCCCGGCGCGGCCGGGATGCCGCTCCGGCGAAGTCAGTCCGGGCGCCTCCACAGGAGCACCCGGTGAGTGCCGCGATCGGCGATCAGGAGCTCCCCCGCGGCGGTGATGGCGAGCCCGGACGGCCGCCGCACCGGGGCGGCGAGGGCCTCGAAGAAGTCTCCCTCCACGTCGGCCCCGTCGGGACCCGCTTCCACCACCGTGGCGATCGTCCCGTCCGGCGCGAGCTCGCGCACGACGCCGTTGCCCAGGTCTCCGATCCAGACCCGCCCATCGGCGTCCGCCGCGAGCCCGGTGGGCTCGTTCAGCCGCGCCTCGCCGGCCGCCCCGCCGTCGCCGTCGAGCCCCGCCTCCCCCGTCCCGGCGAGGGTCCGGAAGCTGCCGGAGCTCAGGTCCAGCTCCCCGATCCGGTGGTTGCCGCTGTCGGCCACCAGCAGCCGGTCGCCGACCACCTCCAGCTGCATCGGGTAGCTGAGCCGGACCTCCACGCCGATGCCTTCGCGGTCGAAGCCGCGCTCGCCCGTCCCCAGCACCGTGTCGATGGTGCCGTCGGGCGCCACCGCGCGGACCCGGTGGTTCGTATTGTCCGAGACGTACAGCGTGCCGTCGCTCCCCCAGGCGAGCCCCGCCGGGAACCCCATCGTCGCCTCGAGGGCGAGCCCTCCGTCCCCGCTCGTCTCGAGCGTCTCACCCGTGCAGGCGACCTGCTCGATCCGGCCGTCCGCGCCCACGCGGATGATCCTCCCCTCGTGCAGCGGCGCGATGTACAGCAGCCCGTCGGGCCCCCAGCGCGCGTCGATGGGGTTCTCCAGCGGGCTGTCGAGGGCCCCGACCCCGGGCTCGGAGTAGGCGTGCACGCCCACGCCGACGACCGTCTCGACCACCCCTTCGTCTCCGCTCTGGAGCACGCGCAGGCGCATGTTGCTGAAGTCCACGACGAGCGGCCGGCCCTCGGGGTCTTCGCGGACTGCGGTCGGCGAGGCGAGCGCGGTCTCGTTCCCCGGCAGCCCGTCGCCGTTGAAGCCCAGCTCGCCGGTGCCGATGAGGAGGCAGACCCGGCCGAGCTCGCAGGTGGGCGCGCAGCCCGCCGCCGTCACGATCGCGAGGGCGACGGTCGCGTGGAGGACGGACGCCAGGGCGCGCTACTCCGGCTCCACGCGCGCGATGCGGGAGTTGTAGGTGTCGGCGATGTAGACCACGCCGTCCAGGTCGAGCTCCACGCCGAACGGGGTGTTCAGCAGCGCCTCGGTGGCGGGCCCGAAGTCGCCGTCGAAACCCTGCTCCCCGCAGACTCCGGCGAAGGTCCGGATCGTCCCGTCGGGATCGACCGCGCGCACGCAGTGGTTGTAGGCGTCGGCGATGTAGATCGTGCCGTCCGGGCCCACGGCGAGATCCGCGGGGTAGTTGAGCATGGCCTCGGTCGCCGGACCTCCGTCGCCGCCGTATCCACAGCCCGACGTGCAGCCCGTCCCGTTGTCGCTGTCCTCGGGGGTCTCGCCCATCCCGGCGACGGTCGTGACGGTGTCCGCGTCCAGGTCGAGGCGTCGGATGCGCCCGTTGTGGGTGTCGGCGAGGAGCAGGGTGCCGTCCAGGTCCCACTCCATCTTGAAGGCGGGCTCGGCCCGCTGCAGGGCGGGGCTCGCGAACGACGTCTCCAGAAGAGCGCCGTCGCCGTTCCAGCCGTGGTCCCCGTTCCCCGCGACCGTGTCGATCATCCCGGCGGGATCGATGCGGCGGATCCTCTGGTTCGCCATGTCGGCCAGGTAGATGGAGTCGTCGTCTCCCACCCGCACCCCGCACGGCAGGTCGAGGACCGCCTCGGTCGCAGGTCCCCCGTCTCCGGCGAAGTCCCGCCCGCCGGTCCCCGCGAGGAACTCGATCTCGCTCAGCGACGGGTCGAGCGCGACGATGCGCGAGTTGTGCCACGCGGCGATGACGAGGGAGCCGTCCGAGCGCCAGTCGACGTCCGTCGGGTGGTTCCACTGGGCGTCCAGGGCGGGCCCCTCGGGGCCGTCGCCGAGCTCCCCGCCGACCCCGGTGAGCACGACCAGCTCGTCGTTGTCGTCGAGCGTCACGAGCCGGTGGTTGTTCCAGTCGAGGATCGCCGGCCAGCCCTCCGTCGGATGGAACGCCATGTCGACGACCCAGAAGGTCTTCGCGTCGACTCGGGCGGTGCCCTCCTCGGACAGCCCCGCCTCACCGGGGATGCCGAACCAGGTGCACAGGTCACCGGGGTCGCAGGTCGTATCCACGCAGCCGGGGGCGGCGAGCAGGAGGGGCAGGGAGAGGAGGCAGAGGAGTCGGTTCACGGGGTGACCCTCCGGATGCGGTGGTTGTAGGTGTCGGCGATCAGCAGGGCGCCGTCGTCCCCGAAGTCGATGCCGTGGGGGCGGCGGAGCGCGGTCGCGAGGGCGTCCAGCCCGTCCTCCCCGTCGTCCGCCTCGAAGGTCCCGACCTCGGTCTCGAGCACCTCCGCGTCGAGATCCCAGGCGCGGATCACGTGGTTGCCCGAGTCGGCGATCCACAAGCGTCCGTCCGGCCCGAGCTCGACGTCCTTGGGGAAGCACAGCGCGGCCGGGTCGCACTCGCCGCCCGGGAGGGTCTGCTCGCCGGGGATCGGCAGCGTGTCGATGGTGTCCGCCGCCAGGTCGATGACCCGGATGACGTGGTTCGACGTGTCCGCGATGTAGAGCCTGGCCTCGCCGTCGTACTCGATCGCGCCGGACGGCTCCGGCTGCAGGTCTTCGCTGTCCCAGAAGTCGAAGGACGCCTCGAGCGGCGGCCCCCCGTCCCCGGCATAGCCGGGCTCGACCGTCCCCGCGATCGAGTCGATCAGGGAGTAGTCGTGGGCGACCCAGCGGATGTGATTGGTCTTCTGGTCCACGAACCAGAACGAGCCGTCCTCGGGGTCGATGGCGATGGAGTTGGGGAAGGCCATGAGCGCGTCCGCCGCCGGGCCCCCGTCGCCCGCGAAGCCCGCGTTCGCGCCGTTGCCGTCGTCGATGGCCGTGTTCGCGCAGACCACCAGCGAGTTGCCCGTCTCGGGCGTCCACTCGCGGATGCGGTGGTTGTGCCAGGAGGGCAACAGCAGCTTGCCCGTCACGGCGTTCCACTCGGCCTGGGTCGGGTGGTTGAGCGCGACCTCCGTGCCGGGCACGCCCGGCGCCTCCCGCTCCCCGAAGTCGGGATCGCCGTCCCCCAGGAAGTCGGTCCCGACGATCGTGGAGATGGCGCCGTCCTCGACCAGCCGGATCTTGTGGTTGTTCCAGTCGCCGATGAAGAACGCGCCCCCGTGGTCCGGTCAGGCGATGACGTCCATCGGTCCGTAGAGGGGGCTGTGCTCGGCGCGCGTCTCGTTCTCGTTCGCCCCCGGCTCGCCGGTGCCCGCGACCGTGCACACCAGCCCCGAATCCGGACACGGGGCCGGACAGCCGGCGAGGACGGAGAGCGCGACGATGGCGATCGGCGAGGCGCGTCGAAGGCGCGAGGAGATGTAGGGGCTCATCGGGACGATCCTCCTGCCGGGTCCGAAGTCAACTGCTCGACGCGGCCGGGACCCGAGTAGGCGATCACGCCCTGGCCGAGCGGACGGCTCGCGATTCGGCCGCCCACCGCCCACAGCCGACCGCTCGGGGAATATGCGCACGCGTGGAAGTCGCGCAAGGTGACGGATTCGACCCCTCGGTCGAGATCGGGCAGCCAGGACCCATCCATCCGCAGCGCCCTCGCCCCCGTCCGACCGACCGCGGCCGCCGCGCCGTCCGGCCCCGTGCAGACCCCGTTGAAGCCGGGCTGGAAGTCGGGGCTCCGGTCGCGCCAGTCGCCGCCGTCCCACTCGAGGATCAGCCCCGAGCCCGCTCCGCCCACGGCGTACGGGCGCTCGCCGCCCGCGTCGACGGTCAACAGGGGCGCGTTGCCGGTGTCGGTGTCCGCGTCGGTGGGCGTGGCGGTCAGCGAGACGCCGTCCCAGCGCAGGGCGGTGCCTCCGCTGCCTACGATCCACACGTCGTCCGACGCGGTCCCGTGGACCTTGAAGTAGACCTGAGCGGGCTGACCGGGCCCGAACGTCGGGTCCTCCCACGCGGCCCAGGCGCCGTCGATCCGACGCCAGAGCAGGGGCAGCGGAGGCTCGGGTTCGCCGTCGCCGTCCTCGTCGGGGCGCTCCGCGCCCTGGCCCACGGCCCACAGGTCTTCGTCGTGGCCCCAGACTCCGAAGAAGGTCGTCCCCGCGCCCGCGTCGACGACCTGCTCGAGGTTCTCCGTGCCTCGGTCGTACTCGAGCACCGTGCCCCGCGAGCCGACGAGGACGACCTCATCCGCGGTCGCGTGGACCCACCACAGCTCGATGCCGTCCCAGGAGGAGGTGTCCAGGGCGCCCCAGGTCGAGCCGTCCCAGTGGGCCGCCAGCGGCCCGGGCGCGCCCTCCGCGTCGGGCGCAGGCGACGAACCGACGACCCAGACGTCGTCGTCCGCGGGCGCGCGGACGCTCAGGAGGCCCTGGGCGAGGTCCTCACCGACGAGGCACGGCGCGTCGGCGCAGGGGTCCGGACACGCGCCGAGCAGGAGGCAGAGGGCTCCCCCCAGGGGGGCGGTTCGCAGCAGGCTCATCGAGTAGGATCCAGGTGCATGGGACGCGACCACAAGATCGGGCAAACGACTGCCCGCGGGCTCTCCCGGCGGCGGGTCACCCCGGTACTCCTGATGGTCGCCGCGTCGGTGGCCGGCTGCCCGACGGCCGAACTGCCTGCAGACCTCGGCGACTGCCCCGACGATAGCAGCGTGACCTGGAGGGATGTCGAGCCGGTGTTGGCCGACCATTGCACGCGCTGTCACTCGTCGGAGTTGGTCACGCCGGAGGAGCGGCAAGACGCGACGGAGGGCGTGGACTTCGACACCCCCGAGGCGGCGCGCGGCCAGAGCTGGCTCGCCTGGAGCCAGGTCACCACCGGACGCATGCCGAAGGACGGCGGGCTGGCCGATGAAGACGCGCTGATCCTGTGGGAGTGGTGGAGCTGTGGAGGGCCCGAGTGAACAGGGGGGCGTCGACCGTCACCCCGGCGCCCGAACAGCCCCCGACGAGGACACCGGGCGAGTCGTCATGCTCCGTCTGCGGGTCGGGTTTCGATCCGGACTCCGTGCATGGTGCCCTCGACGGCCGCGACGTATGCCTTCGCCGTATCGTCGGCCGACACCCCGCCGTCCGGCGGCAGGCCCATCTGCTCCAGGCTCTCCCGCACGATCGCGGGCGAGACCACGTTGAGGCGGACCCCCTCGAGCTCCGACGCGGCCGCGACGACGAAGCGCTCGAGGCCGGCGCAGGCCATCGCGATGGCGGCCGCGCCCGGGAAGTTCATGCGTCCCGCCATCCCGGACGTGAGGGTGACCGAGCCGCCGTCGCGCAGCCTGCGCACGCCTCGGCGGACCAGCTCGACCTGACCCATGAGCTGGACGTCGGTCGCGCGGCGGAAGTCCTCGTCCGTGAGCTCCGAGAGCGGCGCCACCCGACCGTCGCCCGCGGTGGAGACGATGGCGTCGAGGGGACCGACCTCGTCGAGGAGGGCGTCGATGGACGCGGGATCGGCGAGATCGACGCGGTGAGGGCTGCGGGACCGGCCGGCGGCCACCACGTCGTGGCGCTCGGCGAGCCGCCGGTGGACCGCTCGGCCGATGGTGCCGCCGGCGCCGATGAGGAGGATGCGTCGGGGGGTCATCAGGCGACTCCGATCTCGGGGGTGTCGATGTCGGCGCGGGCGAGGACGCGGCGCACGGCGGCCGCGATGGCCTCGGGAGCGTCCTCCTGCAGGAAGTGGGACGCGTCCTCGAGCCGGGTGACCCGAGCGTCGGGGAAGTGTTCGCGCCAGCGGCCGAGGGTCTCCTCGTCGCCCAGGCCCCGGTCCCGAAGGCCCCAGACGAGCTCCACGGGGACGTCGGCCGCGCGATCGAGCATCGCCTCCGTCTCCTCCAGCCAGGGATCGACCCGGCGGATCGCGCGCTGCAGCGCCATGGGCCCGCGCCGGCCTCGGACGAAGGGGGCCGCGTACGCGTCGAACACCTCCGGCGCCTTCTCCTTCGCGGAGACGACCCCGCCCTTCACGAGGGACGAAGGCGCCCAGCGCAGGACGGCCGCGCCGAGGGGGCCGCCCAGCAGCCACGACAGGAACCGCAGCGTCGGGGACGCGGGCCAGCACCAGGTGTTCAGGACGACCAGCCCGGCCACCCGCTCCGAGCGCTCGAGGACGGCCCGCAGACCGATGGGCCCGCCCCAGTCCTGCACGACGGCGACGAAGCGCGGCAGATCCAGCGAGTCGAGCCAGTCCCCGAGGGCCTCGGCCTGGTCCCGGGGCGAGTAGCTGAAGTCCGCGGGCTGGTCGGACATGCCGAAGCCGACCATGTCGGCCGAGAGCGCCCGGACGCCGTCGAGGTGAGCGACGACGTCGCGGTAGAGGAACGACCAGGTGGGGCTGCCGTGGAAGAACACGACCGGGGGGCCGTCTCCGTGGTCGATGTAGTGCAGACGCAGGCCGTCGCGCTCGAACCAGCGATCGTCGAAGGGGTAGAGCGTGGAGGGGACCTCGAACGGGCGGTGGGGACTCACGCTGCCTCCTGGGGTGCGAAGTGGGTGGCTCGGAGCCAGCCGACGATCCGCCCCGCGAGCTCGGGGCCCTTGTCCTCCTGGAGGAAGTGCGAGGCGTCGGTCGTGGTGTGGTGGGGCTGGCCCGCCGCGCCCCCGAAGCGGTCCTGGAACATCTCCTCGAAGGGAGTCCCCGCCAGGAACGGGTCGCGGTCGCTGAAGAGGGTCAGGACCGGGTGCGGCCAGCCGGCGAGCGACTCCCACGCCCGGTGGGCCGCGTCCATCTCCGTGGCCACCTGCGTGGGCATGCGCCGCGGGCCGGCGGCGAAGGACGGGTCGGGGAAGGGCGCGTCGTAGGCGGCCGCCTCCGCGGGGCTCAGCCCCCGGACGCTGAGGGCCTGGACGACGCGGCCGAGCTCGAGGGTGGGCGAGCGGTGGAAGTAGGCCAGCCAGTGGCGGAACGACAGGCTCTGCTCGAGGTCTTCGATCGTCGCGCGGCCCGAGAGCGCGGTCAGCCCGCGGATCGCGAGGGGCATCAGGGCGCGGCCGAGGGGGCCGGGGTCGGCGAGCGCGGTGTTGGCCACCACGAGCCGGGACAGCCAGTCGGGGTGCTCCGCGAGGACCCGCAGGGCGATCATGCCGCCCCAGTCCTGGACGAAGGCGGCCGCGCCGGTGATGCCGAGCCGGCGCACGAACCGGTCCATCCAGCGCACGTGGGCGCCGAAGGTGTGAGCGGCCGGATCGACGGGCTTGTCCGAGCGGCCGAACCCGACGAGGTCGGGGGCGATCACCCGGTACCCCGCGTCCGCGAGCACCGGGATCATGTGGCGGTAGAGGTAGCTCCAGGTCGGCTGACCGTGGAGGAGGAAGATCACGGGGCCGCGGCCTTCATCGACGTAGGCGATGCGCACTCCGTCGACGGTCTCGTAGCGAGGGGCGAAGGGCCAGTGGGGCAGGCCTTCGAAGGCGGCGTCCGGGGTTCTGAGGATCTCGATCGACATGGGGTCTCCGGGGGTGCGCTCCGAAGATATGGCCTCTGCTAAGTCGCACCAAGTCATCACGTTCGCACCCATTTGTTGCGTTTTCGCTACACTCGGGGAGTGAACCTGAACGACCTCCACACGTTCGTCCGCGTCGCCGAGCTCGGGACGATCGCGGCAGCCGCGCGCCTGCAGGGCGTGCCCCGCTCCACGATCACGCGTCGGGTGGCGCGCCTCGAGGATGCGCTCGGCGTGGAGCTGCTGCGCCGATCCGCCCGGTCGTTCTCGCTGACCGAGGACGGGCGGCGGCTGCATCGCCTCACCACGGGGGCGATGCGGGACGTCACGGACGCGGTGCAGGCCCTCGCGGCGCGCTCCGAGGAGCCGCGGGGTCGGCTCGTGGTCGCGGCCCCCGACTTCGCCCGCAGCGAGCCGTTCGCGGACCTGCTGGTCGGGTACGGCCGGCGGTTTCCGGAGGTCGAGGTCGAGGTCCGCGTGGCCAACCGCGTCGTCGATCTGATCCAGGACGGGGTCGATGTCGCGCTCCGGGCCCACGGCGGGACCATCCCCGGGGCGGCGGACCTGATGGCGCGGGTCTACGACCTGCCGCCCATGCGGTTCTACGGGGCGCCCGACTACCTGGCGGACCACCCCGCGCCGGAGGCCCTCGATGCCCTGACGGAGCACGATCTGGTCCTCCATCGCGCCGGAGTGGGTGTGCCCAAGGCGCTGCACGACGGCGCGACCGGCACGGCGACGGTCGATCTCGGAGAGCCCCGATACCGCGCGAACGACACCCTGATGGTGCGCGCCCTCGTGGAGGCGGGCGCGGGGATCGGGCTGCTGCCGTCGTTCGTCGCCGCCCCGGCGGTGGACCGCGGCGCGCTCGTGCGTGTGCTCGATCCCTGGGAGCTGCGCGCGGGGCGCATCGCGCTGGTATGGCCCGCGAGCCGCCACCTCGCGCCCCGACTGCGCGCGTTCGTCGATCTCGCACACGAGCTGCTCGGGGAGTCCGCGAACTGAAGCGCTCGGGGTCGAAACCCGGGGGGAACGGCCCGTTCACCCCCACTTCGTGGAGGTTCTCACATC
>CAZEKB010000103.1:14678-26354 GCA_964512225.1 uncultured Rickettsiales bacterium | reverse complement strand
CTAGCGTCCACGGGTTCGGGCCGCATTCGGCCCGGCGGGAGGAGGGTCCATGGCGAAGACGCTGCGACTGCGGGTCTCGCAGGAGTTCCTGGACGCCGCCGGGGGGCGGGGGGGCGTCGAGGAGCAGATCCGGCGGGCGCTGGCCTTCCTGGAGAAGGCTCGGGTGGAGCAGGCCGCGGGCAACCGGATCGTCGTGCTGCAGTCGGAGACCGGCGAGGACGGGTCGGTCGTCTGGAACCCCAAGAAGCGATTGATCGTCCCATGAGCTGGTCCGACGCCGAGATCGCGAACCTGGTCGAAGAGATCACCCCCCCGGCGGACGTGGGCGCGGTGTCCGTCACCGAGCACCGCGAGCGCACTGCCACGTGGATCGCCCTCTCGCTGGTGGCGGTGTACGTCGTCTGCATCATGGGGACCGTCATCCGCGGGTGGGCCGTCCTCGACGGGACCTCCGACGGGGGCTTCTCCCAGGCCATCGAGCTGCTGCAGGCGCTGTCCGCCGTGCTCTCCGGGCCGATCGGGGTCGTCCTGGGCTTCTACTTCCGCACCACCGACGAGGGCTGAGCCCCGGCGCGCTTCACAGCGGCGCGCTCGCCCCGTGGGCCACGACGTCGAAGGACGACGGATCCGCGCCCGCCCGGTCGATCGCCGCGCGCAGCTCTCGAGGCCCCTCGTCCACCGGCTCGTCGGTGAGGTCGAACGTGCCCCAGTGCATCGCCATGCATCGCTTCGCCCCCAGGAGTCGGAACGCCTCGACGGTGCCGTCCGGGTCCATGTGCTGCGTCGACATGAACCACCGCGGCGCCCACGCCCCGATGGGCAGCACCGCGAGGTCGAGCCCGGCGAAGACCCGCCCGATCGCCTCGAACCCCCCGAAGAAGCCGGTGTCGCCCGAGTGGTAGACGGTGCGGCTGCCGCGCACGACCCACCCGCCCCAAAGGGCTCGGTTCATGTCGGCGAGGCCGCGCCGGTGCCAGTGCTGGGCGGGCACGAGGCACAGCTCGACCCCGCGCACGACCGCCGCCTCCCACCACGTCAGCTCCACCACGCGCCGGCACGCCCGCGGCAGGGACCGGGACAGGCCCTTCGGGGTCACGAAGAGGGCCTCCGGGAAGCGGTCCGCCAGGCGACGGACGGTCCCGCCGTCCAGGTGGTCGTAGTGCCCGTGGGAGATGAGGACGGCGTCCACCCGGGGCAGGTCCGCGACCGTCCAGGCCGCGGGGGCGAGGCGCCGGATCCCGGGGAAGACGCTCCCCAGGACCGGGTCCAAGACGACGGTGACGCCGTCGACCGTGGTGACGATGGACGCGTGGCCCGCCCAGGAGACCTTCCCGTCTTCCAGGGAGGCGAACGCGCCCCGCGCGTCGGGCACGACGTCCGCCACGGGGCGGCGGCGCTTGGCGGACTTCCAGGGGTTGGTCGCGGACTGCCACTTGAGGACGTCCATCAGCCCCTTGTCGTTGTTCACGCCCCAGGGGTTGCGGAAGGCGCCGCCGGGGCCGGTCGGGGGCTCGAAGTACACGCGCAGGCGCTCGGGCAGATCGGCGGGCGGCTCGACGCGCCGCACCTCGCTCAGGGGGTCCATCGCAGATCGAGGAAGGTCACGTTCGAGTCGTTGACCGCGGGGCCCGCCGCCGGGGGGAAGACGATCGGGCGGCGCAGCTCCACGCCGTCGACCACGACCACGACGTCGTCGTCGTCGAAGGACTGCTCCCACGTCACCGTGTCGCCCGGGGGATCGATCGCGCCCAGGTCCCACCAGAACGCGCCGTCGTCGTCCACCTGGAACGCGACGACGGCCCCGTCGCCCTCCACCAGCAGGGCGGTGTAGTGGTCGGAGTCGCGCCACTCCACGAGGGATCCGCCGATGCCGCGGCCGCCGTCTGCGCGGATCGTCTGGCTGAAGGTCGACGGCGCGTCCTTGACCCGCGCCAGGGAGACCACTCCGTCCGCGAAGCCGAACATCGTGGTCGGGTCCACGTGCAGCCACTCGAGGTAGACAGGGTCGATCGGCGTCTGCTCCCGGCGCAGCCACGCGTCGAAGTCGTCTTCCCGCGCCGCGAGGCTCCCCACCACGGCCTCGAACTCGACCCCCTCGTCGTCCACGCCCGCGTCGAGCGCAGCGCGCAGGTCCGCGAAGGCCGCGTCCAGGCCGGAGTCGAGCTCGAGCCAGCGGTAGACGGCCATGCTCAGCGGGCGGCCGACGTCCACGAGATCGATCACCACCTCGTCGAGGGAGACACCCTGGTCCCAGCGGTCGAGCGCGTCGGCGGGGAGGTCCTCGAGCGTGCCCAGCGGCAGGACGCCCAGGCGGACGCACTCGCCGTCCCAGTCGTGGCGCCCGAGGAACTCGGCCACGCCCTCGACGAACCAGCCCGCGTCGGCCGTCGAGCCGCGCGCCAGCCGGTGGTACTGGTGCGCCATCTCGTGCAGCAGCAGCACGCGGGTGTAGTAGATGGTCGGCTGCCGGTAGAGGTAGGACCGCTCCGTCGCGGTGTGGAAGTACCCGCCCGCGCCGGTGGGGACGTCGAGGCCGTCGGCCGCGATCTCCGCCTCCCAGTCGCCCTCGGTGTCGCTCAGGACCACGTCCAGCCGCTCCCCGTCCGAGGCGGTCGCCGGGCCCTCGAAGTAGTCCTCGAAGCCGGACCAGGACGCCTCGGCGAGGCGGCCCAGCTCCTCCGCTTCGGCGCGCGACCAGGACGCCCCGATCTCGATCCGGTAGTGCTCGGTCTCGACGACCCAGGGGCCGTCGCCCGTCACGGACGCGTCCACGTCGGGACAGAACCGAGGGAGGCCCTCCGGCGCGTCGTCGTCGTCGGGGGCGCCGGTGTCGTCGTCGTCGGGGGGAGCGGGGGTGCAGCCGACGAGGAGCGCGAGGGCGAGGACGCGCTTCATTGCGAGGCGGTGGTCACGGCGATGTCGGCGTACTCGCCCCACTCGGGGTCGGTGCCCGTCTCGATCCCGCCCCGCCCGCGCGGGTCCGCGCAGCGCCACGCCACCTCCTTGCGGGCGTCGAGGCTCAGCTTCGGCCGGAGCATGCGCAGGTGGGTCTCGGCGAGCGCCGGGTCCTCGGCCCCGATCCGCATCAGCTCCATCGCCTCGTCCTTGCGCAGGCGCACCTTGAACTGCGTCTTGGGGGTGCCGGAGGGCTTGCGTCGCTTGATCTTCGGGCGTCCCATGGCCGAGCAGACTACTACCGCGGGCCCCGGGGCGGGTCGCGGGCGAGCCGGAAGCCGAAGCCCGAGACGACCACCCAGGGCGCGCGCTCGCGTCGGTTCGCGCACCGGCAGGTCCGTCGGTCGGCCGCCCAGGATCCGCCGCGCACCGGCTTGGACCCGGGCTTGCGCAGCTCCGGCCCCGCCTCGCAGTAGTCGCGCGCGCCGCCCGCCATGTCCAGGACCCCGTACACGGATACGTCGGTGGGGAAGGTCCCCACGACCTCGGGGAAGTTCCGCGTGGGGCGGCTCTCCTCCATCTTGCACAGCGACGGATCGAACCCGTCCCCCCACGGGTAGCTGCGCCCGTCGACGCCGCGGGCCGCCTTCTCCCACTCGAGCTCGCCGGGGAGCCGCCAGGGGAGGCCGTCGTGGCGGGCGAACCAGGCCGCGTACGCCGCCGCGTCGTCCCAGGACACGGCCGTCATGGGCCATCGATCGTCCCACCGGTCGCCGTCCGCGTCCCGCTCGGGCACGCGGTAGCGCTCCCCCGGACCCGGCCGCTCCCAGTACTGGCCCGCGGCGTGCTGCACGCCCGAGCTCTGCCGCGGGACCCGGGAGAAGGCCTCGTCGTCGCGGCCCGCGTCGCGGAGGTCGTTGATGAAGACGGCGTAGTCGCCCTGGATGACGGGCAGTCGCCCCAGGAAGAAGCCGGGCACCTCCACGAACCCCGCGGGCAGGCTCTCGTTCGTCTCGGGGTCGCCGCCCACGCGGAAGGGGCCCCGGGGGACGTAGACGCACCCCGCGCCGATCTCGGCGTCGGTGTACAGCGGCACGGGGGCGCCGCCGTCCCAGTGGCGGCCGCGCGTGATGTGGACCGGGTAGCGCACGTCGCGGAAGCCCGCGCGCTGCAGGGTGAGCAGGTAGGAGCCCATCTCGAGCGGGAGCTCGACGATCGGCGTGCGGCCGAGGAGCCGGCGGGCGGTGAGCGGCCAAACGAGCCCGCGCTGCTCGAAGCGCTCGCAGATCACGGTCGCGCCCGGCGGATCGGTGCGCAGCGTCAGCGCGCCGGTGCCGCGGAGGGCGACCTCGAAGCGTCGGGCGTCGTCGAAGGCGCGGACCCGGTCGGCGCAGGTGCGCTCCTGGCGCGTGTCGCCGCGGCGCTCGGCCTCCTCGAAGCGCTTGAACCACGCCGACGCGAGGACGGATCGCACGTCCGGGTCGCCGGGGACCTGCGCGAGGGCGCGATCGCAGCCGGTCAGCACGTCTCGGAAGGCGTCGTCGCGGGCGTCCCCGAGGGCGTCGATGCGGTCCCGCAGCGCGAAGAGCTCGGTCTTCTCCGCCGCGGGCGCCCAGCCCGGGAGCCGGCGCGCGAGCTCGTCCACGCGCTCCCGGGCCGCGGCCTGCTCGTCGGCCAGGGCGTCGAGCCGGGACCAGGCTTCGCGCGCCTCCTGCAGGTGCCCCGCGGCCCGCTCCCGGCGTCGGGCGCCGTCGAGGAAGTCCTCGATCCCCGCGGCGAGGGCGGCGGCCGCGGGCAGCCGGTCCTCCCGGTGACGCCGCGTGGCGCGCAGGCACAGCTCGGCGAGCTCGTCGGGGACGGAGCGCTCGGGGGCGCGCTCGCGGGGGTCGGCGGCCGCGTGGGCGACGGTGAGGGACAGCAGCTCGAAGACGGTGCGGCCGTCGAGCATGCGCTGCAGGGTGAGGATCTCGAAGAGCATGGCGCCGAGGCTGAAGACGTCGGAACGAGCGTCGAGGTCCTCGATCTCGCCGAGCGCCTGCTCCGGGGCCATGTAGCCCGGCGTCCCGATCGTGGAGCCGTCGATCGAGCGCGTGATGGTGAGCCGGGACTCGGGGTCGATCGAGCCGGCGCGCGGGGCGTCGGCGACGGGCGCGACGCCCACGACGTCGGCGAGGACCTGCGCGGACGGCCCGGGGGCGAACCCGGGGAGCAGTGTGTCCTCGTCGGCCACCTCGCGGAGCACCTGCTCGTCGGCGTCGCCCAGGGCGCGGGCCACGCCCCAGTCGAGCACGAGCACCTGGCCGAAGCGGCCGAGCATCACGTTGGAGGGCTTGAGGTCCCGGTGGAGGACGCCCCGGTCGTGGGCGAACGCCACCGCGTGACACACCTGCACGAACGCGTTGAGGAGGCGCCGTCGGGACCAGGTCTCGGCGGTCTCGGCGTCCCCCGCGGCGAGGCTGCGCAGCACCTCCGCGAGCGACCGGCCCTCGACCTTGCGCATGACGAACCAGGCGAGCCCCTCCTCGGTGCGGCCCATGTCGTAGACGGGGATGATGTTGGGGTGCTCGAGGCGGCTCGTGATGCGGGCCTCGGTGAGGAAGCGCTGGAGCTGCGCGGGCGACATGCGCGTGGGGTCGAGGACGATCTTCACCGCCACCGACCGCCCGAGCTCCGGGTCGTGGGCCTCGAGCACGCGGCCCATGCCCCCGCGGCCCAGCTCGCCGAGGAGCTGGAGGCGTCCCAGGGACAGTGGAGCCGACGTCACCCGGAATCGTCTAGCACGACGATCACCGGTCCGGGCCGTTGCGCACCTCGCCCTCCCAGGTGTTCTCGGGGACGCCCACGACGATCTCCCGCACGACGTTGTCGGCCTCGGGGACCGGCATGTAGATGGCGTCGGCTCGCCACCCCCCGATCCCGGGCCCGAACCGGAGCCCGTGGCCGAACCACCGCGGCTCGTCGGACCAGTCGACGACCGTCGTCACGTCGCCCTCCGGGCTCACCCGGTAGAGCGCCGAGCTGTCGTAGTCGGCCGCCCAGATGTCGCCGCAGACGTCGATCCCGAGGCCGTCGTGCCAGCCGTGCCCGACGCCCTCGACGTACAGCTCCAGGTCCCCCGTCGGCTCGCCCGCCTCGTCGAGGTCGAAGTGGTGGATCCGCCCCTCCGCGGAGACGGTCCCGAGGTAGACGCGCCGCTTGTCGCGCGAGAACGCCACGCTCCGGTACGAGTCCCACTCCCCGCTGGTATCCAGGAGCGTGTCGTACTCGCCGGTCTCCGGGTCGACGCGCCACACGCCGTCCCAGCCCGCCGCCCAGATCCGCCCGGCCGGTCCGATGGCGACGCCGTACGCGAGCAGGTCGGGCGCGAGCGGGGCGATGCCGCCCTCCGGGCTCACGCGTCGGATGCCGTCGCCCCAGGACGACGTGATGAGCAGGTCGCCGTCGTCCAGCCGGAGCATCCCCTCGACCTCGCCGGGGGACGGCACCCACACGCTCCAGTCGCCGTCGTAGGTCGCCTTGATGAGGGAGGCGGCGTCCTTGCCGATGATGTGTCCTTCGGTGTCGAAGGCGAGGCCCTTCGAGCCGCGCGCGCCCTCCACGATCCGCTCGGGCTCCGGCTCCGGAAGCGCGTCGCAGTCGACGACCCCGGGGCGGGCGTCGTCGTCGTCCCCCGCGTCGTCGTCGTCCACGGCGTCGTCGTCGTCCGCCGGGGCGGGGTCCGACACGCAGGCCGCGGCGGGGAAGAGGAGCAGGGTCGTCAGGAGGCAGGGCAGGGGGCGGCGAAGCATGGCGGGTCCTCCGGTCTCGACGCCCCCGACCCCGAAGGGCTGTGCCATCGTGCGGCCGTCGCCCCGGCGGCGGCTCGGAGGGACGAGATGGCGATCAAGGGCGTACACGCGATGTTCTACAGCGACCGGGCCGAAGAGACCCGGGCCTTCATTCGCGACAAGCTGCGGATCCCGTGCTTCGACACCGGGGGCGGCTGGCTGATCTTCCACGAGCTGGAGGGGGATCTCGGCATCCACCCCACGAGCGGGGCCCCCGCGTCCGGCGCGCACGACATCAGCTTCTACTGCGACGACATCGAGGCCGAGGTCGCGGCCCTGAAGGAGCGCGGGGTCGAGTTCCTCCAGGACGTGGAGGACCAGGGCTACGGCTTCGTCACCTACCTGAGCCTCCCGGGCGACATCAAGGTCCAACTCTACCAAGCCAAGTATCGATAGATACGCTGGATCTCGGGCAAGACCTTGAGTGGTGGACGAAGTCTGAGGCGAGCGACTCCGCCCGAGGTCCTCGCCCCGGTCGGGGGTCGGCCCCAGCTCGCCGCGGCGATCGAGAACGGCGCCGACGCCGTCTACTTCGGCCTCACGGCGTTCAACGCCCGAGCGCGGGCCGCGAACTTCACCCCCGACGAGCTCCCGGACGTGATGGCCGAGCTGCACGAGCGCGGCGTGCAGGGGTTCGTGACGCTGAACACGCTCGTCTTCGACGAGGAGTGGCCCTCGCTGGAGCGGTACGCCGACGCGCTGCGGCGGGCGCGGGTGGACGCCGTCATCGTCCAGGACCTCGGCGTCTGCGCGACCCTCGCCGAGCTCGCGCCCGACCTGCCGCTGCACGGCTCGACGCAGATGACGGTGACGTCGGCCGAATCGGCGAACCTCGTCGCGGGGCTCGGCCTGGAGCGGGTCGTGCTGGGCCGCGAGCTGTCGGTGCGGGAGATCGCGGCCGTCGCCGCGGGCACCGAGCTCGAGATCGAGGTGTTCGTGCACGGCGCCCTGTGCGTCAGCTACTCGGGGCAGTGCTTCTCCAGCGAAGCCTGGGGCGGGCGCTCGGCCAACCGCGGGCGGTGCGCGCAGGCGTGTCGGCTCCCCTACGACCTCGTCGTCGACGGCCGCCCCGCGGGCGACGTGGACCACCGCTACGTCCTCTCGCCCCAGGACCTGATGGGCGTGCAGCACGTGCCCGCGCTGATCGAGGCGGGGGCCGCGTGCTTCAAGATCGAAGGGCGCCTCAAGGGTCCGGAGTACGTGGCGCTGACGACGCGGGTCTACCGGGACGCCGTGGACGCGGCCTGGGCGGGGCGGCCCGTGGACCTCGACGCCGAGACCCGGCGCGACCTGCAGCAGGTGTTCTCCCGGGGGCTGACGCCCGGCTTCCTCGACGGGCCGCGGCACCAGCGCTTGGTCCGGGGGCGGTTCCCGAAGCACCGGGGGCTCCGGGTGGGCCGGGTGACGTCGATCTCGGGTCGGAGGATCGGCGTGGCGCTGGAGGGGCCGCTGCGAGCGGGCGACGGGGTGGTGTTCGACGGGGGCCGGCCGCAGGAGGAGGAGCTCGGGGGCACGGTGCACACCCTCCTGGTGGACGACCGGCCCGCGGACGGGGCGGTGGCGGCGGGCGACGTGGTGCTCAAGCTCGGCCCGAAGGCGCGGCTCCGGAGCGGCCCGGCGATCGGCGACCTCGTGTGGAAGACCCGGGATCCGGTGCTCGTGAAGCGGCTGGAGGCGGGGTGGACCTCGGGCGTGCGTCGGCGGACGTCGGTGGACGTGGTCGTGTCCGGGGCGATGGGCGAGCCGGTCCGGGTCGAGGTCCGCGACGCCCGGGGGCGGCTCGGGACGGCGTCGACGGATCGGGCCCTGGAGCCCGCCCGCGCCCGGGCTCTGGACGCGGACGCGGTGCGGGCGGCCGTCGATCGGCTGGGCGCCACGTCCCTGGCGCTGGGGGCGCTGAGGATCGACCTGCCGGACGGCGCGTTCCTCCCCATCTCCTCCCTCAACCGGGCCCGGCGGGCCGCGGCCGAGGACCTCATCGCCCGGAGGCGGGCGCTGCGGGTGCGCGAGACGGCGATCACCGAGCCCCCCGCGAGGGTCGCGCGGCTGGGTTCGAGCGAGCCTCGGATCGCTCCGTCCAAAGAACCGAGCAAACCCTCAGTTTCGGTGCTCTGTCGCGACCTCGAGCAGGTGCGCGCGGCGATTCGGGCCGACGTGGACGAGATCGCGGTCGACTTCCTGGAGGTGAAGGGGCTGCGGGAGGCGGTCGCGGAGGTGCGCGCCGCGGGGATCCCGGCGGTCGCGGCGTCGCCGCGGGTGCTGAAGCCCGCCGAGGAGAACATCCGGGCGTTCCTGTTGAAGCTGGGGGCCGACGCGATCCTGGTGAGGAGCCTGGGTCTGCTGCACTCGCTGCTGGGAGCGGACGACGCCCCCGCGCTGCACGGCGACTTCAGCCTCAACGCCGTGAACCGCCGCACGACGGACCTGCTCCTGGGGGCGGGGCTGGCGCGCCTGGCCGTGGGGCACGACCTCGACGCCCGCCAGATCGCGGCCCTGGCGGCGGGCGGTCCGGAGCGACTGGAGGTGATCGTCCACCACCACCTGCCGATCTTCCACACGGAGCACTGCGTGTTCGCCCGGTTCCTGTCGGACGGCGACGACAAACGCACCTGCGGGGCGCCCTGCGAGACCCGGGTCCTCCACCTCGAGGGTCGCGACGGCAAGCGCCACCGCGTGGAGGCCGACATGGGCTGCCGCAACACGGTGTTCAACGCCCGCGCGCAGTCGGGGCTGCGCGACGCCGACCGGTTCCTGGGGGCGGGGATCCGCCGGTTCCGCGTCGAGCTCGTGGACCACCGGCCGGACGAGGTTGCTCCCCTGGTGGCGCTCTACCGGGCCGCCCTCGACCGCGAGATCGACGGACGGGACGCGTTCCGGAAGCTCCGCAAGGAGTCGCGGTTCGGGGCGGAGCTCGGGTCGCTCGCGGTGCTGAAGACGCCCGAGACCGCGGATCTGAAGACCCCGGGGTGGATGCACCGCTGAGGGGACACCCTAGTGAGGTAAGACGAGGGAGTCGAGATCGAGGTGCAGAGGGAGGTTCGCGATGGCCGAGTACAGGAGCGCCCTCGGCCTCGGGTTGCTGGTCATCACGGCGATGGTGTCCGGGTGCATCTCGTCCCGGGGCGGGAACAGCAGGGGCGGCGGCGACGACGACGACGCCGGGTCCGATGATGACGACGCCGACGATGACGACGAGGCTCCCGACCCGGAGAGCGACATCGAGCTTCGTGTCGAGTGGCCGTTCCTGGAGATGGTCGGAGACGGCTTGGTGTTTCCGACCTACCTGGCCCATCTCATCGGCTCCTCGGTCGACACGCCATGGTGGCGGGGGACCTTCTCGGTGGTTCGCATCGAGAACGCCGGTGATCGTCCCGAGACCGTCGAGGTGACTTCGGAGCTTCGTGGGTACTCGTCTCCGGGGACTCGCTTGATCGAGCTGGAGCCCGGTGAGACGGTGGAGCTCGATCTGAGCCCACAGCCGACTCTCGACGCGCTCTACGCGCTCGATTCGGAGACCAACGCCGAAGCACGAATCGAGGCACGGGGGTCGCGACGCTCGTGAGGCCCGACGCGTCTCCGGTGCTCGACTCCCTCGATGATGCGGTCACCTACTCGTGGTTCGCCGGGAGCGTCGGGCAGGGCGGCTATCGGGCCGAGGCGACCAGCTGGTTTCCGGAGCAGACCTCGTCGGTCTCCGCGGGTGGGCACCGAACCTGGAGCACGTTCATCGAGTCCGGAAGGAGCCTTCAGTTCGGCGCGAACCGCGACGGCCAAGACAGCTGGCTGTTCCTCATGGACTCGGCGCAATACACCGACTTCGCCGCAGGGTCCGAGTTCCTGGTCTGGTGGCAGAGAGACATCACTTCGTTCCAGACAGGGTCCTTCACGGCGACTTCCGGCGGCTACTACTACCTGGTGGCCAAGAACTACTCCTCGATCTTCAGCGAGAACGTCACTTGGCAGCGGTCGATGACACGTGCCGACAACGCATGGGACTACCTGCAGTTGATCTACAACTACATGCAGGACGACGGCATCAACTACGTGAGCGTCTCGACCAACTTCTTCGACACGGGCCAGGAGATTCTGCTGCCCGACGAAGTGATCACGCTCGGAGGTGGGAACTGCATCGACGGGACCCTCTTGTTCGCGTCCCTGCTCGAGTTGCTGGGAGTTCGCCCGGTCATCGTCTTCGTTCCCGGTCATGCGTTCGTCGGCGTGATGTCCGCCCCATCCGGGGGGCTTCTCTGGCCGGTCGAGACGACCACCCTCGGGTCGGGCGTGGACTTCTGGGACGCGGTCGGCATCTCCTTCGACCACCTCGCGGGAACCGTGACCGACTACGTCTACATCGACGAGGCCCGCTCGCGGGGCCTCCCGCCCATGCCGCAGTGAAGCGAGCCGGCTACCACCAGCCCATCTGCGCGCCCCCGAGCACGAGCGCAGTCACGCCGAGGGGGATCCCGACCGCTGCGCTGAGCCAGATCCACCGCGTCAGCGCCCGGAGACGCTCCTCGGAGGTCCCCTCCCGAGCCTCGCGCTCGCGCCTGAAGACCGCGACCGCGCACGCCCCGTTGATGCCCACGGCGCCGAGCCCGCACGCGATCTTGACGGTCATCGCCCCGTCGAGCTCGACCCCCGGCAGCAGCGCGGTCCCGGTCACGACCACCCCCACGAGGAGCGGGATCTCGACGTACCGATCCACGCCCCCGTGAAACGCCGCAGCCGCCCGCCGAAGCGCCTCGGACCGGGCCCCCAGCGCTTCGAACACGAGCTCTGCGAGGACGACGCCCAGCCACGTGCCGAGGACCAGGAAGTGGGCGATGTGCCAGCCGCTCATGGGACCATCGTAGCGAGGCGAAACGACTCGTTTCGGCTGGTTGCGGTCCTGGATCGGCCCGTAGCGAGGCGAAACGACTCGTTTCGGCTGGTTGCGGTCCTGGATCGGCCCGTA
>CAZEKB010000103.1:0-14578 GCA_964512225.1 uncultured Rickettsiales bacterium | reverse complement strand
GCGAGGCGAAACGGCTCGTTTCGTCCGGTTGCGGTCCGCCCTCCGTATCCTCGGACCATGCGTCGCGTCCCGCTCCTGGCCTTCCTGCTCCTCGCTTGCCCGTCCCCGCCCGCGCCGCTGGACGACGACGACACTTTGGGCGACGACGACGCCGCGGACGACGACGCCGTGGACGACGACGACTCCGCTGCGACCGAGGCGCCGGTCGTCGTCACCACCTTCACCGAGATCCGGGAGCCGATCCTCAACCCCGAGCGCGGGTTCTACGGTTGGTCCCACCTCCTGCCGGAGGACGACTACGCCGCCGGCCGCGCCCGCGGCTGGACCCTGTACTACGCCGACGTGGAGTTGACCGAGTGGCGCGACGCCCCCATTCCGTTCGAACGCCTCGAGGGCATGGTCGACGCCCTCGACAACGCGCGCGCCGCGGGCGTGAAGCTGATCGTCCGGTTCAACTACACCGGCGACATCGACGGCGAGGAGTCCCGCGACGACGCCCCCCTCGCGCGCGTCCGCGAGCACATCGACCAGGTGGCCCTCACGCTGTTCACGTACCGCGACGTCGTCCTGGTCGTGCAGGCCGGGTTCATCGGCGCGTGGGGCGAGTGGCACTCGTCCACGTCCGGCAACGACACCCCGGAGGCCCGGGCGGACGTGCTCTACGAGCTCCTGGATGCGACGCCCGAGGTTCCCCTCGCGGTGCGCACCCCCGGCTTCAAGGCCGAGATCCTGGGGGACCCGGTCGAGCCCGACGAGGCCTGGTCCTCCGCCCCCGTCGCCCGCGTGGGGCACCACAACGACTGCTTCCTGGCGAGCGAGACCGACGTCGGCACCTACCCCGAGGGCGCCATCGAGACCTGGAAAGCGTACGTGGAGGCCGACGGCGCCTACACCAGCGTGGGCGGCGAGGCGTGCGGGGTGAATCCGCCGCGTTCGTCGTGCGCGTCGGCCCTGGCGGAGATGGAGCGCCTGCACTGGGTCTACCTGAACGCGTCGTGGCACCCCGACGTCCTGCAGGCGTGGCGCGACGAGGGGTGCATGGACGAGATCGTCGACCGACTGGGCTACCGGTTCGTGCTCGACGCGGCGCGCGTCTCCGAGGCGGTCGCCCCGGGGGGGGTGCTGCGGGTCGAGGTCGACCTGCGCAACACCGGCTTCGGCGGCCCGGTCTCCCCTCGGCCCGTGCAGCTCGTCCTGCGCGGCGCCGAGGAGGTGTCCGTGGGATGGGTCGACGCGCGCCCGTGGCGGGGCGACGTCGCGCTGTCGGGTCGGTTCCGGGTGCCGAGCAGCCTGCCCGAGGGGGACTACGAAGTGGGGCTGCGGCTGCCGGAGGTCCAGCCCGTGCTCGCGGACCGGCCGGAGTACAGCATCCGCTTCGCCAACGACGACGTGTGGGACGGGACGGGGCTGAACGTCCTGGGCTCGCTCGAAGTGCGCGCCGGCGTCGGCGTCGACGTCCTCCCCGACGCCCCCCGGCTCGAGCTGATCCGGGGCGACGACTGACCGCGCCTACGGGAGCGTGAAGGTCACGTCCACGTCCCCCTCGAGCCGGGCGACGTCTCCTTCGAGGCGAGCGCCCTCCAGGGTCCCGTCCGGGCCGAGCGTGGCGGTGAGCCGGACCGTGCTCGGGAGTACCTCGGAGGGGGTGCCCGACCGGGTCGTGCGCCCGCGCTCGTAGAGCACCACCCGCGTCCCGAGCTCGAGGGCCTCGGCCGCGTCGTGGGTCACGAGGACCGCGGGCGTCCCGTGGGCTTCGAGCACCCGCGCGACGACCGCCCGAGCCCGACGTCGACCGGCCCGATCGATGGACGCGAACGGCTCGTCGAGCAGCAGGAGGTCCGGCTCCACCGCCAACGCCCGGGCGACCGCCACCCGCTGCCGCTCCCCCCCGGACAGCGACGCCGGGCGGGCCTGCGCGAGGTGCGTCAGCTCCAGCTCCTCCATGAGCGCCGCCACCGTCGGGTCGTCCCGCCGCCGCTCCCGGGGCAACCCGAACGCCACGTTCTCGGCCACGTTCAGGAACGGGAACAGCGAGTGGTGCTGGGGGACGTAGCCGAGCCGCCGGCCGCGGGGGCGGGCGGGCCCCCCCCCCCCCCCCGCCCCCCACCCCCCGGCCCCCCCCCCGGACCCCCCCCCCCCGGGTAGCCCCCCCCCCCCCCCCGCCCCCCCGCGCGCGCCGGGGGGGGGGGGGGGCCCCCCCCCCCCGCCCCGCGCGCGGGCGCCCCCCCCCCCCACGCCCGCCCCCGCGTCGAACAACACCCGGTCGCCCACGCGGACGACGCCCTCCGTGGGTCGCACGAGCCCCGCGAGCGCCGCCACCGTCAGCGTCTTCCCCGCCCCCGACGGTCCGAACAGCACCAGCACGCCCGCGTCCAGGGCCAGGGCCGCCTCGAGCCGAAAGCCCCCGACGTCGATCCGCATGCGCGCGTCGAGCGTCATCGCAGCTCCACCCGCGGGCTCAGCTTCGCCGCCGTCACCACGACCGCCACCGAGAAGATCGTCAGGACCGCGACGTACAGCGCCGCTCGGGGGTCGTCGCCCGCCTGGTAGGCCGCGAAGATCTCCAGCGGCATCGTGTTCGTCCGGCCCGGGATGTTGCCCGCGAACATGAGGGTCGCGCCGAACTCGCCCGCGGCCCGCGCGTACGCCAGCACGAGCCCGGCGAGGATGCCCCGCCCGGCGGCCGGCGCCGTGACCCGGAAGAAGAGCTGGAGCGGCGACAGGCCGAGCGTCCGCCCCACGTGCTCGAGCTCGATCGGCACCGCCTCGATCGCGGGCTGGACCGTCTTGACGAGCAGCGGCAGCGCCACCAGCGCCGACGCGATCACCGCGGCCGCGGGGGTGAAGACCAGCCGAATCCCCAGGGCCGCGTCGAGCCAGGCGCCCACGGCCCCGCGGCGCCCGAGCAGCACGACCAGGAAGAACCCCACCACCGACGGCGGGAGGACCAACGGCAACAGGATCAGCCCGTCCACGAGGGCCCGCCCGCGGTAGCGCTTGCGCGCCTGGATCCAGGCGAGGGCGAGGCCCACCGGGGTCGTCAGGAGGAGGGCCAGCGTCGCGACGCGCAGCGTGAGCCCGACGGGGAACAGGTCCACCGACATCTCAGGGGGGCCCGAAGCCGTGCCGCTGAAAGACCGCGCGCGCCGCGGGCGTGCCGAGGAACGTCAGCAGCGCCCGGCCGGCCTCCGCTTCGCTCACCGCGGCGGCGACCACCTCGGGCTGCGGGGCGCCCTCCCAGGCGGCCTCTTCCAGGACCACGACGTCTTCGATGCCGCGCACGTCGGTCGCGTACACCGCCGCGGCCGCCACCTCCCCGCGGCGGGCGTAGGCCAGCACCATCGCCACGTCCCCGGCGAATACGACCCGGTCCCTCAGCGCCTCCCAGGAGCCGAGGCCGACCAGCGCCTCCTTCGCGTACGCCCCCGCGGGCACGGCCGCGGGCTCCCCCACCGCGAGCTTCTCGCCCTCGGGGAGCTCGGCCAGCGTCTGCCAGGTCACGTCCGCGGGGTGGTCCGACGGACGCACGAGCACGAGTCGGTTCGTGGCGAGCCGGTCGCGCGTCGCGGGATCGGCGAGCTCCTGCTCGATCAGCGAGTCGACCGGCGCAGCGCTCGCGAACACCACGGCGTCGATCGGCGCTCCCGCCTCCACCTGCCTGCGCAGCGTCCCCGAGCCGCCGTACGTGAGCGTCGCTCGCCCGCCCCAGGACTCGATGAGGTCCGGCATGACGTTTCGCAGGCTGGCGGCCACCGCGACCGTGGGCGGGTCCGGCGCCTCGGCCGGGGGCGCGGGGGCGCAGGCCGTCGAGGCCGGCAAGGCCAGGGCGAAGGCGAGGGCGAGGCGAAGCACGGTCACCCCTTGTGGATGATCGAGCCGACGGGCTCGCCCGCGAGCGCTCGGGTGAGCATCCCGGGCACGAGGCCGTTGATGATCTGCAGCTCCGTGCAGTGTTTCGCGCGCTGCAGGTACTCCAGCACGACGCGCTCCACCACGACGTCGGGCAGGTCCCGGGCGATCAGCTCGCTCGCGCTTATGCGGGGGATGTGCTCGGCCGTGGGGTCCTTCTTCGGATCGTCGGTGAACAGGCCGTTCTCGTCCTTGACGAAGATCGCCCGCTTCGCCCCGAGCACCTCCGCCGTGAGCCACACCCCGGCGTCCGTCCGGTGCCGCGGGATGCGCCCCAGCGCCGACGGCTTCTCCCAGTACTCGAACGGCGGCATGCCCGACGCGATGGGGATGCAGCCCAGGCGGAAGTACAGCGGCAGCTTCTCGAAGTCGTCCGGGAGCATGTAGATGCCGCCGTGCTTCGCCAGCAGCATCTGCAGCATCCGCGCGTTCTGCATGGCGACGTAGCCGCCCAGCTTCGCGAGCACGCCCGTGGGCATCTGCAGCTCCGACGCCAGCGAGTAGATGTGCCGCGCCCGCGTGCCGCCGCCCGAGAGGATGAACAGCTTGTGGTCGCGCTGGTTCGCGACGATCTCCTCGATGATCGGGTAGATGGCGGCGCGGCCGCGGTCGAGCATGGACTGCCCGCCGATCTTGAGGACGCGGACGTCCGGGTCGAGGGCGATCGGGTCGTAGTCCGCGGCCCCGCCCGTGGTGAGCGTCGACTCCGAGAGCGTGCTGGGGATGACGCGTCGCTCAGACATCCGACGCCCCCTGCGGTCCCTTCGTGATGACGGTGCCCACGTCTTCTCCCGCGATCGCCCGACGCAGGAGCCCGGGCACGAGCCCGTTGATGATCTGGACCGTCTGCACGTGGCGCGACGCCGCCCAGGTGGTGAAGAGGACGCGGTCGAGGATGAGCTCGGCGGGGAGGTCGGCCAGGAGCTCGTCGAGGGTGATGCGCTCGATGAGGCGCGCGTCGTCGTGCTTCTTCGGGTCCTTGTCGTACAGCCCGTCCTCGTCCTTGACGAAGATCACGCGCTTCATGCCCAGCACCTCGGCGTGCACGAACAGCCCGAAGTCCGAGCCGTGCTCGGGCACCGCGCCCTGTGCGGGCGGCGGCTCCCAGAAGTGGTACGGCGGCACCGAGATGACGATCGGGAGCATCCCCGTGTTCAGGTACAGCGGCAGGTCCCAGAAGTGCTCGCGCTGCATCGGCAGCGAGCCGTGGTCCGCGAGCAGGGCGTTGAGGAAGACGGCGTTGCACTCCTCCATCGCGCCCACGAGCTGGGCGACACCGCCGGTGGGCAGGCCGAGGTCCATGGCGATCGACATGGTGTGGCGCACGCGCGTGCCGCCCCCCACGCCCACGACCATCCGCGCCCCCGCCGTGCGCGCCGCGACGAGGTCGTCCACGACCGGGAGGATCGCGGCGCCGCCGCGGTCGAAGATGGACTGGCCGCCGATGGAGACGAGGACCACGTCCGGCATGATCTCGAGTTCGTTCGCCGACTCGGTGGTGCGCAGGACGTCGCGGTCCTGCAGCGACTCCCGCATCAGGTTGCTGGCGATGTGGGTCCGACCGTCGCCGGTAAGGAGCTTTCTCATGGGTCCTCGGGGGGGGCTCGGTCGTCGCCGTTCTCGGATCGATATCGCTCCGCGACGGCGTCGATGCTGCGGAGCAGGTGCCAGGTCACGTAGCCCGAGAGCAGGCCCGACGTCACGTGGATGGCGAGACCGGGCGCGAGGATAACAAAGGCCACGGCGGGGGCCTGCACCACCGCGACGATGGCCAGGATGGCCCCGAACCGCCCCGCCGCCACCAGTCCGCCGAACAGCGTCCAGAACACCGGGCCCGGGAGCCGGCGGCGGAGGAAGATCGGGAGCAGGACGTCGCAGATCACGCCCGGGGCCACGTGCTTGATGATCTCGAACGCGCCGTACTTGCCGTCGCCCAGGAGGAAGGCCACGGTGCCCATGGTGAGGCCCGCGAGCGTCGCCCCCCATCGGCCGCGGGTGAGCATCGTCGCGGTGACGTACAGGGGGATGAACAGCACCCCCTTGTGACCCGGCGCGAAGGGCAGCGACGGGAGGATCTTGGCGGCCTTGATCGCCAGCATCGCCAGGGAGACGCCCGCGACCACCGCCGCGTCGGCCGCGACCGCCCGCGACCGTTGGTCGAGCTCCTGCTCGTCGAGGTGACGCTCCGCGCGGCCGATGTTGCGCTCCAGGGAGCGCGTGAGCGGGCGTACGTCGCCCCGACTCAGTCGCCTCACGGCCTCCCGGAACGCGGCCACTCGCGACCCCTCCCCGTCGGCGTGTCGACCCCGGCCCCCGCCGCCGCCACCGCCGCCGCCCCCCCGGCCTCGACCGCCCCCTCCGCCGCCGCCGCCCCGGCCTCGACCGCCCCCTCCGCCGCCCCCGCCCCGTCGCTCGTCTCCGATGAGGGCGAGCACGGCGTCGATCGACAGCGCGACGGAGCGCGGGGCCCCGACGCCGCGGAGCCCCGACGCGATCGCCCGGGTGTCCCCGAGGCGTACGAGCTGCGACGCGGCGACGACCGCGAGGATGCGCAGGACCATCACGCCGCCGGTGATCGCGCCCTGGGCGCGATCGGGCTCGGTGAGCGCGAACGACGCGATGATGACGACGCTGATGCCGATCAGCTTGCGCAGCTGCCGGAGGATCCGGCGGGGCTCGCGCCCCAGGGCCGCCCACGCGACGAGCTGGGCGACCGCGACCGCGCCCACGACGCGGGGGTCGCGCACGACGAAGACACCGACGGCGACGAGCCCCAGGTACAGGACCCGCAGCCGCGGATCGACGCTCACGGAGCCACGATCAGGCCGGTGACGCCGCGCACCCCCGGCCCACGACGCTCGACGACGCCGTCGACGACCCACTGGAACCGCCACTGCCCCTGCTTGTTCACGCGCAGCGCGGGCACGCGCGCCGGGTCCGCCCACTCCGCGGCGGGGATGTCGATGCCGGCACCCTCACCGTCGACCACGCGGGCGATGCGCGCGCCGTTCAGGAGGGTCTCGGACACCGCCCGCAGGTCCCGATAGGTGGGCCCCAGCGGCGTCCCGTCGGGCGCCCGCAGGGGCTGCTCGGGGACCGGCGCGAGGGTCTCCGTGGTCAGCCGGGCGATCGGCGCGTGGGTGGGCGGCCCGGCGACCGAGATCGGACCCGGCTCCGGGGGCGGCTCGGCGGGCGGGGCGCCCGCGATCAGCTCCACCCGCACCACGTCCACGACGCGCGTGCCCCCCGCTCCCGCGCGCTCCCGTCCGCCGCCGCGCCCGTGGAACGTGCCCGGCCCCGCGCCGGGGTCTCCGAGCGTGACGACCGCCTGGCCCTTCCGGTTGACGACGAGCAGGGGCAGGAGCCCGTCGCGGCGGGCCGCTGCGCCCTCGAACACCACCGGCTCGCCCTCCCGGGGCGTGACCCGCAGCGAGCCCCCGGCGGACGACCCCAGCAGGGGGCCCAGGGGCCACGCGCGGCCCTCGCCCCACTCGGTCGTCGACGGGTTGGCGTCCATCCACGCTCCGTCCACGACCACCTCGGCGGCGCCGACCACGACCAGGCTCGGCGCGGCGGGCGTCGGGGGCGGTCCGCTGCACCCGAAGGCGAGGGCGACGATCAGGGCGGGGAGGCGCACCCCTAGATGAATTCGAAGAGGGCCGCGGCGTCGTCGACGGCCTTGCGGAGCCGGTCCTTGATGCGGTCCCGCTTCCTCCGACGGCCGGGCTCGGGGCGCGGATCCGGCATCGCGTAGCTCGCCGCTTCGCCCTCGCGCGGGGGCGGAGGTGGGGCCTTCTCGACCGGCTTCTCGCCGCCCCAGGCCCCGAAGCCGCCGGTCATCGAGTACACGTCGGCGAAGCCGTTCTCCTGCAGGTAGGCGGCCCCGCCGCGGCTGCTGTTGCCGTGGTAGCAGTACACGACGACCGTTCGCGCCTTGTCCTCGGTGGCGATGAACTCCGCGATGTTGTGGTCCCCGATCGACTGCGCGCCGGGGACGTGTCCGCTGCGGTAGGACCCGCTGTCCCGCACGTCGATGAACGTCGCGTCGCCCGCCTCGAGGCGGGCCAGGGCGTCCTGCGCGGAGATCTCCTTGATCATGTCCGGCCTCCACCGTCGGTCCAGCCGCGGACCGGGCGCACAGAGTAGTTCCCCGCGGTGCGGACGTCAGTCATCGAGGGCGTCGAGCTCGGCCATCGCCGCGGCCTTCGCTTCGGCGTCGCGACGGGCCCTCGACCGCGCCGACGCCCGCTCGGCCGCGACCTGCGCCTTCGCGCGGTCGGGGTCGGGCGCGTCGCGGTCGCGCCCGGGCAGCCAGCTCGGCGCGACGCGGTCGTACAGGGCCTCCCCGACCGTCGCCGCCTGCTCGCCGCCCCGCAGCGTCGCGAGCACCGCGGCGGCGGCTTCGGCGACGGCCTCCGCGGAGTGCACGGGCGCGTCCAGGACCCCCACGAGGCCGGCGATGTCGCCGGGGATCGCCGCCAGCCGCCGCGCGGCGCCCTCGATGTGTCCGATCACCCCGGCGTCGAGCCCGCCCCGCACCGCCCGGTCCCGCAGGGCCTCGAGGATCTCCACGCCGAACCGCGCGTCGGCCCCGAGGCCGCGCACCTGGTCGCCGAGCGAACGCGCCTCGACGATGCGGGTCTCGAGCACCCCGAGGGCGCCCGACAGCGAGCTCGCCGCCCGCTCGCGGGTCCGGCCGAGGCCGTCCTCGTCGTGGGTCGCGAGGAGCGTCGCGAGCACGCCCTTGCTCGTCTGCGCGTCGATCGTGCCGACGGTCTCGCTGCGCCTGCGCGTGTCCTCGGCCACGTCGGCGAGGATCGCAGGCATGTCGTGCACCCGCTCCAGCAGCCCGTCGCGGGCCCGCTCGGCGGCGACGGCGGCGAGGTCGACGACGCGCTCGATCGCGTCCACGTCCACGGGGCGCTGGAGGGCTTCGATGCGCTCTCGGAGCGTGGGGCCGGCCACGATCAGGCCGACCCGGTCGCGACGGCGTCGGATTCGAAGGGCGTGAGGTCTTCGAGGCGGGGCATCCGATGAGACTACAAGAGGCCGGCGGGCGCGTATGCTGGCCGTCGAACCTCGGATGGAGAGGCCCATGTCTCGCGGCGACTCCGGCGGCGGCAGCCGCCGTCGATTCCTCAAGCTGGCTGTCGTCGCGCCGCTGGCCGGGTGCATGCCCGAGGAGGAGCCCGAGCCCGAGGACCCGACCCCCGCGGGCCCGGGCCCCATCCCCGAGGACCCGGTGTTCGTGGGCAACGTCGACGACCTGGAGGCGGGCCGGCTCGAGACCGTCGAGGGCGTCCGCCTCGCGGTGGGGGTCGACGACGATGGCGTCTGGGCCGTCTCCACGCAGTGCACCCACCTCGGCTGCAACATCGCCGACCGGTCCACCGGCGGACGCATCGACTTCGGCGGGTTCGAGTGCGGCTGTCACGGCAGCCGGTACGACCGCGAGGGCAACGTGGAGCAGGGCCCGTCGGTCCGCGACCTGCGCAACTTCGCGGTCGCCATCGACGACGCGGGCGACGTGTACGTCGACATGACCGAGGCCGTGCCCCTCGGCACCAGGACGACGATCACATGACCAAGTCGGCCCCGGCCGCCCTCGCCCTCCTGCTGCTCCCCCTCGCGGGCTGCCCGGCCGAGGAGGAGGCCGGCCCCACCGGGCCGCTGGTCTACGAGGAGGACGACGATCGCGGCAACTACCGTCGGTCCTTCGCCGAGGACATCGACGACGACTGGGGCACGCAGCTGCAGATCGTCGGCTCCATGGAGGGCTGCGGGGCCGAGGAGGGGGACTGGGACTGGGACTACACCGAGGACATGGACTACTACCGCTTCGAGGTCGGGTCCGACGGGTGGCTCGAGGTCTCCTTGGACTGGGAGGGCGGCTCGGACCTCGACCTGGTGGTCCGCACGAACGACCGCGACCGCACCATGCTCGACGACCTCGACGACCAGCCGGTGGAGTACGCCCGCGACGACCGCCACGACGACGGCGACAGCATCAACATCGGGATCTTCTGCAAGACCGGAGACGCCACCGACTACACGGTGACCGTCGACCTCGAGCTGGACTGAGCCCCCGCGTCAGTCCTCGGAGCCGCCCGCCGCGGCGCAGCCCGTGTCCAGCGCGTCCACCCGCCCGTCCTCGTCGTCGTCGAGCCCGTTGTTGCAGCCGCTGCCGCTGCGCCCCTGCTCCGGCCCGCCCGTCTCGCAGTCGGGGTCGGCCGCGTCGATCCAGCCGTCGCCGTCGTTGTCCACGCCGTCCTCGCACCCGGGCAGCTCGGAGAGGCTGCGGGCGTCGAGGCAGTCGCCGTCGCCGCTGTCGGTGCCGCCGTCGCCGTCGTTGTCCACGCCGTCGTTGCAGGCGGTCGTGCCGACGCCCGTCTCGAGGGCCGCCCCCCCGTCGCAGTCGGGGTCGGCGGCGTCGGTCCAGCCGTCGCCGTCGTTGTCCTGCTCGTCGCGGCACGGCGGGGACACGGAGCCGTCCACGTCCACGGGGCCCACACTCACGAACGCAGGCTCCACCCCGGGCACCGCGAAGGTGACCCGCTCCTCGGAGTCGGCGGAGGCGACCACGTTCCCCAGGAAGTCGACGGCGCGGATGCCGACGGTGAGCTCGCGGGCGTCGTTCACCGCGGTGGACGCGATCAGGATCGTCGCGATCGGCGTGCCGCCCTCGATCGAGGGGACGTCCACGTCCGCGGTCGCGTCGGGGGTGCCGTCGCCGTCCATGTCGAGCAGCTTGATCGCCGGGTTGACCGGTCCCGTGAACGCGAGCGCCTCGGGGTCGTCGAACGGGGGCTGCACGTCGTACAGGCCGATGCGCATGTAGCCGCTGAGGTCGTTGATGCGTCGCAGCAGGGCGTCCGAGTCCTCGGACTGGATCTCGACCACGAGCCACGGCGGCGCGCCTCGACCGGGGTCGTCGTCGTCGTCCGCGACCGGCGTGGGGTCGGGCGTCGGGGTGGGCTCCTCCTCCGTCGACGGACAGCCGACGAGCAGGAAGGCGAAGGCGAGGGGACGGAGCCGGACCATCGAGCGTCCAGCCTACATCGGCCGGCCCCGCCGGGAGCTACTCGGATGCCTCGGCGGGCTCGGCTTCGGCCGGGTCCCGGCCGGGGCCGGGGGACTTCGGCTCGGCTTCGGGGGGCGGCTCGGCGACGAGCGACTGCCGGGAGCGCATGCGCTCGAGGCGCCGGTCCCGCAGCTTGAGGGCGGTGGCGCGCAGGTCGGGTACGCGGTCGGCTTCGTCCAGGATCTCCTGGCCCAGGATCGTCTCGAGCACGTCCTCCAGCGTGAGGAGGCCGGACACGCCGCCGAACTCGTCCAGGGCCATCGCCATGGGCTCGCGGCGGTCGAGGAAGCCGCGGAGGGCCTCGGCGAGCGACGTCGACTCGGAGACGTGCGAGACCTCCCGCATCAGCGACCGCAGGGGCATCTTGCGGTCCCCCTGCTCCGCCAGGATCTCGAGGACGTCGCGCTTGAGGACGTACCCGACCACGTGGTCCCGGGCTCCCTCGTACACGGGGATTCGACTGTGCGGCTCGGCCGCGGGATCGGCGAGCAGCCCCTCGATCGTGGTGTCGGCCGGGCACATGGCGACGACCGTCCGCGGGGTCATCACGTCCTCGACGCGGATCTCCTCGAACCGGAGCATGTTGTCGAAGATCCTCCACTGGTCGCGCTGGAGCGCGCCCTCGCGTCGGGCCGCGGCGAGGAAGGCCGCGAGCTCGGCGCGCGAGAGCGGGGCTTCCTCCTTGTTGGCGAGCAGGCGCGTGAGGAACCCGGTGAAGAAGAGGACGGGCTTCAGGAGCGTCGCGAGCAGGGCGATCGTGCGGGCGGCGGGGCCCGCGAGGCGGGCCGCGAAGTTCGCGCCCAGGGTCTTGGGGACGACCTCGGTGCCGACGAGGATGGCGAGCGTGAGCAGCGCCGAGAAGACGCCGACCGCGTCCGAGCCGAAGACCTTCGCCGCCTGGGCGCCCGCCATCGTCGCGCCCACCGTGTGGGCGATCGTATTGAGCACGAGGATCGACGTGATCCCCTCGTCGAGGCGCGTCTCCTTGAGCCGGATCATGGCCTTGGCGCCCCCGTCGCCGCCCTCGGCCCGCGGCGTGAGCTCGAAGACCGATACGGACAGGAGCACCGCCTCGAGCACCGAGCAGAGGAAGGAGAAGCCGAGGGCGAGGGAGACGTAGAGGACGAGCAGAGTCAAAGCGTGGGGAGTCTACGGCAGCGGGTGGGGCCGGGGTAAGGTGACGAGACGATGCTTCGTCGAGGTCTCATCGTCGGGCTCGTCCTGCTCCTCGCCGCGGCGGCGGCCTGCCCCTCGGAGGTGGAGCGCGAGCCGATCTCGCTCTACCCGGACGCCATCGGCGACCCCATCCCCGGCCTCGACGCCGACCAGCTGGCCCAGTGGGAGCGCGGCCGCGACGTCCTCGCCCGGTTGTTCACCCCCGCCGACGGGCTCGGCCCGCTCTACAACGGCGAGAGCTGCGACGCGTGTCATCACTTCCCGGTCCCGGGCGCGTCGGCGACGCGGCACCGCGACCTCTTCTTGATGCAGCGGACCGAGGAGGGCGCGCGCACCGACCTCGGGACCGAGCCCGACCAGGGGCCGCTGCGGAAGCTCTACTCGGTGGAGGACGCGCACGTCCCGGTGCCCGAGGGCGCGAACCTGGTGGCGCGCCGGGCCCCGCTTCCCGCGCTGGGGGTGGGCTTGTTCGAGTTCGTATCCGACGAGGAGATCCTCTCGCGCGTCGACCCCACGGACGCCGACGGCGACGGCATCTCGGGGCGCGCCCACTTCCTCGGGGACACGGTCGGGCGGTACGGCTACAAGGCCCAGGCGGGGTCGCTCGAGGACGTCGCCCGCGCCGCGCTGCGGGAGCAGATGGGCATCACGTCGGCGCCCCTGGGCTGGGAAGCCCCCCTCCCGGGCGCGGCCTGGGCCGACGACGGCACCGCGCTCGTCTCACTGCTCGACCTGGTCGTGCGCACGGCGAACGCCCACCCGCACAACCGCGGCGAGACCCTCGAGCGCGACGACGACGGCATCGCCGACCCCGAGATCGGGGCCGGCGACCTCGAGGATCTCCTCGTCTTCCTCACGTTCCTCGCGCCCCCGCCGCCCGCCTCGCCGGGCGAGCTTGATCCGGCGCAGGTCGCCCGCGGCGAGGCCTTCTTCGGGGAGATCGGCTGCGAGCGGTGCCACGTGCCGGAGCTGGACTCCGAGCTGGGCCCCATCCGCGCCTTCACGGACCTCCTGCTGCACGACATGGGCGACGGCCTCGGGCGGGACATGCCCGTGGGCGGCGCCGACGCCCAGGAGTTCCGCACGCCCCCGCTGTGGGCGCCCCGGCTCTACGTGCCGTACCTGCACGACAGCAGCGCCCCGGCGTACGAGTTCACGATGCTCGCGCACGGCGGCGAAGCCGAGGCGTCGGCGCTGGCCTACGCCGCCCTGGACGACGATCAGCGCGCGTCGATCCAGGCGTTCCTGGACTCCCTGGGCGGGTGGAACCCCAAGGGTCGCTTCCTGGCCCCCGAGGGGACCCCGATCCCGCCCGTCGGCTCCCTCGGCGGCCCCGACCGCGAGCTGACGGACTGGGAGCGGTCGCTGTGGAACCAGGGCCGCGAGAAGTTCGACCGGATGACGGCCCCGTCCTTCGACAGCGGCCTCGGGGCCCACTTCAACGCCGACTCCTGCCGCGCCTGCCACAAGGAGCCGGCGCTGGGCGGCGCCGGCCGGGGCGACGTGAACGTCCTGGTGATGGGGACGCCCCCGGGCGAGCCCCAGGAGTTCTCGCCGATCGGGGGGGCGATGCCGCGCTCGGTCATCACCCGGGTGGATCCGTTCCGCATGCCGGACTCGGTGGACGTGGTGGAGCCGCGCAACGCGCCGTCGGTGCTGGGGAACGGGCTGCTGGAGCGCGTCCCCGCGTCGGTGGTGCTCTCCTACGCCGACCCCGACGACGCCGACGGCGACGGGATCTCGGGCCGCCCCCGCATCCTCGGCGACGGTCGCCTCGGCCGCTTCGGGTGGACCAACCGCGTGCCGACGCTGCTCGACTTCACCGCGGACGCGCTGCTCGGCGAGCTGAGCATCACCGTGGAGACCCGCTACACCACGTACACGGCCGCCGACGACGGGGACTGGTACCAGGACCCCGAGCTGAACGACCGGGGCCTGCTGGAGATGGGCTTCTACCTCGCGCACCTCGCGCCCCCGCCCCCGCAGCCGCAGTCCGGGGACGTCGCCCGCGGCGAGACCCTCTTCGCCCAGTTCGGCTGCGGCTCGTGCCACATCCCCGACTTCGGCGGGCTGCCCGCGTACACCGATCTGCTGCTGCACGACGTCGCGAACCCCGACGGGCCGCTGGCGGGCCGGGAGTCGGACATCCTGCCCACCGAGTTCGGGACGCCGCCGCTGTGGGGCGTCGTCGATACGTTCCCCTACCTCAACGACGGCTCCGCGGCGACGCTGCACGACGCCGTCCTCGGCCACTACGGCGAAGCGGCCGCCGCGAAGGACGCCTACGCCGACGCCTCCGGCGAGGATCGCGCCGCCCTGATCGCGTTCGTATCGTCTCTCTGACGGCCGTGGGGGGGCGGCGGCCCCCCGCCCCCCCCGCCGGGGCGCGCCCCCCCCGCCGGGCGGGGCGGG
>CAZEKB010000102.1:0-26459 GCA_964512225.1 uncultured Rickettsiales bacterium | reverse complement strand
ACCAGTACACCGAAGAGATCCAGAAGCAGCTCAACGTCTCCTACGAGGAGGCCGAAGCCCTGAAGATCGGCGGCGACATCGTCCGCGATTCGCAGGCGGTCGTGCCCGAGGAGGTGGAGCAGATCATCCGCGCCGTCTCCGAGAACGTCGCCACCGAGATCCAGCGCTCCCTCGACTTCTACGCCGCCACGTCCACCGAAGACGAGATCTCCCGGATCTTCCTCGGCGGCGGCAGCTCGAGGGTCCCCGGTCTGACGCGGGTGATTCAGGACAAGACGGGGCTGCCCGTCGAGGTCGTGAACGCCTTCCGCAAGATCGAAATCAACGAGAAGGACTTCAATATCGCCTTCTTGAACGAAGTTGCGCCCATGGCGTCGGTCGCAGTCGGCCTGGCGCTCCGAAGGAGCGGCGACAAATGATCCGGATCAACCTCCTGCCCGTCCGGGCGGCGAAGAAGAAAGAGGCGATCCAGCGTCACCTCGCTCTGTTCGCGATCGGTCTGGTGCTCGTGCTCGGCGCGTCCCTCGTCATGTACAAGATGAAGGCGAACTCGCTGGCGGGCATCGAACAGAAGAACAGCGCCCTCGAAGCCGAGATCGCCAACCTCAAGAAGATCATCGGCGAGGTCGAGGCCTACAAGAAGCAGGAAGTCCTGCTCGAGAAGAAGCTCGAGGTCATCCGCACCCTCAAGGCGAACAAGACCGGCCCCGTCCACATGCTGGACCAGCTGGCGACCCGCATCCCCGAGAAGCTGTGGCTCAGCACCCTCGCCGAGTCGAACAAGAAGGTCACGCTCAAGGGCGTCTCCATCAACAACGAGGTCATCGCGACGTTCATGTCCCGCATGGAAGAGTCGGACTACTTCGCGGAGGTCTACCTGGTCTCCATTCAGGCGCGCGACGAGGGCGATCTGAAGCTGAAGGAGTTCACGATCACCGCGAAGCTCATCATCCCGTCGCTGGCCAAGGAGCGGCCGTCGGCAGCGGGGGGGAGAGGCTGACATGGGCGACATCCTCGAACGGATCAGCAAGCTCACCGCGCCCCAGAAGCTCGGCGCCGCGATTGCGATCTACGTCCTGATCGGCGCCGCCATCTTCTTCGGGATGGTCTCGCCCACGAGCGAGAAGATCACCGCGGCCGAGTCCCGCCGGGCCGAGCTCACGGCCGAACGCGACGAGACCCGGACGATCGCCGAGAACCGCGACAAGTGGGAGAAGAAGGTCGACATCCTCAACGAGGAGCTCGCCAAGGCGGTCAAGGAGCTGCCCAACGAGCGCGAGATCCCGGAGCTGCTGCGCCGCGTCTCCTCCATCGGCAAGAAGATCGGCCTCGAGTTCCTGCTCTTCCAGCCCATGCCGGAGGTCCGCCGCGAGTTCTACGCGGACGTGCCCGTCAAGCTGAAGGTCGAAGGGTCCTTCCACGAGGTGGCGACCTTCTTCGACCGGATCGGCAAGCTCAACCGAATCGTGAACATCCGCGACATCGAGATGAAGGACCCGCTCGAGCGCAGCGGCAAGATCATCCTCACCACGGACGGGACCGCGGTCACCTACCGGTTCCTGACCGACGCCGAGCTGCAGCCCGCGGGCGGCGCTCGCCGCGGGGGGCGGAGGTAAGCCATGGCTCGTCTCTCCATTGCGTTTCGCGTGATCGTCGCGGCCTCCCTGTTCGTCCTGCCCGGGTGCGGGGACGGCGGCGGCGGAGGCGGGACCACGACCGCCCGTCCGACCGAGGCGGCCAAGCCCGTCGACGACATCCTCACGGTGGCCTCGGCCGTCGAAGAGGAGGCGGGTGAGAAGTTCACCTACAACATGATCGGCAAGCGGGATCCGTTCCGCTCCTTCATCTCCATCGAGGTGGTGCGGGGCGACTCGGACAGCCCGCTCGGGCCCCTCCAGCTCCACGAGATCGACCAGTACCAGCTGGCCGGCGTCGTCTGGAACATGGACGCGCCCAAGGCTCTCATCGAGGACCCCGAGGGCGTCGGCCACGTCGTCGAGCTCGGCACCCTCGTGGGCAAGAACTGGGGGCGAATCACCCAGATCAAGCCCTCCGAACTCATCATCACCGAGGAGTACCGGGACCCGATCGAGAACGAGTTGATCATCAACGAGATCACGATGCAGTTGCCCGACCCCTCCCTGGACGACGACTGAGCCATGACTTCCATTTTTCGTAGCAGCCGTTCCCTGAAAGGCGGATTCAAGATGCTCGGATCGATGATCCAACGACAGACGAAGGCGTGCGGTGCCTTCGCGCTGGCGACGCTGATGCTGACCGCGGGCCAGGCCATGGCCCAGGACGACGCGTCCATCCAGAGCATCGGGGTCACCGATGCCGGGGGCGAGATCGTGCTGGAGATCTCGGCGACGGCCCGCCCCAACTGCGTCGACTTCACCACGGTCGACCCGCCCGCGCTGATGATCAGCTGCACCGAGATGACCCTGGGAAGCCAGGAGCCGGTGCAGACGATCGGCAACGGCGTGATCGAGCAGCTGGAGCTCAACGAGTCCAGCGACGCCGAGGGCACGAACACGCAGATCAAGGTCGTGCTCACTTCGCTGCTCGAGTACACGAAGGCCGTTCAGGACAACAAGCTGATCATCACGATCCGCAAGAGCGGCGAGTCCGATTCGGGCTCGAGCGACGCGATCGCCGCCGCGCTCGAGGACGACGGCGGCACGGACGCGGGCACCACGACCGCCTCGTCGGCCGACCTCCGCATCGAGTCGACGCGCACGGGCGAGCTGTCCTCCGTCGCCGGTGATCACACCTACCGGGGCGCGGGCAACCAGATCCGCGGCATCGACTTCCAGAACGTCATCGCCGACCGCGTCTCCCGCGTGGTCATCACGGGCGCGGGCGCGCTCGACTTCACGACCTCCTACCCCACCGATACGAAGATGGTCATCGCCCTTCGCGACTCCGTCCTCGGCAGCGGCCTGGAGCGCACGCTCGACACCACGAAGTTCGCCTCCGCGGTCGACTCGGTGTCCTCCTTCCGCTCCCGCACGCAGCGGGGCGACGTCAAGGTGGTGGTGAACCTGCGCGAAGCGGTCCGGCCGACGGTGCAGGAGAGCGGCAGCGTCCTGATCATCGACTTCCCGATCCCGCCGTCCATCGCGGGCGCGGCCTACACGGCGCCGGAGACGGTGGAGACGTACGAGGAGCCGGAGCCCGAGCCGGAGCTGACCCAGGAAGACCGCATCGAGTCGGCCATCGGCCGCGAGCGGCTCATCTCCACGGGCGGCAAGAGCATCGACCCGGCGAAGAAGGCGAAGCAGCGCCGGGACAGCATCTTCGGCGCCGAGGGCATGTTCCTGGGCGAGATCGACCCGTCGCACCAGTGGCGCGGCCGCCCGGTGAACCTGGACTTCGTCCGGGCCAACATCCACAACGTCTTCCGCATCATCTCCCACGTGGGCAAGGTCAACATCGTCACCTCCGACGACGTGGACGGCGACGTCACCGTCCGCCTCATCGAGGTGCCCTGGGACCAAGCACTGGCGGCCATCCTCCAGGCCAAGAGCCTCGGCGCGGTGCAGTACGGCAACATCGTGCGCGTCGCCCCCATCGAGACGATCCGCAAGGAGCGCGAGGACGCCGCGGCGGCCAAGCAGTCCCAGATCGACTCGATGGACCTCAACCTGCTCTCCCTGCCCCTGAACTACGCCAACGCGAACGCGGTTCAGAAGCAGCTCGAGAACATGCTGAGCAAGCGCGGCTCGGTGAACTTCGACTCGCGGACGAACACCTTGATCGTCCGGGACATCGACCCGAACCTGAACCAGATCCGCGAGCTCGTCCGTACGCTCGACACCCGCACGCCGCAGGTCCTGATCGAGGCGCGGATCGTCGAGGCGAGCCAGACGATGACGCGGGCCCTCGGTATCCAGTGGGGTGGTTCGCTGAACTTCTCCGCGGCGACCGGCGCTCCCACGGGGCTCTTCTTCCCCAATACGATCGGCCTCTCCGGTGGTCGAACGTCGTCCACGGTGTCGGGCAACTCCCAGACGATCGGCGGCCGGCCCGCGAACTTCACGGACCAGCCCAACTACGTCGTCGACCTCCCGTCGCCGAGCCAGCAGGGTTCGGTCGGTCTCAGCCTCGGCTCCCTGACCGGCCTCGTGAACCTCGACGCTCGCCTCACCGCCGGCGAGTCCGCCGGTAACGGCAAGATCGTCGCGTCGCCGTCGATCACCACGGTGACGAACCAGCAGGCGTCCATCACGGACGGCGCGCGCATCCCCTACGAGACGGCGTCCCTCCGGGGTACCAACGTGCAGTTCGTCGAGGCGACCCTGCAGCTGACGGTCACGCCGCAGATCACCGCCGACCGCACGATCTTCCTCGAGATCGCCGTCACCAAGAACCAGCCGGACTTCGGCGCCACGGTGCAGAACTTCCCGACGATCCAGATCAAGGAGGCCCAGACCACCGTGATGGTTCAGGACGGCGACACCACCGTCATCGGCGGCGTGTATACGTACGAAGAGGCCATCTCCAAGACCTACATCCCGGGCCTCGGCCGGATCCCGGTCCTGGGCTGGCTCTTCAAGACCACGGCCAAGCGGATGGACCGCAAGGAGCTGCTGGTCTTCATCACGCCCACCATCGTCGAGGGTGCCCGCTAGCGGGGCCGCTCGAGAAGCACTCGTCGACGGGGGCCTTCGGGTCCCCGTCGTAGCTTGGGGGGCTTGGACGGGATGACCAGGGCGATCGCGCTGTCCGGCTTCATGGGGGCCGGGAAGTCCACCGTCGGCGAGCGGCTCGCCCGCGAGCTGGGTTGGTTGTTCGTCGACTTGGACGAAGAGATCGAGGCCGCGTTCGCGGCGCCGATCCGCGATGTCTTCGCCCGCGTCGGGGAGGCGGGGTTCCGAGCGATGGAGGCCCGGCTGCTCCGCCAGGTGATCGCGGGGCGGTGCGTGGTCGCGCTGGGAGGCGGCGCGGTCGTCGACGCGGGCTCCCGGGCCGCGCTGAAGCGAGGCGCCCGGTGGGTGCACCTGGACGCGCCCTTCGACGTATTGGAGCGGCGGGTCGCCCGGACGGTCGGGGACCGCCCGATGTGGACCGATCGCGGCGCGGCCGAGGCGCTCTACGCGGCCCGCGCGCCGATGTACGCCGAGGCGCCCCACCGGGTCGACGCGACCGGCGCGGCGGCGACCGTCGTGGCGGGGATCCGCGCGCTGCTGGGGGCTCCGGCCTCGCCCCCCGCCGTCGCCGATGTGGCCCCTCGGACCATCTCCGTCGACGTGCCGGGAGCGGCCTACGAGGTGCGGGTGGGGCGGGCGATGGACGCCGCGATCGCCGCGATCGGCCGCGACGTGGGCGCGGGCCCGATCGCGCTGCTGACCGACTGGAACGTGGGCCCCCTGCACGCGGATCGGGTGGCGACGTTGCTGGCCGCCGGGGGACGACCGCTGGAGCGCGTCGTCCTCCCCGCGGGCGAGGCGCGCAAGCGGATCGAGCCGGTCGTGGACGTGGTGGAGCGGCTGCTGGATCGCGGGTGGCAGCGCTCGGCGCCCGTCGTGGCGCTCGGCGGCGGGGTGCTGGGGGACATGGCGGGGCTCGTCGCCTCCCTGACGCTGCGCGGCGTCCCGTTCGTGCAGTTGCCGACGACGCTCCTGGCGATGGTCGACAGCAGCGTCGGCGGCAAGGTCGGAGTGGACCACCGCGAGGGCAAGAACCTGATCGGAGCGTTCCACCAACCGTCGGCCGTCGTCGCCGACCTGGCGTTCCTCGACACGCTGCCCCCCCGCGAGCTGAGGGCGGGGTGCGCCGAGGCCGTGAAGTCCGGGCTGGCGGGCGACGCGGCCCTGCTCCGGCGGCTCGAGCGTCGGGCCGACGACGTGCTCGGGCGCGACCCCGAGCTGCTCGCCGAGGTCGTGGCGCGGTGCGTGGCGTTCAAGGCGGAGGTGGTCGCGGAGGACGCGCTGGAGCGCGGGCGCAGGCGGGTATTGAACCTCGGCCACACCCTCGGGCACGGCCTCGAGGCCGCCACGGGGTACTCGCTCCGGCACGGGGAGGCCGTCTCGATCGGGCTGGTGGCGGCGGCCCACCTGGGGGTCGAGCACGTGGGCGCCGACGCGCAGCTTCCGGCCCGGGTCGGAGGCGTCCTCGCGAGCCTCGGTCTGCCCACCGTCGCCCCGCCGGTCTCCCGGGAGCGGCTCGCACACGCCATGGCGGCGGACAAGAAGCGGGTCGGCGACGACGTGGCTTGGGTGCTGCCCGCGGCCGTCGGTGACGCCCGGATCGTGCCCCTGCCGACCCGGGACCTCGGCGACATGCTGCGTTTCCTGGAAGATCGAGGTATTCTGGGTGGGCTGGAGTGAAACAATGATGATTCGACTGCTCGCTTGCGCCGGTTTCACCGCCCTCTTCGTACTCTCGGGATGCGTCAGCGCCCCGGTGGATGCGCCTTACTACGCGCGGATCCAGGAGTTCGAGGACACCGAGGTTCCCTGGATCGGCTGCCGCCGAGACCAGAACACGGGCGAACTGCAGAATCCCAACTGCCTGGTGAGCGATCCGGTGATCTTCCGCCTGGACGCGCGGGTCTACGACACCCGCAGCCTCCTGCCGATGAACAACGTGCGGATCTGGTTCTCGTCGCCGTTCAACCGGATCTACCTCCTCCCCCAGGAGGTCCTCGAGGCCATCGAGCTCCCGCCGGACGACCCGGACAGCGGGTGGACCAGCGCCACGCAGGATCAGCAGGAGCTGTGGGCCGAGTTCGCGGGCACGTTCGAGGACGACTACCGCCCGACGTACCACGAGGGCTACACGGACGGGAGCGGCAACGCCACCGTGTGGATCTACGTGGAGTCCATGCCCATCGACGAGCAGGGCCAGGCCGTCGAGACGGCGATCAGCGTCGGGATCGCGTCGCACACCACCATCGCCACCCTGACCTCCGCCGAGTAGCGCCTCCCGGGCGCGCCACGTGGGTGGGTCCCAGTCGCTGCGCGCGCTCGAAGAGGCGTGGCGCAGGAATCCGGAGGCGACGTTCGTCCGCCTCGCGGGCGCCTATCGAGACCACGGTCGTCTGGACGACGCGGCGCGCGTCGTGGAGCGCGGCCTCACGCGCCGCCCGGGCCACCTCTCGGGCCGCGTGCTGCTCGCCCGCATCCAGCTCGACCAGGGTGATCCGGCCGCCGCCGAGGCGACCCTGACGGAGCTGCTGGAGGCGCACCCCGACCACTGGGAAGCGGGGTGGCTCCTGGTCCGCGTCCGCCGCGCCGACGGCCGACGGCAGGACGAGCGGGCCGCGCTCGAGCGGCTCAAGACCCTGCACCCCGGGCACCGGGAGATCGAGGCCGCGCTCACGCGCCTCGACGCCGACCTCGCGTTCCGCGCGGCGCCCCCGGACACCGAGCGCCGCCCGCGGGTGAACCCGGACGTCGTATACGGGGCCGACGACGACTCCACCGACCTGTCGATGCACGGGGGCGCCGGCGGGGTCGTCGCGCCCCCCTGGAAGCCCGCGATGTCGCGCAAGGCGGGCACCCCGCCCCCCGGTCGCGTGGCCCCTCCCGCGTCCCCGGGCGACCCGTTCGTGAACGCCACGATGGCCGAGCTCCTGCTCGCCCAGGGCGACCCCGACGGGGCCCGAGCCGTGTACCGGCGGCTCGTCACCCAGGACCCGGACAAGGAGAGCTACCGGGCGCGGCTCCTGGAGCTCGGAGGGGACGCAGGCGACGTGGACGAGGAGCCGGACGACCTGCCCGACCCGCAGGTGCTCGAGGCCCTCCTGGCGGGGCTGACGTGACCGTCCGCGTGCTCGTCCTCCACGGACCCAACCTGAATCTGTTGGGCGCGCGCGAGCCGGACATCTACGGCACCGCGACCCTCGCCGAGATCGACGCCATGTTGGTGGCGCGGGGGGAGGAGCAGGGCGCGGTCGTGACGTGCCTGCAGTCGAACCTGGAGGGCGTCCTCATCGACGCGCTGCACGCGGCTCGGCGCGACGGCACCGGGGCCGTCGTACTCAACGCGGCGGGCTACACGCACACGTCGGTGGCGCTGCGCGACGCCGTGGCCGCGAGCGGGCTCCCCGTCATCGAGGTGCACCTCTCGAATCCCCACGCGCGCGAGGAATTCCGGCACACTTCGTTGCTCTCGTCGGTCGTGCGCGGCATCGTCTCGGGCCTCGGACCGGACTCGTACCGGTACGGACTCGACGCCGCGGTCACGCTCGCTCGACGAGGGGCCTGAAGCGAGACGGAGTAGCGAATATGGACCTCGAAGCGATCCAGCAGCTCATCGAGCTCCTCGACGGCACCGACGTGACCGAGATCGTCGTCGAAGAGGAGGGCCGAAAGCTGAAGCTCAAGCGGGGGCATGCCCCCGCGATGGTGGCATCCGCGCCCCCGATGGCGACCTTCGCCCACGCGCCGGGGCCTCACGGGGGCGGCATCGGCGGCGCCGACGCGAACCCGGGCGCCAGCTACGACGGCGCGGTGGTGACGTCCCCCGTCGTCGGCACCTTCTACCGGGCGCCTTCGCCCGATGCGGCGCCGTTCACGGACGTCGGCAACGCCGTCTCGAAGGGGCAGATCCTCTGCATCGTCGAGGCCATGAAGCTGATGAACGAGATCGAGTCGGACGTGGCAGGCACGGTGAGCCGCATCCTCGTCGAGAACGGCGAGCCGGTGGAGTTCGGCCAACCGTTGTTCGTGATCACGCCCTCCTGACATGTTCAAGAAGATCCTGATCGCGAACCGGGGCGAGATCGCGCTCCGGGTCATCCGCGCCTGCAAGGAGCTCGGCGTGCGCACCGTCTCGGTGCACTCCACGGCCGACCGCAACTCCCTGCACGTCCGCTTCGCCGACGAGTCGCTGTGCATCGGGCCCGCCCAGGCGCGGGACTCCTACCTGAACCTGCCCTCGCTGCTGTCCGCGATCGAGCTCTCGGGCGCCGACGCGGTGCACCCCGGCTACGGCTTCCTCGCCGAGAACGCCGAGTTCGCCGAGATCTGCGGCCGCATCGGGGTCAAGTTCATCGGACCGACCCCGGACCAGATCCGGAGCATGGGCGACAAGGCGACCGCCAAGGAGACGGTGAAGGCGGCGGGGATCCCCCTCGTGCCGGGCTCGGACGGGCTGGTCGACGGCGTCGACGAGGCGATGGAGGTGGCCCGCGAGATCGGGTTCCCCGTGCTCCTCAAGGCGACCGCGGGCGGCGGCGGCAAGGGGATGAAGATCGCCCGCACCGAAGCCGACCTGCCACGGGCCTACGAGCTGGCGCGGGGCGAGGCGCTCGGCGCCTTCGGCAACGGCGACATGTACCTCGAGAAGCTGGTCGTGAGGCCGCGCCACATCGAGGTCCAGATCATGGCGGACGAGCACGGCCACGTCGTGCACCTCGGCGAGCGCGAGTGCTCGCTGCAGCGGCGGCACCAGAAGGTGCTGGAGGAGGCCCCGTCGCCCCTGGTCACGCCGGAGATGCGCGAGGCCATGGGCTCGGCGGCCGTGGCCGCGGCCCGAGCGATCGGGTACTCGTCCGCGGGCACCGTCGAGTTCCTGTCGGACCAGGACCGCAACTTCTACTTCATCGAGATGAACACCCGGATCCAGGTCGAGCACCCGGTCACGGAGATGATCACGGGCATCGACCTCGTGAAGACGATGATCCGGTCCGCCGCGGGCGAACCGCTGGGGTTCACCCAGGAGGACGTCCGCTTCAAGGGCCACGCGATCGAGTGTCGGATCAACGCCGAGGACCCCGTCACGTTCGCCCCCTCGCCGGGGCTGATCAGCGGCTACCACGAGCCCGGGGGGTTGGGGGTCCGGGTCGACAGTTGGGTCCACGACCGGGCCCAGGTCTTGCCCTACTACGATTCGTTGTTGGCCAAGCTCATCTGTTGGGGCGAGGACCGCGAGGCCGCGATCCGGCGCATGCGGTGGGCCCTGGACGAGTACGTGGTGGAGGGAATCCGGACGACCGTTCCGTTCCACCGCGGCATCCTGCGGCACCCCGAGTTCGTCGACGGGGACCTCGACACCGGCTTCCTCGAGCGCTACCTCGCTCGCCACTGACGCTCCGGAGATCGGTCGCATATGTGACGGCCGGAGCCCGCGCTTGCTATAAAACCGGGTCCAGAGGACGGGGTAAGCCTTGGCAGTCAACAAGCCGAAAATTCTCGCGGCAGCGCAGAAGCACCTCTCGAAGGGCAACGTCGACCGTGCTCTTCGCGAGCTCGGCAAGATCGTCAAGGACGACCCGAAGGACCTGAGGGTCCGGCAGAAGATCGCGGAGCTGCTCGCCCGACAGGGGAAGATCAGCGAGGCGATGCGGGAGTTCCAGGTCGTCGCCGAGGCGTACGAGCGGGGCGGCTTCTATCCGAAGGCCGCTGCCATCTACAAGCAGTCGCTGCGGTACGAGCCCGACAACATGACCTGGCACCTCGCCCTCGGCGAGATCTACCAGCAGCTGGCGCTCCTCAGCGACGCCATGGATCACTTCGATCGGGTCGCCAAGCACTTCGAGGACAACGGGACCACGAAAGAGCGGATCCAGATCTACACGAGGCTCCTCAAGCTGAACCCGGACAACATCTCCTACGCCGAGCGGCTGTCGGAGCTGTGGCGCAAGGAGCAGGACTACGACGAGGCGTACATCGTATTCGCCCGCCTGGTCCCGGTTCTCCAGCAGCGGGGCGACGGCGACTCCCTGGTGAAGATCTACGAGCGGATGGCGGACCTGCGCCCCGAGGACCTGGTCCTCGCGCGGGATCTGGCCACCCTCTACCTGGACCGCAACGACCCCAAGCGGGCCCTGGCGAAGCTGCAGATCTGCTTCAAGGAGGACCCGCAGGACACCGAGACGCTCAACCTGCTCGCGGACGCGTTCGTGGACCTGGGCGAGCGCGAGAAGGCTGTCGCGGTGCTCAAGGAGCTCGCGCAGATCTACGAGGCCCTGGGGTACGAGGAGTACCGAAACCAGGTGTTCGATCGCATCGCGGAGGTCGATCCCAACGAGGGCGCGGCCCTCGAAGGGGGCGGGACGCTCGAGATCGTGGGCGTGGACGACCCCGTCGGGGGCATCGCCCTGAGCAGCCCCGCGGAGTTCGACGAGGCCACCGAGCGGCCACTCATCGAGGCGGACGTGTACCTCGCCTACGGCATGCCCGAGCGCGCGCTCAAGCACCTGCAGGTGTCGATCGCGTCGGCGCCGGATCACTTCGAGCTGCACCGCGCGATCGTCCCGCTCTACCTCCACGAGGAGGACGTGGACGCCGCCAACAACGCCCTGAACGCGATGTACGAGATCGCCATGGACCGCAGCGACTACGCGGCGGCCAAGGCGTGCCTCGCGCGCGCCGTGGACATCAGCCCGGACGTGGACACGGCCACGGCTCGCCTCGACGCGTTCGTGGACGCGATGGGCGACTTCCTCCCGGACGAGTCGGCGGCGCCCGAGCTCGAAGAGGTGGACGTCGACATCGACGACTTCGGCAGCGCGATCGAGCTCGGCCAGCGGATCGCCGACCAGAAGGCGGACGAAGCGCCCGAACAGCCCATCGTCGAAGACTCGGCGTTCGACTTCGACGACGACGAGATGCAGGCCCTCGCGGCCCAGCTCGAGCAGGAGATGGTCCCCGAGGAGACCCCGGCGCCGTCCCCGCCCCTCGAGGTGTCGGTGGACGTGGCCGGTCCCGCGACGGACGGCTTCTCCTTCGACGTGGACGACCTCGAAGACGAAGACGCCCAGGCGACCCTCGCGGACGACGCCCTCGACCTGGACGACTTCGACTTCGACGACCTGGGCGACATCGACGACACCCTCAGCCGCATGTCCACGTTCGAGCTCGCCGAGTCCTACTACAAGACCGGCATGTTCGAGGACGCGGCGGCGGAGTTCCGGCGCGCCGCCGACGAAGGCGAGCGCACCGGCGAGTCGCTCCAGATGCTCGGGATCACCCTGCGCCGGCTCCGGAACTTCCAGGGGGCCGTGAACGCGTTCCGCGAGGCCCTCACCGGGGGCCACGCCGGCGGCGAGCTGATGATGTCCGTGATGTTCGAGCTGGGCGTCACCTACGAGGCGGGCGGCAGCGGCCGGTCGGCCTACAAGGTCTACAAGAAGCTGGTCGGGCGCCGGCGCGACTACCGCGACGGGGAGGTCCTCAACCGCCTCTCCTCCCTCGCCCTCGAGCTCGGCTTGCAACCCTAGCGGGGCCCCTGAACCGCCTCGCTTCCTCCGGCCCCTCGGGCCGACTTCGGCGCTTCGCTTCGCTGCGCGCGCTCGGGGCGCTGGCCTGCTCCCGGCCTTGCGTTCCGTCGCGCCGCACCTAGAATCCGCGTCCGGCTCCGGTCGGCCCTGCGCGGGCGTAACTCAGGGGTAGAGTTCCAGCTTCCCAAGCTGGCTGTCGTGGGTTCGAATCCCATCGCCCGCTCCATCATCGAGACGGCCCCGTCGCCCCCCCCCGGGCGGCGGGGTTTCGTCGTCGTGGGGGCGGCGCGGCGCCCGTCTGAATAACCCAGCGATCCCGGCGGTCTATCATCCCAGCGATGCCCTCGGACCCTCCGGCCCACCGTCGACGCCGGCGCGCTCTGCGTCGGCTCTGGTTCGTGGTGCGCGTGGTCGCGGCGTTCGTCCTCGTGGCGGTCGCCGCGGTCGCCTACCTGCGCTCGGAGGACGCGGCCCGTCGCATCCGCTCCGTCGCGGCGCAGGCCGCCTCCGACGTGCTCGGCGAGGACGTGTCGATCCGCAGCGTGGCGCTCACCGAGCTCTGGCCGCCCTCGGTGGAGCTGCGCGAGATCACGATCCACTCGCGGGACGCCGAGCGCGAGGGGCTGCCCCTGGCGTCCATCGATCGGTTCGACGTCGTGGTGGGCGACGGGCTCTCCCTGCGCGACCGCTTCGTGCCGCTCCAGGCCGTGTCGATCTCCCGGCCCCGGGCCCGAGTCGCGCTGCACGCCGGGAAGCTGCGCGACTACCAGGCCCTGCAGGAGCTCTTGGCCGAGGAGCGGCCGAAGCCGGAGGAGTCGCTGCGCGTGCACCTCGCGCTGCTCGACGTCGCGGGCGCGGCGGTGCGCACGTCCGTGGACCCCCTCGGCCTGGGCGCGTCCACGTCGGGGATCGAGCTGTCGTTCTCCCGGGACGAGCGCGGCGACGGGGCGGGGCGGCTCGGCGTCGCCGACATCGAGGTCGTGCTCGGCGCCGTGCGCGAGCAGGCGGTGCTGCAGCCCGGCAACTTCACCCTGGAGGACGGGATCCTGAAGCTCTCGGAGTACCAGCTGGACCTGCGCTCCGGCGGGGTCGAGCTGGCCGGGGAGCTGCACCTCCCCACGCCCGAGGGCGCGGGCGCGGAGCGACCGTTCCGCTACTCCATGTCCGCCGAGGCCGACGTCTCCCTGGCGGCCCTGCGCGAGGCGTTTCCGAAGGGGCCGGACATCCACGGCGACGCCGAGCTCCGGGTGAGCGCGTACGGAGAGGGGCCGTCGCCGACGGTCGCCTTCGACCTGCAGACCGAAGACGTGAAGATCCACGGCAAGCCGCGGATCCCGCTGAAGCCGGGCTTCGACCCGGAGCGCTGGTTCCTCCTGGGCGACGCGTCGCTGCGCGGGACCCTCGCCGGGGACACCGTGACCATCACCCGGTCGTCGATCGCGTACGGGGGCGGCGAGGTCGGCGTGGAGGGGACGCTCGTGCTCCGGGACGAGTTCCCCTGGGATGCGGCGCTCGAGCTGCGCGACGTCCACCTCGAGCGCATCCTCGCCGCCAACAGCCTGACCCACGCCTGGGTGCAGATGGCGATTCGGGGCACGGCGAACATGTCCGGACGCATCAAGGGCGGCTTTCAGGGGCGCGGGGACGCCGACCTGCGCTTCCGCGACCTCATCGTCTGGGACAAGGGCTGGGACCGGCCCGCCGAGAAGAAGAAGATGCTGCACGTCCCCGTCGGGCGAGTGCGCAGCGGGCTGTTCGCGGACCCCCGGCGGTTCATCCTCGAGCCCGCCACGATCACGGGTCCCGCGGGCACGGTGCTCGCGAACCGCACGGAGTTCGGGTTCACGACGAAGCCGATCACGCTCGACGTGAAGGTGTCCGGGACCGACTTCCGCAGCGAGGACATCCAGCACATGGCGGCCCTGCAGCACGTCGAGGGCCGCGGGGGGCTGCAGGCCCACGTGGCGGGGCTGACCAACGACCTCGACATCTCCGGGTCGCTGGAGTGGGACGACTTCGTCTTCCGCGACTGGCCGTTCGGCACCGTCAGCGGCGACTTCCACTGGCACGCGCGGGAGGACCTGTCCTTCACGTCGATGCGCGGGACCCGCGGCGAGACCGACTTCGAGGCCGAGGCGCGGGTGCTGTTCGCCGACAAGAAGTGGGGCGGCGAGCGGGACGCGATCGAGATCGCGCTGGAGGCGGTCGTACCCGAGGGCCACGGACGGTTCCAGGACGTGCTCCCCATCTTCTTCGGGGACCGCGTCGACATCCGCGGGGACGGGGGCGGTCGCGTGCGACTGTCGGGTCCGCCCGCCGCGCTGAACGGGGAGGGGACGGCCCGCGGGCGGGATCTCCTGTGGCTGGGCGAGGAGTTCGCCACGGCCGACGTGGTCGCCCGCGTGCGCGGCGGTCGCCTGACCATCGAGCAGCTGTGGGCCCGCAAGGAGTCCGGCAACGGCCTGTTCGCCCGCGGGTCGGTGGAGCGCGGCGGGGTCCTGGACGTCGAGATCCGCCTCGCGGACATGGGCATCGAGGAGCTGTCGTCGGTGCGGCGGCTGTTCGCCCCCACGAAGCGCGCCCTGCGGCGCGCCAAGGCCCGCGGGAGCCCGCCCCCCAGGGCGATGCTGACGGGTCGCCTCAAGGGCGACGTCGTCCTCTCGGGGACGTTCGACGACCTCCGCCTGCGGGGTCGCCTCCTCACCAACGAGACCCGCTACCGCGGGCTGACGATCGGGGACACGGCCCTCGAGGTCGGGATCGACGATCAGATCGTCACCGCGTCGCTCGCGATGCTCGACGACCGAGTCCGCGGCACCGCCGAGCTCACCCTGGGGGGCATCCAGCCGTACCGGTACAGCCTCGTCGCCGACAGGCTCTCCCTCGACCCGTTCCTCCCGGAGTCCCTGCTCGACCAGGTGGAGCCGGTCCACGCCGGTCTGGGGGGGATGCTGGAGGCGAGCGGGACCTTCCGCGACCGGTTCCACGACGTCGTCGTCACGCTGGACCACCTCTTCCTGGAGCGCGGGCGCCACCGCATCCAGGCGGCGGAGGGCGAGCCGCTCGTGGCCCGCTACGCGCTGGGGGCGATCCGTCTCGACTCCGTGCGCCTGGTCGGACCGGAGGGGAGGACCGACCTGCGCGGCGAGGGCAGCGTTCGCCTCGACGGGCCGGTGGACGTGCGGGTGTCCGGGCCGGTGAACATCGCGTTCGCCGACCTCGCCTACGACGTCCTGGACCGCGCCGAAGCGAAGCGCTTCGACGTGGACTTCTCGATCGTCGGCCCGTCGTGGGCGGCCTTGGACATGGCCGGCGCGGTGACGATCCGCGACGGCCTGCTGCGCACGATCTACTTTCCCCACCCCGTCTCGATCTCGCACGCCCGCGTGTCCCTGGCCGACCGACGCATCTACTTCGACTACCTCGAGGGCGAGCTCGGAGGGGGGCGCCTCGAGGGGTTCGACGGGTCCACGATCGTGCTCGACGAGCAGAACTACCGGCCCCGGGAGTACGACCTCCACCTCACCTGCCGCGACTGCACGGTCCGCTACCCGTCGTGGCTCCCGCCCACGCGCGGCACCGCGCGGCTGACGTTCCGGGGCACGACCCCGGACGCCCTCACGATGGGGGGCCGGATCGACATCGACGAGCTCGTCTGGCGCGACACCGTCAACTACCAGCGCTCGATCCTCTCGGCGATCGGGGGCAGCGGCGTGGGCGACCTCGCGGGGGAAGAGCCGGAGCGGTCGCTGTTCGCCCTCGACATCGGGGTCTACTCGCGCGAGGGCGTGCTGCGGATGGCCAACAACATCGGGGACTTCCGGGGCACGCTCGGCGACGGCCTGCGCATCGTCGGCGACCTGGAGGACCCGCGGATCGAGGGGCTCCTGCGGATCGACGGGGGGACGATCCGCTACAAGGGCAAGGACTTCGAGCTCGAGCCGTCCACGGCCGAGTTCCGCGGGGGCCCGCGGTGGTACCCGTTCATCGACCTCGCCATGTGGACGGACGTCCCCACGCGCACCGACACCTACCGCATCTCCTACTACGTCTCCGGTCCGCTCAACGGCCTGCAGTTCACGGCCTCGTCCGACCCGTTCTTGGCCGAGAAGGACATCAACTCCCTCCTGCTCTTCGGGCTCACGGAGGAGCAGCTCGCGGCGAGCAACGTCGCGGGCCTGGGCAGCGCGGTGGCGGCGGCCGCGGGGGGGCTCGTGGCGGAGGCGAGCGCGGCCTCGCTCGGCGACGAGGTCGGGGCGGAGACGCGGGCGATCCTCCCCGACCGCCTGGAGATCGTGCCGGTCTACACGGACACGACCGGGTCGACGTCGCTGTGGGTGGTGATCACGAAGGACGCGGTGCCCGGGCGGGTGACGCTCGAAGGCGGCGTCGGCCTCGGCGGCCGGACCACCGGGTCGGTGGGTCGCGTGAAGGTCCGTTTCCTGCGCAACATGTTCCTGGAAGGCTCCTGGGTGCGGGACGACAACGCGACGACCGACCTCGGGAACTTCTCCCTGGACCTGAAGCTCGAGCTGAACCTGGACTGATGCGACTGCTGCTGACCGTGCTGATGTTGCTCGCGGGCCCGGCGTGGGCGCAGGAGGAGGCGCCCGCTCCGACGGAGGCGGCGGCTCCCGAGCGCCCGCAGCCGCGCAGGTACGCGGGCTCGATCGTCCAGAGCGTCCGCTTCGAGGGGCTGCGAAGCGGGCTGCGCGAAGAGTTCATCTACCTCGTCGACCAGAAGGTGGGGGCCCCCTACGACCCCCGCGCCGTGCGCCGCACCCTCGAGCTGCTCTTCCGCCTCGGGCGCTTCGAGAGCGTGGCGGCCCGGGTGGTGGAGCGCCCCGGCGGCGTCGACCTCGTGTTCGTGGTGGAGCCGAGCCCCACGACCGCGCGCGTCGAGCTCCGCGGCCGTCGTTCGCTGCCCGCGAGCGCGATCCGGGGCGCGATCGGCGACGTCGCGGGCGAGCCCTACGTGCCCGGGGCCGAGGCCCGCATGGCGCTCCAGGCGAGGGCGTTCTATCGAGCGCGCGGCTACCTTCGCGCCGAGGTCTCCGGGAAGGTCGCCGTGGTGCCGCGCGGGCGACGCGTCGTGCGGTTGGAGATCGACGAGGGCCCCGGCTACCGCATCGCGGACGTCGTCTTCCCCAGCGAGGGCTTCGCCGGATTCACGCCTCGTCGGCTGCGCGAGATGATGGGCCCGGGGGTCCGCGTGGGCCGCGTCTTCTCCGAAGAGGCCGCCGCCCGGGCCGTGGACCGGCTGCTGGAGGCCTGCCGGACCGAGGGCTTCGTGGAGGCCCGGCTGCTCGCCGTCCGCGACGAGGGCCGCGTGGGCGCGTACGAGGCTCGGGCCGACCACGAGCGGGAGACGATCACCCTCATCGTGCCCCTGGACGCCGGGCGCCTCGTGACCACGAAGTACGACTTCACGGGCCGGCCCGCGGACTGGCAGCTGGCCCCGGGCGAGAAGCGGATGGACCGCGTCATCGGGCTCGAGGGCGCGCAGCGCGTCTCCGCGACGTACGCCGAGGACGCCGCCCGTCGCCTCGAGAGCGAGCTGGAGCGGCGCGGCTACTACCACGCGACGGTCGTCGGCTCGGTGGCCGAGCGGCCCCACGAGCCCAAGGGACCGGCCCCGGCCTGGCGGCGTCCCCGCGTCGCGACCGTGCAGCAGGTCCTCCTCGTGGTCGATCGGGGGCCTCGGGTGCGGCTCCAGGCGGCGCCCGCGGGCCCGTCGGACATCCGCATCACGGGGACGGGGGTGCGGTCGGGGAGCGAAGGGATCGCGGACCGACGGGAGATCCTGGACGTCCTGGCCGAGGCGAGCCCCCGGGCGATCGGGCGGCGGCCGGGCTTCTTCGTCGTCCTCGGGCTCCGCCGCGTCTACGACCGCTCGTTCACCGACGAGGAGATGGCGGCCGCGGTCGACGTCCTGCGCGACTGGTACCGAGCCCGCGGGTACCTGCTGCCCGAGGTCGAGTGGGACGCCGCGCTCGTCGATCCGGCCGAGGGCGACGATCGGGGTCGCCGCGTGAAGATCGAGCTGCGCGTGGACCCCGGCCTGCAGACGCGCGTCGAGAGCCTGGTCCTCGACACGCCCTTCGCCCTGGACCCGAAGGTCGTCGCGGCCTGGAAGGAGCGCGTGGAGGGCCGCCCCTTCAACCCCACGGACACGGCGGCGCTCCGGGCCGAGCTGCTCGAGACGCTCGCGGCGAAGGGTCACCTGGACGCCGAGGTCGTCGCCGAGCAGGAGCTGTCCGAGGACCGGACCCTCGCCCGGGTGATCCTGCGCGCCCGGCCCGGGACCCTCGTGCGGTACGGCAAGACGGTCGTGCGGGGCAACCGGACGACGCACGCGGGGCTGATCCGGCGGGAGGTCCGGCTCGAGGCGGGCGATCCGTTCCTGGGGGTGGAGGTCGACGGCACGCAGCGTCGGCTGCTGCGGTCGGGCCTGTTCGACTCGGTCTCCACGTCGCCCGCGCAGAGCAGCGGCACCATCCGCGACCTCGCGGTGACCGTGAAGGAGCGCAAGCGCTTCAGCTTCATCGTGGCCGGGGGCGTCACGTGGCCCGACGAGGGGCCGCGCGTGCGGGCCGAGGCGCGGTTCCGGAACCTGGACGGCCGCGGGCTCACCTTCTTCCTGCGCGGCCGCGTGGGCGTGGATTGGGTGGACCTGCGCGAGACCGCCGCGGGTTGCCGATTCGGCATCCAGTTCTGCGCGGTGCCCGAGACGTGGGTGACGCTCGGCCTCGAGTTCCCGTACGTCCCGGGGATCCCCCTGCGAGGCACGTTCACCGGGGTCATCGGCGAAGAGGTGGAGGACACGACGTACCGCGTCCAGCGCAGCGCCGCGCGGCTCGGCGTCTCCCTGTGGGGCGTCGAGAAGCTGGCGCTGGACGGTCGCCTCGAGTTCGCGTGGCGGGTCCCGCTCCGAGTCGACCCGGTGGCGCAGCTGAACCCCGTCGCCGACGCCCCGCGCGACGCCCTGTCCGACTTCGACCTGGTCCCCCTCGTGGGCGGCGACCTCGCCCTCGATCTCCGGGACGATCGCTTCAACCCGTCGGAGGGCCTCTACGCGGCCCTGTCCGTCATCAGCACGCCCGGCGCCCTGTTCGTGGGCTCGCCCGCGTTCGGCCGCCTCACCGCGCAGTTCACGGGTCACGTGCCGTTCGCGGACACCGGCGTCGGCTTCCGGGTCGACGCGCGCGGGGGCGTGGCGTGGTCATACGACGACCGGCTGCCGCCCGTCGAGTACCGCTTCCGCCTCGGGGGCACGGCGTCCGTGCGCGGGTTCGCCCGCGGGGCCCTGGGACCGAGCGGGGAGCGTCCGGGGGTGCTCGAGTCGATCGGGCTGCTCTCGGGGCCGGAGCTGGGCAAGCGTCGGATCGTGGTCGGGGGCGACGCGTACTACGAGTACAGCCTCCAGCTCGTATTCCCGGTCGTGTTCCTGAGCGGGTGGAAGTTCGCCGTCTTCCACGACGGCGGGAACGCGTGGCTGATGCAGGAGTCGCCCGCCGGCATCACCACCGGCCGCGAGATGATGTGGAACGGCACGGTCGGCTTCGGCCTGCGACGGATCACCGCCATCGGTCCGCTGCGCCTCGATCTCGCCTTACGCCCCGCGAACTTCGACGCCGGCCTCCGCGGGGCCGAGGTCATGCAGCTGCACTTCGCCATCGGCTCCCTCTAGCAGGGTGCTGAAGGACGCCTCCCCTCGAACCTGGAGGGCTCGCCCCGCCGCGGCTCCGCTCGCTGCGCTCGCTCCCCGACGCCGCGCAGGGCGACCCTCCAGGCGGGTCGGCTCCTTCGTGGGCTCCGAGGCCGATCTCGGCAGGCGGCAAGAACTCGGCTGTTTCACCGAACCGGGCCGGTTCTTGCCGGGGCGCGCCCTCTAGGCCTGCCGGCTCGGATCACAGGACCACGGCGGCGGGCCACGCCCGGTGCAGGAGGCCGTACCGGACGCCCCGGTCGCTCACCAGCACGTGGTCGACGCGGGCCCACTCGGCGAGGGCGAGGAGCAGCGTCATCCCCGCCACGATCGCGTCGGCGCGACCGGGGAGCAGGCCGGGGACCGAGGTGCGGCGCGCGCTCGGATCCATGGCGGCGAGGCGGTCGCGGTGGTCGGTGAGCTCGTCCACGGGGAGCTCGGCCCCGTGGATCGCGTCGGGGTCCCAACGCTCCATCCCCCGGACCACCTGCAGGGCGGTCGTGGCGGTCCCGGCGGCGACCACCAGCGCGTCGCCCCGCGCGGTCGGCAGCTCGGCGATGCGCGCCCCCACCGCCGCCGTGAGCCGGGGGACGTCGTCGCCGTGGGCGGCCGCGAGCTTGAGCGACCCCACCGGCATCGACGTGGCCCAGGCCGTGCCTCGCCGCTCCCGCAGGCCCACCTCGGTGCTGCCGCCGCCGATGTCGGCGACGACCAGGGGGAGCTTCTCGGGGAAGGAGCGCGCCTGGGCGAGGGCGGTCAGCTCGGCCTCCTCGGCCCCGCTCACTACGCCCAGCTCGAGGCCCGTCGTCGCCGCCACGCGCCGCAGGAACGCGCCGCCGTTGGGGGCCTCGCGGACCGCCGAGGTGGTCGCGCCGCGGACCGCGGACGGGGCGACGCCCAGGGCGTCCAGGCGCCGGGAGAAGTGGGCGAGGGCCCGCATCGCGCCGCGCACGCCGTGGTCGGCGAGGGAGCCGTCGTCGGCCTTGTCCCGGCCGAGCCCGGTGACCACCTGGAGCTCCTCGAGCACCCGCAGCCGCCGGGTGTCGCGGGGGTCGCCGGTGAGCACGGTCATCTGGGCCGTGTTGGAGCCGAGGTCGATGACCGCGAGCCGGGGTGGGGGCTCGCCGCTCCGTCGGAACGGCAGGAAGCTCCCGGTCACTGGGGTTTCGGCCCCCACATCGGGTTGCTGTAGGACCCCGCCCCGTCCGTGATCCGCGTCTGCCCGCGTCCGTCCGAGGTCATGATGTACAGCTGCTTGGCGCCGCCCTCGCGCGAGCTCGAGAAGAGGATGTGGCGGCCGTCCGGGGACCACGTGGGGTCCTCGTCGTCGCCCGGGCTCTGGGTGAGGCGGCGCAGGCCCGAGCCGTCCACGTCCATCACGAAGATGTCGAAGCGGCCCTCGTCCCGACCCGCGAACGCGATCCGCAGGCCGTCGGGCGAGAACGCGGGCGAGACGTTGTGCCCGCCGAGGTGCGTGAGGCGCACGACGTCGCTGCCGTCGCGGTTCATCACGAAGATCTGGGGCGTGCCGTTGCGGCTCGAGACGAAGGCGACGCGGCTCCCGTCGGGCGAGAAGGTGGGGCTGACGTCGATGCCCAGCTGTCGGGTCAGGCGCCGCAGGATCGAGCCCTCGGGGTCGATCGCGTAGATCTCGGAGTCGCGGTCCTTGCTCAGCGTGAGGACGAGCTCCCCGCCGTCGGGGCTCCACTCGCCTCCGCTGTTGAGGCCGGGGTGGGCGCAGACCTTGGCGTGACGCCCGGTCTCGAGGTTGGTGATCCAGAGGTCGGGGTTGTTGTCGCGATACGACGTGTAGCTGATGCGCTTGCCGTCGGGAGACCACGCCGGCGACAGGTTGATCGACCCGTTGCGGCTGACCCCGCGTCGGCTCGCGCCGTCGTAGTCGAGGACGTAGATCTCCTTGCCGCGGCCGAAGTCGGCGACCGCGACGATGCGGGTGTCGAAGATGCCGGACGTGCCCGTGAAGGCCTCGACGACGGCGTTGGCCACCCGGTGGCCGACGTAGCGGACGTCTTCCTGGGCGCCCGCGATGCGGCGGGCCAGGATCTCGACCCCGCCGTCGACGTCGTAGACGTGCAGCTCCACGGCCACGCGGCCCGCCTCGACCTCGACCTGCGCCTTCACCAGCCCCACGGCGCCCGGCGTCCGCCACGCCTCGAAGTCGAAGCTGTTCAGGGTGATCCCCGCGCCGGCTTGTTCGAGGTTCGCCTTCGGGTCGAGGATGGAGAAGTAGCCGGAGAGCTCGAGGTCGCGCTGGACGACGCCGTGGGCGACCGCGCCGAGGCCCGCGTCGTCGCCCTTGGGCACGAAGGCGGGCAGACCGAGGGGCAGGGCCTGGTCGGAGCCCCGGTCGAGCCAGATGAACGACTCCTTGGGGGCCTCCTCCTGCGCCCACGCGGGCCCGGCGAGCAGCGAGACGACGATGAAGGGGAGGAGGATCCGCATCAGCTCAACCGTCCGGGTAGCAGCGGATCGTGATGATCCGCGCCTTGCCCCCGGGGGGAGGGGGAACGGTACCGGTCCTCGTGACGGCGCGCAGGCATCGCTGGTCGTAGATCCAGTCTCCGGAGTTGCGGATGGGCTCGGGGGCCCCGAGTCGCCCGTCGGGCTCCACCCGGAATCGAATGAACGTCTCCAATTTCTTTCCACTGGGCACCTGCCAGTTGGACCGGATCCGTTCATAAACCAGCTGATCGTAGGCGTCTCTCTGCTTGCCGAACTTGGCCCGGAGCGACTCCAAGGGGTCGGCGTCGTCCGATCCGTCGGGGTCCGTGGCGAACCTCACCTCCTTGGCCTCCTCGTCCGCCTGGACCGACGCGAGCAGGTCCGCCATCGACTTCTTCTTCTCGGGCTTCTTCTCGGGCTTCTTCTCCGGCTTCGGCGTGGGCTCCTCGGCCCTCGGCGTGGGATCGGTCGGCTCCTCGAGCACCATCTCGTTCGGCTGCGGCGGGGCCTCGTCCGCGACCACCTCGCGCTCCGGCATCTTCGGCGCCGCGGCCTTGTCCGGCAGGCCCTCGGCCTTGGGCAGGATCACCGCCGAGACCATGTAGGCGTCCTTGTCGATGAGCGGGTTGCGGGCGTCGTCCACCCCGAACCCGCCGAGGATCAGGATGAACAGGGGCAGGTGGAGCAGCGCCGACGGGATCAGCACCATCCCCAGGCCCGGTCCTTCCTGCTTGAGGACGCTCACTCTTCGGAGTCTCCCGACCTCGGGGGGTCGGTGACGAGCCCCGTCGACAGCACGCCCGCCTCCTTGGCCCCGCCCAGCACCGCCATGACGGTCCCGTAGGGCGTGTCCACGTCGCCGCGGATGAACAGCGAACGGTCGGTCCGGTTCTCGTAGACCGCGGGCAGCTTGTCGGCGAGCTCGAGGCAGTCGAAGGAGAGCTTCTTGCCGATGTGGCAGGTGCCGTCGGCCTTGACCGTGAGCACCACGGGCTGCTCGTCGCGCTGCTCGAGGTTGGCGGCCGACACGCGGGGCAGGTTCACGTCCACGCCCTGGGTCATGAGCGGCGCCGTCACCATGAAGATCACGAGGAGGACCAGCATCACGTCCACGAACGGCGTGACGTTGATCTCCGACATGTGAGTGCCGACCTCGAAGCCCTCGCTGCGACCCCCGCCGGGGCCTGCGCCCATGCCCACGGCCTACCGGCCCCCGCTGCGGGTGCGCTCGTGGCGCTCCACGAGGTTGAGGAAGTCGTACTGGAAGTGGTTGAGCTCCGTGGCCAGCAGCTTCAGGCGGGTCACGAAGTAGTTGTAGAACATGACCGCGGGGATGGCGGCGAAGAGGCCCACGGCGGTGGCGATGAGGGCCTCGGAGATGAACGGCCCCACCTCCGCGATCGAGGTCGTGCCCTCGATGCCGATGGTCTGGAAGGCCCTCAGGATCCCCCAGACGGTGCCGAACAGGCCGATGAACGGCGCCGCCGACCCGCACGAAGCGAGGAACGGGATCCACTGCTCGAGGCGGGTCAGGGCTTCGCTCGAGCCCTTGCGAAGCGCGCGTCCGATGTTGTCCACGCCGCCTCCCAGGGGCCCCGCGCCCACCTGCTCTTCGACCTGGCCGAGGCGCTTCAGTTCCTTGTAGCCGGCGGCGAAGGACGACGCGATGGGGGAGTCGGGGTAGTTGCCGACCTCGCCGTAGGCCTCTTCGAGCGACGTCGTGGACCAGAAGCGATCGAGGAACTCGACCGACTGGACGGCGGCCCGCTGCAGCAGGAGCCAGCGCTGCAGGATGATCGCCCAGGACACGAGCGAGAAGACGGCCAGGACGACCATCACGAGCTTCACGACGGGGTCGGCCCCCGCGATGATCCCCCAGGTGGAGGGCGCCTCGGAGGCGGCGAGAACGACGGGGTGGGGGATGGGCAGCATCAGCGTGTCTTCCGATTCGGCGTAGTGGTCAGCCGACGATTTCGACTTCGACGGCCCCGCTGGGATCGAACCCCGAGATGGCGTGGCGATTCCGGTAGGACTTCTTCAGGCGCTTGCCGACGCGGTCGACGTGCACGAAGTTGAGCAGGAACCCGCTGCCCGCGCCCACGACGGGGACGGCGCGCGTCATCCGCAGTCCGGAGCTGAGGGCGACGCGGGTGACGACGGCCTGGACCGCCTTGAGCAGCAGGGGGTTCGCGAAGGTGCCGGTGCCCGTGATGACCGCGGGCAGGCGACGCATCAGCTCGGCCTCGGTGCCCTCCCAGTCCACGTCGGCCCCGACGGACCCCGCGAGCGCCTTCCACATCTCGATCTCGCCGCGGCTGGTGCGGTAGTCGAAGCCGTAGGCGAGGGAGATGCGCTGGCTGAGGCGTACGAGGACGACCACGAGGTGAGCGAGGCCAGAGGGCAGACCGAGCCAGCCGCCGAAGCCGATCGCGCCCCCGCTCACCGCGGCGGAGCGGCGGGCGTCGCGGATGTAGTTGTCGGCGACGTCGTCGAGGACCTCCACGGGGATCCCCGAGAGCTCCTGGAGCGCGGACACGTCCCGCCCCTTGGTCTTCAGGTCCCGGAGCACGTCGTCGGGGGCCACCGAGGCCAGCGAATACAGCCCCTGGAGGATGCCCTCGTCCAAGGCGTCGAAGACGGAGCGTGCGAGGTCCTCGGCGTTCATCGGTTCGGAGTATATGTGCGCGCGGGCAGCGGGTCCCCCGGCCTTTGCGTGGGGTCGGCGCCGGCCCGTATACTGCCCGAACCGTCACGTACGGGCAGTCCGGAGGCAGGTTGAGTTCGTCCACACTCTTCGCGCAGCAGTTCCAGGACGAGATCGCGGATCTTCCCAGGCCGCATCCCTCCTTCGTGGTGTCGTTGCTGGGGCGCTCCGAGCCCGCGATCGTGTCGTTCCGCACGCAGATCGAGAGCTGGTGGAGCCACCTCGGAGACGGCATCCGACCGGCCTACGCCGAGCGTCTGTGCAGCCTGGAGAACGACGTCTTCTTCCAGGCCTTCGCGGAGCTCGCAGTCCACGAGATCTTCCGCTACCACGACATCCGGGTGCTCGGCCACGCGCCTCGCCCCGGCGCCACGGTGCGGGCGGCCGCGGGCGGCGAGGAGGAGACGGCGTTCGGGCTCGGGGTGCTCGCGTACCTGCCCGAGGTCCAGATCCGCGGCTCGATGAGCGTGTACCGGCACCTGATCCGCGAGCTCAACGGCATCCACCACCACTACAACTTCAGCGTCTACCTCAAGCGGTGGCTGCCCTACGACTTCGACCCCCGGCCCATCAAGCGGGCGCTGGAGGTGTGGCTCGATTCGCTGGACGACGGCTCCTGGCACGGCAAGTACGCCGAGTACCGCGACGAGAACATCCACCTGGAGTTCTCGATCCTCGACAAGCTCAACGAGGACCGCCGCAACCTCGTGCGCTTCCGCATCTCCCCGCTGCGGTCGCCGGACGCGCTCGAGCGCATCGGCGAGCATGTCGAGCGGCTGGTGGACGAGGCCGAGCAGACCAAGATCTCCGGCGTCCCCCTGGTGGCCACGCTGTTCAGCAACGAGGAGTGGTCGATCCCGGACAACTTCCTGCAGGACTACGTGTACGGGAAGGCCGACTACAGCTTCAACTGGACGACGCACCGGGGTCGCACCGAGCGCCTCAAGAGCTTCACGCAGAAGTCGGCGAAGTACGGGTTGTTCACGCAGGAGCGGCTGCGGAAGGTCTCGGCGCTGATCCTGTGCGACAAGGAGTGGGAGCGCGACAAGGTCGTCTTCAGCCTGCGCGTGCACCACAACCCGTGGGCCGAAGAGCCCCTCGCGTCGGACCTGTTCGGCGACTTCGCGCAGTACCGCCCCGTCGAGCGCGAGGACGAGTCGACGTTCCTCGCCTGGCACAACCTCGACCGAGCGCGCTTCCGGCTCCCCTGACCGGTCGTCGACGGAGGCCGGACCGAGGTCTTCGGGCGGCAAGAACTCGCCCGGTTCGGTGAACCACCCCCGGTTGTTGCCGCCGTTGCGGCAAGAACTCGCCCGGTTCGGTGAACCACCCCCGGTTGTTGCCGCCGTTGCGGCAAGGGTAGCGTCCCGACAGTTGGTGTAGCCCCCCAGGTTGTCCACAGCCGGGTGGCG
>CAZEKB010000101.1:0-26467 GCA_964512225.1 uncultured Rickettsiales bacterium | reverse complement strand
CGCCGCCGTCTTCGATCACGCCGCCGCGGTGATCAATGTCGGAACCAGACCCGTCTGGGCCGGCGTGGTTTGGATCGCCGCGTGTCCCACCGAGCCCGACGGGCCGACGGTGCCCGACGGTCCGCTCTCCGGGGAACTGGACGTGGACTCGCTGCACGTGCCCGCAGGCCTCGTCGTCGACGTGACGGGCGACCTCGTGGTGCGCGCGACGGACTCGATCGTCGTCGACGGCGAGCTGCGCGCGTCGGGGCAGAACGGCGCGTCGATCCTGCTCCAGGCCGGGGGCTCGATCTCCGTGGCGGGGGCGGTCGTGTCCGGCGACGGGGCGACCTCTCAGGAGGGCGGGAGCGTGACCCTCGACGCGGAGGGGGACATCGCGCTCACCGGCGACGCGCTCGTGGCCGCCGGTCGCGGCGGCGACGGGGCGGTCGACGCGGCGACCCTCGGAGACGCGGCCCGGGGAGGGGATGTGGAGCTGGCGGCGGGCGCGGCGCTGACGATCGGTGAGGGCGTGGAGCTCCACGTCGGCGACGGCGGCGACGGCGCGGACTTGTTCGTCCTTGCGGAGGATCTGCCGCCCCCGGATACCTGGGACACGATCACCGTCCCCAACGGCGGCGGCGCCTCGGGCGGGCTCGCGCTGGCGTTCGCGACGACCACGTGGGAGCTCACCGTGATGGGCCCCGGGGACGACGCGATGACCCACGAGGACGGGGAGCTCCTCGCGGAGGCCGACGAGTCGTTCGTGGAGCTGTCCGAAGCCGCGGACGGCTCGGTGACCGGGGGCGAAGCGGGCGCCGCGGGCGAGTTCCTGTACGGCGACGAGGCGGGCGGCGAGTCCAACTGGCCGGGTGGCGACGCGAGCATCACCAGCCTCTCCGACGACGCCCGCAGCGCCGCCCGGTGGGTCCGGGTCGTGGGGCGCAACGGCAGGCCGGGGCTCCGTCGGGCGGGGGCCGGAGCGCCCGCCGCCCTGACCGCGAAGGACGGAGCGGCGCCGGGGGCGGACGGCGAGAACACGATCGTGGTCGGGGGTCGGGGGGGCGACTGCGGCGTCCGAATCATGCGCATCCGCAGCCGCGGTGTCCCCACGCGGACGGTCTACCGGTACGTCGGCAGCCCCGGCTGCACGCCGGGGAACGGGGGATCGGCGACGGCTCGCGGCGGCGCCGGTCAGGCCGGCGACAGCGCCGCGAAGAACGGCGGCGACGCCGGGGACGCGACCGCGGTCGGAGGCCCCAGCGGGGCTCGCGTGACGCGGCCCGGCGGCCGGACGACGCGCGAGGCGGTGGGGACCTGCGGCGCGGCGAGCGCATTCGGGGGAGCGGGCGGCCGCGGCTTCGGGGACTGCGCAGGGGCCCACGAAGCGACCGGCGGCGACGGCGGCAACGGGGGCTCGGCGAGGGCCTACGGGGACGGACGACTCATCCTGAACCAAGCCCCGGAGACGCCCCGGTGTGCGACCCCCGGCGCGGCTCGGGCCGACGGGGGCGCGCCCGCGCGGGGCGGCGACGCCACCCAGACCCCGGGCGCCGGCGGAGTGGTCGAAGAGGTGGTGGCCGTGCAAGGACCCACGGTCGAGCCCGACCCCGCTTCGCCGGGCTCCATCTGCACTCCGCCGCCGGAGTGCCCCGTGATCATCATCCCCGAGGGGGATCCCTTCGGGGACGGCTTCAACCCGTTCCAGGGGGGCGCCTACCACGGGTGGGAGCAGGCCCCGCTGCCGGGCGAGACCGACATCCGCGAGGTGTCCGGCTGCATCGACTTCGATCCCCTGACGGCCGCGGACGCGACGATCACCGTGGCCGTCGATCTCGAGGCCGCGCTGCCCGCGCTGGCGCCCGCGGAGGGCTACCTGGATGTCGTCGTCACGGGCATCGGAGGGGGCCTGGGCGGGGCGCCGGGGGGCCCGCTGCCCGTCTTCGCCGACGTGCACTCGGCCGTGCTGTGGGCCTCGGTGCCCGCCGCCGATCCGCTGGCGGTCTCCGCGCAGCGCTGGGACCTCGCGAGCGGCGGGTTCGTGGCGGTCGCGGGGGCGAGCGTCTGGGAGGACGACGACGACCCCGTCGGCCGCGTCCACGTGCAGCTGCCGCTCGGCGCCCTGTTCGACGCCACGAGTCCGAATCCGCTGCAGCCGACGGAGCCGCTGGGCCTGATCGTCGCGACTCGGCTGGTGCACGGCCCCGGCGACATGGATGTGGACGTCGCGCCCGACCCCGTGGGCGATCAGCTGCTCGGCGCGACCGCGCTGCCGCGCATCCTCGACATCGGCGCCCGCTGACCCGCGCCCCGGCCGCGACGGGCGGCCCCGAGGTGACGGGCGTCAGGGTGCCTCCGCGGAGCCTTGGGATGATTCGCCGATCACCGAATCGTCGGCTCCGCCGGCCCGGTGGGCCCAGAGGTGAACTTGCTCGACATCAAGCGTTCTCGGCTTGACCGCCCCCGACGGGTCCTGCTCGTCCACCCCAGCCTCCCGCCGACGTTCTGGGGATTCCAGTACGCGCTCCACCTCGCGGGCCGCCGCGCGACGCTCCCTCCGCTCGGCCTGATCACGGTGGCGGCGCTGCTGCCCGACGACTGGGACCTGCGGCTGGTCGACCTCAACGTCGAAGACCTGCACGACCGCGATGTCCTCTGGGCGGACGCCGTCCTGGCGGGCGGCATGCACGTGCAGGCTCCGTCGCTGCTCGAGCTCATCGGTCGAGTCCAGGACCTGGGCCGCCCGGTGATCGTCGGCGGTCCCGGCCCGAGCACGCAGCCCGAGGCATACGCGGCGGCGGACGTGGTGCTGTGCGGCGAGATGGAGGGGCGGGAGCAGGAGCTGGTGGACGCGGTCTGCGGCGACCTCGGGCCCGGGGTCCATCGGTCCCCGGACCCTCATCCGCCGTTGGCGTCCTCGCCCGTCCCGCGCTTCGACCTGCTGGACCTGGAGGCGTACGCCGAGCTCTCCGTCCAGACCTCCCGCGGCTGCCCGTATCTGTGCGAGTTCTGCGACGTGATCGAGATCTTCGGCCGGGCTCCCCGCACCAAGACGCCGGACGCCGTCCTCGCCGAGTTCAACGCGATCCGCGCGTTGGGGTACCGCGGCCCCATCTTCATGGCGGACGACAACTTCATCGGCCACAAGCCCGCGGCCGCCGCCCTGATCCCCCGGCTGGCGAGCTGGCAGCGCGCGCGCGGCTACCCCTTCGAGCTGCACTCCCAGGCGAGCGTCGTGCTGGCGGACGAGCCGGAGCTCATGGAGGGACTGGTGGAGGCGGGCTTCACCGCGATGTTCGTGGGCATCGAGACGCCGTCGGTGAAGGCGCTCGAGGAGGCGGGCAAGCAGCAGAACCTCCGCATGGACCCGCAGGAGGCCGTGCGCAGGATCAGCCGCGCGGGGATCGAGGTGTTCGGGGGCTTCATCGTGGGCTTCGACAGCGACGACCTGTCCGTGATCGACGAGCAGCGTCGCTTCCTGGACGAAGGGCCGATCGCCATGGCGATGGTCGGCCTCCTCACGGCCCTGCCGGGGACGGCGCTGTGGCGACGCCTCGAGGCGGAGGGGCGGCTGCGCCCCGGGCTCGCCTCGGACCACTTCGGGCGCCCCAACTTCGAGCCCACGCTCGACGAAGCCGACCTGCTCCGCGGGTACCGGGATCTGCTGGCGTCGCTCTACGAGCCGGCTGCCTACTACGCCCGCAGCGAGGCGTTCCTCGACCTCGCCCGTCCGGGCCCCGCCGGGCGTCCGGTGACGGCTCAGGATCTGCGCACGGCGGCTCGCACGCTCTGGGGCGTGGGCGTGCGGAGCCCGCGGCGTCGGCACTTCTGGCGACTGCTCGCGCGGTCGGCGGCAAAGGGACCTTCGTTCGTTCCCTGGGCCATCGTGCGGGGCCTGCTGGGCGAGCACCTCATCGAGTACACCCGCCGGGATGTCCTGCCGCGGATCGACGAAGCGCTCTGCGAGGTGCTCGGCAGGTCGCGGTCGAGGCGGCTGCTGCGCACCGGAGCGTGAGGGTTCTGCCCGAAGGATGACCGCGTCGTGACCGAACGCTGACAGAGGGCCCCTAGGGTCCTCCCATGCGAGTCCTCCTCTCCAGTGTCTGCAAGCCCCTCGGCCCCGGCTTCGGCGACGGCGCCGCCGTCGGCTACGAGCTGCTCCACGCCCAGGTCACCCGGGCCCAGGGCATCTTCAGCCCCCGCGCCGTGCACCTCCAGTACGGGTTGGAGTACATCGCCGCCAACCTCGAGACGCCCACCGTCACGCTGCACTACCCGTCCGAAGCGGACTTCGTGCGGGAGCTCCGGACCGGCGACTACACCCACGTGGGGATCGCCTTCAACCTGTCCACCTCCCACCGGATGCGCATGATGGCGCGGCTGGTGCGCCGCCACGCCCCGGGCGCGACGATCGTGCTCGGTGGCTACGGGACGGTCCTCCCGGACGAGGAGCTGCTTCGTCACGGCGACGAGATCTGCCGCGGCGAGGGGGTCGCCTTCATGCGGGATCTGCTCGGCGAGCCCGAGGGTGGGCTGCCCTACGATCACCCGCTGGTCGTGAGCCGCCTGCGCGTGATGTCGCTGCCCATCTCCCACACCGGCATCGTATTCGGCGGCCTGGGCTGCCCCAACGGCTGCGACTTCTGCTGCACCAGCCACTTCTTCGGCCAGCGCCACATCCGGCTGCTGCCCACGGGTCGAGACATCTTCGAGGTGGTGAAGGCCTACCGCGCGCTCCAGCCCGCGGCGGAGTTCACGATGCTCGACGAGGACTTCCTCCTGCACCGCAAGCGTGCGCTGGAGTTCGGTGAGCTGCTCCAGGAGGCGGAGATGCACGTCGATCTCTTCGCCTTCGCGTCGGTGAAGGCGCTGTCCCGGTTCACGGTGGAGCAGCTCGTGGAGATCGGCGTCGGCGGCGTGTGGATCGGCTTCGAGGGGAGCCGATCGGGCTACGCGAAGCGGGAGGGGCGCCAGGTGGCCGAGCTCGTGGCCGACCTGAAGCGGCACGGCATCCTCGTCCTGGCCAGCATGATCGTGGGGCTGGAGTACCAGACGCCCGACATCGTGCGCGCGGAGTTCGAGGAGCTGATGGCCCTCCGACCGACGCTCTCGCAGTTCCTCATCTACGGGCCCACGCCCGGGACCCCGCTGGGCGAGCGCGCCGAGACCGAGGACCTCTGGCTGCCGAAATACCGGCACGACCGGCACCTGCGATGGCGTCACTCCGACGGCTTCTCCTCGCTGGTGCGCCACCCCCACATGCGCCCCGAGGAGATCGAAGGCCTCCAGCGCTGGTGCTTCGAAGAGGACTACCGACGCCAGGGACCGTCGATCCTGCGCACGGTCGAGGCCTGGCACACCGGATGGGCCCACCTCGCCGGGGCCACGAATCCGGCCCTGCGACGACGGGCCGAGCACCTCCGGGCGCGCATGTCGATGGCGCCCGCGCTGATGCCCATCGCCCGCGCCATGGCGCCGTCGCGCACCGTCCGCCGGCGCCTGCGAGGCCTGGACAGCGCCCTCGCGAAGGTGCTGCCCCTGCACCAGCGATGGGCCGCGAAGGCGGCGTCGCCGATCACGTTGCCCGCCGCCGCGCTCACGGCCGCCGGGCTCCGCACCGGGATCCGTCAGGACCCCCCCCTGACTCGACACGACTGGGGGGGGCCGGATCGCCCCCCCGTGGCCCACCTCGGCGGCTGAGTGCGAAGCTCGCCGTCGCCGCCGGGAGAGTCCGCGGTGGCGTGGCTCATGGCGCGACCGGCGGGGTCGTGGTCGGTTGGGGCGATGCTCTCCCGTGCCGATGCTCCGATCCGAGCGCCCGACGCCGATCCGTTCCCTCGCGGCTTCCGTCGCATCGTCATCCTGCTGCTCACCCTGGTCACGGCTCCCACCGCCGTGCTGCTCGTGGTGGGGATCCTCATGCTCGTATTCACGCGGGCGGGGATCGACGTCGTCCTCGGGGTTCTCGTCGTCGCTGTGGGGCTCTGCCTCGTGACCGGCACGGCGCTGGTCCTCTTCTACGTCCAGCGGGAGTCGCGGCTCTCGCGGCTGCAGTCCGACTTCGTCAGCAAGGTCAGCCACGAGCTGAAGACGCCGCTGACGTCGATCCGTCTCTTCGCCGAGTCGCTGCAGGCGGGTCGCGTGCCCGCGGATGACCTGGAGGCCTGCGTGGACGCCCTCGTGCGGGAGACGGGTCGACTGGACGCGCGGATCGAGCGGCTCCTGGACTGGGGACGCATGGAGGCGGGCAAGCGGGTCTACGATCCTCGTCCCGAGGACGTGGCATCGCTCGTGGACGAGGCGCTCGACGCCTTCGCGACGGCGAACCTGGGGCGGACCCCCGAGGTGACGCGGGACGTCGCCGCCGACCTGCCGCTCGTGCTCGCGGACCGGCCCGCCCTGGTGGAGGCCATCGGAAACCTGCTGGGGAACGCGCTGAAGTACTGCTCGGGCGCGCCCGAGGTCACGCTGCGAGCGCGTCGGGACGGCCGGTGGGTGCGGATCGACGTGAGCGACCGGGGCATCGGCATCGAGCGGTCGCACCAGCGCCGCGTCTTCCAGAAGTTCTACCGGGTGGACGAGCGGCTCTCGGGGGCGGCGGGGGGCTTCGGTTTGGGGCTGGCGATCGTCATGCACGTGGCGCGCGGCCACGGCGGGCGGGTGGAGCTGGCGAGCGAGCCGGGGGAGGGCAGCACGTTCTCGCTGTTCCTGCGGCCCGCGCCGGAAGCGGAGGCGACCGGATGAGCGGCGTCCCCGACGGCGTCCGTCCCCGGATCCTCATCGTCGAAGACGACCCCTCCATCGTCCTCGGGCTCCGCGTGAACATGAACGCAGAGGGCTACGAGGTCGAGGTGGCCGAGGACGGCCGCGGCGGGCTGAGCGCGTGCCGCCGGGACTTCGACCTGGTCGTCCTGGACCTGATGCTGCCCCACGTCAACGGCTTCGAGGTGCTGCGGACGATGCGCGCCGAGGGCATCACGACCCCGGTGATCGTGCTCACCGCGCGCGGCTCCGAGCTGGACAAGGTGACCGGCCTGGACCTGGGCGCGGACGACTACGTCACGAAGCCGTTCGCCCTCGCCGAGCTGCTCGCCCGGGTGCGGGCCGCGCTGCGGAGGCCGACCGTGGGGAGCGCGCCGTGCTGGCGCTTCGGGGCCGTGAGCGTCGATCCCGCGAGCCGCGTGGTCCTGAACGGGGCGGAGCCCGTGGAGCTGACCGCCACCGAGTTCGAGGTGCTCGCGATCCTCTGCCGGTCGGCCGGTCGCGTGCTCACGCGCGGGCAGATCCACGCCACCGTCTGGGGTCCCAGCCGCGCGGGCACGCTGCGCACGGTCGACAACTTCGTCGCCCAGCTCCGCGCCAAGCTCGAGGAGGACCCGTCGGAGCCGCGCCACCTGGTGACGGTGCGGGGAGTCGGCTACAGGTTCGTGCCCTGAAGACCGCGGTCGGCGTCAGCCGCGAGCGTGGGGATACTCGGCCGACCTCCCCTGGAACTCGAGGATTCGCGGGTTCCGGATCACCCCGTCCCGGATCTCGATCGCCCGGGAGATCGTCGGGGCCGAGCCCCAGGCTTCGGGGCCCGCCATGACGGTCGGGATGTGGGGCAGGAGGGCTTCGCTGATCACCCAGGTGGCGGAGTTCCACATCAGGCTCGGGGAGTGGTCCACCGCGTAGTAGAGGAGGCGACCGTCCGCGACGGTGAAGGTCGGCGACTCGAAGGACGTCGGGCGCGCGAACTCGAAGCCCATGCCGGCATCGCAGCTCACGTCGACGATGATCGTGCCCCGTCGAAGGCCTCGGGCCTCGCCGTCGGAGACGTAGAGCAGCGGCGCCACGGGGTCCTGGAGGATGCAGTTGACGATGATGTCGAAGGCGCCGAGCGCCTCGGCCATGGGCACGAAGCGGCCGTCGGGGCCCTGGGCGTGCGTCTCGTCTCGTCCCGCGGCCGCTCGCTCGAAGCGACGATGCAGGAGCCCCGGCATCGGTCCCCGCAGCGTCTCCTCCCGGTCGCGCGTGAAGAGGGTGAGGTCGTGGATCCCCATCGCCCGGAGGCCGTGCACGGCGCCGCGTCCCACCGACCCGAACCCGATGACGGCGGCCCGTCGCGGCGGCCCGCAGAACCCCGTCGTGCCCGACAGCTGAAGCGCATGCAGGACGCTGCAGTAGCCCGCCAGCTCGTTGTTCTTGTGAAACACGTGGACCTGCCAGGTGTCGCCTCGCCAGATCTGCATCTCCTCCCAGGCGATGTAGGTCAGCCGCCGGTCGATGGCGACCTGCGTGATCGCGGGCCCCTGGACGCAGTGCGGCCAGCCCCAGATGACCTGTCCCGGACGGAACGACGGCAGGTCCGCGTCCGTGGGCTTGGGCAGCAGCACGATGTCGCATCGCTCGAAGATCTCGTCGCGCGAGACCAGCCCGCCGACGGCGTCTACGAGCTCCGCGTCGGAGGTCCCGAAGCGCTCTCCGTAGCCGCGCTCCAGCAGCATGCGCGCCCGGAGGGCCGGGTCGATCCGAGCGACGTGGTCGGGGTGGATCGGAGCGCGAAGCTCGTTCTCCTTCCGGGCGGTGCCGATCACGCCCATCGTCAGGGGAGTCGCGTCCATGTCGTCTTGAGCCTCCGTCGGCCGACAGTGTACGACCGCGGTCGCCCCGTTCGCCCGGGACGCCGGCGACGGAGTGACCCGACGGCGGGGCGGTAGTCTCGGACCGGCCATGAAGACCGAGTTGCGAGTCGCGATTGCCCTCGGCGTGGCGATGCTGTGCTACGGAATCGTGTTCCACCCCGCGGACTCGGCCCAGCCGGACTCGGGCTTCTACCTCGACGGCGCGCGGAACATCGTGGCGGGACGGGGCTGGGTCACCTACTCGGGCAAGCTCGGGGTCCCGCTCCCCCGGCCGATCGCCGAGTGGCCCCCGGGGTTCGGGCTCCTGCTGGTGCCGGGGCTCCTGGCGGGGCTGACCGCCGTCGAGAGCGCTCGGGTCGTCCTGCTCCTGTCCTGGTTGGCGCTCGGCCAGGCGACCCTCCTGTTGGTGCGGCGCTGCGCTCCATCGACCCATCCCGCGGTGCGGATGCTCTGTGTCCTGGTCGTCGTGTTCTCCGCTCCGGTCCTGAGCCTGATGAACCAGGTGCTCTCGGAGCTGCCTTTCGCGGTGTTCGTCACGCTCGGCGCCTGGCTCGCGTCGAGGCGTCTCGATGGGCCCGTGACCTTCGTGGGTTGGCTTCCGGTCGGAGCGCTGTTCGGGGGAGCGATGACGATCCGCTGGGCCGGGCTGCAGATGGCCGCAGCCGGGGGAGTCGCGCTGCTGGTCGCGATCCGTGGGACGGCGGCCCGCGTCCGGGGGGCGCTCGGATTCGGCGTGGGCGCGGTCGTGGTCGTGGGCCCTCTCCTGCTCCGAAACGCGGTCCTGACCGGCCATCCATTCGGAGCCCGTCTGGAGGCCGTGCGTGAGGGTTGGCGGGCCGTCCCGTGGTTCGAGGTCGTGAGGGGCGGCACCGCCATCGCCAACGCAGCAGCGGGTCTCTCGCCCGAAGCCCTCGGGCCGGCCTGGCGATGGGGGGCGGCCGCCATCTTCGTCCTGGTCGGAGCGCTCATCGTCCGGGGCGGGGCATGGGGGCAGCCACCCATCCGCTTCCTCCTGGTGCTCGCGTTCGGCTACTACGCACTGCTGATCGTCACCTTCAGCCTGGCCCCGTTCACGCCATTGGGCGGGTCGCGGTACTGGATGCCGGTCTTCCCCGCGCTCGCCGCCGTCGTCGGTCGGGCCCTGGGAGACGAGGGGTTCCTGTCGGCGCGAGCCGCGAGGGGGACCCTCGTGCTGCTGATCGTTCTGTTGGCATTCGACTCGGTGAGGTCCGTCGAAGCCCTCCAGCGAGCCCGGGTGAACTTCGGCTGGCAAGGGGACTGGTTCGACGCGAGCGAGACCATCAACGCCCCCCGTCTGCTCCCGGACTGCACGTGGTGGGCGAACGACGCGCGTCCGTCGCTCATCGCGGGCGCGTCGGTCCCCCTGCGGGCTCTCTACGACGGCGACCCGGGGACCGTGATCGCCCCCGGCAGGTGCATCCTCCTGCTCCGAGCTCGAACCAGCGCGTCCGCGGGCGAGGCGATGGAGCAGTGGGACGAGACTCTGCGCCGGGCCGTGGAGAGCGGCGCGCTCGAGGTGCTCTACGAGGACTACTACGGAACCGTGTACCGGGGGTCACGTCCGTGAGGGGTCGGGCTGCAGGGCGGCGTCGAGGACCGAGAAGTCCTGGGTGCGGTTGAAGCGCTCGAGGGCCTCGAGGAGGGGGCCGTCCTCGGGCCGCGCGAAGGAGCCGCCGGGCACGGCCATGCCCTCGTCGTTGAGGCCGACGTACAGGGGCAGCCCTCGGCCTCGAGCGTGCAGCGCGGCGCGGACGACGTCGCGCAGCCTCGGCGGGTGCCACTCCCCGGCGAGGAAGGCCGTGGCGAGCGGGGTGCCGGTGGCGGCGTAGGTCGGGTTGAGGTGCATGGAGATCCGCGCTCCGGTCTCCGTCGCCACGCGCGCGAGGTAGTCGATGGCCTCCCGGACGTCGTCCACGGCCTCGGCGTCGGTCATCTCCACGACGGGTTTCTGCATGAAGTACGTCTTGAGCCCGAAGCCGTGGTCCGAGACCAGGTTCGCGAGCTGCTCGAAGGTCTCCAGGGTGAGGCCCTTGCCGAACTCGTGGTTCCGCACGTCGTAGTCGAAGGCCTCGAAGCCCACGCCCAGCTCCAGCGTCGTCTCGGTCGGGCCTTCGGCCAGGGCGCGGGCCAGGAAGTCGAGCTCCGCCTCGTCGACGTACTCCGCGCGGGTCTCGAGGCACAGCACATCCAGCTTCGGGAGGTGGAGGTTCGCCTTCGCGACGAGGTAGAGCAGGGCGGTGGACGAGAACGTGGCTTCGTCCAGCACCGAGCCCTGGTTGCTGACGATGAGCTTGTGCAGGGTCGGGGCCGCAGCCACCACGTCGGGGCGGCCGAAGACGTCGTCGATCTGGGCCATGATCGCGGCGAAGTCGACGTGATCGAGGGAGGCCTTCGACGGCAGGTTGCACCCGGTGCAGAGGGACCACCGACAGGCCTGCGTGTAGAAGACGACGAAGAGAACGACGCCGCCGGGCTCCTGCTGGAACCAGTGCTGCACCGGTCGCCGTCGATCGTGCAGAACGTCGAAGCGGTAGCTCTTGCCGCTCCGGGCCGTCGCCGTCACCAACCTCTCTGCCGTCTCCGCCATCGTATTCCCTCGCGCAGATGCGAGCACGGGGCCGCGTTCGCCGCGGTGACGACCGTCACCGCCCGCTCTCCTGGGAGAGGACCCCGAGTGGGAGCCGACGACCGGGCGTCGGGGATCCTCCCCTCGCGGAGGCGCCGAGGGTGCTCCCCCGAGGTGGGGGGCGTAGGCTCGTGGTGACGCTTCGGGCGCTCCGCTCGGGCCCACCAGTGAGAGCACGGAGGATCGCGTGACGACTCTTCCCCACTTCGAGGGCCTCTGGTCGGTCGCCGCGCCGGCGGCGCTGCTCCTGATCGGATGCCCGACGGCGACCGACGACGACGACGCGGCAGACGACGACGCCACCAACGACGACGACGCCACCGACGACGCCGTGTACGGGGACGTGTTCGAGCGCTGGGGCGGGCTGGCCGAGCAGCTCTGCGCTCCCGAGCGGATGCTGCGTCCGAAGCCCGACGGGCTGAGCTTCGTGGAGGCGGCGGCGCTGCCCCAGTCCGGCGCGATCGCGGTGCAGGGGATCCGCGACGCGGGCGTGGGGGAGGGGAGCCGGGTCCTCATCATCGGCGGCGGGGGCGGCGGGGGCACGCTGGCGGTCCAGATCGCGAAGGCGCTCGGCGCCCACGTGGTCGCGGTGGACTCGGCCGCGAAAGCGGACCGCATGCGCGAGCTCGGCGCCGACCGCACGGTGGACTACGAAGCCGAGGACGTCACCCGCGGCGACGAGCGCTTCGACCGGATCCTCGACCTCGCGGGCCGCCCCGGGCCCTGGGCATGCCGCCGCGTGCTCGCCCCGGGCGGTCGCTACGCGGTCGTGGGGGGCCCCATGAGCGCCGTCCTGGGGGCCCTGGTCGGCGCCGTCGCCACGCGCTTCACGACCCGCCGGCTCGGCATTCTCGTGCTGAAGACCGGGATCGGCCTCGACGCCCTGGAGGCGTGGATCGCGCAGGGCGTGGTGTCCCCCGTCGTGGACGCGACGTACCCCCTGGAGCAGGCCCCGGCGGCGCTGCGTCGGCAGGGCGACGGCGAAGCGACGGGAAAGCTCGTGATCGTGCCCGGAGGACGCGCGGGCTAACGTCCCCGAACCATGACGCTCCTTCGACATCGAGTCCTCCCCCCCGTACTCCTGCCCCTCCTCGCGCTGGGCGTCGCGTGTCCCGACCCCGCGACCGACGACGACGACGCCGGGGACGACGACGACTCGACCGCGGGTGTCGACGACGACGACGCCGTCGACGACGACGACAGCGCGCCCGTCAATCGCCCGCCGGAGATCACGACCGACCCGGTCACGCCGTTCGAGCTGACGCTCGCGACGCCGAGCGCGTTCACCGCCGACCAGATGTTCCTGAGCTCCTCGCGGACCGACGAGATCCGCGTCTACGACACCGCCACCCTCGACTTCGTGCAGGCCTTCACCCACGCGTTGTTCAGCGACCCGGTCTCCGACGTGTTCACCTTCGGGCCCAACGGCGTCGCGTTCAACGAGCGCGGCAACCTCGTGGTGGCGGCGTACACCGCGTTCGTGGAGTTCAGCGACTACGGCGTGGAGTACGCCACCTACCCCAAGGTCACGGACGAGGCGACCGAGAACGTCCTCTTCGACCGCCTCGGCAACCTCTACACCACGACCGCCACCGGCGGGTCGGACCTGCTGAACCAGTACGACGCGGCCGGCTACGCCTTCGTGCAGACGATCTCCCTCCCCGCGGGCGCGGGCCAGCTGACGGGCATCACCTTCGACGACCAGGACCGCCTCTACGTCGCGTCCCAGAGCGACAACACGATCCACGTGGCCGAAGCGGACCCCACGTTCACGACCTTCACGTGGGTCGATACGATCTCCGGGGCGGGCAACCCGGGCGGCCTCGAAGGCATGCAGTTCAACGGCAACGGCGACCTCATCGTCGCGGCCGGGGACATGGCGGTCTACGACGTGTCCACGGGGACCCGCACCCGCACCTTCGACTCGCCCGACGACGCCTTCCCGGTGCCGGTGCGCGTGGACAACGAGGGTTCGATCTACACCGCCGACTACGAGAACGGCGGGGGGACGGCGGCCGCCGACATCTTCAAGTTCACGGCCGACGGCACGTCGTGGATCACCCGGAACGATCCCGGCCTCTTCGGGCCGTTCGGCGGGGCGATCTCAGGGACGGTCCTCGCGGGCGATCCCCCGGTGGAGTACGTCTACGCGGCCGCCGCCGTCGACCCGGACGACGACCCCCTGACGTGGGCCCTGCTCTCCGGTCCCCCGGGGATGGCCCTGGACGCGGCAGGCGTCCTGTCGTGGTGGGTCACCAGCGCCCAGCTCGGCTCTCACCCGGTCGAGATCGAGGTGTCCGACGGTCGCGGGGGGACCGACACCCAGAGCTTCGCGCTCGAGATCGTCGGCGCCGCCCCGTGACCGTGCTCGGCCACCTCTCCTTCGGCGTCTCGGATCTCGCGTCCTCGTCGGCCTTCTACGACGCGGCGCTGGGGCCCTTGGGCATCGTCCGCGTCTGGTCCTACGACGACGCGGTGGGGTACGGCCGACCGGGGGGCGGCGACAAGTTCGCGCTGTTCGTGAAGCCGGGGCGCACCGACCTCGCGGCCGGTCCGGGCTTCCACCTCGCGTTCGACGCGCCCTCTCCGGCCGCCGTCGACGCCTTCCACGCCGCCGCCCTCGCGACGGGCGGGACCGACGAGGGCGCCCCGGGCCTCCGCCCGCACTACGGCGAGACCTACTACGCAGGCTTCGTGCGCGACCCCGACGGTCACAAGCTCGAGGCCGTGCACCAGACCCGGCCGTGATGGTTCGCACCCGACTCCCCGTCCTGCTCCTCGCCTTGATCGTCGGGGGCTGCCCCTCGGAGGCCCCGCCCCCGAACGACGACGACGCGACCGACGACGACGACGCGACCGACGACGACGACGCGGTGGACGACGACGACGCGACCGACGACGACGACGACGTCCCCGACCCCTGCACCTTCGACGGTCTCGGGAACGTCGACGCCACGCCGCTGCCCGCGGAGATCCCCCTCGGCGAGTTCACGGTCGCGCTGGAGGCGGCGACGCTGTCCGTGAGGCACGCCGAGGAGCCGACCCGCGCGCTGTTCACGGGGCCCGAAGGCGAGGGCTGGCTCCACCTGATCCGGGGTTCGCTGCACGCCGAAGAGCACCAGGGCTCGTTCGACATCGAGGAGACGACGGAGGAGCGGTGCGCGGCGCCCCGGGTGGACTCGGCTCACGCCGTCGACGGCTCGCTCCTGCTGGTCGGCGGCTTCGACGACGCGGCCTGCGCCGAGGCGACGTGGGAGGCGCGGCTCTGCGAGGCCGGCGTCGGGCGACTGTCCCTGGTCGTGCAGTCGCTGCACGCCGACTACGGCGTCGTCGCGCTGCGGGCGGCGTCCGACGCCGACGAGCGCCTCTGGGGGGCGGGCGAGCAGTTCCCCCACGACAGCCTGAACCTGAAGGGCCGGGAGCTGCCGATCCTCGCCCAGGAGGGAGGCCTCGGGCGGGGCCACGTGCCGATCACGCCCGCGGTGGAGCAGTTCAGCGAGGGGTCCGGGGGCAGCGAGGACTCCACCTACTACGCCGCCGCCCAGTACCTCACCTCCCGGGCTCGATCCGTGTTCCTGGAGAACACCGAACTGGTGTTCCTCGACGCGACGGACGCCGCAGCCATCGAGCTCCGGCTGCACGGCGCGGAGCTCCGGGCGCAGATCCTCCACGGTCGCGACCCGCTGCAGCTCATCGAGCGCTTCACCGACTGGACGGGCCGCATGGTCGCGCCGCCTGGGTGGGCGAACCAGGGCGCGATCGTCGCGCTGGCGCGCCCCCTGGAGGAGTCGCTCGCGCACGTCGACGGCCTGCTCGCCGAGGGGGCTGCCCTGGCGGGCGTGTGGAACCAGACCTGGTCGGGCACCGTCGAGACGTTCATCGGCGAGCAGGTCCTGTGGAACTGGGTCCTCAACGAGGCCGCGCACCCCGACTGGCACGACTGGGTCGACGACCTCGAGGACCGCGGCCTGCGTGTCCTCTGCTACGTCAACTCGATGTTCCGGGAGCTGCCGAAGGAGGTGGGGCCCGTGACCCGCGACCTCTACCAGGAGGGACTCGCCGCGGGGCACTTCGTCCGCGATGAGGCGGGCGAGGTGCTGCTGCTGCCGGTGACGGCGTTCGACGTGGCGCTGCTCGACCTCTCGAGCGAGGACGCGCGAACCTGGATGAAGCAGGTCATCGCCGCCGAGATGATCGACGCGGCCCGCTGCTCCGGCTGGATGGCCGACTTCGCCGAAGCGCTGCCATTCGAGGCCCACATGGCCGACGGCGAGACGGGCGAGACCTGGCACAACCGCTACCCCGTGGAGTGGGCGCGGCTGCAGCGCGAGGCGCTCGCCGACGCGGGCAAGGTGGGGGAGATCCTGGTCTACAACCGCTCGGGACACACCGCGTCGCCCGGGGCGTCGCTGCTGCTCTGGCAGGGCGACCAGCTGGTCACCTGGGACAAGTACGACGGCCTAGTCTCCGCGCTGCATGGGCTCATCGGCGGCGGCTTCTCGGGCATCGCGCTGAACCACTCGGACATCGGCGGCTACACGTCGATGGCTTGGCTCGAGCTCGGCTACACGCGGGAGGCCGAGCAGCTCAAGCGGTGGACCGAGATGGCCGCGTTCACGTCGATCATGCGCACCCACGAGGGCAACCAGCCGTCCATGAACGCGCAGGTCTACAGCGACGCCGAGGCGCGGCAGCACTTCGCCCGGATGACCCAGGTGTACCGGGCCCTCGCCGACTACCGCGCCGAGCTGTTCGACGAGGCCGAGGCGACGGGAGCCCCGGTCGTGCGGCACCTCGCGATGCACTACCCGGACGAGGTCGAGCTGCTCGACGTGGACGACCAGTTCCTCCTCGGCCCGGAGATCCTCGTCGCGCCCATCAAGAACAAGTGCTGGACGTGGCCGATCTGTCCCTACGACAAGGAGGTCGTCCTGCCCCCGGGCGAGTGGGTGCACCTCTGGACCGGCGAGGTCCACGGCGCCCTCGGCCAGGTCGCGGCCACGACGGTCGCGGCGCCCATCGGGGAGCCCGCGGTGTTCTACCGACGCGGGTCCGTGGCGGGCGCGGAGTTCGTCGCGAACCTGATCGACGCGGGCATCGCGGTCGAGGTGCCCGAGCGGTAGCGAGGGTCGCATCGAGGCGAAACGACTCGTTTCGGGGACTTACGGCCAATCCGGACAGCTGCGCAGGGGCGGCGCAAGCGACCCGGAGGCCGAGAGACTCCATCGATTGCTCGGCCGAGCCCCCTCGTCGACCGCGAAGGCCTACAGCCTCGCCGCCCCGGCCGGGCTGCGCCCGAGCACCCACGAATCTGCGCGATGGAGTGCTTGGCCGACGCGCGATGTCCGCTTCAGCGGCCGACCCGCTCTCGCAGGTCGTCTCGGTGTGAGCGGAACTCGAGCCCCTCGTAGACCGTGAAGAACTCGTGGGGGTCCACGACTCGAGGATGCAGCGCCGCCGCCGCGTCCACCTTGGACGTGCCGAACGTGAACAGCTCCATCACCCGCAGGACCTGGCGGCTCGTGAAGCGTCGGCCGCGAGCCAGGTCGAGCAGGAGTCGTGCCCGGGCGTCGTCCGTCCACTCGTTCGCGAGCGCTGCGAGGACGCGGTCGAGCTCGGCCTCGCTCATCGCCCCGCGGCCGCGCGCCGAGGGGGGCGCGATCGACTCGGCCACCCACAGGAGGCGCTCGGTGTTGGATGCCATGCGCGTCGCCAGCCGCCGGGTGCTCTCGATGCGGTCGAGCAGCTCGCGCCGCACGTCCGAGGGGGGGAGCCGGCGGGCGAGGTCCCGGAGATCGGCCAGGTCGCGACGCATCCGCTCGCCGGTGCGTTCGGCCCGGTCCCGCTGGATCCGGATCTCCTCGTAGAGGGAGGGCCCGCGGTCGCGGGAGGCCCCGGCGGGGAGTGAGGTCAGGAGGACGAGACAGGCGGTGAGGACGAAGAGAGATCGGTGCGTCATGGGGGTCTCCGAAGGCCCGCTGCGGGCCCTGTCTCTGAGACGCAGCCGCGCTCGGCCCATTCAGCGTGGGCATCGGACGCCGGGGGCATCGTCCGCCGCCGGCGAGGCGCGAGCGACCTATGTTCCCGCGCATGGCCCGATCCCTCCTCGCTCCCGTCCTCGCCTGCGCGCTGACCTTCGGCCTCCCCGGCTGCCCCGACGACGACGTCCCGGGCGACGCCGACGACATCTCCGACGACGACGACGCCGCTCCGGACTGGTGCGCCGTGCCGGGGTTCGACGCCGACGCGCCCTGGCGACGATCGATCGCCGCCGCCGAGATCGATCCCGCCTCGGCGGCGATCATCGCGCACCTTCAGGACGTGGGCTTCGGCCTCGGCCGCCTGCAGATGGACTTCAGCATGGAGGTCCTGTGCGCGGACGACGCGCCCTTCCTGGAGTGGACGCCCAACGACGCCTTCTACGACGGCGAGTGCGACGAGGTGCCCGTGCCCGTGCCGGAGGGGGGCGCGATCGAAGGGCACGACGACTACCGCTGCGAGGGCGGCGGTGACTGCCACCTGATCGTCGTCCATCGGCCCACTGCGCGGCTCTACGAGCAGTTCGTCGTGGACATCGGCGAGACCTACTCCGGGGGGTGCCTGGCCGTGTGGGCGCTGGACGATCCCTGGCCCGAGGGCGGGAGGGGCGCCGACTGCACCTCCGCGGACGCCGCCGGGCTCCCCATCGCGCCGCTCCTGTTCGACGCCGACGAGGTCGCCGCGGGGGAGGTCGACCACGCGCTCCGCTTCATCCTCCCCAACGACCGCATCCGCAACCGCGCCTACGTCGACCCCGCGACCCACGCCACCGGCGCGGCCTCCGGTGGAGACGAGAGCCTCCCCTACGGCGGTCGGCTCCGCCTCCGGGCCGACTACCCCCTCGACTCCCTGCCTCACGACGCCGCGCGGACCGTGGCCCGGGCGCTGCAGACCTACGGGATGATCCTGGTCGACGGAGGCAGCGTCGCCCTCAGCGGGCGGTCCGATCGGTTCACGGAGGCGAAGTGGGCCGACCTCCTGGAGTCGCGCGACCTCGACGCGATCCAGCCCGCGGACTTCGACGTCGTCGCGCTGGGCGACGTCCACCGGTGGGCCGGGGACTGCCGCCGCAACGACTACCCGCCCCCGCCCTGACGCATGCGGTGCCGGGTGCCCTTCGGCGCTCCGCCCGGCAAGCTCCCCCCATGAACACGCCCGTTCACGCCCTGATCGCCGTGACGCTGCTCGATCGCGGCGCCCGTTCTCGGGTGGCCCTCGCGGCCCTCGCGGGGGGCGTGACGCCGGACCTCCCCGCGGCCGTCTTCTTCGGGTGGTTCGGCGTGCTCCGCGGGCGCACCGACCTGGCGCTGTGGACGGAGAGCTATGTCGGCACGGGCTGGGAGCTCGCGGGCGACGTCGTCCACTCCTTCCCCCTCTTCGCCCTCGTGCTCGCCGCCGGCTTCGCGCTGCGCTCGCCGGTCACCCGGGCCTTCGCGGGCGGGGCGCTGCTCCACGCGCTCCTCGACCTGCCGACGCACGCCGACGACGCCCACCGCCACTTCCTGCCCCTGAGCGAGTGGAGGTTCGTCGCGCCGTGGTCGTTCTGGGACCTGTCCCGGGGCGCCGCCTACCTGGTGACGATCGAGCTCGCGATCCTGGCCGCCTGCGTCGCCGTGTGCCGGCGGCGGTATCGGTCGAGGAGCGCGCGGGTCGGGTTGCTGGCGATCGTGGTCTGGACCGCGATCTGGCTCGGCAGCGGCGTCGGCTTCTGGTCCCACTGAGGCCGGCTCATCGGGACAGCAGTCGGCCGCGACCGTTCGCGTCGAAGCGCGCGACCAGGTCGGTGACCTCGTCGTCTCCCAGGGGCCGGAAGGTCGTATCGCCGCGCTCCCGGAACCACACCCCCCCGCCGGGGGGTCGGAAGTGCGCGCGCTTGAGGGGGCCGACCAGGATCTTGCCCGTCGTCGTCTCCTCGAACTCCTCCACCACCCGCACGAAGTCCGGCATCCACTTCGGGTCCATGCCGCCCGCCCGCTGCTGCTCGACGAAGCGCGCAAAGCAGGCGTCGGGGTCGAAGGCGCAGCCGGGCCGCAGCTTCAGCGCGACCATGACCAGCTCGTCGGCGACGGGCGCGGGCGCTCCGTAGGCCACGGCGGCGAGGACGTCCCCGTGCGCGGCGGCGAAGCGAGCGACCGTCGCGGCCGAGAAGTTCTCGCCGTCCTTGCGGATCCAGTCGTTCGTCCGACCCTCGAAGTACAGGTAGCGCCGGCCGCCGATCCGCCGCACGTAGCCGAGGTCGCCCGAGTGGTAGTGGCCCCCTCGGTACTTCGACGCGGTCGCTCCGTCGTTGCGGTAGTAACCCTCGAAGAACAGGTTCCTGTCCGAGATCCGCCGGCAGATCTCGCCCACGGCGGCGTCGTAGTTGGTCAGTCGCCCGGCCTCGTCCACCTGCGCCTCGGCACACGGCTCGCCCCCCTCGTCGAGGACGACCACCGTGCCCTGGCGGATGCGGCCGACGCTGTCCGGCGGGTCCCCCGGCTCCACCACGGTGGTGATCGCGGCCTCCGTGGACCCGTAGAGCTCGTAGATGTGCTCCATGCCCAGGTACCGGACGAGCTTGTCCCGGTCGATCGGGGTCGCGCCGTTGCCGTGGGCGATGCGGAAGCGGTTCCGCGGATCCGCCGCGAGGGCCCCCTCGACCGCCCCGCCGTGCTTCGCCTCGAGCGCCTGCAGGATGTAGTGGATGGGCTGCCCCACGTAGTTCATGTACGTGACGCCGTGCTCCAGGACGTCGTCTTCGAAGCCGCGCGCGCTGAAGCGCCTCCGGAGGAGCAGGCTGCCGCCCACGAGCATGAGCGGCATCAGGCCGAGGAACCAGGCGTTGCTGTGGAACAGCGGCATGCAGACGTAGCCCCGGTCGGTGCTCCGGACCCGGATCCGCCGGGTGACCACGAGGCCCGCGCCGACGAGCTTGAGCTGGGAGCAGACGACCCCCTTCGGCAGGCCCGTGGACCCCGACGTGTAGATGACGAGGAAGGGGGCGCGCGCGCGGATCCGGCCGCGGACCCGGGGCCCGTCCTCCGGGAGGGACTCGAAGGTCGCCACGAGCGGCTCGACGGGCACCCCCGCGACCTCGGCGAGCGCCTCGTCTTCGGGGTCGCGGACGTAGAGGACGTCGAGCTCGGCGTCCCGCACCAGGCCCGCGAGCACGTCGCCCCGGAACCCGGTGTTGAACCCGAACACCATCGAGCCCGAGAGGGCCGCTCCCAGGACCGCGAATACGAACTCGGGGGTGTTGTCGGCGTAGAGCCCGACGGCGGCGCGCCGCCCCCGGTCGTCGGCCAGGGCCTCGAAGCGCCGGGCGAAGCGTCGCGCGGCCTCCAGGGTCTCCCGGTAGCTGTACGTGCGCCCCTCGAAGAGGAGGAAGGGACGGTCCCCGTGCAGGGCGACCCGCAGGCGGAGCAGCGAGCCCACGTGGGCGGCGGCGAAGACGGTGTCCAGGAGCGGCTCGCGCATGGTGTCGACGCTCAGGCCCGCGCGATCGCTTCGCCCACGTGCAGGCCCATCGCGTAGATCGAGACCTGGGGCGGGACCCCGATCGAGGTGGGGAAGAGGGAGCCGTCGGCGACCCACAGGCCTCGCGTCGCGTGGTGGGCGCCGTCGCTGCCCACGGGGGCCGTCGCCGGATCGTCGCCCATGGGGACCGTGCCCATGGGGTGCACGGCCGACAGCTCGGGGAGCTCCGCGCGCGCGGCCTCCTCCACCGCGTCGAGGTCGTCCCCCGGGTGCAGCTCCCGGAGTCCCCCCGCGGGCACGAGGACGGACCGGGCCCCCGCCGCGAAGAGCAGACGGGCGCACTGGACGAGGCCGAAGGCCACCTCGCGCCGGTCCGCCTCCACGGGCTCGTAGTCGATGCGCAGGCCCGCGCTCCCCCGGGGACGCACGCGCCCCGCGGTGACGTCGTGCACCATCGGCGTGAACACGGCGAGCCGCTCGTAGGAGGCCATGACGCGGCGGTGCTCGGCGCCCAGACCCGGGACCATCGTCGCGGTGCCGACGGGGTGCGCGAACGCGGGCACGATCCAGGTGCGTGCCCCGGGCTCGGTCGTCGCGGGGCCGTGCTCCGGATGGGCCCGCTCGAAGTCCAGGAACTCGGTGCACTCGACCGTCTGGGGGATGCCCTCCCAGGCGCGGACCGGGTCGGGGAAGATCCCCGCGGCCACGGGCGCGGGGTGGATCCGCAGCGTCCCGCCGGTGCCGCCGCTGGGGTCGGGGATGCCCGACCGGATCAGGAGCGCGGCCGTGCCTGTGGCGGAGGCCGATACGCACACCCGCGGCGCCCGGACCGTCACGACGCCCACGGGACGGCGATGCACCGGATCGAGCGCGAGCGCCTCCACCCCCTTCACCGCGCCGCCGTGGTGGGCGATCCGCACCGCCCGGCAGCGGCTGAGGATCTGCCCCCCGGCGCGGACGATGCGCGGCACCAGGATCTTGGCGGCGTTGTTCTTCGCGTCGTAGGCGCAGCCGAGCAGGCAGAACCCGCTGCCGAGGCAGCCCGATCGGTTGTGGCGAAGGCCGCCCGCCCGCCAGCCGAGGCGCGCGGCCCCCTCCGCCAGCAGCGCGTTGTGGCGGTTCCGCCGCGCGACGGGCACCTCGCTGACCGAGAGCATGCGCTCCACCCGGTCGTACAGCGCGGCCCAACGCGCCTCCGGCAGGTGCTCCATCCCCCGCTCGCGCTCCCACTCGCGTCGGATGGGCGCGGGGATGCGGGCGCAGAGGTTGATGTTGTGGATCGTCGAGCCGCCCACCGCTCGCCCCTGGTGGATGCGCACCGCTCGATCGGCGCTCGCGCGGGCCCCGTTGGCGTCGAGGAGTCGGGGCAGCATCTCCTCCTCGCGCTGGGTCATCCGCTCGGGGGGGATGAAGCCGCCCGCCTCCAGGACGACCACCGAGAGGCCCGCCTCGGCCGCCACCGTCGCCGCCGCGCTGCCGCCCGCGCCGGAGCCGACGACGCACAGGTCGGCCTCGAGGGCGAGCGGGAGGTCGCAGGTCGAGCTGTCGAAGATCACCGAACGGCTCCCCTCGGCTCGGCCCCGGGAGGGGCGACCAGGGAGTCGTATCGACCCGGCCCGCCGATGCCCCCCCGGGGGACCAGGGGGCCGTCGTAGCCCAGAGCAGCCCAGGTGCGGGAGTCCTGGTACCAGCCGAGCAGGCAGAGGTCCCGGACCCCGCGGGCGGCGTCGCCGAGGACGCTCCCGAGGGACTGCAGGCGCCGCAGGAACCGCCGTCGCGCCCCGGGCTCCAGGTTCGTGAGCCGCCTCACCCGGCCGTCGAGCGCCGTGCCCTGCTCGAGCAGCTCGAACATGCCGTGGATCTCCATCAGGGCGAAGGACGACATGCCCGCGAGGTACCGGTCGATCGCCGCCACGACCTCGCGCGGGGAGGGCCCCCGGGCGGGGAGGGGCCCGGCCGCGTCGGGCACGACGGCTTCGGCCGCGGCCGCCACCACCAAGGCCTCGCGGCGCGACAGGACGAGTCCGTCCCAGTCCTCCAGACCGTCGTAGCCGACGTGGCGGAGCGCGACGATCGCCGCGACCCCGGCGCTCGCCGCCACCAGCACGCGGCGCCGCGACCACCCGGGCCCCGCGGCCAGGCGTCGTCGGAGGCGCGGCGGCAGTCGCCCGCGCCAGCCCGCCTTCGACGGCAGCGATCCGCGGTGCGAGGTCAGCCAGTGAAGCACCCGTCGGCCCCGCCACGCCCCCGCCTCGGCCCGCATGGCGGCGAGGGTCTTGCCTCCGTAGATCGGCTCGGCCTCCGGCCCCGACTTCGCCAGCCAGCCGATGGCGGCGACCGACTCCGGCGTCTCGTGTCCGTAGCCCTTGCCGAGGAAACCCCGAACCGGCTGGACGTCGGGCGCGTCGAGCCCGTCCGGCACGGGCAGGCCGCGCCACCGCAGGTGATCGAGGACGTCGACGTGCAGCTTGTGCAGCGTCCGCTCCCGCGAGAACACCCGCTCGACCACCGCCACCGCCCGCACCGGGGTGGGGTGCCCGGCCAGAGCGAGCCCGAGCGCTACGCCCACCGCCGTCCCTCCCGTCCCCCAGGGCACGAACACGACGTCCGGCGCGGGGACCTCGCCCGCGCTGATCTGCGCCCCCAGCTCCAGGCCGCCGCGGAGGGTCCCGACGACCCCCTCGGGCACGCTCGCGCCGGGCGCGATGCAGGGCGTGGACCCGGCGCGCAGCCCCCGGATCACCCACGGGGCCCGCAGCGCGAGCTCGGCGCGGGTGTCCCGATAGCGCAGGTCCGTGGGCCCCGAGGCGATGCAGGCGAGGTTCGCGAGGACCGACCCCGTGGGCTCCTCCCAGAAGCAGTGCGCCACGAGCCGACGCTCGAGGGCCTCGGCGGCCAGCGTCAGCGCGACGAGGTGCCCGGAGCCGATCGCCCCCACCGACGCCCAGCGAGCCGCCGACGCGAAGGGCTCGGTCGCCAACAGGGAGTCGAGCTTGCGGACCTTGGTGCCGCCCTGCAGGGGCCCCAGCAGATCGTCGCGCTTGACGCCGAACCAGGCGAACCCGAGCTCCTCGGCCGCCTCGTTCAGCTCGGTTACCGGCGTGGGCGCGTCGGCCCAGCCGAGGCGGGGGAGCGGGTCCAGCGTGGCGGGTGTCCAGGGCACGACCGAGAGACGCTAGCGCGGCTTCGTCCCGGGCCCTATCCGAGATCGGGGCTTGGGGGTCGATCCGCTCGCCGTCCTCTCGTCTTGCGCCCGCTCGCGGGTTCAGTGGTCCGGCCCGGCGACCCTCCCTAGGTTGACCCGCCACGGAGGGTGACATGGCGAAGGTCGTAGTGATCGGATCGGGGCCCGCGGGCCTCGCGGCAGCGGAAGCGGTGTTGGACGGGAGCGCGGGCGCGGTGGAGGTCGAGCTGCGCACGCTCGAACACCACCTGGGGGGCAAGGCGTGCTCCTGGCGCGACGCGGAGGGGCGCGTCGTCGAGCACGGCCAGCACCTCGTGCTCGGCTTCTACCGCGAGCTCCGGGCGCTCCTGAAGCGCAGCGGAGTGGCCCTGGACGACACGGTGGTCTCCAGCCGCGGGGACTACCTGTACTGGGAGGATCGTGACCAGCGGACCCACCACCTCCACGTGGGCGCCTTCCTGCCCAAGGTGGCGGTCGACTGGATCCGGTACGACGGGTTCACGGAGGAGGAGAAGCACGCGATCACGGCCTGGGTCGTGCGCCTCGCCCTCGACATCGGCGGTCCGATCTCCGAGGAGCTGGACGACGTCTGCTTCACGGCGTGGGCGCTGTCCCGGGGCCTGCCCCCGTCGGTGGCGGCGACGAACCTCTTCCGCGCGGAGCGGGAGGCGCAGCTCAACTGGCCGGGGGAGATCTCCGCGTACGCGATGCTCAAGACCCTCAAGAAGGCGATCGGCACGCCCGGCAACTACGTCACGAAGTACCCCGCGGGGGGCATGACCGAGCTGTGGTGGAACCCCATCGCGCGCCGGATCGAGTCGCTCGGGGGGACGATCGTGCGGCGGAGCAAGCTCGTCGGGCTCGACCACGAGGGGTCCGCCCTCACCGGCCTGCGGTTCGCGATGCCGCAGTACCACGGGCCCGGCAAGCGGTACGAAGGCTCCGTCCCCACGGTCCCCGGCAGCGAGGAGCGTGTCGCCGACTTCGACGCCGCCATCGTCGCCATCCCCGTCTCGGGTCTCCAGGAGATCCTCCCTCCGTCCCTGGCCGCGGTGCGCGGGCTGTCCGGCATCCCCCGCCTCAAGACGGTCGCGCCCCTCGCGCTGCAGGTCTGGCACTCGGCCAAGGCGCGCGTGGCCCCCGGGCGGATCGTGGGCGGACTCGAGCCCCCGCTGGGCTTCGCCATGGACAACCGACCCAACTACCCCGAGTACCGCGACGACACGTCGGTCGGCTCGGTGCTGCACTTCGCGGGGCAGCTCACCGGCTTCGAGGACGACGACGACGAGACGATCTTCCGGCGCGCCATGGAGTCCCTGCGCCGGATCGAGGGCTTCGAGGAGCTCGACATCGAGGGCGTGCGCCACTACCGGGTCCTGCGCCACTCGTCGCCCCACGCCCGGTACTGGGACGCCGAGCCGGGGTCTGCTCGCTTCAAGCCCGAGGCGCGCACGCCCGTCGCGGGGCTGTACCTGGCGGGCGACTGGATCCGGAACGACAACGACTTCCCCTGCATGGAGACCGCGGTCCTGACCGGGCGCAACGCGGCCGAGAGGGTGCTCGAGGACCTCGACCGGGCCGCCCGCGTCCCCCCCGCCCGGAAGCTCGGGCGCAGGCGTCGCCGGCTCGCCTCGCTCCTCGGCGCGGGCATGGTCCTCGCGGCGCTCGCGGGGTGCGCGCCCTCCCCCCTGCACCAGGTCCCGGCGGGGCGCACCGTGGTGCTGCCCGACGACCACGGGCCCCACGCCTGGGCCCAGACGGAGTGGTGGCACGTGCACGCCCACCTGGAGGACCTCGCTACCGGCGAGCCGGTGCACCTCTTCGCGGGGTTCGTGATGGAGCGGACCGACCTCGATCGTGCCGCGGGGCTGCCCATCGCCCCGATCGTGAACCCGTACCACACGGTCTACGTCCAGGTGGTGGCGGACGGGAAGGCGGCCTTCTCCGAGGGGCACAACTTCCCGAGCCTCGTGGGCGCCGAGTTCGTGGGCGACGGGCTGGACCTGCGGGTGGAGGGGCGACGCGTGGCGTGGGAGGGGGGCACCGTGGTCTTCGAGGGGGGCGCGGGCCGTCACCACCTGCGCCTCAAGCTGGCGGCCACGCAGCCCGCGACGCTGCCCGGCGCCGGGGGGGCCACCGAGGTAGTGCCGGGCACGCGCCACCTCTGGTACCAGCAGGAGCGCATGCGGGTCTCCGGAATGTGGCGGGACGGCGCGGACGTGCGCTGGGTCGAAGGGGACGGCTTCTTCAAGCACCAGTTCGGGCGGCTGTACGACCCCGACGTGGAGGGGTTCGAGTGGGTGTCGATGGACCTGCCGGACGGGCGGTCCCTGGTCGTCGTCCTCGTGCAGGAGGACGGCGTTCGGGGGGTTCGGGGCTCCAAGGCGTGGGTGAGCGAGGCGGGAGGAGCGCCCAGCCCGTTGGACGTCGACGCGGTCCGCCTCGACCGGCTCGAGACCTGGAGGAGCCCGCGCAGCGGCGCGGTCTGGCCCACGGCGTGGCACATCACGGGCGAGGGACTCGACCTGGTGGTGCGGG
>CAZEKB010000100.1:0-26712 GCA_964512225.1 uncultured Rickettsiales bacterium | reverse complement strand
CGACCGACGACGACGACGCGACCGACGACGACGACGCGACCGACGACGACGACGCAACCGACGGGTGCACGGGCCCGTCCACGAGCGGCTCCGAGTCCGAGACCAACGACGAGGGGACCGACGCGAACAGCTTCTCCGCCACCGGGGACGTGACGATCGAGGGCTCGTTCACGGAGTGCGCCAACGACGGGAAGACCTGGACCGGCGACACCGACTGGATCAAGGTCGACTTCGGATGCGCCGACAGCGCCACGGCCACGCTCGACTGGACCGGCTCCACGAACGACCTCGACATGCGCGCCTGGAGCTCCGGGACGGAGCAGACCAAGGAGACCGTCCTCGGCGAGGCGCTCGAGTACTCCACGACCCCGCCCGAGAGCTTCCAGGTCGACGTGGACGGGGAGATCTGGTTCTCGGTCTTCTGCTGGGAGGGCGGCAACGTCGAATGGACCCTCGAGATCACCTTCTAGCCGCCGAGGCCCGCACACGATGAACTCCATCCCCGGCCGCGTCGCGCGCCGCAAGGTCGCAGTCGGCGACCTGAACGTCCCCCAGACCGAGCTCACGCTCACCAACGGCGAGACGCATCGCCTCTACGACACGTCCGGGCCCCAGGGGTGCGATGTGCACCGGGGGCTGCCGAAGCGTCGAGCCGAGTGGATCGCGCGTCGCGTCGCCCGGGGGGACACCAACTTCTCGCAGATGCACTACGCCCGCCGGGGCGAGATCACCGAGGAGATGCGGTTCATCGCGATCCGCGAAGGGATGGACGCGGAGTTCGTGCGCGACGAGGTCGCCGCCGGGCGCGCGATCATCCCGGCCAACCGCAACCACCCCGAGCTCGAGCCGATGATCATCGGCCGCAACTTCCTCGTGAAGGTGAACGCCAACATCGGCAACTCGCCGGTGAGCTCGGCGATCGAGGACGAGGTCGAGAAGCTGCAGTGGTCGCTGAAGTGGGGCGCGGACACGGTCATGGACCTGTCCACGGGCAAGAACATCCACGCCACCCGCGAGGCGATCATCCGCAACAGCCCGGTGCCCATCGGCACGGTGCCGATCTACCAGGCGCTCGAGAAGGTGGGCGGGGTCGTCGAAGACCTGAACATCGACGTCTTCATGGAGACGCTGCGCGAGCAGTGCGAGCAGGGCGTCGACTACTTCACGATCCACGCGGGCGTGCTGCTGCGGTCGATCCCGCTCACGATCGAGCGGGTGACGGGCATCGTGTCCCGGGGCGGCTCGATCATGGCGAAGTGGTGCCTCGCGCATCACCGGGAGAACTTCCTCTACACCCACTTCGACGCCATCGCCGACCTCATGGCGGAGTACGACGTGAGCTTCAGCCTCGGCGACGGGCTCCGCCCCGGGTGCGTCGCGGACGCCAACGACGAAGCGCAGTTCTTCGAGCTGCAGGTCCTCGGCGAGCTCACCAAGCGCGCGTGGGAGCGCGACGTGCAGGTGATGATCGAGGGACCCGGGCACGTCCCCATGCACAAGATCGTGGAGAACGTGACGCGGCAGATGGAGGTGTGCCACGAGGCGCCCTTCTACACGCTCGGCCCGCTGGCGACGGACATCGCGCCCGGGTACGACCACATCACGTCGGCCATCGGCGCCGCGATCATCGGGCACGCCGGCACCGCGATGCTCTGCTACGTGACCCCCAAGGAGCACCTGGGCCTGCCCACCAAGGAGGACGTGAAGGAGGGGCTGATCGCCTACCGGATCGCCGCCCACTCCGCCGACCTCGCGAAGGGACACCCCGGCGCCCAGGACCGCGACGACGCCCTGTCCCGCGCGCGCTTCGAGTTCCGCTGGGAGGACCAGTTCGAGCTCGGGCTCGATCCCGAGACGGCCCGCGAGTACCACGACGAGACCCTCCCCCAGGAGAAGGCGAAGACCGCCCACTTCTGCTCCATGTGCGGCCCGGCGTTCTGCGCCTACCGCATCTCCCAAGACGTCCGCGAGCTCGCCGCCGGGGAGCTCGCGATGGCCGCGCCCGCCAGCGACGAGGCCGCCGAAGGCATGCGCGACAAGGCCGTCGAGTTCCGCAAGAACGGCGGCCGCCTGTACGTCGCCACCGAACCCCAACCCTGAGACCCATGACCCGCACCCGCACGCTGCTCATCTGCGCGGCGACGGCGACCTTCGCCCTCGCCCTCGCCTGCAACCGCGACACCGGACCCAAGGACGCAGCTCCGCTCGGCGAAGGTGGAGGCACGTCCACGATCGTCGACGTCGTCGAAGACGAGGCCGCCATGAGCGAAGCCTTCGGCCTCGTCCGCGCCACCCTGTACGGCGAGCCCTCGCCCGACGCGTCCGCGCTCGAGGCGGCCGCCGGCCGACGCGCGTTCGTATGCGCCTACGGCGTGAAGCCGCCGAACGTGTGCGGGACCGCCGCGGGCGACGACCTCGCCGAGTCGCTGACGGGCGCCGCCGCGGACCTGCAGGAGAAGGCGGGCGCGAAGCTCTCGGCGGCCGTGAAGGGCGACGTGCGCCTGAAGATCGACGTCGTGGTCAAGACCGAGTCGGGGGAGTGGCGCAACAACGTCGACCGGCCCCGCGCCCGGGAGACCGCGACGTACGGCTACTGGTTCAAGGACGCCGAGAATCGCGTCGGCTGGATCCTCCCGTCGGAGGTGCTCGAGCAGGACATCTACTCGAAGCAGCGCAAGAGGAAGGGCGTGCTGCGGGACCGGCTGCTGGATCGGATGCGGGCGCGGAACCCCGGCCTCGGGCCGATGCCGACGGAGTTCGACTACGACAAGCTGCGCACCGTCTCGTGGGTCGAACGGCCGGTCCTGGACGACTCCCGCCCGGACATCTTCCGGGTCTACCGGGCCCACGCGCTCGAGTTCCCCGACGCGTCGCCCGACGCGCTCGAGCAGGCCTCGGTCTGGGCCGCCGACTACCTCATCTCCTCGATCGAGGCCGACGGCGAGATTCGATACAACTACCGCGTCGCCCGGGACAAGGACGGCGGCGGGTACAACGTGCTGCGCCACGGCGGCACCACCTACTCGATCCTGCAGGCCTACGACCGCACCAAGTACGCGCCGTACCTCGTGGCGGCGGAGCACGCGATGGGCTGGCTGATGCGCGAGCGCTCCGAGCGTTCCCGGCGCAGCGGGCCCTTCCTGGAGGACAGCGAGGTCTTCTTCGTCTACAGCCGCGCCGAGGGCAATACGATCAAGCTCGGGGGGGCGGGCCTCGCGCTCGTGATGATCGACCAGTACGTCGAGGTCACCGGGGACAAGGACAAGTACCTGGAGGAGGCCCGCGGCTACGCCCGGTTCATCGTGTCGCGCCAGGGCGAAGACGGCGAGTTCATCTACCACGACCCCTACGTCGAGGGCTCCACGGTCAAGAACAAGGCGTCGCCCTACTACCCCGGCGAGGCGATCCTCGGCCTGATTCGCCTGTACTCCTACGACCGGAACCCGCTGTGGCTGGAGACGGCCGTGCGGGGGGCGGACTGGCTCATCGACACCCGGGACAAGGGCAAGGACGAGAAGCGCCTCGCCAACGACCACTGGCTCATGATCGCTCTGTCCTACCTGTACCAGTACACGAAGGACGAGCGGTACGTGACGCACTCGATGAACCTCGCCCGGGCCGTCGAGTACCAGTACGAGAAGAACCGCAAGGCGTGGAAGAAGTACCCGGACTACCAGGGCGGCTACTACGACCCCCCGCGGTCCACGCCCGCGGCCACGCGCGGCGAGGGCCTCGTGGCCGTCCTCGACACCTGCAAGCTCGCGGGCAACGAGTGCGGGTGGGTCCAGGACCTCCTCATCGAGACCGTCCGCCACGAACTCTTGAGCCTCTACTCCCCGGACCACATGTGGTGGCCCAAGAACCCGTCCAAGGCGTTCGGCGGGTGGAACGGCGGCCTCCTCGACACCAGCGTCCGCAACGACTTCGTGCAGCACAACATGTCGTCGGCGCTGGGGCTGGAGCGCCACCTGCGCGAGGCGCGCGGGACGGACCTCCCCGGCGGGCCGCGCTGGACCGAGAGCAACCTCGGCGGCGCGACGTTCGACGGCGTCCCCCCGGAGCGGATGAAGCAGCTGCGGACCTGGACGGAGCACTACCGCGGCGACACCCGCTGGGAGAAGCTCGCGGCCCTGCAGGGGAAGGGCGCCGAGGGCGTCGAGCGGGCCGAGGGCGCGGAGCCGACCGAAGCCGGGGAGCCTGCTCCCGTCAGCGACTGACGAGCAGCACCACGCCGAGCACCGCGGGCGCGAGCCCGATGATGCCGATGGTCAACGCCGTCCCCGGCGATACGACGCCCGCCACCGCGGGCCCCGGCCGCCCCGCGTTCGAGGCCCTCCAGCCCCGGACGGCACCCCCGGCGGCCACCAGCCCCGCCACCACCGCGACGGCCAGGAGCGACCAGCCCACGTGAGCGAACCACGGCGGGGTGGCCCCCCGCACGGCCGAGACCACGCACAGGGCGCCCGCTCCGGCCGAGCCGAGCAGCAGTCGGATCGCGCGCAGGCTCCACTTCAGCGACCATCGGGCCCGGGCGCGGGACTTCTCCTCGTCGGTCCAGGCCACGCCCTCCCGGTGCAGTCGCGAGCGACAGGGGGCACACAGATCGCCGCTGATCGTGCAGCCCACGCAGATGAACGTGCCGCACCGCGCGCAGGCGCTCGCGGCGGGGCGGTCGGGGTGGGCGGCGCAGGCGGGCGAGGGCGTCATGTTACGGTCGGGACCCAGGCCCCGCCCCCGGTTCGACCGCGGGCGCGCGGCGGGTGTTCCCGAGCCTGGAGGCGACGACGTGATGGACTTCCACCTGCTTCTCCGCAACCGACATGTGTCCCGCGTCCTCGTGGGGGTGCCCGACGGACACCAGCATATCCGCGCGCGGATCGAGACCGCCGGGGGCGACGTGATCACGCTCCAGGAGGCGACGCTCGCCGCGATCGCGCGGGCCTACCTCTCGGTGTCGACGCACCCCACGCGAAACGCGGTCGAGCTCCGCGCGGTCGAGATCTCCGGTCGCAAGCAGGGCTTCGCCGAGGTCCAGCTGCTGGAGACGGACACGGACGAGGACACGCTCCGATCGGTCCTCGCCGCTCCGCCCCCCGAACAGCAGGGCGCCCCGGAGCCGCCCACCGCGTCGGTCGACACCACGCCGCTGGCCCCCGACACGGAGCCCTCCCACGAGGGCCCGGTGGCCGAGCCGTCGGTCGCCGCCACCGACCACGGCGCGCCGTCGGACGACTCCGTGGCGGACCTGGACCTGGACGACCCCCTGGAGGAAGACGACGGCCCCGTCTTCGGCGACGTCCCCACCCGGCACAGCCGCCCCCCCGGCGGAGACGAGCCCTGATCCGCTCCGGCCTCGGCGCGATCGCCGCGGGCGTGCTCGGCTGCGCCCCCCTCGTCCCCGTGGAGGAGACGCCGGCCCCCGCCCCGTCCGCCACGCTCGTCTGCGATCGCGACTACCTCCCGGCCGCCCTGGACCTGATCGAGGGCGCCGCGGGGGCCGTCGACTTCGCGCAGTTCTCCCTCTACCCGGGCTCGTCCACCGGCGCCCTCCGCGACGCGCTCGGCGAGGCGGCCGGGCGGGGGGTCGCCGTGCGCGCCCTGCTCGACGACGAGGTGGAGGAGAACGCGGCCGCCGTCGACGCCCTGAGGGAGCTGGGCGTGGACGCGAAGCTCGACCGCGTGGAGACGACCATGCACGCCAAGATGGTCGCGGCCGACGCCGCCGCGATCGTGGGCAGCACCAACGGCTCGGACTCCGCGATCGAGCGGAACCGGGAATGCAACCTGCTGCTCCGGGACGGCGCCCCGCCCGCCTACATCCGCGCGTGGTTCGACGCCGCGTGGACCGATCCGGCGAGTCGCGCGTCGCCCGGGCCGCGGGGCTCCGGCGACGTGATCGCCCTCGTCAACGACGACCTCCTGCCCAACCTGCTGGAGCGCCTCGCGGCCGCCCGCGACCGGGTCGACTTCACCATGTACGCGACGTACCTCCAGCCCACGAACCTCGACTCCCCCGCGATGCAGGTGTTCTCGGCGTTCGAGGACGCCGCCGCGCGCGGCGTGGTCGTCCGCGGCGTCGCCGAGCACTCGAGGACCAACGAGGGCCTGAACGCCCAGACGGCCGAGGCGGTCGACTGGCTGCGAGCGCGCGGGGTGGAGATGCGGTGGGAGGACGGCGCGGTCGTCACGCACGCCAAGACCATCCGGATCGACGACGGCCTGCAGGTCGAGTCGGCGAACTTCTCCACGAGCGGCTTCGAGCGGAACCAGGAGGTGGGCGCGTGGACGACCCAGGACGGGCCCGTCGCGGCCTACGACGCCTGGTTCTCGACGCTGTGGGACGCGTCGACCGAGGAGCCGGGCCGATGATCCGACTGCTCCTGCTCCTCGCGATCCTGGTCCCGATCGCGGCCCCCGCGGAGGCGGCTCCGAAGGCCGCCGAGGCCGACGCCAACCGACTCCTCAACCGCGCGCTGCAGGAGCTCGCGCGCTACGAGCTCGAGGCGGGCGTCGCCACCCTCGGAGAGGTCCTCGCGCGCACGCCGAACGACGGCTTCGCCCACAGCCGCCTCGCCGAGGTGCTGGCCGTCGGACACGGGCGCGGCGCGGAGAGCGTCGCCGTCTACAAGGCGCTCGCGGCGGCGCGGCCGGACGAGCGGATCCGCCGGGTGTGGGTCGTGCGAGCCGAGGTGGCGCGGCACACCGAGGACAAGTGGGTCGTACGCGGTCGGCCCTGGGTGGCGGCGGCGCTCGAGGCCCTCGAAGAGCTCACCACCGACGACGACCCGGAGGTCCGGTACGCGGCGTGGATCGCCCTGCGAGACCTGCAGCTCCGGCTCTCGGACGGCCCGGCGTCGCACGAAGCGGGGGCGCGGGCGGCCGAGCTGTTCGGGGACCGCCTCCAGGCCCGGGTCTCGATCCTGATCCAGGCTCGAGACCGAGGCGACGCGGAGGCGTTCCGGCGCACCTGCGCGCGGATCATCCGGGACACCCCCGGGGCCGTGGAGGCCTGCGCGCTGATCTTCTCCGGCACCTACTGGCAGGACGCGGACGCCCTGATCGAGACCCGCAACGCGATCCTGAAGGACGTCGAGAAGCTGGGGCGACGCGTCCTCGGCGACCCGGTCCTCGCCCACGAGGTCGCGAAGTTCTACGGGCGCCCGGGGGTCTCGAGGGACCTCCAACCGGCGTACGTGGAGCGCATCCTCACGCGCCACCCGGACTTCCGGCTCAGCCCGGAGACGCGCTGGTGGCGCGGTCGTCCGCCCCCGCTCGAGACCACCCGGCGGCGCATCCGGGAGGCGGCCCAGGAGGCGCTCGACGCCGTGCCCGACGACCCGCGGGACGCGCCGTGGGTCCTCGAAGAGTCGGCCGCGCGGGCGGCCGCCGACGGTCGTCACGAGGACGCCCTGCGGCTGATCCGCGAAGCCCGCGACGCGCTCGCGGACCTCCCGTACTCCCCGTCCGCGACGCGCCCGGCGGCGACGTTCCACGCGTGGTCGCAGGCGCGGGCCCGGGACGACGGCCGGATGCTCGCCGCCGAAGCGCGGGTCCTGCGCGCCCTCGGGCGCGGGGACGAGGCGTGGATCGCGGCCCGCCGCGCCGCCTGGCAGCACGACGACGGACGCACGTGGATCGAGCTCGCCCAGTTCGCCGCGGCGCGGGGCGAGGCGGCCCTCGCCGTGGAGGCCGACCTGGAGGGGCTGTCGCGCCTCGACGGGCCCGCGCTCGCGGCGCTCCCGATGGAGTACCGGGACCGCGCAGTCACGCGATTCCTCGCGGCCCACCCCGGCGTCGAGCCGGACCTGGGGTGGGCGACGCTCCTGTCCGCGGCGGGCGCGAGGCGGGCGGACCGAGCCCCCGCGAGGGGCGGCGAGGCGGCTCCTCGGCGCGAACTGCACCCGTTCGTGGGGCGGCCGGCCCCGGTGTTGAACCTGACGACCCTGAGCGGGGCCGAGATCTCCCCCGAGACCCTCCGCGACAAGGTGGTGGTCGTGGACTTCTGGGCCACCTGGTGCGGCCCCTGCAAGCGGGCGATGCCCGAGCTGCAGCAGGCGCGGGACGAGCTGGGCGACGACGTCGTGATCCTGGCGCTGTCGGTGGACGCGCAGCGGGAACAGGCCGAGCAGTTCGTCGAGTCCTCGGGCTACACCTTCGAGTTCGCCCACGTGGGCCCCGACGCGCAGCAGCCGTGGCAGGTGCGCGGGATCCCGTCGACGTTCGTAATCGATCGCGGCGGCGTGATCCGGCACCACCACCAGGGCTATTCGCGCGGCGCGGGCCTGCGGATCCAGGAGGAAGTGCGCGCGCTGCTCGCTCGATGACCCCGTGCCCTTGCGGGGCGGCCGTCGGGCGTGTTATCCACCCTCTCCCTCTGCTCGCTGGGGGGATCCGGAGCGGGCAACAAGGAGCGCTGGATGGCGAAGGAAGACGACTCCCTGGTGATGATGGCGGTCCTTACGGAGCCGCTCGCCGTGGACCTCCTCCTCGCGGCCCTGCCCGAGGCGATGCACCTTCGACCGCTCTGGGAGAGGCTGATCGTCGCCGACCTCCCCGACTGCGTCGCGATCGGCCTGCCGATCGCCAACAAGGTCACGCGCGACTCCACCGAGAATCACCGGCGCCACCTCTTCTCGCTGCTGAACCTCCTCGAGGTCCCGCTCGTCTCGAGCCCGACCCACCTCCACCGGGTGACGATCGATCGCGAGGCCGTGCGCACCGACGTCGCCTGGCCCGCGGCCAAGCCCGACAAGAAGAAGAAGGCCGCCGAAGCAGCCGCTGCCGCTGCCGCTGCCGCGGCCGCAGCGGCCGCCGCCGAAGCCGCGACCACCGAGGCCGCGACCGCCGAGGCCGCAGCCGCGCCCAAGGCCGAGTGATCCGATGCGGGCCGACGGTGTTCACCCCTCGGCCTGCCCGCTCGACTGCCCCGACTCCTGCACCCTCGACGTCCACGTCGCCGATGGACGCGTGGTCGCCGTGCGCGGCTCCGACCGCTCGTCCCTCACGGCCGGAGTGATCTGCGGCAAGGTCACCGCCTTCGCCGACCACATGTACTGCGAAGAGCGGCTCACCCGGCCGCTCCGGCGCGTCGGTCCCAAGGGGAGTGACCGCTTCGAACCCATCGACTGGGAAGACGCCCTCGACCTGGTGGCGACCGCCCTGCGCCGGGTCCGCGACGAGCTCGGGGGCGAGGCGATCCTCCCGTGCAGCTACGGCGGGTCCAACGGGGCTCTGACCGAGGCCGCCGTCGACTCTCGCCTCTTCCACCGGCTGGGCGCGACCAACCTCGCCCGAACGCTGTGCGCCATGCCGTCGACCCGCGCCCAGGCGGGCATGAGCGGCAAGATGGTGGGCGGCTCGCTGGAGGACGTCGTCCACAGCCGACTCGTCGTGCTGTGGGGCGTGAACCCGTCGGCGACGGGCATCCACCTCGTATCGCGCGTCCGGGCCGCGCGGGCGGCGGGCGCGAAGCTGGTGGTGGTCGACCCGCGGCGCATCCCCCTCGCGCGCAAGGCCGACCTCCACCTCCGGCCGCGACCGGGCACGGACCTGCCGCTCGCCCTCGCCGTCGCCCACGAGCTCTTCCGGTCGGGGGCCGCCGACCGGAGGTTCCTCGCCGAGCACACCCGCCACGCCGACGCCTTCGAGGCGCACGCCCGGGCCTGGACGCCGGAGCGGGCCGCCGCCGAGACCGGGGTCCCCGCCGAGGCGATCCGGACTCTCGCGTCGATGTACGCCGAGACCTCCCCGGCCCTGATCCGCTGCGGGTGGGGCGTGGAGCGCAGCCGAAACGGGGGCGCGGGGACGTTCGCGGTCCTCGCTCTCGCCGCCGTGGGGGGCAAGTTCGGCGTCCGCGGCGGGGGGTACACCATGTCCAACACGGGCGCCTGGCAGCTCTCCGGGGCCGCCGCCGCCCGCGCCCCCCCGCCGCCGACCCGGTGGGTGAACCTGGGCCGCATCGGCCACGCGCTGACCGAGCTCCGCGACCCTCCGATCGGGGCCCTGTGGGTCTACAACTGCAACCCGCTGTCGACGTGTCCCGACCAGGGCGCCGTGCGCCGGGGCCTGCTCCGCGACGACCTCTTCACCGTCGTGCACGACTCGGTGATGACGGACACCGCGCGCATGGCGGACGTGGTGCTGCCGGCCACGACCTTCCTGGAGCACGACGACCTCGCTCGCGGCTACGGCAACCTCGCCCTGCACCGGATCCGACCCGCCGCGCCGCGGGTCGGGGAGAGCCGCCCGAACCACGAGGTGTTCGCCGCGGTCTGCGACCGCCTCGGGCTGTCTCGCGCCGACGATCCGCGCACCCCGGACGCCATGGCGGAGGCGATCCTCGCTGCCGATGGGCACGGCCGAGGCGCCGAGCTCTCGGCGACGCTGAAGGGCGGCGTCCCCGCTGCGCCCGCCGTCGGCGCGCGCCCCGTGCAGTTCGTGGATACCTTCCCGCTGACCCCCGATCGGAAGCTGGACCTCTACCCCGCCGAGCTCGTCCGGGAGGCCGGGGCCACGGGCCCGGGCTTCCTCGAGTACCGACCCGACCCGACGACCGACCGCCACCCGCTCGCGCTCATCTCCCCCGCCGAGCGGAGCACCGTCTCGTCCACCTTCGGTCAGCTGCGACGCTCCGAGGCGAGGCTCGCGGTCCACCCCCACGACGCCGCCACCCGCGACATCGCCACCGGCGGGGAGGTCCGCGTATTCAACGATCTGGGGGAGGTGCGGGTCGCGGCCCGGGTGACCGACCTCGTGCCCCCCGGCGTCGTCTCCATGCCCAAGGGCCTGTGGGCGCGCCACACCCGCAGCGGCACCACGTCCAATACCCTCATCCCCGCCGCCCTCGCCGATCTCGGGGGCGGCCTCTGCTTCAACGACGCACGTGTCGAGATCGCGCCCGTCCGCTCGCGCCGCTCCTAGCGACGCTCCTGCAGGGCGTCGAGCTCCCGGTCCATCGCGTCCAGCCGCTCCTCGAGCGCCTTCAGCTTCGCCGTGACCTCGCCCGGAGCGGCGTCCGCGTCCGTCTCGGTCCGCGTGCGGATCTTCTCGATGACCGACGCCGCCCGGTCGGCCATCGACGGGGTGTCGTCCCACCGGGTCATGGCCGCGATGCGCTCGATCGAGCCCGCGTCACCCACCCGCCCGAGGAGGCCGAGCGCCACCTGCCGATCGCGGAGATGCAGGCTCTTCAGCCACTCCTCGGCGGCCTCGCGGACGGGCTCCCGCGCGCGCTCCCGCTCCGGCCCGGCGGGCACGCGATCGACCAACGCGGCCGCCGCCCGCAGCGCCGTGTGGCGGAGCCGCGTGCCCGGGGTGTCCGCCCGGAACACCCGCTCCAGCGCCCCCATGTCCTCGGGCTCGCCCCACCGCCCGAGCGCGTCCGCGGCGTGTCGCTGCACCCACCCGCTCTCGGAGCGCGGACCCCGAAGGGCGGCGATCGCCCGCGGCCGCACGCGTCGCTCCTCGAGCGCCGTGAGCGTCTTCATGGCCTGCCCGCGCGCCCAGTGGTCCCGGTCTCCGTCGAGCACCTTCGCCACCGCCGCGATCACCTCGGGGGTGGGCTCGACCTTGGCGAGCTCCTGGACGATCTGCGACCGCAACGCGGAGTAGGGCGCGTCGGGACGCTCTCCGTTCAGGACCTCGACCAGCACCGCCCGGGCGGCTTCGTCGCGCCACTCGCCCAGTACCGTCACGGCCATGCGCCGGGCGACGCCGGGGGACAACGTATCCCGGGCGAGGGTCTCGACCACGCTCCGCGTGGGCTCCGGGATCGTCCCCTGGAGCTGCTTCAGGCCCTCGATCGCTCGGCGCCGCGTGAAGGCGCGGGTCGACTGCAGCTGGTTGGTCCACTCCTGGGCGGTCTGCTCCTGCGCGAGGTCCATCAGCACGCCCGCGAAGGGGTCGACGCCCACGTAGAGCAGGTCCGCCCCGGCGAGGTCGATCGAGAGCGCGCTCTCGGCCCCGTCGAGGACGACACGCTCGATGCGAGTCCCCGTGGACGTGGCGATCTCCAGGTCGATCGGCAGGTGGAACGTGGGGATGAGGCCGTCGGTCCCCTGCGTCTGCCGGAGCGTGATCCGCAGCCGGCCGCTCTCGGCGTCGACGCGGTGCCCGACGCTCACCTTCGGGTGCCCCGCGAGGTAGACCCACTGGTCGAAGAACCAGCGCAGGTGGAGCCCCGACGCGTCCTCCATGGCCCGCCGCAGGTCCTCGCTCTCCACGAGCCCGTGCTGGTGCCGCGTCGCGTAGAGCTGCAGGCCGCGGAAGAACGCCTCGTCGCCCAGGAGCACCCGGAGCATGTGGGTGACGGTCGCGCCCTTCGAGTAGACGTGCGCGTTCTTCCGGCCGGAGGTGCGGTTGTAGAAGGTCCCCACCATCGGATACGGGGTCCGGTCGTCCGAGCGCACGATGCCCTGGTACCGACCGAACGTGCTCGCCGCCCACTCGTCCTCCCCGAACTCCGCGCGCAGCCACTCGTCCGCCATCCACGTCGTCATGCCCTCGTTGAGCCACAGGTGGGCCCAGGTGCGGCAGGTCAGCTGATCGCCGAACCACTGGTGGGCGAGCTCGTGCGCGATGATCGACTCGGTGTGCTTGCTCGGCCGATGCGGCGCGGGCGGCAGCAGCAGGCGGCGATCGAGGACGGTGGCGGTCGTGTTCTCCATGCCGGTGTAGATGAACCGCTGGACCGTGACCTGGTTGTAGGCGGGGTAGGGGTACTCGACCCCCACGAACGTCGACATCCACTCGAGCATCCTCGGCGTCTTCCCCAGCAACAGCCGGGCCGACTGCTCGTCGGCGTCCGGGGACACGTAGTAGCCCACCGGGCGGCCCCGCCACGCATCGGTGAAGACCTTGTACTCGGCCGCCGCGAACATGATCAGGTAGCCGACGAGGTCCTGGTCGCGCAGGGCGTAGTGCCAGGTCGTCCACCCGCTGCGGGCCGCGGGCGTCTTCGACTCCAGGGTGCCGTTGCTCAGCGCCGTGAAGCCGTCGGGGATCGTGAAGCGACCTTCGTAGGTGAACCGGTCGGTGGGGAAGTCCCACCCGGGGATCCAGTGGCGGTTGTCGATGTCTTCGCCCTGGGTCCAGGCCTCGACGTACGTGTCCGGGGAGTCGGGACCGGGCCGCCGGAAGTGCAGCCCGATCGACGGCTCGGCGCGGTAGCGGATCGCGAGCACGAGGTCCGCGCCCACGGGCGGGGCGTCCACGGCCACCCCCATCGTGGTGGGCCCGGTGGTCACCGCCGCCTCGACCCCGCCGACGGTCGCGCCCAGGACGTCCAGTCCCACCTGGTGGAGGACGACCTCTCGGAGCCCCTCGCGGAGGGGGCGGACGGTGAGGGTCGCCGTGCCCTCGACGGTCCCCGCCCGGAGATCGACGGTCACGTCCAGCGCGTAGTGGCGGATGTCGACGGTGCGGTCCGGGGCATCCTCACCCGCCGCGTCGGACTGCAAGTCGGGCGGCTCGGCCGTCGCCGTCTTCACGGTGGGCAGGAGGAGGGCGCCCGCCACGGCGGCGCACAGGAGGGTCTGAATGGACGACACGGGGGCTCCCGACGGAAAGGAGCGCGACGATAGCAAGCAGGCGGACGATCCCGCCGTGGCCGACGGTCAGGACGCCGTCTAAGATGGGCCCCCCACCGCTCAGGCCGGAGCCATCGTGAGAGTTTCCCTCGTCGTCCCGCCCTTCGACTACGGCCGTATGTTGTACGGCCTGATGAACCGGCGGGCGTTTCACAACGCCGTCCCCCTCGGGATCCTGAACGTCGGCGCCTGCCTCCGCGAGGCGGGCCACGAAGTCCACCTGCTCGACGCCCCCGGCATGGGCATCGACGAAGCGGCCGTGGTCGGCGAGCTGCGCAAGTTCCGGCCGGACGCCATCGGCGTCACCTCCACGTCGATCATCTGGGAGTCCGCGACTTCGATGTGCACGGCCCTGAAGCAGGCCTTCGACGTGCCCGTCTTCGTGGGTGGACCGCACCCGAGCCTGTACCCCGAGTGGTGCCTCGAGACGAACCCCAGCATCGACGCGTCCTGCTTCGGCGAGGGCGAGGAGACGGGCGTGGAGCTGGTCGCGGCCCTGGAGGCGGGCGCGCCCCTGCAGGGCATTCCGGGCATCTGCTACCGCGGCGAGGACGGGACGATCCACAAGAACCAGCCGCGCATGGCCAAGCGCGAGCTCGACTCGATGCCGCTGCCCGCGTACGACCTCGCGGACCTCAGCCTCTACTCGGCGCCGCCCATGCGCGTGCGGCACATGCCCGCCGTCTACATGGAGATGTTCCGCGGCTGCGCGTACGCGCGGTGCTCCTACTGCACGTCGGCCTCGGGGCTCAAGAACCGATACCGCCGGCACTCGCCGGAGGTGGCCGCCGAGAAGGTGCTGGCGATGCACCAGCGCTTCGGGGTGCAGGAGGTCGCCTTCGTCGACGACGACTTCGTGGTGGGCAAGGACTGGATCTACAACTTCTGCGGCGAGCTGCGGAAGCGGGGCAACCCCATCTCGTGGTCCTGCTACGTGCGCGCCTCGCAGGTCGACGAGTCGATCTTCCAGGCGATGTCGGCGGCTCGCTGCCACCAGGTGCTCGTGGGCATGGAGGTGCTGGACAACGAGCTGCTGCGCGAGGAGCTCGTCAAGGACCTGACCGTCGCGTCGGCCGGGGCCTGCATCCGCGCCGCGCACAAGGCGAACATCTCGGTGATCGGCCTGTTCATGGTCGGCGTGAAGAAGACGTCGCCGGAGTCGGTGGAGATCACGGTGGACACGGCGCTCGCCCAGGAGCTCGACATCGCCGTGTTCTCGCTCTACCGACCGCCCCCGGGCTCGCCCGCCTACGCCGAGCTCGGCTGGGGCCCGCAGGACTACATCGACTGCTTCAAGCTGCAGAAGCAGGCCGTCTACGTGCCCGACACGTACCGCGATCTCGAGCACGTCGAGGAGACGTTCCGGCGAGCCTATCGGCGCTTCTACACGGACCCGGGCTACATCGGCCGCACCGCGCGCAAGTTCTTCTCGGACCCCATCGCGGCCCGCAACATCGCCAAGGGCGCGGTCACGCTCGCCGACCAGTTCCGGCCGAAGTTCCTGAACCCGGCCGCGGCCGAGCACGACAAGAAGGTCCTGCGCGTCCAGTAGCCCGGCGCCCGTCCGCCGACGCCCGCCCGGCGCCCGCCCGGCGCCCCTCTCCGTCACGATCGCGACACCCGAGCACCGTGGACGCCATCCACGGGCCCCAGGTGTCGCATTCGTGACGGCGGGACCGTCCGGGACTGTCCGTCCGACTCCGTACGGAAGTGTCCGGGACCGTCCGGCATTCTCGGGTCTCGGACGGCGGCTCGACGCCCCCGATCGATGTACGTCGTCCCCTCGCCGGGGCCGGCACGCGGCTTGCGAAACACCCGCGCATGAACCACATGACCGCCCGCACCCTGCAGGGGTCCCGCCGCTTGATCGGGTCCTCCGCCTCCTGGCTCTGGGACGGCCTGCGACGCGCGTTCCCCGACGCCGTCGCCGCCTGCCTGATGCCCGATCACCTCCACCTCATCGCACCCGCCGTCGACGACGATCGGCTCGCGCGGGTGCTGCAGCACCACACCCGGAACTTCGGCGGACCGGGCTGGCGCGCCGCCCCGGACCGGGAGCCGATCGCGGGCGGCGGCAAGCTCGCTCGCCAGATCCGGTACGTCCTCCTGAACCCATGCCGGGCCGCCCTCACCCGGGACCCCGCGTCTTGGCTGTGGTCCACCCATCGCGACCTCATCGGCGCCGTCGACGACCCCTGGGTCCCGGACGATCGGGTCGCGGGCGCGCTCGGGAGGCGCGCGGTGGGCTTCCGATCCTGGATGCATCGCTACGTCACCGGCGATCCCGACGTCCTCCCGGCCGCCTCGGAGGTCCCGGAGCCGGCGGACGCCTTCCACGCGGGACCGGCGGCCATCGGGTACGCCGCGCGCATGGTCCGCCGAGACGTGGCGACCCGGCCCGCGAAGGCCACCCTGAAGCTGTTCCTCGCCGCGGCGCGCCGTCTGCGTCACCCGATGCGGGAGGCCGCGGCGCACGTGGATGTCCCCCTCCGGCGAGCCTACCGATGGTCGCGAGACGTGCCCGAGCGCAGCATCCAGGCGACCCTGCTCTGCCTCGCACACCCGCGGCTATCGCGACCCGCCGACGTCCGGCGCCCGACGTCCCGTTCGCGACACCCGAGCGCCGTGGACGGCATCCACGGGCCCCAGGTGTCGCATTCGTGACGCAGCGAGCTCGTCCGCCGGCCCCCGAGCGGGGCGACGCCGGCGCGGGTACATTCCCTGCCCGTGCGCGTCGCCTTCATCCAGAAAGACCCGATGCCGGACCTGCGGGCGATGTCGATCGCCGCGGCCGCGATCTTCCGCGGGCACCGAGCGCGCGTGTTCATCCCCGCCGCCGAGCGCAATCTGGTCAAGGCGATCCGCGAGTACTCGCCCGCCTGCCTCGTATTCGACGTCTACACCGGGTTCGAGGGGTGGTGCCTCGAGCGCGCGCGGGCGCTGCGGGCCGTCACCGGGAACATCCCCGTCTTCTTCGTGGGCCAGCACGCGGACGACTTCCCGGAGATCGTGAAGGACCCCGCCGTGGACCTCGTTCTCCAGGGCGACGCCGAAGAGACCGTGCCCGATCTGCTCTTCCTGATCGAGCGGGACCGCCCCCTGCAGGACGTGCCCGGCACGATCGCGTGGCACGACGGCGCGCCCCTGGCCTATCCACCGCGCGAGCCCCTCGACCTGGACGTCTGGCCCCAGCACGACCTCGAGATCTACCGCCGGTATCGGTTCGTGCGCGCCATGCGGACCCTGAGCTTCGCCCTCGGGCGGGGCACGATCGAGAACTTCCACGCGGGCTTCCGCATGACGCGCGCGGAGCTGGGGCGACGCTTCGCGGGCGCGCCGCGGCGGTCCGTCGAGCGGTCCATCGAGGCGCTGCACCTCGCCGTCAGCAGGCGGAAGTTCTATCGCCGCGTCGCGTTCCGGGACGACACGTTCACCCTCGACGCCGACTGGCTCTGCGAGCTGATGCCGCGCTACCGGGAGGAGATCGGGCTGCCCTTCTCCTGCATCAGCCGCGTCGACCTGCTCGACGACCGGGTCATGGACGCCCTGGCCGACGCCGGCTGCCGCATGGTCAAGCTCGGCATCGAGTCCGGCGACGCCGGCCTCCGGGAGCAGGTGATCGGCAGGCCGGTCTCCGACGACGAGGTGCGCGCGGTGGTCGACGGCCTCGCGCGCCGCCGCATCACGGTCCAGACCGTCGCCTTCCTGGGGCTGCCGGGGGAGACCGCCGAGACGGCCGCGAGCACCCTCGCTCTCTCCGTCGCGCTGCGCCCGGCCCACGCCCACGCCCTGCTCATGGCCGACGAGCCCGGCGCGTCGCTGTCCCCCGAGTGCGAGGCGCTCTGGCGGCTGCTCCCCGTCGCGGCGCGGTTCCCGTTCCTCGAGTCCGCGATCCTCGACGCGGCGAGCACTCCGCGCGACGCCCTCTACGAGCGCATCTTCCAGTGGAACCACGACTTGGGGTTCCTCACGAGCGGCGAGCTGGGGCCGCGGGACATCGCGCGGATGATCCTGGGCATGCGCGGGCACAGCTGAGCAGGCCCCGTCGCCCGCGCCTGCCGGAGGTCAGTCGAGGGGGGCCGGACCGAGGATCTGCACGTCCGCGACGACCACGGCGTAGACGAGCCCTTCGTCGCCCAGCGCCTCGAACCAGTGCTCGGAGCCGTCGGGCATCTCCACCATCGCGCCCGCCCGGGCCTCGGCGCCCGAGACGTCGCGGATCCCGCCCTGGAGCACGAAGACGCGCTCGGTGCCCACGTGGCGGTGCACGGGGAAGCGGGCACCGGGGTCCATTCGGACCAGGCCGACCCGGCCCCCCGCGGCGGCGGGTCCGCCCTCGAGATCGAGGTACGTAATGCCCGGCAGCAGGTCGACCCAGCCGTCGGGGTCGGTCAGCCGCCCCAGGTACGCCGCGGCGGTGTCGACGGCCACGTCGAACAGGCCGGCGAGGCGCGCGGTGAGGGGGGCGAAGCGCTCTCCTTCGGCGGCGTCCAGGATGTTCGACCGGAGGCTCGGCGGGGGCGCGATCGGGTCGACGTCGAGCGCCAGGGCGTGCAGGGCCTCCTCGAGTCGGCGGCGCTCCGCCGTGCACGTCGCGCAGCCCTCGAGGTGAGCCTCCACGTCCGCGGCCTGGGCCTCGGTGAGGAACCCGACCACGAGATCGGACAGCTGCTCGACCACGTGGCTCACGTCGCGTCTCCGATCGCTGCTCGCAGCTTCGCGAGTCCGGCCCGCGTCCTCGACTTGACGGTGCCCACCGGAGTCCCGACGTGCACCGCGATCTCACTCGACGAGAGCCCCCGGAAGTAGGCGAGCTCCAACACCTCGCGCTGGTCCGTGGGAAGCGTCGCCAACGCCCGTCGAACACGCTCGCGATCGGGCCCCAGCTGGGGATCGTCCGCGGCGGCTGCGGCCACCGCGCGGGGGTCCTCCACGGCCACCTCGCGGCGGACGGGCGCGGACCGGATGCGGTCGAGGGCGCGGCTCCGCAGTCGCATCATCAGCCAGGTGCGGACGGTCCCCCGGGACGACGAGTAGGTGTCCGCCCGTCGCCACACCTCCACGACCACGTCCTGGACCAGGTCCTCGGCCGCTTGAGGGTCTCGAAGCATGCGACGGGCGACCCCGTACATGAGGCCGCTGTAGCGGTCGTAGAGCGCGGCCAGGGCGGCCCGCTCGCCCGCCTGCATCGCGTCCACGAGCTGCGCGTCGTCGAGGTCGTCCCACGGGGGGGCGGCCCGGGCGGATGAGGGAGTCACTGCGGCCGGGTATGCCACGAGAGGGGATCCCAAGCAAAGGGCGGGCACGCTCATCGATCCCTCTACGGCGCGGGCGGCGGATCGGATCGCCCCGGCACAGGGCCTCACGCGAGTCGCCCGAGACGCAGGTTGCTACCATCCGGTCCGTGCGCGAATGGCTGCAGCAGCTGGTGACTCGTCGGCGGCCCCTCCTGGAGGCCCTCCCGCTCGGCGACTCCGGCGACGTCATCCCCTGGCACACGCCGCTCGCGGAGGCGAAGCGCCTGCTGGCGAGCGTCGGCGCGCTGTCCCTCGAGGTCGACGGACGACCCACCGCCCGCCTCAAGTTCGGGGAACGGATCCTCCGCGCGACGCTGGACTTCGAGGTCGGCCTGCCCGTCAAGAGCACCTTCCTTCCCAGGGTGCCCGGGGCGGACCTGCGGCTGGCCGACGGTCGGTCCGTCAAGCCCACGCCGCACCTCCGCGGCGCCACGCTGCACTTCCCCGAGAGGGACCCCCGCGGCAACTGGAAGTGGACGCTGAAGCGCCTCGGCAAGCCCGAGCACCGCACCGTCGACGGCTCGTGGGAGTGGCGGGGACCCGAGACGATCGTGCGGTACTTCGAAGCCTCGGACGACGGCCCCGAGTCGCTGCGGTTGGAGACGGCCCGCAACGGGCGGATCATCGAGGTCGTCAACCGGTCGAGCTACGAGCTGTATCGCGACCTGCACGTCACCGTGGACTTTCGCGACGGGGTCTGGGAGACGTCCGAGGCGCCCCCGACCCGGGGCACGCTCACGCGCCTGCACTGGTACGTACCCGAGGGCTATCGCATGACCGTGACGGCGAAGGCGGGGGACATCGAGGCCCAGGCGGACGTCTTCGCGCGCGCTCGCCAGGTGGTGATCGGCCCGGACGGCGCGGGAGGCCTGCGGGTCGTCAGCTGATCGGGCCGCTCAGCGGGCGGTGTTCTTGAAGGAGAACTGGATCCAGATCTGGGCGTTCCAGTTCACCTCGGGCTCCTCTTCTTCGCCCTTCTTCTTCCGCTTCTTCTTCTTCTTGGGGACCTCGCGCTCCTCGAACTGCAGCCCCTCGAGCATCTCCACGAGGTGCTGCTGCAGCTCGACCTCCCGGAGCGAGCCCTCGGGCAGGTGGGCCTGGACGATCGTGCCCTCGGGGTCGATCACGACGCGCCCGGTGAGCGTCCCCTGGGCGCCGGGGTTGCGCTTCAGCAGCTGGGCGTAGAGGACCTGCAGGGGGCCGAAGCGATCGGTCAGCTGCTTGCGCACGGAGTCGAGGTCGACCTCGGGCTCGGGGGTCTCCATCACCCCGTCCTCGCTCTCTTCCTCGTGGCCCGTCACGTCCTCCCACTGGCGCGCCATCTGCCAGATCGCGACCGCGGCGATGGGGCGCATCGACTCGCCGACCAGGTCCTCCTTGCCCTCCTTGAGGACGTACTTCTTCTGGACCCAGCCCTGGACGCTGCCGCCGCGCCACGCCGCCGTCACGGGCAGCCAGCCCTTCTCCTCTTCGCCCACGGACACGCGAGCGCCCGCGACGAGCTTGCCGAAGGGCTCGCCCTTGGGCTCGGTGCTGAGGGGCGCGTCCTTGGAGCCGATCTGGCGGGGGGCAGGGACCCAGGGCGGGAACTGCTCGACGCCCTCGACGGGGTTCCAGCCCGTGACCGGGGGGTCCTCGCGCCACTCGAGCGCGCCCGCGTATCCCTCGGCCCACAGCGTGGGCGTGACCAGCTTCACCTTCGCGTCGAGCTCGGTCTGCTCGACGATCGTGTAGCCGATGCTGCCCTGGGCCGGGTCCAGGAGGATCTCCTCCACGTCGTAGACCTGGGGCCGCACCGTGGCCAGCGGGTTGAAGCCCGCCGAGTCCGCCGTCACGCGCCCGCCCTTGGGCGGCACGACCCGGTCGGCGACCGGCCAGTCGTCCGGCGGCTCCTCGTCCAGATCGGGCCGCGGCCACTGCTCGGTGGGGAAGACGGCGTCCGACTCGGTGACGAACTCCACCGCCACGCGCCCCTCGACGGTGCGGACGCGGACGGTGTCGCCGCTGTGCTCGGTCACGAGGACGGGCGTGCCCGACAGGATGCGGCCGTAGGAGTCGCCGCCGACCTTGCGGAGCAGGTCCACGTCGTCCACGAGGAGGTTCAGGACGCGGCTGGTGTCCAGCATCGACTCGCCCTGGAAGGTGTCGTTGGTGACCCAGACCCGCAGGCCGTCGTCGAGCCGCTCGAGCACGCCCACGCAGCTCCGCTTCTCCAGGGTGCCCACCTCGGCCTTGGTGCCCGGGGTCCGAATCGGCACGGTGTCGACGGCGACGCACACCGAATCGGCGAGGGCGGGCCGGGGGACGGCGACGAGGGCGAACGCGAGGAGGAACGGGAGTCGATGCATGAGAGCGCTTCTACAACACCGAAGACCGACGCGCCGGCGTCGTCGGGTCGGCGCGCGGCCTACAGGTCGGCGCGGGCGAGCAGGGACATGTCGTCGCAGTCCAGCTGCTCCGGCGGGTGCTCGACGCGGGGCGCGAAGAGGTACGAGGCCGGGAGGACGCCCAGCTTCTCGGGGTCCCGCGTGCGCACGATCGTCCGCTTCCAGGCCCGACGACGTCGGTAGCGGTCGCCGAGGTCGACGAGCTCGGGCTCGGCCAGCTCGCGGCGGTGCTCGTCGGTGATGAGGATGACCCGCGGTCGCTTCAGGGGCGTGAGCCCGAGTCCGGGCCCCAGGACGACGGCGAGCTCGTCCGTATCCAGCTCCACCAGGGAGCCGGGCGGGTACCGGCCGATCACCCTCACGAGGGCGCGCACCAGGACGGGATCGAGCTGGCGCGACGCCTGCCGCCACACGAGCTTGACCGCCTGATCCGGCGGGTACGCGGCGCGATGGGGCCGGGCCGAGCAGAGCGCGTCGAACACGTCGGCGACGGCGATCACCCGCGAGAAGAGGTGGCGAGGCGGCGCGGCGTACGGGTATCCGCCTTCGCCGTCGAAGTGGAGGTGATGCTCGGCGGCCACGAGGGCCCGCTGGAGGATCCGCTCCCCGAACCCGTAGTGCTCGACGAGGTGGGCGAGGCCCTGCAGCGCGTGCGACTCGACCTCCTGGCGCTCGTGCGCGAGCAGGTTTCGATCGAGGTGGAACAGCTCGGCCCGCACCATGGCCTCGCCGAGGTTGTGAGCGAGCGCGCAGACCCCGAGCCGCAGGAGCAGGCGGCGGCCGAGGTCGAGCATGCGGCCCAGGGCGATCGAGTAGATGCACACCATCAGGCTGTGCGCGGCCGCGGGCAGGGACGGGTCCCGAATGGTGGTCAGCGCGAGCAGGTACTCGGGGTTGTCTTCGGCGAGCTGGACGAGGCCCTGCACGAGCGCGCGCTGGCGACGCCGCATCGTGAGGTCGAGGGCCGCCAGCTCGGCGCGGGAGAGCGTCGCCATGCCCTCCTTGAACAGGCTCTTCGCCCGCTCGCTCGGTTCCCCCGCGCGGGCCCGGTCCGCGGCCGACGGGATGGGCAGGAGCCGCACGTTGGGGATCCCGGGGTCTTCGCCCTCCTCCACGTCCGCGTTGCGGAGCAGCTGGGACAGGCGGAGCAGCGCGGCCGCCTCCGCGCCGCGATCGAGGACCATGCCGCGCCACCCGATGCTCTCGAGGCGCTCCGTGAGCGCGACGCCCGCCTCCCACACCCGCTTCGACGCGCGGACCCACACCCCGTTGACGAACGCGTGTCCGTCGGCGAAGACGAGGGAGAGGTCGCCCGCGTCCTCCTGGATGGCGCGGACGTCGTGGATCACGAGGCGCAGGCTGCGCTTGACGGCCTCGTTGGTGGTGTCGTGCACGCCGAGCTGGCGGGCGAGGTTGTCCATGTGCACGAGGAACTGGCGCGCGTTGTTCGCGATCCGGCGGCGCCGCTGGTAGGCCGGATCGTCGCGGTCCACCTCCGGACGCTCGGGGGCGAGCTCGCCCGGCGAGGTGCGGCGGGTCAGCGTGGTCTCCGCCCGCATGCGGCGCGGGCCGCTGGTCCCGGGCGTCGAGCGACGGACCGGCGGGGGCGAAGCCGGCGTCGAGCGACGGACCGGCGGGGGCGAAGCCGGCGTCGACAGGCGCTCGACCGGGGGACGGGGGCGGGGTGAGCCGGGGGTCGACCGGCGCCCGATGTTCCCGATCTCGATCTCCACGGTGGTGGGGCCGCCGGGCGCCTTCGGCTTGGCCGCCCCGGGCACGGACAGGCGACCGGTCGAGCCGAGCCGCTCCGGCCGCTTCGCCGCGGGGGTCTCCCAGGGGACGTCGGGCTTGTCCTTGCTCACTTCGAGTGCCCCGCGCTCGCCAGCGCGGCGTTGCACGCCGCCTTCCTCGCCCGATTCCAGCCCGTCGTGCCCTTCCGCAGCATCGTCAGCGCCTGCACCGAGCCGAGCGCCGCGAGCCCGAACGCCGCCGCCTCCAGCGTGGCCCCCGACTTGTCCCGCCCCTTCCCCGACGCCTCCGCCTCGAACAGCGGGCCGAGCAGCTCCATGCCGCGATCTCCGCAGATGCTCCCGCACGCCACGCACACCTCCTTGCGGTGATCCGGATCGAGCTTGTCCAGCTCCACCGCGAAGACCTTGCGGAAGAAGGCGACGGCCCGGAACGGCCGATGGGCCGCGGCCGACGCCGACGCCGCCTTGCGCACCTGCCGATCCCGGTCGAGGACGGCGCGGAGGAGCGCGTCCACGTCCCCGTCCGGCAGGTCGTCGGCGTACCACTCGGCCGCAGCGGCCCGGACGCGGGAGTTGGGGTGGGCCAGGAGCCGCTTCCGACCCGCGCGGCCGCGCTCGCTCCCGAGCGCGCGCAGCAGCAGGACGTTGGCGAGGGAGCGCTCGGCGCTCATCTGATCCGTGGAGGTCACGAACCGCTCGACCCGGTCCTGGACGCTGCGGCCCATGGCGGCGAAGAGGACGTCGCGACGCCGCTCGTCGGGATCGTCGACGGCGGCCTGAACCAGCGCGGCGAGGCCGTCGTCGGGCAGCGCCTGCAGCAGCTTGTCCAGCCCCGTTTCGTCCAGGTCCGGTGCCGGGCGAACGCGGAGCAGCACGCGGACGATGCTGTTCGCGTCGAGGCTCGACGTCAGGTAGTGAGCCACCTGGCCGTAGCTCGGCGCGCCCATGAGCCGCGGGTCCGCGCTGAAGGAGGGGCGCTCGCCCAGGATGCGGCCCATGCCGTGCAGCTCGCCGCGTTCGCCCAGGTAGTACAGCAGCTCGGAGGCCAGGTTCAGCGCCTTGGGCGTGTGCAGCTCCTGACGGCCCTCCGCGCCCGCCTGCAGCAGCACGTAGAAGACCGACGCCGCGAGGTCCCCCGGCTTCTCGCGCTCGAGGTCCGCCCGCATCTTCGCCATGGCCTCGCGGTCCTCGGACTCCTCGGAGAACAGCCGGTCCCACTCGCGATCGGGGAGCCCCTTGAGCACCTCGTCGGCCTTGGGGCCGAGGTCGTCCAGGTCCGACTGGGCGACGGCGCGGGTGAGGGCGTCCTCGCTGAGGTGCTTGGGCTTGCCGTCCGCCATCGTCTCGCCGGGCGAGTAGTCGAGGAGGCTGTCCACGACCGCGTCCCCCATCGCCTCGCCCATCCCGCCGCCGAGCTCCTGGCCGAGCCCCCCGGACAGCGCCTCCGCCTCCGCCAGCGAGTGCACCGCGCGGTACCCGATGTGCGTGAACGACATCTGCCAGAGCAGGGAGTCGAGCGTCTCCTCTTCGTTCTCGGGCAAGGACAGGTTGATGCGCAGCACGCCCAGGAGCCCCGCGAGCTCGTCCAGGGGGAGCCCGCCCTCGAACGCGAGCGCCGCGATGCCCTCGCGATGGAGCAGGCGACCGAGCCCCGGCCGATCGTCGGTCTCCTGCCGGGCGAGGATCCCGTCCCAGTACAGCCCGTCGGGGTGGGTGATGAACTCGAGCGTCCCCCGGTCGGCGAGGATGTCCTCGAGCAGGACGAGCGTCTCGCCCAGGCTCTTCATCGTGCGGTCGTGCTCGTAGCCGTAGAGCTTCGCGTGCCCCAGGGACACGTGCAGCCGATCGAGCGCGTCGGTGACCGCTTCGAGGATCGGCGGCGGGTGATGCTCGTCCACTACGCCTCCTCCCCGCCCTGCGCGAGCACCTCGCCGATCCACTTCGCAAAGTGGGCGTCGAGCAGCCGGATGCCCACCTCGTACACGTAGTCGTTGACGTCCTCGAGGAACTCCAGCGCCGTGGCGTATCGGTCGGCCGGCTTCGGCGCCAGAGCTCGAAGCAGGATCTCTTCCAGGTCGTCGGGCACCGTGAGCTCGGTCTCCAGGAGCGCCCGCGGGTCGAAGCGCAGGAGCCGGTCCTTGAGCTGGTAGAGCTTGAGCCGACGGCTGAACATCGGCCGCAGCGTCAGCATCTCGTAGAGGCAGATGCCCATGCTGAACAGGTCGGTCGAGGGCGTGGCCCGTCGGTCACCGCGGAACAGGTCCGGCGCGAAGTAGTGCACCTTCCCGGCCAGCCGCACCTTCTTGTCCGGCCGTTGGGCAGGCGCGCCCAAGGCGACCCCGAAGTCGGCCAGCTTCACGGCGCCCTGGCGACTGATCAGGAGGTTCCCGGGCGAGATGTCGCGGTGGACGATGCGCAGCGGCGATCCGTCCGGCCCGGTGGCGGTGTGGGCGTGATGGAGCCCCTTGAGCGCCTCGCGCAGGATGTAGAGGATGTGGCGCAGGGGGAGCTCCTGCTGGCGACGCTGGCGCCCCATCATGAGGTGGGCGGCGTCGATGCCGTCGACCCACTCCATCGCCAGGTAGAGCTGCTCGCCCGCCACGCCCACGTCCACCGTGGACACGATGTTGGGGTGGCGCAGCTGGCTGATGATCCGCGCCTCGTCCAGGAACCGGCGCTTGAACCCCTCGCGGTCGCTGTGCTCGGGGAGGATCGTCTTGACGACGCAGCGGACCGGCACCCCGGCCGTCCCGATCTTCTCCGCGAGGTGGACCTGCGCCATGCCCCCGCGACCGAGCCGCTCGAGCACGGTGTAGCCGGGCACCTCCAAGGGGGCGCGCTCCACGGCCGCCGCCGAGGGGGCGGGATCGCGGTCGGGGGGGGACAGGGGAGTCGACATCGTCCATGCTCGGCGACGAAGGAGAACGCATGACGCCCTCGACGGCCCGCTCGCCCCGACATCATGCCGCAGCCCGCGCTTTCCGGCCGGCCGCGGTGATCTCCGTTCTGGTGCTCCTCGCGCTCACGGTCCCCGCGATCGCCTCCGCCAAGGCCCCGTCGAAGAAGCAGATCGACGAGGCCCTGCTGCGCCTGCCCGAGTCGGACCGAGGCCGGGTGACCGCCGCGGAGCGCGACATCGCCGACGCCGACGCGCGCCTCACCGAAGCGAGCAAGGACCTCGACATCGCGCGCATGGACAACACCGCGGCGAAGACCTGGGTCGACGCGTCGGGGAGCGTCCTCAAGGCGATCGGGGTGGAGCGCAAAGCGGCGGAGGCAGCGGCGCGGACGGCGGACCTCGAGCGGATCGCCACCCAGCAGGTGCGCTCCGAGGCGAGCCGCAAGTGGCGGAAGTCGCGGCACGACGCGGCGAAGGCTCGCATCACCTACGTGCAGGCGAAGATCGCGTGGATCAAGGCCGAGCAGACTCGGCTCGACGTGGTCCTCAAGGAGGCGAAGCTGCTGACCTATCAGGCGTCGATCGAAGACACGGCCGACGTCGCCGAGGAGATCGGAAAGACCGTCACCAGCCGCGGCAAGGCCGAAGCGAGCTCGGCGAAGGCCCGGGACAAGATGGAGAAGGCGGAGGTCGCCTGGCAGTCGGCGGTGGCCACGTCGAAGGCGCTCGCCCCCTAGCTAGAGACTTGACCAAGAGTCGACTGTTGATCAGCTCTCTAGCAGGGTGCTGAAG
>CAZEKB010000099.1:0-26877 GCA_964512225.1 uncultured Rickettsiales bacterium | reverse complement strand
GAGATCTACACCCACGTCGCGCCCGAGAGGCTGCACCGCGTGCACGAAGAGGCGCACCCCCGCGGCGGCCGAGACGACTGAGCGACGGCCCCCGCCTTGAAAGCGGGCCCGGCGGGTGTCATGGTCGGGCCCGATGGACCCGATGCAATTCATCACCGACCTGCTCGCCGCGCTCCCGGTGTTCCTGTTCAGCCTCGTCTTCCACGAGTACGCCCACGCGCTCATGGCGTACCGCCTGGGGGACCGCACGGCGGAGTGGCACGGTCGGCTCACGCTCGACCCGAAGGCCCACATCGACCCGATCGGCAGCATCCTCATGCCCGTCATCGGCCTCTACGTCGGCTTCGTCTTCGGCTGGGCCAAGCCGGTGCCGTACAACCCGGGTCGCCTCGGGAACCCGTCCCGGGATCAGCTCCTGATCGCGATCGCGGGGCCCGTCTCGAACGTGCTGCTGATGTTCGTCTTCGCCGCCGGGATGCGGGTCCTGCCGTCGCTCGAGGGCGCGCTGCCGGGGGCGATCGTCGAGGCGATGTACCTCATGGGCCTGTGGGGCGTGCTGATCAACGCGATCCTGGCGGCGTTCAACATGATCCCGCTGCCGCCGCTCGACGGCAGCAAGGTCCTCGCGCACTTCCTGCCGTCGTCCACGAGCTGGAAGCTGCTCACGCTCGACCCGAACATCTCGATGATCGCGATCCTGGCGCTCGTCTTCACGGGTGCGCTCTCGCCGATCCTGAGCGCCCTGCAAGGCGTCGCGTTCTTCATCGCGGGGCTGCCCGGCGGCTCCCTCTGACCCGTGGGCGGGCCCTTCCTCCGGCTCCCGCTCTTCGAGGGACCGCTCGACCTCCTGCTCCACCTCGCCCAGCGTGAGGCCGTGCCCCTCGCGGAGCTCCCGCACGCGGAGGTGACGGCCCGGTTTCTGGCCTACATCGACGTCATGCGGGCGCTCGAGATCGAGGTCTGAGGCGTGCGGATCGCGGCTGCGGGAGTTCGCGGACCTGGGTCCGGGGGACATCGAGGCGGTCCGCGAGCTGCTCTCCGACGATCCGGAGTTGATCCGGCAGGTCACCTTCGAGGAGTATGCTGCGCGCCGCGCGCCGGCCCGCGTCGACGCAGCTGCCTCCGAACACCTCGCGGGCCGCCCCTCTCCCCAGGACTCCGATGCCCGTTGAACACCTCGTAAAGATCCTCGCCGAGCGGGGCGTGGCCTCGCGCCGCGGCGCCGAGAAGCTCATCCGCAAGGGCGAGGTGACGGTCGACGGCGCCGTGCAGACCGACCCCGCCGTGCAGCTGGACCCCGACGTGGTCCGCATCGTCGTGGACGGTCGGCCCCTGCCGCCCAAGCCCGAGCCCGCCTTCCTCGTGGCCCACAAGCCCAAGGGCGTGATCACGTCTCGGACCGATCCGCAGGAGCGGCGCACGGTCTACGAGCTGCTGCCGGCGGACGCCGACGGTTCGATCCAGGCGGTCGGCAGGCTCGACTACAACACCGAGGGGGTCCTGCTCCTCACCAACGACGGCGAGCTGGCCTACCGCCTCACGCACCCGTCCTACGGCATCCACAAGAGCTACCTGGTGAAGGTGAGCGGGACGCCGGAGGAGCGCAAGCTCAAGGCGCTGCAGCGGGGCGTGAGCCTGGAGGACGGCCGCACGTCGCCCACCCTCGTCGAGGTGGTCCGGTCCTCGGGCCCGTCGAGCTGGCTGCTGATCACCATCACCGAGGGACGCAACCGGATCGTCCGACGCATGATCGATCACATCGGGCACCGCACCCTGAAGCTCAAGCGAGTCGGCTTCGGGGGGCTGACGCTGCGCGGGCTCGACGTGGGCAAGGTCCGCGAGCTGACCCAGGGCGAGCTCGACCACCTGCGTCGCCAGGTCCGCAAGCCCGGGACCGGCAAGCTCAAGGTGAGTCACGAAGTGCGCAAGGCGGTCGCCGAGGCCCTGCGCATGCCGCTCCCGCCGCGGAAGGCCCGGCCCGCCCGGGGTCTGGACGAGCAGGGTCGCCCCTACCGCCGCAAGGGCTGGGCGCGGCCGAAGGCGAAGAAGACCCGCGCTCCCCGCAAGGGGCGCCCGGGACGGTCCACGAAGTAGCGGTCAGTTCGGGAAGACGTACTTCACGCGCCCGCTCTTGAGGAGCTTCAGGTGTGCGGAGAAGGGCTTGCCCGTCTTCTTGCTCACGAAGCCCTCGAGCAGCGGGGTCTGGCCCTTGCTGAAGAGCGCCTTGGCCTCTTCGCGGGTGATCTGCCGCTTCGACATCTCGCGGGCGACGGCGATCTTGGAGCTGCTGTCCGTGGACACGTACTCGGTCTCGGACTCGATGATCTTCGCCGACTTGTTGTGCGGGTCGGCGCACAGGGGCTCGGGGTTCACCGGGAACTTCGTGAGCTCGGGGCCCGCGCGGCGCGTGCCTCGGGGCGGGAACTCGAACCGGATCCGCCCCGCGTCGCTCAGGTGGAGCGTGGCCGCGAAGGGTCGGTTGCGCTTCGAGGTGAACCCCTCGATCAGATCGGTGTGGCGGTCCGGCCCGGTCAGCGCGCGGACCTCCTCGAGCGTGAGAGGGCGCTTGCAGACCTGCAGCGGCAGCTTCACCTTGCAGATCTTCTCGTCCACGCCGTCGCAGAGGTAGCCTCGGCGACTGCGGCGGATGAGCTTGTCCGGGTGGAAGGGGCAGGGCCCCACGTCCGCGGGCTCGACCTTCTCCGAGGAGGCCTCGAGCAGGTCGCCGCGGTCCTTCGATCGCACCTCGACCCGCGCGTCGTCGGTGAGGTGCAGGCTCGCCTCGTACTCCTGTCCGTCCCGGGTGAAGAACCCGGGCTTGGGCTTCGTGCCGCCCTCGGAGAGCAGCTGGCGCGCGCTCACCTGTTCGATGTACCGCCCGCCGATCTCCTTCCAGATCACGAAGGGGCAGGTGCCGTCGATGCCGCCGTTGGCGCAGGAGTACGTGCGCAGGGTCTCCCGCACGTCCGCCTTGCACAGCGGGCAGGTGCCGAGCACGCCCTCGTCGAGGTACAGCTCGTCGTAGGAGAAGCCGCGGATGCGGTCGACGATCAGCTTCGTCCAGTCCCGGATCTCCCCCATGTAGTCGTTGCGCTTCGCGTCGCCCTCTTCGACCTTCCGCAGGGACTCCTCGAGGGAGGCCGTGAGCTCGGCGGACGTGAGCCGGGGCAGCTTGATGCGCTCCAGGGCGTCGATGAGGCGGATGCCTCGGGACGTGGCCCGGAGGGCGCGGCGGTTGTCCACCGCTCGGATGCGCGCGGCGTACTCGCGGTTCAGCAGCGTCTCGATCGTGTCGGCGCGGGTCGCGGGCGTGCCGAGGCCCCCGGTCTCCTTCATGACCTTCGCGAGCGCCTTGTCGTCGAGGACCTTGCCCGCCGTCTCCATGAGGCCGAGCAGGGCGGCTTCCGTGTACCGGGACGGAGGCTTCGTCTCCTTGGCCTCGACCGTGTGCTCGCCGATGGTGGCGTCGGAGCCCTTCGGGTCCACGAGGGGCGGCAGCTCGGGCTTCGGCTCCTTGTCCTTGCGGTCCCACACGGCGCGCCAGCCGGGCACCTCGAGGACGCGTCGGCGGGTGCGGAAGCGCTCGTCGCCCACGGTCGTGATGCGCTCGGCCTCGGTCCACTCCGCGGGGGGGTGGAAGGCCGCCAGGAAGCGCCTGACGACGAGGTCCCAGATCTTCTTGTCGTTGCCCGTGAGGACCGACGGGTCGCCCTGGCCGGTGGGCACGATCGCGAAGTGATCGGAGATCGCGGCGTCGTTGAAGTTCCGCTTCTCGTTCCGCAGGCCGGACGTCAGGAGCCGCTGCGCGTGGGGCCGGAAGCCCGGGTCCGCCGTGAGGAACTGCAGGGCGTTGTTCACGTGCGGCCGGTAGTCCGACGGCAGGGCGCGGGAGTCGGTTCTCGGGTAGGTGAGGAGCTTGTGGGCTTCGTAGAGGGCCTGGGCGCACCGGAGCGTCGTCCGGGCCGCGAGCCCGAAGCGGCGGTTCGCTTCGCGCTGGAGGCTCGTGAGGTCGAACAGGGCGGGCGCCGTCTCCTTGGACGGCTTGCGCGTCTCCGTGGCCCGGGCGGGGGCGCCGGAGGAGAGAGCGGCCACGACCCGATCCCGCACGGCCGGATCGTGGATGCGGTCCTTCGGCCCGGCCTGGCGGGGGTCGAACCAACTCCCGACGTACTCGTGCGGGGCGGCGACGGTCGTGAAGTTCGCCGCGATCTGCCAGTACGGTTCGGGGATGTGGCTGAGGATCTCCCGCTCCCGGGATACGAGCAGCGCGAGCGTCGCGGTCTGGACGCGGCCCGCCGACCACACGTTCTTGTCGCGCTGGCTGCGCAGGCGGATCGTGAGGGCGCGGGTGGCGTTGTAGCCGATGAGCCAGTCCGACTCGGCGCGGCAGTCGGCCGCGTCGGCGAGGCCGGACACGTCCGAGCCCTTCCGGGGCGACGCCAGGCTCGCGGCGATCGCCGCGGACGTCATGGACTGAAGCCACAGCCGGTCGACGGGCTTGTCCGACCCGCTCCAGCGGTAGATCTCCTGGAAGATCAGCTCGCCCTCGCGGCCCGCATCGCAGGCGTTCACCACCCGGTCCACGTCCTTGGCGTTCAGGAACTTCTTCAGCGCGTTGAGCTGCTGCTTGTGCCCGCGGACGGGCTCGATCTTGAACTGCTCGGGGATGATCGGCAGGTCCTTGAGCCGCCACTTCTCGAGCCGCTTGTCGTACCACTGGGGCTGGACGAACTCGAGGAGGTGGCCGACCGCCCAGGAGACGACGTGATCGTCGCCAGTCCAGGCGGTCTTGGTCTTCTTTCCGGCGCCGACGACCTTGGCGATGTCGGCCGCCACGCTCGGCTTCTCGGCGATGATCAGGGTTTTGCCCACGCGTCGACTCTCCGGGATTTCCGATGAAGGCGAGCGAATGTGCCTCCAATCCGGGCGGGGTGCAAGTACCTGTTCGTGGTCTTTGCCCGGGGCCCGTAGGGCCCGAAAAGTCGAGGGGCCTGCTCACCCATTGTTTGACCCCCCTCGAAGCAGTCCCGAGAATGCGCGCCGTGAAGACGGGTCCCCTCGCTGTCCTGCTGATCGTTCTCGTGGGCGGGACCCTCGTCGGCCCGGACGCGCGCGGCGAGGTGCGGGGCCGATCGTTCGAGATCGCGGGGATCGCGGGCGTCGTGCCCTGGCACTCGAAGGTGGCGCTCGAGCCCTGCGGCTGGTTCGGGGCGATGATCGGGCACCGCTTCGACCCCCTCGCCGAGCGCCTGCACCTCGGCGTGCGCGCGGGCTGGGAGGGGTGCGTCGGCGAGCAGACGTTCACCGGCAACCGGATCGACTTCATCCTGATCGACTTCGGGTTCACCTACGGCGTCCGAGTCACGGACTTCCTGCTGCCGTACGGGCTCATCGGCGCGGGCTTCGCCCTCATCGACGCCGTCCCGAGCGGCGGCGACACCCACCCCCGCACCGTCTTTCAGACCGGCGGCGGCGCCCAGTTCGTGCTCGGCAAGTACTTCATGATCGACGTGGCGGTCCGCGTCCTGTTCTTCGAGAACGTGCAGCTCGGCGGGTTCGGGGGCGAAGCCGGGACGACCGCGAGCCCCCTCATCTCGATCGGGATCGGAGCCCAGATATGAGCCCGGCGGCCCTCCTCGCGGCGGCGGGTCTGCTCCTGGCCGCGCCCGATGCGGCCGAGGAGTTCGCGCCCGATCCGGGTCCGAAGCCGTCGTTCCGCGGCGACTTTCGCGCCGCCTGGGCGCTGACGGACGGCTCGGGGATGCTCGATCACGCCGTCCTCGAGCTCGACATCGGCGTGCAGATCCTCCCGCCGCGCATCGGCGTCCCGTCCCCCACGCCGCTCTTCGGCATCGCGGGGGGCATCGCCGAGGGGGGGCACCCGTCGATCCGGGTGATGGGGGGCGTGGAGCTGCCGATCCCGGTCCACCCCGCGATCGAGATCGTCCCCGCCTTCTTCGGGGGGTACCTGCGGCAGTGGCGGGGCGATCTGCGCGCGGGTCCCATGTTCCGCGGAGCGCTCGGGATGCGGGTGCTGGGGCCCGACGACTTCTTCGTCACGCTCGAGCCCATCTCCATCACCGTCCTCCCGATCCCCCCGGCGGGGCCCGCGCCCTACACCGATCACTTCGCCTGGGAGTTCGCCCTGATCAAGATCGGGGGGCGGACCCCGTGACGGCCCGCGTGCTCTTCTTCGCCGCCGCCCTGCTCGCCGCGAGCGGGTGCTGCACGCCCGATCTCGAGGTCGACCCCCTCGTGATCCTGGGGTCCGGGGAGGTGGAGTTCGTGCAGCTCACCGAGGCCGGGCAGGAGGTCGAGCTCGTGAACGGCGTGCAGGGGGGCTGGCACATCTGGGGGAGCGTGCGGGCCACGGGACTCGACTGGCGGGAGCTGCGGCTCGACTTCACGGTGTCCGAGCCGGGGGGGAGCCTGTTGGCGGAGCCGAGCCGGACGGAGGCCGAGCTCGCGTGCTGCGACGGCGACGAGGACTGCGACGGGTTCGGCGAGATCGTCGGGTTCCCGGTCCTCGTGGACGAGCCCGCCCTGGCGCTGGGCCGGAACCTCACGCTGCAGGTGGTGGCTACGGACCCGGACGGCCGGACCGCGTCGGCCGAGAAGGCGGTCGTCCCGATCCGGTGAGGCGTCGGCTGATCTTCGGGGTGTGGACGATCGTCGCGACGGTCGTCCTCCTGGAGGTGGTCCTCCGGATCGGCGCCGTCGTCGTCCGTCCCGGGCCTGCGTCGGACGTCGTCCCCGATCCCGACGCGTACCGCGTCCTGGCGGTCGGCGACTCCTGGGTCGCGGGGGCCGAAGCCCCTGCCGGGCGCGGCTTCGTCGACGTCGTCGCGCAGGAGCTGCCCGTCGCCCTGGGCCGGCCGGTCCAGGTGGTGAACCGGGGCCGCAACGGGGCGAACTCGGCCCACGCCGCGACCGTCGCCCTCGACGTCCTGCCGACCCTGAAGCCCGACGCAGTGATCGTCCTCGTGGGGCTCAACAACGGGCACAACCTCCAGGGCGTCGCGGAGCTCGACCAGCGGCTCGGCGTGGGCAGCGGCCGGACGCGGCCGCGCCTGCGCACCCTCCAGGCCCTGCGCATCCTCGCGACGAACCTCGGCCTCGGCGACGGCCCCGCGACCGTCCCCCCGGTCACGCCGATGCTGTTCGCCGACGACGGCGCGTGCGTGCACGGCGACTTCGCCTTCGGGACGCTCGCCGACGCCTCCGCAGCCGAGCTCTGCCGCGGCACCCCCGTGGTGCGAGCGCCCCTCCTCGAGTCGCCCGCGGGGCGCGGCTACCTCGAGCGGTTCGTGGACGACGCCCCGCCCCCCTCCGGCGACGCCCTGGACGACCTCTCCTTCGCCCTCCTGTACGCGTCGGCCCGGGGCGAGGCCGCGGCCTTCGTGCCCCGGGCCGCCTCCCTGGAGGCGCAGCTGGGGGACAGGCCCGTGGTCGACGGTCGCACGGCCCGCGCCCGGTACGCCCTCGTCCGTCACTCCCGGGAGATGGAGGACTGGCATCGGGTCCGCAGGCACGGAGGCGCGCTCGACGCCTGGCCCCAGCGGGGGCTGCTGCGGGATCTCGGCGCCGCGGAGGCCCGGGTCCTGGCGGGCGACTGGCCCACCGCGCGTGCGCTCCTGGTCTCGGCGCACGCTCGGGCCCCCGGGTTCGAGGACGTCGTCGACGCCGCCGTGCGGTTCCCGGAGCCCGCCCGCGACGGTCGGGTCCACGACGCGATCGAGTGGCCCTCCACCCGGCGCTCGCTGCCTCGCGAGGTCGGTCGCCGTCACTCCCGGCCCGGCCTGTACTACTCCCCCGAGGTCGCGGACCCGGCGGAGCGCGCGTTCGCCGCGATGGACCCCGGTCCCGAGCCCGCCCGGGACGCCGCCGCGACGGAGTGGGCCCGTCACCTCGCGGGCCACGCGGGGCGGGGCGGGCTCGACGCGGTGGAGGCGGCGGTCCGGGCCTTCGCTGCGTCGACGTCCGCCGATCACGCCGTGCCCCTGCGACAGGCCGTGCGGGCCCTGCGGACCGCCGGCGGCTGCGATCTGCTCCTCCCCACGGCGGAGCGCTGGTACCGGGTCCGCGGCGACGCTCACGGCTGGGTCCGCGCGGTCTCGCAGTGCCTGGGTCCCGCCGAGGCCGCGTCCCGACTGCGGGAGCTCCGGGCGGACTGGCGACCCCTGGGGCGGGCGGGCGACTGGGCCGCGCTCGTGGGGTCCGAGCACGACTCCTTCGCGCTCCTGGAGCGTCACCTCGACGCGATCGTCGAGGCCGCCGACGGCGCCCGAGTGCTGGTCCTGAGCTACCCGAACTTCCAGGGCGCCTTCGGGACCCACCGCGACGCGACGGCGGCTTACGCGGCGACCCGGCCCGTCGAGCTCGTCGACCTGTTCGGCTTCTTCGAGGCCCGGTACGACGCCTCGGCCTGGTCCGCGCTGCTCGCGGACGGCGGACACTGCAACGCAGACGGCTACCGCGTCATGGGCGAGGAGATCGTGCGACGGCTGCGCTGAATGGCGGGTTCAGGCGGACGCCGGGAGGGGCTCGCCCCGCAGGAAGTCGGCCATCGACCGATCCGGGGCCGCCCGGCCGTGCTCGTAGCCCAGCAGCCCGGCGTCGGCGTAGTACGGGCGCACCCGGTCGGTGAGGAGGCCGATGCGCTTCAGGTTCGGGATGATCCCCTTGAACATCGTGCGCCTGAAGAGGCGCATGAGGCCCGACTCGAAGACGATCTTGTCCCAGCGCCGACGCGACATCTTGTGGGCCCAGAACTCCTCGTAGTACTCGTGGGCGAGGAACCGGTTGCGCATGAGCAGCGACAGCTCGAACGCCCAGTCCTCCCGCTCGCGGCGCTCGACCTCCGAGATCCGCTCCTCCCCCAGGTAGTAGTCGCGCAAGGCGATCACGCCGTACTGCACGTGCCGCGCTTCGTCGCCGATCACGTACTTGAGGAGCTCTTCGAGCAGGGGCTCCTCGACCGCGTGGCGGAGGGTCGCGAAGCCGCCCAGGGCGAGCCCCTCGATCATGATCTGCATGCACAGGAACTTCATGTCCCAGCGAGAGTCGCGCATGAGGACGTCGATGATCGTGTGCAGGTTCACGTCGATGACGTACTGCTTCTCGAGCTTCTCGGTCAGGTAGCGGTGGAACACCTCCACGTGGCGGCCTTCGTCCACCACCTGGGTGCTGCCGTAGAGCTTCGCGTCCATCCAGGGGACGGCCTCGGTCACCTGGGCGGCGGCGAACAACGCGCCCTGCTCGCCGTGGAGGAACTGGCTCAGGATCCACGACAGGATCGCGTGCCGCTGCCGCTGCTTCTCCTTCAGGGGCAGGGTGCGGAACTCGCGGATCTCGTTCACCGGGAGCATGTCGTCGGGGATCAGGAGGCGGTCCTTGCGGAACGGGTCCACGTCGATGGACCAGTCCACCGCGTCGGTGCCGTTCCACTGCCCCGCCTTGGCGATCTCGTAGAGCTTCGCGAGGGCCGGCTTCGTGCGCTCGTACTTCCAGTCGAAGACGGCGGGGTAGCCGGTGGGGACCTCGGTCTGGTCGTGGACCCGAGGGTGCTGGAGGATCATCCCTCGGAACGCCGGACCGAGCAGCGACGTCAGGACCCGGATGTTCTTCGTGGCCGCGGCGTCGCGGAACAGGGTCCCGCTGTCGGCGAGGTTGAGGATGGCGGTCTTGAGACGCATGGCACCTCCATCTCCCAGTCTATGACCGAACGCTCGTTCGATCCAGGGCTCCGTCAGGAGAGGAAGAGGAGGACGTAGCCGACGGCGAGGACGAGCTGCAGCACCGCGAAGGGTGCGGCCACGCGGACGAAGCGGGTGAACCCCAGCTCGATGCCCTGCTGATGGATGACCGTCACCGCGACCAGGGTCGACGCGCTGCCGATGGGCGTGATGTTGCCGCCCAGGTTCGCCCCGAACACGACGGCCCACCACAGCGGCGACGTCGGGTCCGTGCCCGCGCCGCCCAGGATCTTGGCGAGCATGGCGGCCAGGGGGATGTTGTCGGTGACGGACGAGAACGCCGCCGACGCGACCAGCAGCGCGGCCGTGCCCACCACGTCGCCGAAGCCGACCAGCCAGAACAGGCCCTCCCCGAGCACCGCCAGGACCCGCGCGTGTTCGGCGACGTTGATCACGACGAACAGGGCGACGAAGAAGCCGATCAGGTCCCAGTCGATCGCCCGGTAGAAGGTGTCCACCTCCGATCGGAACCGCACGAGCATCACCGCGGCGAACGCCAGAGCGACGAAGCCCATGCCCAGCTCCGAGACCACGGGGAGGACCGAGGTGCCCGCGATCGTGAGGATGAACAGGGCGGTCATGACGGCCCCGAACCGGAAGAAGCCGCGCGAGGGGATGCCGTCGTTCTCGTCGAAGGCCGCCACCGCCGCCGCCGCGGCCTCCCGCTCGTCGTCCTTCAGGCCGTGGATCCCGAACCACCGGGCTGCGAGGGCCAGGGTGGCGGCGGTGGCGACGGCCACGTACGGCGCCGACACCCACAGGAACTTGCCGAAGGAGATGCCGGCGGTGGTGCCGACGATGATGTTCGGGACCGAAGAGATGAGCGTGAGCAGGCCCCCGACGTTGGTGAGGAGGCCTTCGGCGAGGAGGAACGCGAGGAGCTTGTCCCGGCGCCCCAGGCGATCGAGGGACACCGCGGTGAGCGAGCCCACGATGATCATGGCCGTCACGTTGTTGAGGACCGCGCTGAACGTGACGGTCATGAGCCCGTAGTTGATCAGCAGCTTGCGGAGGTCGCCCCCGGACGACTTCGTGAGCTTGACCGCGATCCACGTGAACAGCCCGCTCCGCGACGTCACGTCCACGAACAGCGAGCTGCCGACGATGATCGCGATCACGCCCCAGTCCACCGCCGGGATGTAGACCGGCATGGCGATCGACTCGCCGAAGGGGGTGATGATCGGTCCGAAGGGGAGCAGCCCGAACGCGCCCCCGAGCAGCAGCGAGATCACCGCGAAGACGCCCGCGATCAGGGACTTCTTGGCGTGCAGCTTCTCCTCGAGCGCGAGGCAGAGGATCAGCCCGACGAGCACCGCGCCGAAGATCAGCGTCGTGCTCAGGGCGACGTCGTGGTGCGTCACGGCGGCCATGTCAGAGGAGCAGCATCGGCGTGCGGCGCAGCTCCACGGCCACGGGGTAGGCCGCCCCGTGCATGGCGAGCTGGTCCTCGTCCTTGGTATGGAGCACGAGCAGGTCCACGTCGTGGGCCTCGACGAGGCGCTTGTACGTCGCCAGCTGGTGGCCGAAGGACACGTCCGGCACCACCTCGACGGGCACGTCGTCCAGGGCGGCGGCGACGGTCGCGATCCAGTCCGTGGGCTCCTGCAGGAGGATGCGTCGGATCTCCCGTCGCGCCGTCCCCGTCTCGATGTCGGGCGTCTTCCCCACGATGCTCATGTATCGCTCGAAGACCAGGTCGTCCTCGACGTGAGCCAGGACGACGCGCCTCCCCGGGCCCCTGCCGGCCATGGCGACGGCCCAGTTGACGATCTGGTCGTCGCCTGCGAGGTGGTCGGTCATCGCCATCACGGTCCGCGGGGGGACGAAGCCCCCGGGCGGGGCCTCTCCGGCGTCGAAGCGCGGCAGCAGGAGGATCGGCACCTCGGTGACCTGGGTCAGGACCTCGACGTGGTCGCCCAGGGTGTAGGGCCACCGCCACGCCTCCGAGTGCAGGTTGCGATAGGTGACGACGAGGTCCGGATCGGCGTCGGCGACCTGCTCGATGAGGGCGCCCAGGTCCTCGGTGCGGGCGCGGGGCGAGTGGCGGATCGTGCGGGCGTCGGCGCCCGGGGTGTCGGCGAGGAAGGCGGCGACGCGCGTCGCGTAGGCGGCTGCGGTCTCGTCGTCGAGGTCGGAGGCGACGAGCACGTCGCGGACGGCGATGTCGCGGCGCCGAAAGCGGTCCTTGGCGGCGGACCGGAAGACCGACGCGAACTGATCGAGCCGCGTCACGCGGGGTCAGTCCCGACGACGCCGGACGACGGCGGCGGGGGCTCCGCCCGAGGACTTGGAGGTCCCCGTCCCGCTGAAGAAATCGGACTTCTCCTTGAAGAGGGCGTTGAAGGTCGTGAGGGAGCCGTAGCAGCGGGTGATGTACTGCTGGAGCTCGACCTTCTCGGTCTCGCCGAGCGTCTTGTTCGCGTTGACCTTCTGCTCGAGCACGCGGAGGCGGTCCCGGACCATCACGACCTTGTGGAAGAAGTCGTCGATGGCGATCTCCTTGCTCTTGAGGTTCGGGTCGCCGGGCTGCAGGACGATCTTGCCGCCGTGCCAGCGACCGCCCAGCTCCGTGTGTCCCACGACGCCCTCTTCGCGGAGGCAGTCGCGCAGGGCGAGCTTGATCTGCTGGTAGTCCATCGAGTCGAGGGGCATGGCGGGGCTCCGGGGGTCGTTCGAGGGCCCGAAGTGTAGTCCTGTTACGGTCCGAGCGTGAGCGACCGCGCCCGGCTCCGGGACCTCCTGCCCGCGGCCCTCGCCGCCCGGGGCGAGCTGTTGGCGCGGCTGGACGACGAAGACACCGACTGCGTGCGCCTCTTCCACGGGGCGGTCGAGGGCCTGCCCGGCGTCGCCCTCGACCGGTACGGGCCGGGGCTCCTGCTCCAGGTGTGGCGCCCCGACGCGCTCGACGCCGTGGACGCCGCCGCGGCCGCGCAGGTCGTGGAGGACGCGCTGGGCGTGTCCCTGGCCGTCCGCCTCCACCTGCGCGGGAGGGCGGCCCAGGGGGTCGGTCCGGCGCCGCCCGCGGAGCCCGCCGAGGGGCGCGAGGGAGGGCTCCGGTACGACGTGACGCCCCCCCGCCCGGGGCGGGATCCGCTGCTCTTCCTGGACCTGCGAGCGGGCCGTCGGCTCGTCCGCGCCGCGGCGGCCGGCGAGCAGGTGCTGAACCTCTTCTCCTACACCTGCGGAGTCGGCGTCGCGGCGGCGGCGGGGGGCGCCGACGTGCTCAACGTCGACTTCTCCGGGACGGCGCTGGAGGTGGGGCGCCTCAACGCCGCGCGGAACGGGGTGGAGGACCGCTTCGAGACGCTGAAGGAGGACGTGCTGCCGGTGATTCGCCAGCTCGCGGGGCTGGGCGTGAAGGGCAGGGGAGCCCGGACGCGTCGCTACACACGCCTCGAGCCGCGCCTCTTCGATCGGGTGGTCCTGGACCCCCCGCGGTGGGCGAAGTCGCCGTTCGGGGCGGTGGACCTGGTGCGGGACTACCCGTCGCTGCTCAAGCCCGCGCTGCTGTGCACCCGCCCGGGCGGCGAGCTGCTGGTCACCAACAACGTCGCGCGGGTCGACCTCGACGACTGGCTCGGCGTCGTGCGCCGCTGCGCTCACAAGGCGGGCCGTCCGATCCGCGACCTGGAGGTGGTGCGCCCGGACGCCGACTTCCCCAGCCCCGACGGTCGCCATCCCCTCAAGATGGCCCGGCTCGTCGTCTGAGCCCCGCGGGTGTCGGGGGCAGGCGGCAAGCTCTCGGTCGTTTCACCGAACCCGGGTGGTTGCTCCCTCGGCCGCCTAGTGGTGGTGCCCGCCCTCGCCGTGGACGTGACCGTGGGCGCGCTCTTCGGGGCTGGCCTCTCGCACCGACGTGACCTTGACGTGGAAGTTGAGGGTCTTGCCCGCCAGGGGGTGGTTCTTGTCCACGAACACCTGGTCGCCTTCGACGCCGGTGACCCACAGCGTGAAGTACCCCTCCTGCTCGGAGCCCGCCATGAAGGCCATTCCCTCGCTGATCTCGGCGTCGGCCGGGAACGCGTCGCGGGGGAGGGGCTGCGGGCCGGGGCCCTCGACCTCGCCGTACCCTTCGGCGGCCTCGACGACGGCGTCGAACTCGTCGCCCACGTGCTTGCCCACCAGCGCCTTCTCGAGCCCGGGGACGATGTTGTCCGCCCCGATGAGGACCGCCAGCGGCGACCCACCGTTGGACGAGTCGAGCACGTCGCCGTCCACGGTCAGGGTGTAGTGAAACAGCGCGACGGCGCCGTCGACGACCAGGGGGGCAGCGGACATGGGGAACTCCGAGGGGGTGAACATGCGTCGAGGGCGACGCGGCGGCCGCAGCTTGCACGAACCTCCAGCGGCGCGCCGGCCGGCGGGGTCAACCGCCCTTCGGCGGCAGGGGGACGAACCCGGACGTCCTGCGCATGTACTCGGCGTAGCCGGGGCGACGGTCGCCGATGTCTCGCTCGAGCAGCCCCTTGCCGCTGATCTTCACGAGCAGGACCGTCATGACGATCGGGGACACGATGGTCCAGGCGAGGCCCGCCCCGAGCGCCACCAGCCAGATGCCCCACCACACGCAGAAGTCGCCGAAGTAGTTGGGGTGCCGGGTCCACGCCCAGAGGCCCTGGTCCATGACCTTGCCCGCGTTCGCCGGGTCGGCCCGGAATCGGGACAGCTGCAGGTCCCCGATGGCCTCGAAGCAGAAGCCCACGCCCCAGAGCAACGCCCCCAGCACGTCCCAGCCCCCGATGGGCGCCTCCGCCCACGCACCGAGCTGAACGGGCAGCGAGACGACGTATATGAGCGCCGCCTGGCCGAGGAACACCGTGTACAGGCTGAGCCGTCGGAAGCTCTGCCCCATGCGTCGGCGGATGGCTGCGTACCGACGGTCCTCGTCTTCGCCCCAGCTTCGGCGCGCCAGGTACGCGGCCAGCCGCAGGCCCCACAACCCCGTCATCGCGAACAGCAGGGTCGCGCGCGCGGTCGGTTCGTCGGCGCCCGACCAGTGGATCCAGGCCACGACCGCGAAGGCCGCTCCCCAGAAGATGTCGATCGTCGAGACGTCCTCCGTCGCGAGGCTCACCACCCAGAGCAGGGCGGCCACGGCGGCGAGGACGAGGGCGGCGAGCACCAGCGATGCAGTCATCGATCTCCTCCGCGGCGATCCTACCCACGAAGCGGGCGGCGTGTACCCTCGGCGGCCGTGAACTCCCCCCGCGCCGTCACCCTCGTCGCAGTCCTGCTCGCCCTCTGCGTGCTGCTGCCGAGCTGCAACTTCATCATCCTGGAGCAGGAGCGACTCGAGCGGAAGTTCCGCTCGCTCGGCCTCACCGACGAGACGATGACCCTCGAGGACGGCGCCGAGATCCAGTACTGGGCGGGCGGCGAGGGCCCCACCGTGCTGCTCCTGCACGGCTTCGGCGCCGAGGCGATCTGGCAGTGGCATCACCAGGTGCAGACCCTGATCAAGGACCACCGGGTGCTCGTCCCCAACCTGCTCTGGTTCGGGCGCTCGTCCTGTCCCCGGCGCGACTTCAGCCTCCAGCACCAGGCCCGCTCCGTCGTGGAGTTCCTCGATCGCCTCGGCGAGGACCGGGTCGACGTCGCCGGCATCAGCTACGGGGGGATGGTCCTGTACATGCTCGGGGCGACGTTCCCGGAGCGCGTGGACCGAGCCGTGATCCTCGACAGCCCCGGCCTCGCCTACAGCCGCGCCGACTACGACGCCCTCCTGGCCCGGTTCGAGGTCCCGGACCTGAGCCGGCTGCTCGTCCCCGAGTCCACCGCGGACGTGCAGCGCCTGATCGACCTCGCCTACTTCCGGCCCCCCGCCACGCCGGAGTTCGCCCGCAAGCAGGTCCTCACGACCCTGTACAAGGATCACGGACCCGAGCGCGCCCTGCTCCTCGAGACCGCCGTCGATGCGATGGACGAGCTCCTCGCCCGAACGGAGGAGCTGCGGGCCGAGACGCTGCTGATCTGGGGCGACCACGACGAGGTCTTCCCCCTCGAGCTCGGGCACCGGCTCGCGGCTCGGCTGGAGGCCCGGCTCGAGGTGATCGAGGACGCCAAGCACGCCCCGAACATCGAGCACCCGGGGCGCGTCAACGCCCTCATGGCCGAGTTCCTGGCCCCGCGAGCCCCCGCGACCCCCTGACTCGGGCGTCGGATCCCCCGCCACCGCCCGAGGCCGCTGGTGTAGGCTCGTCACTTCTCTCGATCCGGTCGTTTTCAGCGAGAAGCACCCCCATGCGTCACCTGCCCGTACTTCGACTCCTCTGCTCCGTCGCGCTGCTGCTCCTCGCCGCAGGCTGCGGCGACGTCGCCCTCGTCGAGGCCGTCGACACCTGCGGCGACGCGGTGGTGGACGACTCCGAAGAGTGCGACGACGGGAACACCATCCCGGGCGACGGCTGCGACTCCGGCTGCTCGATCGAGCCCATCTGCGGCGACGGCCTGCTGCAGGAGGTCCGCGGGGAAGAGTGCGACGACGGGAACATCGAGGCGGGCGACGGATGCAGCGAGTTCTGCCGCGTCGAGTACTGCGGCGACGGCACGGTGCAGACGCTCCTGGGCGAGCAGTGCGACGACGGCAACACCGCGGGCAACGACGGCTGCAACCCCGAGTGTCGCAGCGAGGTCTGCGGGGACAACATCGTCCAGGACGCCTTGGGCGAGGAGTGCGACGACGGCGGCACCGCGGACGAGGACGGCTGCTCCGGCGAGTGCATCGTCGAGTACTGCGGCGACGGCATCGCCCAGGCGGGCCTCGGCGAGGAGTGCGACGACGGCAACATCGAGGACGGCGACGGCTGCACGAGCCTGTGCGAAGAGCAGACCTGCGGCGACGGCAACCTCCAGCCCCTCCTCGGCGAGGAGTGCGACGACGGCAACACCGACTCCGGCGACGGGTGCAGCAACCGCTGCCTCGACGAGTTCTGCGGCGACGGCGTGCCCCAGGTCGGGCTCGGCGAGGAGTGCGACGACGGCAACTCCGACAACAACGACGGCTGCTCGCGCCTGTGCCTGGACGAGGTCTGCGGCGACGGGATCCTGCAAGCGGGCGAGCAGTGCGACGACAGCAACAGCGTCTCCGAAGACGGGTGCAGCTCGACCTGCCAGAACGAGGCTTGCGGCGACGGCGTCCTGCAGATCGGCCTCGGCGAGGAGTGCGACGACGGCAACCTCGACAACGAGGACCTCTGCAGCTCGGTCTGCCTGGACGAGATCTGCGGCGACGGCATCCCCCAGCTCGGCCTCGGCGAGGCGTGCGACGACGGCAATACGAACGACACCGACGCCTGCACCAACGCCTGCGAGCTCAACATCCCGTGTCCCACGGGAGCGGGCTTCTCGATCCTCGTGAACCCCGGCTTCGACGACGGCGTGCTCGCCCCCTGGACGGGCACCGCGAGCATCAGCACCAGCTCCTACGCGGGCGCCAACGCGGCCGAGACCACCGGCAGCGGCGAGGTCCGCCAGGACGTGGCCGCGGTGGCCGTGAGCAGCCTCTCGGAGGCGAGCTTCTGGTCCTGGCACGACGGGAACGACTTCCCGCTCATGGTCGTGAACTGGGGCTACGCCGACGGCACGACCGACAGCGAGACCTTCCTGCCCGGCGCCCTGTCCGGGTGGCAGCAGGCGAACCTGCTCCCGCTGCTCGATCCGGCGAAGGAGCTCACGTGGGTCCAGCCCGCGGGGTACACCGGCGCTCCCAACGCGATCGCCGACATCGCCCGGTTCGACTCCTTCGAGTTCTGCACCCCTTGACCCGGCGGCGCCCGCTCCCGGCGCTCCTCGCGGCCATCGCCGCGCTGTCCTTCGGTTGCCCCAACCCGTCGGGGGACGATCCCGACGACGACGACGCGGGTGAAGAAGAGTTCGACTGCGACTCCCCCCGGAGCTGGTGGCCCGACGTCGACGGCGATACGCACGGCGACGAGGCCGCGGGCCCGACCGTCGCGTGCGATTCCCCCGGGGAGGACTGGGTCGCGCGGGGCGGGGACTGCGACGACGCCGATCCCGAGCGCTACCCCTTCGCCGAGGAGCTCTGCAACGAGCGCGACGACGACTGCGACGGCGAGATCGACGACAACCTGCGCACCTACTCCTGGCGGCCCGACCTCGACGGGGACGGCTTCGGGGACGAGGAGACGGCTCCGATCGTCAACTGCCGCGAAGAGATGCCCGGGCTGATCCGCGCGGGCGGGGACTGCGACGACCTCGACCCCCGGCGGCACCCCGGCGCCGAGGAGGCGTGCGACGACGTGGACTCGGACTGCGACGGCGATCTCGTCGACGGCTTCGAGGACACCGACGGCGACGGCGACCCGAACTGCGAGGACTGGGACGACGACGGCGACGGCGACGGCGATCTGCTCGACTGCGAGCCCCTGAACGGCGCGATCGGGCCGGGGCTGCCGGAGACCTGCGGCGACTTCCTGGACAACGACTGCGACCCCTCGACGCTGTGCTACGAGGTCGAGCAGGGGGGCCAGACCTGGTGGATCCAGCCGCTCGTGGGGGTGGTCGACGTGCTCGACTGGTACTCCTACGGCACGCCCTTCGGCAGCAGCGCGAACACCGGCTTCGAGGTCTCCGACGAGACCGTCGAGATGCTCTACCTCAACCCCCCCGGCGTCGCGAACCCGCCGGGCATGTACCTCGTCGTGATCCACGACATCCCCCAGGACGGCGACGGCGGCAGCGTGCAGATGTTCATGACCGGGCTCACCGGCGCCTCGCAGATCCAGGCCGACGACCCGGGCGAGGGGGGCGAGGTCATCAACGGCGAGGTGGCCGAGGCGACCATGAACTGGAACTGGGTCGCCTGCTGCACGGACGGGACGGTCGTGGGTCCGCTCGCGCCGTGGTTCTTCCTCACGCTGGACTTCGTCACCTGGAGCGGCGTCAACGGCATCAACACCTACGACGGCTCCACGCTGGTGCCCCTCGGCAACCAGCAGGATCCGGTCGAGTTCCGCGAGACCCAGTAGGCCGCGAGCCGCCGCCGCTCAGAGGTTGGCGAGGAACGTCTCGAGTCGCTGGACGGCGTCCCGGTCGCCGAGCCGCGAGCGCTGCTCGATCGCCAGCTCCGCCGCCCGCCGTGCCTCGTCCTCCCGGCCCGCTCCCCCCGCCTCGGCCGCGGCCGTCTCGGCCGCCCAGGCGATGTCGGGCTCCACGAACCGCTCCGCCGCCGCGTGCTCCTCGAGGGCCGTCAGCTGCACCCCCAGGGCCTCCCAGTCCGCCTCGGCGGCGAGCGCCGGCAGGAGGAGGACGCGGGCCCCGAATACGAGGAAGCGGTCGTTCGGGCCCTCGCCCGCCTCCAGGGCCCCCTCGAGCAGGCGGCGGGCCTCGGCGGCGTCGCCGCGCAGCAGCGACAGGATGGCGAGGTTGACGTCGACGGTGACCGCTTCGTGGGACCCGAGGTCGTCCCAGAGCGCCTGGGAGCGCCGGTAGAGCTCCTCGGCGCCCTCGAGATCGCCCTCGCCCCGCACGGTCTCGGCGAGGGCCGACAGCGCCTCGGCCAGGGCCGTGCGGCGACCCGCGGCCTCCAGGGTGTGGACGGCCTCCCGGGCCAGGCGTCGCGACATCCCGAGGCGCCCCGCCCGTCGCAGCAGCTCCGAGAGCACGAGCTTGGCCTGGGCGTGGGACACCGGGTTGCTCGCCGCGGCCCCCGCCTCCATCGCGCGGCGCGCCGCAGCCATGGCCCCGACGAGGTCGCCCGCGAACGCCGAGGCGCGGGCCAGGAAGCCCTCCGCGAGGGCCCGCCCGCCGAGATCGTCGACCTGGCGGAAGAGCGTGCACGCCCGCCGGAACAGCTCGATCGACACGTCGATCTCACCCCCCCGGAGGCGGACGGTGCCGAGTCGGACGGCGGCGTCCGCGGCGAGGGCCGGCCAGTCCCCCTGCTCCGCGGCGAGCAGGCACCGCGACGCCATCTTCCCGGACTCCTCGAGGCGACCTTCGAACTGGGCGAGCTCCGCCTTGAGGCCCCAGAGCTCGGTCACGCGCCGGTCCGGCGAGCCGGGGACGAGGTGGTGCAGGGCGCGCTCGGCTTCCTCCGCGAGGGCCCGGGCGTGGGCGAGGTCCGAGGTGTCGGCGGCGGCGCGGGCCCCCCGGATCAACGGCTCGAAGCAGGCCTCCCACCGCTCGGCGCGCTGGAGGTGCCGGCCGAGGCGCGCCGGGGGGGCGTCGCGCTCGGCGAGGACGTCGGCGCAGATCGAGTGCCGCTCGGCCGTCCGCAGCTCCTCGTCGCACCGGCGCTCGACGCTCTCCCGCACCGCCCCGTGCGCGAACGCCCACCCGTCTGCCGTCGGTTCGACGAGGCCCGCGAGGGTGAGTCGCTCGGGGACGACCTCGACCACGCCTTCGGGGATGCCCGCCCGGCGGCAGACGGCCCGCCACTCCGCGTCGTCCACCCGCTCGCCCAGGGCGGCGGCGAGTTCGACCGCCGCCTCGGCCTCCGGTCCGGACCCCCGCAGGGCCCGGGCCATTCGAGCCGCGCACAGCTGGTGGAGGCCCCGGGGCAGCGCGGGGCGCACGCCGTCCTTGAGCCGGTAGCCGCGCGCGGTGGGCACCACGAGGTCCCGGCGGACCCAGTCGCTCACGAGCTCGACGGCGAACATCGGGCTGCCGCCGGTGCGCTCGATGACCCGCCGCGCGAGCGCGGGCGTGAGGCCGAGCAGCTCCTCGACGAGGGTCTTGCGCGCGGCCTCGGGGAGCGGCCCCACGACGGCCTCCACCGCGTCCGGGAGGAGGGTCCGGGCCGACTCGAGGGAGACCCCGGTGGGCCGCTCCTCCATCGTCGGATCGTCGGGGTTCATCGTGAGCACGACGAGCGCCCGGAGGGGCCGCCGCCGACTGAGGAAGCGCGCGAACGTGACGGCGAGGGGGCTGCGCTGGGCGTCCTCCAGCACGACGAGGACCGGGCGCTCGTCCGCCACGCCCTCGAGGAAGCGGCTGAGGACCGCGAACCGCTCGGCCGCCCCGGAGAACCGGATGACGTCGGGGTCGTCGAAGGGCGCGGGGGAGACGATCTGGAGCAGCGCGCGGGCGTCGTACTCGGAGTCGATCCCGCGTCGTCGCAGGGCCTTGACGATCCGGGGGTAGCAGTCCTCGCGTCGCAGCCCCTCGAGGCGGAGGAAGCGCGTGAGCGCGGGGCCGAGGCCGTCGCCGGGGTGGGGGGTGGAGGAGTGCGTCACGCTCAGGCGCGTCGCGAGGCCGAGCTCGACCGCCCGGTGCCCGAGCCACTCCACCAGGCGGGTCTTGCCGCTGCCGGTCGCCCCCCGCAGGAGGACGACGTGGGGCTCGTCGGACTTGTGCGTCCGGCGCAGCTCCGCCCACAGCGCGTCCCGCACCGGCTCCTGGTCGACCACGGGGATCCGCTTGAGCCCGTACAGCCCCAGCCCGGCGCCCACGAGCCGCCGGATCGACCGCCCGCCCTCGGGGCGTCGCCAGTCCTTCGGGACCCGGTGCTCCTGCGCAGACCCGCGGTTCAGGCGCTTGACGAGCGTGGGCAGCTCCATCACGCCGGACAGATCCTGGCGGACGGCCTTGCGCAGGTCGGCCTGGGTCGTGAGGACCTCGAGGGCCCAGGCGGTCGTCTCCGGGGCCGGGGGAGGTCGCGGGACGGGGGGATCGGCCTCCTCGATCCAGGCGGGCAGCTCGAGCAGCGCCTCGGCGGCGTCGGCCGCGCACCGGAAGCGGTGGCGGGGCTTCTTGGCCAGGGCCCGCAGCAGCCAGGCCTCGAAGCCCGGGGGGGCGGGGCGCGTGGGACGCCAGGGCGGGGGCGGGGCGTGCACGTGGGCCTTGAGGGTCTCCCGGAGCTTCTTCCCCCAGAACGGGACGGTCCCGGTCGTGAGGGCCCAGCCGACGCAGCCGAGGGCGTACAGGTCCGTCCACGGGCCGTAGTCCCGCCACCGCCCCGCGCACTGCTCGGGCGCCATGTACGCCGGGGTGCCCGACAGGGCGTCCTCGATCAGCCCGGTGCGGGCGTCCCCCGCGTGGTGGGCGAGCCCGAAGTCGCTCAGCTTCAGGCCCGGGCGGAGATCGTCCTCCGTGGCGATGAGGATGTTCCCGCGCTTCACGTCGCGGTGGATCACGCCGTGAGCGTGAGCGTGAGCGAGGGCGTCGAGCATCCCCAGGAGGATCGAGCGGACCTCGGGCCAGGGTCGGGCGCCGTGGTCGTCCATGAGGGACCCGCCGTCCGCGAGCTCCATCACGAGGTAGGGGCTGCCCTCCATCAGCTCCCCGCCGGACGCCTCCGCTGCCGGGCGGGTGACGAGGCCGTGGTCGAAGACGAGCAGCACCCCCGGATGATCGAGGCCCGCGATCACCTCCACCTCGGCGGCGAAGGCCTTGTGGAACTGGGCCTCGCGCGCCCGCAGTGCGGACAGGACCTTGACGGCCACGGGCAGCCCCTGGCCGCGGTGCCTGCCGCGGTACACGCGCCCCATCCCGCCCTGCCCGATCTTGTCGAGCAGCTCGAAGGAGCCGAGGTGGACGCCGGCCGGGAGCATCGTGCGCATCGTACGCTCCCGAGGACCGGGGAAAGCCCCGGAGCGATGCGATACGCTGGCGGAAGGAGGTGGAGTGATGAAGCGCGTGCTCGTTTCGATCGCGGTGGTGGGGCTCTCGGCGGCCACGGGGTGCGCCGCCCTGCAGCGGGAACCGGACACCGCCGAGCGGCACGCCGTGACGCTGTTCGAGGACCAGGTCGGCGACGACCTGGCGCGGCTGACGCCCACGCTCGAGGGCGTGGCGGTGATGGCGTCGGAGCTCGGCGGACGCGACGAGCCGGGCTGCGCTCCCACGTTCGGGGACTGCTCGCTGTGCAGCGATCTCACGGGGGATCCGTGGGCCGGTGACGCGTCGCTGACCTTCGCGGACGCCTGCACCGGCACGACCACGGCGGAGGGTCGCGCGCTGACCTACGAGGTCGTGGCGTCGGAGCTCTCCGTGGGCTGGGAGGGGGACGACCCGGGCACGTACATCCTCGACGGCGTGGGCAGCCGCGTCGCCTTCGCGGAGCTCGCCGGGGCCGACGAGCCCGACCGGTGGACGCTGTCCTGGACGCTCGATCGCCTCTCCGCCTCGACGGTCGAGGGCGACGTCGACTACCTCGCCGTGAGCATGACCTACCCCGCCTTCGAGGGCTTCGCGTGGGCGGTCGACGTCGCCGGGGACGTCTCGAGCATCGCGGGCACGGCGTCCCACGACGAGGGGGGCATGTGCTCCATCCTGGGGACCTGGGACGATGTCCGCGTCGACTGCGACCTCCTGGGAGCGCGACGATGACCCGCCTCGCTCCCGCCTTCGCCTTCGCCCTCGTCGCCACGCTCGTCGCGCCGTCCGCCTGGGCCGGCCCCGCCCGCGTCGACGGGCTCGTGGGCAACCCCACCGGCGCGCGCAACCAGCTCTTCGTCGAGGACGACCTCAACATCTTCCTCAGCCCGTCCCAGCTCACGCTGTGGCCCAACCGGACGTTCGTGAGCCTCGGGTTCACGTCCGCGGGCACCTTCAGCCCCTTCGGCGGCGGCGCGATCGGGCTCGGCCCGGTGACGGTGGGGATCTTCCTCAACCGCACCGGCAACCGCTTCTCCGACGCGGGCGCCCTCGGCAACGTCCTCGGCAACGTCCTGCCCGGGGGCCACGGCGGCGTCCTGGCCTACACCGGCGGCGGCACGGCGCCGCTCTTCCTGCCGGTGGACGTGGGCGTGGGGGTCGACCTGGGCGACGTGCAGCTCGGCTTCAGCGGCCACATCGCGGCGGGGCGGACGTACGCCAACAACGAGGTCCGCGACGCCGAGACGCGGTTCTCCACCAACGAGACGACCGCCAACAGCAGCGTGATCGCCGTGTCCGGGGGCGCGATGATCCCCGTGGACATCGCGGCCCCCGAGTTCTGGGTCCGGGCGATCCTCGCGAGCACGTGGGTCGATACGTTCGCGGCGCCCCCGACGTTCCCCACGGATCGGCCGACGGTGTCGACGCTCGCGGGCGTCCGGGGCTTCGGCCAGATCGGCGGCGGCTTCCGGGTCCCCATCCTGGCCGGGGACGTGCTGGTGACGCCCGGCTTCGAGATCGCCTACTCGCGCGGCGAGCCCTACTTCACCGACTACCTGGTCGATCTCCCGACCGAGAGCGGGACGCTGATCGTGTCGTCGGTGGCGGGCAACGTGGGGGTCGGCGCCGAGTACTCGCCGGTCGACGCGCTGCGGATCGTGGGCACGGCGTCGGTCGAGTGGGACACCCTGCGCATCGAGGCGACGAACAACGAAGCGGGGGAGGCGTTCGCCGGGGCGCTGACGCGCACGACGCGGATTCGCGCGCCGATCCTGTCGATCGGGGCCGAGGGCAACCCCGTGTGGAAGCTCTGGGTGCGGGGCTCGGTGCGAGCGGGCGTGGGGGCGAGCGCGGCCACGCTGCACGTCGCGAACCTGGACATCACCGGCGATACCAACCGCGCGACGACGCGCAGCAACCTCGGGGTGGTGGCCTTCTCCGCGTCGGGCGGGGCGGGCTTGAAGTTCGACCACGTGGAGGTGGCGGCGAACGTCGGCGGGTTCAACAACGCCACGGCGCTGGGCGGCGCGGCCATCGCGCTGCGGGCCTGGCTCGACGTCCACTTCCGATTCCCCGCCATCGGCTCCCCGAAGAAGGCCACCGTGCCGAACCGAACGATGTAGGCCGACCATGATGAAGCGACTGCTCCCCCTCCTCGCCGGCCTCGTACTCCTCGTGGCCTGCCCGCCCCCCGAGCGCACGGACTACAGCACCGTCGACGACGACGACACCGCCGCGGGTGACGACGACGACTCCGGCGCCGACGACGACGACAGCGGGGCCTAGGAGCCTGGAACGCGTAGACGAGAGCACGCCTCCTCCGCGGGGCGGACCGAGGCGCGCGGTCTCTTCGTCGCGTCCTCGTCGCGCATCCCGATGCGCTTCCTCCTCGCTCCTCGACCTCGCGCGCTTCGGCCTCACCCCGCTCGGTCCTCTACGCGCTCCCGGCTCCTAGCAGCCCCTAGAAGCCGCGCATCTTGCCGATGATCTCCTTCATGACCTCGGAGGTGCCGCCGCCGATGGTCAGGAGGCGGATGTCCCGGAACGCGCGTGCGACGTTGTACTCCTCCATGTAGCCGTAGCCGCCGTAGAACTGCTGCAGGTCGTAGACGACCTTCTGGGCGAGGTCGCAGGTGTAGAGCTTGGCCATGGAGATCAGCTCGGCGTCGGTCTCGCCGTCGTTGAACTTCGCGCAGGCGTGGTACGTGAGGCGCTTCGCGGCCTCGATCGAGGTGAGGTGCTCGACCAGCTTGTGGCGCCACACCTGGAACTTGAGGATCGGCCGCCCGAAGGCTTCCCGCTCCTTGCCGTACTGGACGGCCTCGTGCCACAGCTTGTCCATCCCGGCGACGGCGAGGATCGCGGCGGCCAGGCGTTCGCGCTGGAACCCGGTCATCACGTAGTAGAAGCCGTGGCCCTCCTGGCCGAGCAGGTAGCGGGCGGGGATTCGGCAGTCCTCGAACGCCAGCTCGGCGGTGTCCGACGTGTGGTTGCCCACCTTCTCGAGGATCCGGCCGACGCTGAAGCCCTGCACGTCCGTGGGGAAGAGCATGAGCGAGACGCCGCCGAAGCCCGCGTCGCCCGTGCGCACCGCGAGGGTTATGAAGTCGGCGCGGGTGCCGTTGGTGATGAACGTCTTCGCTCCGTTGATGACGTACTCGTCGCCGACGCGGCGGGCGGTCGTGCGCAGGTTGGCGACGTCGCTGCCCGCTCCGGGCTCCGAGATGCCCAGCGCGGCGACGGCGTCCCCGGTCATCGCGGGCTTGAGGAACTCGAGCTTCTGCTCGTGGGTCCCGATCTCGTCGATGATGGGCGTGGCCATGTCCGACTGGACCGCGAGGGCCATGTTCAGGCCCGCCATGTTCGAGCGCACCAGCTCCTCGAACCACACGACGGTGAACCAGTAGTCGAGACCCATGCCGCCGTACTGCTCGTCCACGGAGAGGCCCAGGAACCCCATGTCGCCCACGCGCTTGAAGATCTCGTCCGGGAAGGCCTTGGCGCGCTCCCACTCCTCGGCGTGCGGCGCGAGCTCGGACTCGACGAACTTCCGCGCGGTCTCGCGGAACATCTGGTGCTCTTCGGTGAACTGGGGCTCGGCCATGGGGAGGGGACTCCGACGAGATTGATTGACGAGTCAATCATACGTGGATCGGGGGTCCGGGGGTGGAGTGGTCGCGGCAGGGAGTCCACTTCGGACGAATTCCCATCCGCGTACCATGAGCTGCCTCCGACGGCCTCCATGTGGGATTCCGTCCCGTCGGGAGGGGCTCAAAGGGGAAAGAAGGTGCAGCGGCGTTGACACCCCGGGGGGGCGTCTCTATCTTCTCGCTCCCTGGCGCCGAAAGGCGAATGACGCGGGGTGGAGCAGCCAGGTAGCTCGTCGGGCTCATAACCCGAAGGTCGTCGGTTCGAATCCGGCCCCCGCAACCACTCAGAATCACGGCGCTTTCGAGAAGTCGGGAGCGCCGTTTTTCTTTGCTCTTGTCACCAGAGGCAGCAGAGGGTGATTGACCGGCTGCTCAGCTGAGGCTGCCGGTTTGCCAGTCGCGCTCGCTCTGGGGTGGGCGATGCGTGAACATCGGCGGAGATCTGGTCGCGCTCCTACGGGACGAGGTTCCAAATCGCCTGGCGGCCGTGAAGTGAACCAACCGCTTCGTCTCGCGCGGCGACGAATGAACCTCACTCCCCTGGCAGCTGCTCCACGGCGAGGCGCAGGTACAGGTCCCTCAGCGGCTCGATCTCCTTCGCCACGTATGTAGCGACCACTTGATTTGACGCCCCTCGGGTCTAAGAAGCGGTTGACACAAGGCCGTCTCGAGCACTCGACGCACGTCGTCGGCGGTCGCCGAGCCCCGCACGAGGCCGTGACCGACCTTGAGCCGCGAGCACTCGTCCTGCACCAGCAGCAGCTCGTGCTTGCGGCCCCGCTCCCGGAGCTTCGAGCCGTCCTCGGACCACAGCGCCATCGGGCGCCCGACCACGTAACGCATCTTGGAAGGATGGACGTCGGGCGTCGGCCGCAGGTCCGAGACGAGCCGCGAGACCGTCGTCGGACTGAAGG